>JABAZD010000083.1 GCA_018608705.1 Flavobacteriaceae bacterium | reverse complement strand
GTAATCCCCTTTGTGACCTTGGCAGGATTCAAACCTGCAACCTCTTGAGCCGTAATCAAGTGCACTATTCAGTTATGCTACAAGGCCAAATCAAGGATGCAAATATAAAGCATTAATCTTTTTATCAAAAGAATATATCATCAATTTCAAAAAACTTACTTTTGTAAATATCTATAAATTTTCTTGTTTTATGAAAATCGAACAAATCTATACAAGCTGCTTGTCACAAGGAGCATACTACATAGAATCTAACGGAGAAGTTGCTATTATAGACCCTCTAAGAGAAACACAGCAATATGTAGATAAAGCAACCGCTGATAATGCGACTATTAAATTCATTTTTGAAACACATATTCATGCAGATTTTGTGTCTGGTCACGTAGATCTGGCGAAAAAAACAGGGGCCACTATCGTTTATGGCCCTAATGCTAACACCCTTTTTGATTGTTATAATGCTTCAGATAACGAAGAATTTAAAATCGGAAATATAACTTTAAAAGCATTACATACACCTGGGCATACTTTAGAGTCCGTAACCTACTTACTTATAGATGAAAAAGGTAAAAATCATGCAATTTTTACAGGTGATACTCTATTTCTAGGAGATGTGGGAAGACCTGACCTAGCCATTAAATCTGACCTTAGTGAAAAAGATTTAGCGGGGATACTATTTAAATCTTTACGAACGAAAATCATGAACTTAGATGATTCATTATTTGTATACCCAGCACATGGTGCCGGATCTGCCTGTGGCAAGAATTTGAGTAAAGAAACAATAGGAACATTGGGAGATCAAAAAAGGTCAAACTATGCCTTACGCTCAGACATGACTAAAGAAGAATTTATCAAAGAATTATTAGACGGCATCAGCGAACCTCCTCAGTATTTTTCCAAAAATGCAAAATTAAATCAGTCTGGATATACTGAGCTGGATAAAGTTCTGAAAAATGGAAACATACCTCTTTCCTTGAATGAGTTTGATACTACAGCTAAAACCAAGAAAGCGCTTATTTTAGATGTTCGAACTCAAAAAGACTATATAGAAAGTCATATTCCTGGGTCGATTTTTATTGGACTTAATGGCTCATTTGCTCCATGGGCTGGGACATTAATAAGCAATATAAAACAACCGTTGCTTTTAGTAGTTCCAGAAGGTAGATCAGAAGAAGCAATTACGCGCTTAGCACGAGTTGGATATGACAATACTTTAGGTTATTTGAATGGCGGTATTAATACTTGGATAAAATCAGGTAGAAAATACGATCAGTTAACTTCCATATCACCTTTTGAGTTTGAGAAACGTTCTAAACAAAAAACTCTATCCGTATTAGACGTTAGAAAAGAAGGGGAATATGATACCATGCATTTAATGTTGGATGGTCTTCAAAACTTTCCTTTGAATCAAATTAACAGATTCACCCAACTAGACGCACAAAAAACATATTACATCCATTGTGCTGGAGGCTACCGCTCGGTAATTGCAGCTTCGATTCTAAAATCAAATGGGTTTCTAAATATAATTGATATAGCGGGAGGATTTGCTGCTATTAAGAAAACAAATCTAAATTTAACTGAATCTACATGCCATTCTAATTTGTAATTTTATGGAAACAATTCTTGAAATCCAGAATCTAAAATGTGGAGGTTGTGCATACACCATCACTAAAAAATTAACAGAACTAGTTGGTATTAAAAATATTACAGTTGACACTAACTCTAATTCTATTAACATTAATAGCACAAATGAAAAAGCTTTAGAGGAGGCTAAAACACTTCTTTATAAATTAGGCTATCCAGTACAAGGGGGCAATAACTCGTTTGGGACTAAAGCAAAATCATTTGTTAGTTGTGCAATAGGAAAAATAGAAAAATCTTAAACGATTTCAGCACTCAAACCTACTTCTAAGAGTCTACTGCACAAAGGCTCTAACTCATCGTAGCTTCCTGTTTTTACTGTACACTTTCCCTTATAATGAACAAGTAAAGCGCACTGCTCAGCTTGCTCATGAGAATGATTACAAATGGCGACTAGTGATTCAATAACATGGTCAAAAGTATTAACATCATCGTTAAAAAGAACAATTTCATTTAAATGTTCTTCTTGAGTGAGCGTGTCAAACTGCTCGCTAATTTTTTCCTTTATACTCATTATTAATTGACAAATTTTAAAGCTATCCAACTATTTCGGGTGCGCTTTGTTTCAAACTTAAGCCCCAACTTCAAACAACTAGATTCAATAAGTTCACAATCCGAATCATAAAACCCACTTAAAAACAGAGAACTATTTTCATTTAAACAAGCTACATAAGTACTTAAATCTTCCAATAATATATTACGATTAATGTTTGCAATAATTACGTCAAACCGTTTGCCTTTTAGTAAAGACGCATCGCCTTGTAATACACTAATCTCCCCGCAATCATTTCTTGAAATATTTTCTAGGCTATTTAAATAACACCAATTATCGATATCGATAGCCTCCACCACATGAGCACCCTTTTTCTTAGCCAAAATAGCAAGAACTCCTGTACCACATCCCATATCCAAAACAGAATTATTTGTGAAATCCGAAGCCAAAATATATTCAATCATCATATGAGTTGTTTCATGATGACCAGTCCCAAAACTCATTTTGGGTTCAATAATAATATCATAATCAACATCAAAAGAATCATGAAATGGGGCTCGTATAGCACATTGATCTCCAACAACTATTGGATTAAAATTTTTTTCCCACTCTGCATTCCAATTGGTTTGCTTTATAATCTCAAAAGTATAAGTAATTTCAAATTCTTCAGATTTTAAAATATTAATCGAATCTAAAATTAAATCGAAATGTTGGCTTTGCTGAATATATGCAACAACTCCATCTGGTGTTTCTACGAAACTTTCAAAGCCAGTATATCCCAACTCCGCAATTAAAATTTCACTACCAGGCTGAACAGGAATAACCTTGAAAGTATAGCCAATGTATACAGGATCTGCCAATTTTAAAATGCGTTTATTATAGCTGTAAATTGAGACACATCCAAAGCTGCTCCGCCAATCAACCCACCATCTACATCTTCTTTTGAAAAAATCTCTTTTGCGTTAGCTGGCTTTACACTTCCTCCATATAGAATTGATACGTCTAGTGCTAAAGCTGAAGAATATTTATTTTCTATAGTTTTACGTATGAAAGCATGCATGTCTTGAGCTTGTTCTGGTGAGGCTGTCTCTCCAGTTCCAATAGCCCAAACAGGTTCGTAAGCTAATACAATATTTGTCCATGCTGATGCTGGTAAATGAAATAAAGCATTCTTAATTTGACCTTCAACTATTGCTTCCTCATTTCCGGATTTACGATCTGATAATTCTTCTCCAAAACAAAAGATAATACGCATATTATTTTTTAAAGCGGCATTAACTTTCTTGGCTAAAAGAGCATCAGTTTCATTAAAATAAGCACGACGCTCACTGTGTCCTAATATGACCGTATCAACACCAATACTTTTGAGCATTCCAGCGCTAATCTCTCCAGTATAGGCACCGTTTTCAGCGTAGTGCATATTTTGAGCTGCGACATTTATCCGGCTTCCTTTTAGTAAGTTTGACGAACACAATAAGCTAGTAAAAGGAGGTGCAATAATAACCTCTGTCTCTGATTCTATATACTGCTCCCGCAGTTTAGAAACTAACTGTTCTGAATCGACATAATCATTATTCATCTTCCAGTTTCCTGCTACAATTTGTTTTCTCATTTTAAATTATTTAAAAGTTTTTTATCTGTTGTTTCAATTGCATTAAACACTTTAATTACTCCATTTTCATCAATAATCAAATATCTAGGAATCCAATCTAATCCTAAAAAATTACCCAAAGCTCCCTTCCAGCCAGACTGCATATAGAAATGGTCACCTTGTATTTCTAATCGATCAATGCTCTTTTTCCAAGCAGGTTTAGATTTATCTAAAGACAAGTAAATGAAATCGACCTCTGGATGGGTCTGTTGAAGCGTTTTAACTCCAGGAAGACCTTTTAAACAATCTTTACACCAAGATGCCCACACATCAATAAATATAGTGTTTCCTTTGTGCTGTTCAAGTATGGATTTAAAGGATACTGATTCGTCTTGAAGATTAATTAATTCATCTTTTAGGGCTTTTTCAGAAAACCGTGTTTCAACTCTGTTTTGGCAACTCAAAATTGTAGTTATAAAAAGAGTAATTACAATAATATATTTCATGTCTCAATTTTTATTAAGCATTAAGGTTGATTTTTGGATCTAGATACGAATAAATAAAATCAACCAAGATATTTATAATTACAAAAGTAAGGGCAATTATTAAAACAGCACCCATAATAACGGGTAAATCTAAGGTGTTTAAAGCATTTACAATCTCCTTGCCTAGTCCATTCCATGAAAATATATATTCTACAAAAACTGCGCCTGCTAGTAGTGATGCAAACCATCCAGAAACAGCAGTGACTACAGGGTTTAAAGCATTTTTTAACGCATGCCTGGTAATGACCTGAAACGCACTCAAACCCTTTGCTCTAGCTGTTGTTATATAGTCTTGATTAAAGACTTCTAACAAAGAGTTTCGCATCAATTGAGTAACGACAGCCAAAGGACGAATCCCGAGAACAAATGCAGGTAATATTATATTTTTTATCTTTAATACGTTGGCTTCCCCAAAGTCATCTAATTCATACAAACTCCCCGTCATTTCTAACCCTGTAAATTCGTGTAATATAAAACCAAATATCCAAGCTGCCAATATTGCACTAAAAAAGGAAGGTAAACTCATTCCTAATGTACTCAAAACTAGCAACGATTTATCAATAAGATGATCTTTATAAAGTGCTGAGATTACTCCAAAAAGCAAACCAATAATTAATGCAATACTGATCGAAGCAACAGCCAAAATAATTGTGTTTGGAAGCGTCTCACTTAGTATCTGACTTACTTTTTTTCCCTGTTTGGTAAAAGAAGTTCTTAAAAAAGGATACTTCAAAATAACAATTACGCTTGATGTTTCAAAAAGCTCTTGGTAACTGTAATCATGAGATTCTAAATATGTGTAATTTTTAGGGTCCTTAGCGTGAAAAGAAAGTGGAGATAAATCATTTAAATAATACAAATATTGAGTCAAAACGGGCTGATCAAAGCCATACTTTTGTTTTACAATTGCCAACTGAACTTCGTCTTCATTTTGACCCAACATCATTTGAGCAGGATCTCCTGGTAAAACATTAAAAAGTAAAAAAATAGCAGTGACCACTCCTAGTAGAGTCCAAAAAGCGTGGTGTATTTTTTTTATTAGGTAACTTCCCAAAAGTATTTATAAGTCTAGATTATCAATATCACTCCAGTGTACTTTTTGCTTAACAGTTCCTCTATCTAAAATTAAAATTCCTGGATTAGAGCGAACAACTGTTTTAAGAGCTTTTTCGTCACACAGATAAAACTCAAAACCAAGGCCAAAAGACGATTTAATATTCTCTTTAGCATCGTTTCCTGAGGCGCTCAAGCCTATTACTGTATAACCTTTAGATTTAGCGTTTTCATAAAACGATTTCAATTTCTCTAGTCCTTCAGTTTCAGCAGACTCTAAGCTGTAAGATACAACCATCACAAGTTTCTCATTCATTAGAAAGTCTTCTGTTAAATCTTCTGTCTCAGTTTCTATTGAGAAATCTAATATCGAAGGTTGGTAGCCTTGCTTAATAACCTTCGTTTCTACACTTATATAGTCTCCGTTTACCTCAGGATAAGAACCGTCAGTAACAATGGCTTTCTGTGTTCCATTAACATCAAAAATCCAAGTAAATTCTTGAACTGCTTTTGGAGCGTTATCTGGAGTACTCATGTTTGTTAATAGATTATCTCCTATTTTATATGCTCTAAAATCAATACTTGGAAGATGCGTCAATACATGGTATCCAAAAGCAAGACTGGCTATAAAACTCAAAAGAGCGATAAGTGATGTCAATAAAGGCTTAAATAATTGAGAGATATAAGATTTTCCTACAAATAGAATTATAACAAATACCAGCAATACAACATCTTTTGAAAAACTTTCCCAAGGGGTTAATTTTAAAGCGTCCCCAAAACAACCACAGTCTTTAACTTTATCAAAGTAGGCAGAGTAAAATGTTAAGAATGTAAAAAACACAATCATTATCAGCAAACTCCAAACCGTAAATTTAGGTTTATAGCCAATAAGTAAAAATACACCAAGAACCACTTCAAAAACAACTACAATAATAGAAATAGCCAATGCATAAGGTTCTAAAAAAGTAATATTTAAAACCTCTGCACTAAAATATTCTTGCAACTTATATGAGAAACCTAACGGATCATTTAACTTAATAAATCCAGAAATAATAAAGAGAATTCCAACAAAGATTCTTGAAATTGGGACTAATATTTTCATGTTATGATTCGTTTAGATGGATTAGTGCAAATACGGCATAATTAATCATATCTTGATAATTGGCATCTATCCCTTCACTAACAAGAGTGTGTCCTGCATTATCTTCAATCTGTTTGACACGTAATAATTTTTGTAATATCAAGTCTGTTAATGAACTTACACGCATGTCACGCCATGCCTCACCATAATCATGATTTTTGTCCATCATGAGCTGTTTGGTGATGGCAATTTTTGTTTCATACATTGAAACCGCTTGTTTAAAAGACAAATCAGGATGTTCCACGACCCCTTTTTCTGTCTGAATTAAAGCCATTACACAGTAATTAATGATACCAACAAACTCACTTGCAGCACCCTCATCCACTTTCTGAACAGCGTTTTGCTGTAATCCCCTAATTCGTTGAGCTTTTATAAAAATTTGGTCAGTAAGAGATGGCAGTCTAAGAATACGCCATGCACATCCATAGTCTTTCATTTTTTTACTAAACAAGTCTTGACAGACCTGGACAACCGCGTCGTATTCTTTTGAAGTATTTTGCATGAAATAAATCGAATTTTGCGTAAATTTCGCTTAAAATATTCAAAACATCAAGATTTATGTTTTAAATCTTATTAAATATAAAGACTCACAACTATTTATGACACTCAATTGCAACGGTAAACTCATTGATCTTAGCACTCCTAAAGTAATGGGTATTTTAAATGTAACTCCAGATTCATTTTATGACGGTGGAAAATTTAAAAATGATAAAAGTTTTCTGATACACGCTGAAAAACTAATCAAAGAAGGTGCTGATTTTGTTGATATTGGGGCTTATAGTTCAAAGCCTGGTGCTGATTTTGTTTCTGAAAAAGAAGAGATCAACCGACTGATCCCTATTGTTCGCTTAATTCATGATAACTTCCCTCAAACTCCTATTTCAATTGATAGTTTTAGAAGCAATGTAATAAAAAAATCCATCCAAGCTGGTGCTGCAATAGTGAATGATATTTCAGCCGGACAATTAGACCCTATGATGTTTGAAACGGTTGGGAGACTTGGAGTTCCCTATATCATGATGCACATGAGAGGCACTCCACAAATAATGCAACAAATGACAACTTATTCAAACATAATCAAAGATATTTACTACTACTTTTCAGAACGTATTAGTCTAGCTAAAGAACATCAAATCAAGGATCTTATAATCGATTTAGGCTTTGGGTTTTCAAAAACTTTGGAACAAAACTTTAAACTACTCAATTCATTAGATTTCTACACAAACTTAAACTTACCTATACTAGTTGGTATATCTAGAAAATCTATGGTTTATAAAACATTAGAAACCACTCCAGGCTATGCTCTTAATGGAACTTCTGCACTGAACATGCTAGCACTGGACAAAGGAGCTAAACTACTAAGAGTCCATGACGTTAAAGAAGCTATAGAATGTGTTAAACTACACAGAGCACTTACAAACTAGTGTTCATTTTATATTTATTATATTTATTCAAAATTTTAAGACCTATTGGACATATTTAACGACTTACTTAATTTCAATGTATTAGATATAATCGACATAATCTTAGTCGCTTTATTACTCTATTATGTTTATAAATTAATTAAAGGGACTGTTGCAATTAATATCTTCTTTGGTATTGTTATTTTCTATCTTTTTTACCTTCTAGTTGATGTCCTACAAATGCGCATGCTAAGTAATCTTTTGGGCGGATTTATGAGTGTTGGAATTATTGCATTAATTGTTGTTTTTCAACCTGAAATACGTAAGTTTTTATTAATGATAGGGTCTACCAACCTTAGAAAAAATGGTTCACTAATGAAGCGTTTTAATTTTTTAAAGACACAAGTAACAAATACCTCAGATGCAGAAACGATTGTTAAAGCGAGTGTAAAAATGGGAAGCTCAAAAACAGGTGCTCTCATTGTAATTGAGCGTAATAACAATCTAGATTTTTTGGTAGAAACTGGAGATGAAATGAATATTACTGTTACCCAACCAATTTTAGAAAGTATATTTTTTAAAAACAGCCCACTTCATGATGGCGCAATTATAATTTCTAATAATATAATCAAAGCAACAAGAGTGATACTGCCAGTGAACAATGAAAAAAATATTCCTTCACACTTCGGATTAAGGCACCGAGCAGCTATTGGAATCTCCGAAAAAACAGATGCTTTAGCTATTGTTGTAAGCGAAGAGACTGGACTAGTTTCCTATGTCAATAATGGTGAATTTGTTATTTTCAAAGATCCTTTAGAACTAACCAAAAAACTCAAGATTGATTTGTCCTAAGTTTTATGTTTTTTGGTCAGAAACTGCGCATCATATAAATTTCTATAATACCCATTTTTAATCGCTAGTAACTCTTTGTGAGTTCCTTTCTCAACAATTTCACCGGCCTCTAATACAATAATCATATCTGATTTTTGAATAGTTGCTAATCGGTGAGCTATCACTATGGAGGTTCGTCCATGTGTGATTTTTTGAGTAGCTTTTTGAATCAGTTGCTCGGAATTAGAATCGATTGAAGCAGTTGCCTCATCTAAAATTAAAATTTTTGGGTTGGTTACATATGCTCTTAAAAATGATATCAACTGCCTTTGTCCAGATGACAACATAACCCCTCGTTCTTTTACGTTATAATGATATCCACCCGGAAGACTCATAATAAAATTGTGAACTCCTATATCTTTAGCTGCAGATTGAACATCTAACTCGCTTATAGCTGAATTATTAAGAGTTATGTTGTTTAATATAGTATCCGCAAAAAGAAAGACGTCCTGAAGCACAACAGCAATATTTTGTCTTAAACTCTTTAGTGCTAATGTTTTTATATCTATAGAATCAATTGTAATCTTTCCTGAATCAATATCATACAGACGATTTAATAAATTAACAATAGTAGATTTTCCAGCACCTGTAGATCCAACAATAGCTAACGTGTCTCCAGCAGCTATCTTAAAGGAAATCCCTTTTAAGACTTTTTCATTTTTCACATATGAAAACTTCACCTTTGAAAATTCTAAATCTCCTTTAATATTTTGAATCGTATCTTGCCCGTGGTCTTGTATGTTTGATTTTGTATCTAAAACTTTAAAGACCCTGTCAGCAGCTACCATCCCCATTTGGAGTGTATTGAATTTATTAGCAATCTGATTTAGTGGCCTGAACATCATAGGAACCATCATAATAAAAGCTGTTAAATCCCCTACAGAAGCTGTCTGATCAAGAACGGTATTTATACCGCCAACCCATATAACTGTTCCTAAAGTTATAGACGATAATAATTCTGCAATTGGAAAAAAGACAGAATTATACCAAACAGTTTTAATCCATCCTTTTCTATGTCGTGCATTAATTTCTTTAAAATTTTTATACTCAATAGCTTCTCTAGCAAATATTTGAACGATTTTCATCCCTGTAATACGTTCTTGCACAAAAGAATTTAAATTTGAAACTTCATTCCGCACGTCTTCAAATGCCTTTTTCATATATTTCTGAAATATCTTAGTTGCTATCAATACAATTGGAAGAGCAAAGAAAACAATGATGCTCAGGCGCCAATTCATATAAAACATCACAACTCCAACAACACCCATTTTTAATACGTCACTAAATATCATAAACAAGCCTTCTCCAAAAATATCAGCAATTCGCTCCATATCAGTAACAGTTCGTGTAATCAAAACACCCACAGATGATTTGTCGAAATATTTCATTCTAAAACCAAGAATATGTTTAAATAATTTGATTCGAACGTCTCTTACTACTGATTGACCTAGCCAACTAGCATAGTAAATAAAAAGAAGATTGCATGTAACTTCTAAAAATAATAATCCTAACATTATTAAAATATATTTAATAAAGCCTAGTTCGATTCTTTGCTCAATATTTTCATCAATAGCTAACTGTAAAACTTTAGGACGGAGTGCTCCGAAAACTGCTAATCCAATTACAGTAATCAATGAAAGAACAAAAACCCCTTTATAGGGCTTGATATAATGTAGAAGCCTTCTAAACAAAGGCGCATCAAAAGCAGTGTTTTTAGACTCTTTCATTTATATACAGATTTGGGATAGTCTATTTCTACTAGATAAAGGCCTTGAGCTGGAGCAGAAGTTCCTGCATTGGATCTGTTTTTGGATCTAATAATAGATCTAAACTCTTCCAAAGTTGTTTTCTTTGCCCCTACATCAATCATTGTTCCTACTACAGCACGTACCATATTTCTCAGAAAAC
The DNA here is from genome assembly GCA_018608705.1 of Flavobacteriaceae bacterium. Classification (GTDB taxonomy): domain Bacteria; phylum Bacteroidota; class Bacteroidia; order Flavobacteriales; family Flavobacteriaceae; genus Hel1-33-131. The sequence goes on along the minus strand of JABAZD010000083.1, from coordinate 8,281 downwards.
GATCAGCTTTAATTTTAAAAGTAAGCTTATTGTTAGTGAGTAACCACTCAGCTTCCATAATATTACACTCAAAAGTTTTTACATCTGTTTTTACTTTAGAAAAACATTGAAAGTCAGTATATTCAAATAACATTTTAGCTGCTTGGTTCATTAAACCAAGATCTAATGGAAGTGTGTAAGTATGAGCATTTTGATAATTAAAAGCATCTTTTATTCTTGAGATTTTATATATGTAAGTCCTACTCAAGGCGCTAAAGCGTGCATGTATTTCTAAATCTACTTTCTTTATTGAATTAATGTGAATATCCTTAGGAAGGAACACATTGAGTTTGTAGATAATATCTTTAGTATCAATTTCCTTATCAAAATCAAAATGTGCAACCATCATTTTGGCATGTACCCCAGTATCCGTACGTCCAGCGCCCATACAATCTAAGGGAGTTCTCAGCACAGTGGATAGCGCATTATTAAGTTCCGATTGAACCGTGATGATATCGGGTTGGATTTGCCAGCCATGATAGGCCTGACCATTATAAGATAAATCAATAAAATATCTCAAGCTATTTTGATACTTTTGTGTTATAAAGGCTAAGATAAATAGACTTTATCATTAAAAGCTTTCACTTTAACATTTTCTAATGACAAAAATATTATTACTCTCAGACACACACAGCTATATAGGAGATGACATCATTAAATACGTACAACAAGCTGATGAAGTATGGCATGCGGGAGATATTGGTGACTTGAAAGTGACGGATGCTATAAAAAAACTAAAACCGCTGAGGGCTGTGTATGGCAATATTGATAATGCAGGAGCTCGCCTCGAGTTTCCTGAGCATTTGAAGTTTAGATGCGAAGGGGTAAAAGTGTGGATGACTCATATAGGGGGTTATCCCGGTCGCTATGCACAATCCGTTAGAAATCAAATCAAAACACACATTCCTGACTTATTCATTTCTGGTCACTCACATATTTTAAAGGTCATTAATGACAAAAAACTAAAGCTACTACATATGAATCCAGGTGCAGCTGGCAATCACGGATTTCATAAAGTAAGAACTATGCTTAGGTTTGAGATTTCTGGAAATAAAATTCTAAACCTGGAGGTGATAGAATTTAAAAGAAATCCATAAAAAAAACCTCAGTAAATACTGAGGTTTTTTACGCACTAATAATAATAGGTTTATCTCAAACGATCTACAGATTTTACAAGCGACTCGTCCTTTTTTATGGCTTTATTGGCTAAAGCCAATAACACGATAGAAAAAACAGGAAGTAGTAGCCCAATACCTTTCTCAGAATTCGCAGGTTCTCCAGGTAGACTTAGCAATCGATATACAAATAATCCTAGTAAAATAAAGTTTAATATGATGTTTAAACGACCCAAAACAAATTGAGTTTGTCTAGATTTGTAAAGAAAAATAGAAATAACAGAAAGTAAGGCCGAACCTAAGAATAACAAAAGGTATGCAAGCGAATCAATTATCCCAATTACTACACCACCAGAAACAATCAAATAGGTTGTTGATGATAAAACTCCTGAACAAATAGCAGCTGTTAGTAGGTATAAAGTTTGTATTCTTTGAAGCATTCTGTTTCTTTGAATAGCTAAAATAACAGTTTCTTTTTTATTACATCTATAAAAGGTTTAAAAATAAAGTTGTATAATTGCATAACAATTGGCAGATATGTACTTAAATCGCCTTACCAAAATACTATAATTTACTTCCTCAAAAATTATTCACAATTTAAACCCTTATCCTAACTAAGGAAAGAAATAATTGATAATCAACTCACATAAATAATGTTTGAAATTTCAGAACTAAAAGAAAAAAAACTAACTGAATTACAAGAAATTGCAAAAGAACTAAATGTTCCTAAATTCAGCAGCTTAAAAAAAATTGATCTGGTATACCAAATACTAGATCTTCAAGCCGCCAACCCTAAAATAGTTGCTACCAATCAAGCAACTGAAACAGAAAAACGACCACAAAGAGCCAAAAGAGAGCGTATTACCAAAATTAAAGATAACTCTTCTAAGCCTCAGGAATTAGCAAATAACATTAAAGCAATAGCTGAAGACAGTAAGCAAGTTGATAATAATCCAAAAGCTTCAGAGCAGAACCAAATAAAGACTGAGACCAATAAAAAAGAAGTTTCTCGCCAGGATCTCAAAGTTAAGCCAGCTAACAGTACTGACAATTCGAACAAACAAAGACTACCTAAACACAAAAATCAGAACACAAACAAAAACCCTAACCAAAACAACCAAAAAAGGGGTGATAACGGAAATAAAGACACTCGAAATCGATATAAAGAACCTGACTTTGAATTTGATGCCATAATTGAAAGTGAGGGTGTATTAGATGTGATGCAAGATGGGTATGGATTCCTAAGGTCTTCTGATTATAACTATTTATCATCCCCGGATGACATCTATGTCTCTCAGTCACAAATACGATTGTTTGGATTAAAAAACGGGGATACAGTTTTAGGTCAAGTACGCCCTCCCAAAGAAGGGGAGAAATACTTTCCACTTATTAAAGTAAGTAAAATTAATGGGCTAGATCCTCAAGCGGTTAGAGATCGGGTAGCTTTCGAGCATTTAACCCCTCTTTTTCCTCAAGAAAAATTTAATATAGCTGAAAAACAAAGCACAATTTCCACTCGAATCATGGATCTGTTCTCTCCTATCGGAAAAGGGCAGCGAGGAATGATTGTGTCTCAACCCAAAACAGGAAAAACAATGCTTCTAAAGGATGTTGCTAATGCCATAGCAGCTAATCACCCTGAAGTTTACCAAATGGTGTTACTAATTGATGAGCGTCCAGAAGAAGTTACTGACATGCAACGAAATGTACGTGGAGAAGTAATAGCTTCTACTTTTGACAAAGAAGCACATGAGCATGTTAAAATCGCTAATATTGTTCTTGAAAAAGCTAAACGCCTTGTTGAGTGTGGCTATGATGTTGTAATTCTACTTGATTCAATTACGAGACTTGCTCGAGCATATAATACCGTTCAACCTGCATCAGGAAAAATTTTAAGTGGAGGGGTAGATGCCAACGCATTACACAAACCAAAACGCTTTTTCGGAGCCGCTCGAAATATTGAAAATGGAGGATCACTAACCATTATTGCTACTGCTCTTACAGAAACAGGCTCTAAGATGGATGAAGTTATATTTGAGGAGTTTAAAGGAACAGGTAACATGGAACTTCAATTAGATCGAAAAATATCTAATCGTAGAATATTTCCAGCTATCGACCTTACTTCTTCAAGTACTCGTCGAGATGACATACTACTTGATGCCAAAACAATTCAGAGAATGTGGGTAATGCGAAAATATCTTGCAGATATGAACCCTGTGGAAGCGATGGAGTTTATTAACGACCGTTTCAAACAAACACGAAACAATGAAGAGTTTTTAATTTCGATGAATGGCTAAAACACTATTTGATTGAATTCATAAAAAAAAGCCTTTCAATCATGAAAGGCTTTTTTTATATAAGACTTAAGAAATTTATAACGCTACAACAAATTTTGATAAACCTGACTTCAGGTTTGCTGCTTTATTGTCATGGATAATATTATTTTTAGCCAACTTATCTATCATTGAAGAGACGGTAATAAAGAGCTTTTTAGCTTCTTTTTTGTCTGTTGTTTCACGTAATTTTTTAATAGCATTACGTGTTGTTTTGTGCTGATACTTGTTAAGCACACGCTTAGACTCGTTACTCCTGATTCTTTTTAAAGCTGACTTATGATTTGCCATAATTCCTAATTTTATTATTAATAAATAATCGTAGCCCGTAGGGGAATCGAACCCCTCTTACATGGATGAAAACCATGCGTCCTAGCCGATAGACGAACGGGCCATTTTTTATAACCAAAAACAAAATCGTGATGAATCTGATTTTATTTCAAATAGCGTGCATTATTTCTAATGCGGTTGCAAAAATACAACTATTTTTAAATGTTACAACTTCTTACTGATTTTTTTTGTAAAAAGTTAATTTTAATATGCCTTCGCAAACAATACGCGTTGTTTTGAAGGCTTCCCTGAAAATACGCACTTTCCATTTTCAAAATCTGAATCTATTGGAATACAACGTATTGTTGCTTTTGTAATTTCTTTTATTTTATCTTCTGTTTCAGAGCTGCCATCCCAGTGAGCAGAAATAAAGCCTGTTTTCTGTTCAAGAACAGTCTTAAATTCCTCAAAGGATTCAACTTTTGTAATGTGAGCTGATCTAAAATTTAAGGCTTTCTTAAATAAGCTGTCTTGAATTTCCTCAAGTTGAGCCTTAACACATGATGTAATATTACCTAAATCAACAACTTCTTTTGTCAAAGTATCCCTACGAGCCAATTCTACAGTACCACTTTCCAAATCTTTTGGACCAATGGCCAAACGAACAGGAACTCCCTGAAGTTCGTGTTGTGCAAACTTATGCCCTGGTCGTTGGGTTGTTCTGTTATCATATTTAACTGAGATGCCCTCAGATTTCAAAGAAGCTTTAATAATCTCCGCTTGCTTAGAAATTTTCATAAACTGATCATCATTTTTATAAATTGGAACAATTACAACTTGATAAGGTGCTAAATTTGGAGGTAAAACTAACCCTTTATCATCACTATGGGTCATAATTAAAGCGCCCATAAGTCGAGTTGAAACTCCCCAAGAAGTAGCCCAAACATAATCTTGTTTACCTTCATTATTTGCAAACTTGACATCAAAAGCTTTAGCAAAGTTCTGCCCCAAAAAGTGAGAGGTACCTGCTTGCAAGGCTTTTCCGTCTTGCATTAAAGCTTCTATACAATAAGTCTCTTCTGCACCAGCAAAACGCTCACTTTCAGTTTTAACTCCTTGAATAACAGGGATTGCCATAAATTCTTCGGCAAACTTAGCATAAATATTATTCATTTGTATTGCTTCAGCAACCGCTTCACTTTTGGTTGCATGAGCAGTGTGACCCTCTTGCCATAAAAACTCAGCAGTTCTTAAAAAAAGACGGGTTCGCATCTCCCAACGAACAACATTAGCCCATTGATTAATTAAAAGTGGTAAATCCCTGTAAGATTGAACCCAGCCTTTAAATGTATTCCATATAATAGCTTCACTGGTAGGCCTAACAACTAACTCTTCCTCAAGTTTTGCAGTTGGATCAACGCGTAATTTTCCTGTATTATCCGGATCATTCTGTAGGCGATAATGAGTTACTACTGCACATTCCTTTGCAAAACCCTTCGCATTTTTCTCTTCTGCCTCAAATAAACTTTTCGGAACAAACAAAGGAAAATAAGCATTTTGATGGCCAGTTTCTTTAAACATATAATCCAACTGTGCTTGCATTTTCTCCCAAATAGCATATCCATAGGGCTTAATAACCATACAACCTCTAACAGCTGAGTTTTCAGCTAAATCAGCTTTAACTACTAGCTCATTATACCATTTAGAATAATCTTCAGATCTTGATGTAAGGTTTTTACTCATAATTTTGTAATTTGGCACGACTATTGAACTATGCGTAATATAGTTTTAACAAAACTAAGTATTTTTGTGATGTCCAACAATTAAATTTAAACACTTATGAATTTTACAATTTTTATAAATAAGATATCAAAAATATTGTGTGCTTCTGTTTTTTTTGCAATGTTCATATCATGCGGTTCTTTCCAATACTCAGGAACATACGATGATGGGATTTACAATAATTCAAACAGTGTTGATGAAAATCAAAATGAAATAAATAGGTCTAGTAATTCTTCGGAATATTATAAGAATTATTTTAAAGAAAAATCGCTTAGCCTTGGCGAGAATAGTACCACATTTACTGATACTGAATCTTACGAAGGTGATTATAAAGCTGAAAATACCGATACTGAAAATTATGCTGGATGGGGTCAAAATAATTCCAAAGACATCACAATAAATATTTACGATACAACTCCTTTTTATGGATTTGGATGGGGATCACAATTTTTCAATAACTGGAATGGAAATAGGGGATGGAATATGGGATGGAATATGGGATGGAATATGGGATGGAGTAATTACGGACACATAATGGACCCTTTCGGAAATTACTATGGTTACCAAATGATTCCGTGGGGATACAACCAGTGGAGTTATGGCTTTCCAAATTATGGATATTATGGGTTTCCAAATTTTGGATATGGAAATTTCTATGGATACGGAAATTTCAGCAGAAACCAGGGAACATCGGTTTCATATATTAATGGCCCAAGAGGCTCAAGGTATAGTAATAATGCATCAAGCAGAAGAAGTGTCTCTAATTCATCAACACTAAAAAAGCTAACAACACGATCAAACACTAGTTCAAGAAATTTAGAGCAAGATATTACCTCTAAATTTGGTATGGGCAGTGTCGAACACGTAGAGTATATAATAAAAAGGAGAAAAGAGAATTTAGCTAGAAAAGATAACGGGGCTTCAAAAAATGAATATAAACTTACAATAGGTAAAAAGAGAAAAGAAAATTTGGCCAGACAAAACACCAAGTCTTCAAAAAAAGAATCTCCATTTCCAAAAGCAGTAAAGAGACCTTCTATAAATCGTTCATATTCAAGCCCGTCAACAACTCGATCTGGTGGAGCTTCTAGTGGTAGAATAAGCGGAGGAAACATCTCGCGAAGAAAACGATAATTACATAGAAAATTAATGATATGAAAAAACCTATTTTTATAATATTGGGTCTAATAAGCATGTTGTATTCATATGGGCAAGACATCTCTGACGCTGTTAGATACTCAACAGAAACCACATTAGGAACTGCAAGGTTCAAGTCTATGAGTGGAGCTTTTGGGGCACTGGGTGGAGATCTGTCCGCTGTTAGTGTAAACCCCGCAGGTTCTGCAATTTTTAATACTAGCCATGGCTCACTTTCAGCGTCTAATGTAAATACATCAAATAAAGCTGAATTTGGTTCAAGCCCTAATACACAAAAAACTAGAAATGATTCATTTGATATGAATCAAATCGGAGCTGTGTTTGTCTTTAAAAATAAAGACCTTAATTCTGACTATAACAAGTTTACAGTTAGTGTTTTTTACGAACAACTTCAAAATTATAATACAGATTTTTTTGCCGCTGGGGCGTCCTCTAACACTATCGCTAGTTATTTTAGTGACTATGCAAACGGACTACGACTTGATGATATTTCAGCTTTAGAAAATGAAAATATATCAGAAGCATATAACGCGATAGGCTTCTACAATGGATATGCACATCAACAAGCATTTCTAGGCTATGAAAGCTATATTTTAGAACCTGAGGAATACAACCCTGAAAACAGTACATATTACTCAAATATAGCCCCAGGAGATTTTAATCAAGAATACAGTTATTCTTCTCTTGGATATAACGGAAAATTATCTTTCAACTTAGGATTACAGTACAACCAAAAGTTTTATTTTGGAATAAATTTAAACTCCCACTTTATTAATTATGAGCGGAGCACTTACCTTTTTGAAAATAATACAAATACAGGCTCCATCATTAACCAGGTAGATTTCGAAAATAGTCTTTTAACAATTGGTAATGGATTTTCTTTACAACTAGGAACCATTTTCAAACTAAATAATTTTACCAGACTTGGTCTGACATATGACAGCCCCACATGGCTAACTATTAGAGAAGAAACTACGCAATACTTATCTACCTTTGACAACTCTGAGAACATACAAACAGTCATTAACCCTTCTGTTATCAATTTATTTCCAGAATACAAATTAAGGACTCCTGCAAAAATAACTGGAAGTGCGGCATTTATAATTTCAGACAAAGGGCTAATTAGTATCGATTATTCGAGAAAAGACTTTACAAGTACTAGGTATAAATCAAATTCAAATTATGGATACTCTCAAGAGAATAACCAAATTAACAACTCGTTAAAAGTAGCAAATACATTAAGAGTTGGAGCTGAAATAAGACATAAAAAAATAAGTTATCGTGGTGGTTACAGCATAGAAGAAAGTCCATACAAAAATAGTTCTGTATATGGAGACCAAAAAGGGTTTTCTCTTGGAATGGGTTTTAATCTTGCAGACCTAAGACTAGATTTATCCTATCAAAACTCCAAACGTGAAATTGACCAGCAGTTATTTGAAGCTGGTAATTTAGGAAGCACCAGGCTTAATACTAGCAATTCTAATGTATCCGTTACATTAAGTATGAACTTATAGAGTTCTTTACTATAAATCAACAAAGCCCATAACATTAATTATGGGCTTTGTTGATTTATTAATAGTCTAG
>JABAZD010000081.1 GCA_018608705.1 Flavobacteriaceae bacterium | reverse complement strand
TAGTTCATATACAGTCTGAAAGAGAAACTGTAACACGAAAACTTCTTAAATATTATTTTTAAAAATAATTTATTATTCCCGGAAATAAATTGTATGAGATCAAAGAACTGAACCCTATACTCCTCTCATTCTTAGTTTACCTATTTTTTATATTAAAATAAAAAGAAGTGAAGCCCTAGAGAAGCCGCTTAACGTCGTATAACGGCGTTTACATTCGTTTAATTAGGTGAAAGCATTGAGACAGGTAGGAATGACAATAAAATGTTTTAAATACCGAGTCCTATTGAGAAACAATAAATTAATTTCGAGCTAATTCTACTAAATCCTCACCAAAATAGTTCGACTTCACTCCCTTTGTCTCCACTTTTTATTCCCAAGAATAATTTTTTATCCTTGGGAATAATTTTTTCTAAAAATAGCTAAATCAGACCGGAAATAGTTCGACTTCACTCCCTTTGGCTCTACTAAAGTTATTATATATAATAACTTTTGACCTTCTTATAGTTGGTAACGTCTCGGCTATGGTTAGTACGGGAATTAAAAGAAATTAATTTCCGATTAAGCACTTAGCCAAATCTTTTTATTTTGTTTTATCTTTTTTGTTCTAAAGCCAAATCAAAAGATTTGGTGGACTTGGTTAAAAGCTCTGAACTTTGGGTTAAGCACCAAAACCCGTATTAATTATAGCCATTGTTGTAGCCAGTTATTTTTTTTCTTTCATAAATATTTTCCCAAACGCACTATATACTGCTAAGTGTAGTGCATCTCCGTGGTTTTGCTTTTCAAAAAACTCAAAATAAAGATTTGTATTTTCTTTCTTGAGTAAGTTTAATTTATCGTATAACTCTTTGGCAGTTCTTTCCATTACTTTACCTTCTTTACCAACTGCTATAAAAATTGATTTTTTGGTTGAGTATGAACTCGGTGTGTATTTAAGCAATGATTCGTCATCCCACCACAAACTTGGACTTGCAATAATATAATTATCGAACAAGTCAGGGTTTTTAAATAAGATTTCAGTTGCTAAAAGACCTCCAAGAGATTGTCCAATCAATGTTTTAATTGAATCTGTTTCATATTTCTTGTCAATATAGGGCTGTAATTCATTTTCAATAAAGTTGATAAAACTTTCTGATTCTCCAGTTGTTGGAAAGTCCTCTTTATCTTTTTTGTTATTCGTTGGAAAAGTAAAATCTCTTTTTCTATCAACATTAGAAATTCCGACAACAATTGATTCTGGAATCATATTAATCCAAGAGAAAGAACCAAATTGTACAAGTCCAGAAATATGGATAAAATCTTCATCAATGGAACCGTCCAATAAATAAATAACTGGATATTCTTTTAACGAATCTTTTGAATATCCGTTTGGAAGATAAATGTTCAAAATTCGGTTTTCTTTAAGAATTTTCGATTGAAATTCTATTTTTTCTCCAATCGAGAGTTGAGTTACCTTATTCTGTTTGTTCTCATTTTGAGCAAAAATCAAATTGCATAATATTATGCTAATAAATGTCAAAAATGTTTTTGCTTTTTTCATTTGTGTCGTTTTTTTCTAATTGGCTACAACACCCCGCTAATCGCCAATGGTGTTTAGCTGCTAATATAGTGTTTTGTGGGACTCCTTATCTTTATTGGGATCAGAACCCATGATGCGGTCCAATGGACTTGTTGTTTTGCGCAGAGTGGTGTAATAATAAATGAAGTTCATCTAGCTGTTGATGATGAAACCCAAAACAATTGAGAGTGTTCCTTCCTTTAATCAACCCCGTCTAAATGTTTGATAGCTGAACTCATATCCTCCTCAAACTCGTTCGACCTTTGTCCTGTTAGCTCTGCTCCACGGCATTATTCCCTAAAATAAAATTTATTTTAGGGAATATTTTTTATATTTAATAATCCAATTATCCATCTATTGAAAAAGTTTCTGCTGTTCATATTACTTTCAATCATTTCGTGCTCAAAAGACGAAACTCAAATTAGCCAGCCTGTAGTCAACAACATGTATTTCCCAAGCATAGATTCCGACCAATGGGAAACTATATCACCTGATGAGCTAAACTGGGATTCTGGTGAGATTGAAAATCTATATGAATTTCTTGAGCTCAACAACACTCGTGCTTTTGTAGTTTTAAAGGATGGTAAAATCGTAATTGAAAATTATTGGGGCAATAACATTTTAAATACAGCTCCTTTTGATAGAAATTCTAGTTGGTATTGGGCTTCTGCAGGCAAGACACTCACTGCCCTTATGGTCGGGATCGCACAAGAAGATGGGCTTTTGTCTATTGAGGACAGTAGTGCTATATATCTTGGCAATGGGTGGACCAATTTAACAGCAGAACAAGAGGGCTTAATTAAAATTAAACACCAATTAACGATGACAACTGGGTTGGATTATCAAGTAGTAAACCTTAATTGTACAGATCCAGATTGCCTAAGCTATAAAAACACCCCTGGAACAAACTGGTTTTATCACAACGCCACATACTCACTTTTAAAGGATGTCATCGAAAACGCAACCGAAACCTCATACAATGAATTTACCAATCAAAAAGTGAAAATAAAAATAGGAATGGGTGGAAGTTGGATTCAATTAAATAACAGTGACATATACTACAGTACAGCCAGAGACATGGCAAGATTTGGGCTATTGATATTAAATGAAGGTGTATGGGACGAGGATGTTATCTTGAATGACACAAATTATTTTTCAAATATGGTAAATACATCTCAAGAAATAAATAAATCCTATGGATACTTGTGGTGGCTTAATGGCAAAGAAAGTTTGATTCCTCCAGGAACAACAATTCCAATACAGGCTTCTTTGGCCTCCAACGCCCCAGAAGATTTAATTGCAGGGATGGGTAAAAACGGCCAATATCTTGATATTATTCCAAGTCAAAATCTAGTAATCATTCGCATGGGTGAAGCTCCCGATAGTGATAATTTAGTCCCCATTAATTTCCATAACGAAATGTGGAGTTATTTAAACGATATTTTATTTTAATAATTCTAAATCCTCTCCAAAATAGTTGGATTTCACTCCTATCGGCTCCACGGTATAACCCACAGTCTATTTATGGTTGTGGGTTTTTTATTTTATTTCTTCTAGTAAAACATTAACCGCTTTTTGTAACTGAGTATCTTCCCCTCTTGCTTTCCAACCTGGTGCGTTCTTTACCAAATAATCAGGAACTGCAGGAGCATCATTTTCCATATTCAGTCCAGATTTCTTGACATACCAAGCACGAAATGGCATACGGACATAGCCTTTTGATAAACTATAGCCACCAGTAGAAATTACTGCACCAAAAGTAGGCTGACCTACTAATTTACCTAGTCCCAAATTTTTATAGGCATGTGAAAATATTTCTGCGTTAGAGTAACTGTTCTCGTTACACAATGCCACAGTAGGTTTTGTGTTAACTGATAAAATTGCTCGCTCGTTAAAAGGGTAATTCCCTTGAAACTTTTTATTCTCATTCTGTAAGTTATTAGCTGCCCCTCTTGGAATAGTATACGCATGTTGGTCAACATTCAAAACAGCCATTAAACGATCTGTTGTCCATCCTCCACCATTGTATCGAACATCAATTACAATACCTTTTTTACCATATCCACTAGCTTTCAAATCGCGTTCAAAACTTTCAAAACTCGGAGCATTCATTCCTTTAATATGAATATACCCTAACTGTTCATTTGAATATTTTTTTACTAACTCTCTTCTAGATTCTACCCATGCTTCATATTGTAAAGTCTTTAAAGAATTCGAGGTTCTAACAACAATATCTTTTCCATCACTTTTAGTTAATAACACTTCTTCAGTTTTGGAATTTTTTAGTAAACTATAAAAATTAGTATTTTTAGTTATCAGTTTTCGATTAACCGCAGTGATAATATCTCCAACTTTTAAGTTTACTTTTAATTTATTTGCTACTGAATTTTTAAGTACATACTCTATTTGAACCCCATTTGAAATATTCTTCACTTCAATCCCTAAAAGCCCAATATTATCACTGTTTGTACGTTCAGAAGTTTCTGCTCTATACCCCATATGACTAGCATTTAATTGACCTAATAACAAATTAAACACAAAACTGTAATCTTGCTCTGTACTCGCTTTTAATACTAATGGTTTGTATTTTTTAATCAACGACTTCCAATCATAACCATGGAAATTAGGATCATAGAAACCCATTGATAGCACACGAGTACCTTCTTGATAAATTTGATGATTGAGGGCAACAAAATCTTCTTTATATTTTGCTACATGAGCCAAAGAGGTGATTTTATCTCCGTCAGGGTTCAATTCTTTTAGCTTACCACCAGATGTAAAATAAAATTTACCATCAATTCCTGCAACTCTCCCAACTCTTGAAGTTTCTTTTATAGCTTTTGGGCTAGTACCGTCTAATTTAACTTTAAAAAAACTTCGGATATTTGTTGATGGATCTGTTGCCGAATAATAAACATATTTACTATCGGGACCAAACATACCTCCGTACTCATCGTCTGGTAATCTGGTTATTCTAGTAAGTCTATCAAAAATTTTTTCTTTATCGATAGTAACCTCTAACTCCATCTCTTTCTTATCGTTATCAGCTTCTTTTTCTAAATAATAGTCTCCATTATCTCTATCTGTTTTAGATCGTTCCCAATCTTCTTTTTTTAACCAGACCATCCAAACATCATAATCTATTCCACCTCTGTTTCCACTTCTATTGGAAGAAAATGCTAATTTTTTACCATCTGGACTCCAAACTGGAGCTCTATCACTTCTTGGATGCATAGAAACATTAAACTTATCATTTAGGTTCTCTACAGAATGTATAAAAATCTCACTATCAAAGTTCAAGTCTTCCTGAGAATAAGCAATATACTTACTGTCTGGGCTCCAACTTACGTCCTCTGCTTCTGCCCATCCCGATGAATATGCTTTACTGTTGGATACAACTCCAGCATCTACATCTGCCAAAATTAAATTTCCTCTACCTACTCTATAAACTAATTTTTTGTGGTCTGGTGAGACCAGAATATCATACACATCTTCTTCACTCTTAGTGAGTTTCGTGATTGAGATCTTTAAACTCCTATCTAATTCAACCAAGGTATCATCAGAAACAGCTTTATATATTTCATTATGACCATCTCTATCTGAAACAAATAACAACTCTGTATCACTAATCCATTGTGGATTCCTGTCTCTGTAAGTATGATTACTAACATTATTAGAGTTTTTTCTATCCTTATTATTTTGTTTGACAAAAATTTCTCCATTAATTTCGATAGCAATTAATTTTCCGTTGGGTGAAACATCAAAATTGGAAATATCTGAAGTTGTAGAAACTTCTTTTTCGGTTTCAAATTTGTAATCTGATTCTATTTTTAAGTTGATCTTCTTAGTTTGCAACTCATTTATTTGATATAGATCAAAAAGTGTTGTGTAGACTATAGTTCCATGATTACTTACAGAAAAAGAAACAACACCATTTTTATTATGATTCGTCATTTTTTTAGAAGACCCATTTGCTGAACCGTTAGAATTTATAGATTGCTGATAGATATTATAACGACCACTTTCAGCTCCTATATAATATAAATTACCTGCTGCGTCCCATAAAGGTGAATGATCATTCTTTTTTGAAGAAGTTAATTGAAAATAGCTTCCTGTTTTAATGTTATAAATCCACACATCTCGCTGGGCTGAACCTGAATAATCTTCTCTAGAAATTCTACAAGCTCCTTTCACAAAGGCTACCAAATTACCGTCAGGAGAAACAGTTGCCATACTGCCTAAAGCTGTTATGAATCTTTGCGGAGTACCACCATTAGCATTGACTTGATAGATTTGCTCATCCCATTCAGGCCCTTTTAAAACTCTTGTTGTAGCAAATACAATATTGTTATTAGATGTCCAATCATAAGGAGTATCACCTGTTGGATAATATGTTAATTGTTTAGGTGTCCCTCCATTTTTACTGATCGTAAAAATATTATTTGCTCCTTTTCTATTCGAAGAAAAGGCGAGTTGATCCCCAGAAGTATTCCAGATAGGGTTACTTTCATATCCCTCGTGAATGGTTAACCGTTTTGTTAGCTGAGTATCGAAGTTGTAAATCCAAATATCTCCTTGGAAAGAAAAAGCAATTTCTTGGGCATTTGGACTAATTCGAGGCATACGAATCAGAGAATTTTGTGCTGTAAGTAATGTTGTTATCAGCATAAAAAATACGATGTACAATCTTGTTATCATTGGTTTTAATCGTTATGTGTTAATTTAGATTGCTAATTTAAAAAAATACATTGTCAGTATAAAAAATTCAAAAGGAATATTAGCTATTGCTTTAAGTTTACAAAATCTAAATTTGTCCCAAACGAACTATTTTCGATTAAATCCTCCCCAAAATGGTTAGACTTCACTTACTTTGACAACCCAGAACTATTTCCAAGAGAAACTATTTATTTTTAGATATCTATATTTTTTAGCTACTGATTATAAATCGTTAACTTTACAAGTAATTCTTATCAAATGGTATTCCGACTACATAAAAATAAGTTTTTCATTTTTCTTTTGTCCTTAATTTTTATTTTAAATTTAGAGGCACAAGAATCTTCAGTTTTTGATATTGCTAGAAGTGGTTCTTTGCTAGAAATTAAGGAATTAGTTAAACATGATAGTAATATTATAAATGTAATTAGCGAAAAAGGTTACTCAGCCTTGACTCTAGCTTGTTATTACAGCAATAATGAGGTTGCTTCATATTTAATAAAGCATGTAAAGGATATTAATTCAAAAAGTAGCTATGGAACTCCGTTAATGGCCGCTACAGTAAAAAAAAATATTTATTTAGTAAAATTACTCTTAGAAAATAACGCTAATCCTAATTTAACTGATAAAAATAACTCCACAGCATTACATTTTTCTGTGATTTTTTCTCAAGAAAAAATAATCAAATTATTAGTTAAATACCAAGCCAAATCTAATATTAAGGATAATCGAGGTAACACTGCATTAGATTATGCTAAAATTATCAATAATATTAAAATCATTCAACTTTTAAAATAACAATCTGATGAAAAAAATAGTTTTCATTTTTTATTTATCAATTTCAACACCATTATTAGCACAAATTGTTTCTACTGGAACACAAACATTACTTCCAGGATTGTCAGCTAATATTGAAGTAAACGGAAATACATTTACAACTAAATTAATATTGTCGGGGCCCTCAGATGTATGGCTAGCAATCGGCTTTGGAAATTCAGAAATGAATGGGACTGATATTTTTATGACTGATGGTAGTACTATTAGAGACGCGTTTTCAGAGCCAGGTCCGTCGTCGTCGTTAGAAAGACCTATTCCCCCTCAAGATTCACCTGGAAATGAGAGCGGTGACTGGACATTAGTGTCTAATACTGTTAATGGTGAAACTAGAACTATAGTAGCAACTAGGATAAATGATACTCAAGACTCAAATGATTATATTTTTAATGCTTCAATAAGTTCCTTACCTATAATTTATGCACATGGTGGCACTTCAAATTATGCATGGCACGGACCAGATTATAGAGGCGCTACAGTTTTGGCATTAAACACATTAAGTTATGAGGAAAATAAACTTTTAAGTTTTGAAATTTCTCCAAATCCAGTTTCAGATTTATTAAACATTCAATTATCAACACATACAAAAAATGCAAAAGTTGAAGTTTTAGATTTTACAGGAAGATTAGTAAAATCAAAAAATATCTCATATGATGATAGATCTTTAAATGTTAAAAAACTATCTAACGGAATTTACATCATAAGAATAGCTACAATTGATAAAGTTGGGCTTAAAAGATTTATAAAAAAATAATTTATAATTTATTACTGTGTATTAAAAATGCACTAAAATTGAATAAAATTGCAGGAAGTTCTGAGCTACATTACAATGACTACAAAAGACAAGTTTATGAATTTTCAAAAAAATGGCGGAACTTCTTAACCCCAATGTTATTTAAGAAACAAAAATTCACGATGGACAACTATAATGAGTTGCCAAGTTTTACATATATAAATAGAATAGAAAACAATATTTGGACAAATATTCTGGCTGTTTTTATTATAAACGTGAGTATCTTAGTGTACTTTGGAGGCTGGAGAAGAAACTACAAAGGAGGAAACAAATATTTAAAATAATCTATAAAAATTATGAAATTTTAAATATAATAGTGAACTAAATGAGTTTATTTAGTACAAAGATCACACTGCCCCAAAATTAAAACTTGAGAGTTATCGACTCTACGATTTGGAATTTCTGGTATAGTAATATTAATTTCTAAGCAATCTACAATTCCACATTCAGTACACTGAAAATGAGGGTGAATATCTAGATGATTAGTCTTAGAGCAACCCTTGCATTTAGCAAACCATTTAACTCCATTAGCGTCTAAAAAGAAGTGTAACAACCCATCATCAACAAATTTATCTAATAATCTGTACACTGTTGTCTTATTAATTTTATCACCAAGACGTTTAACTAATTCGATAGCAGAAATCGCATTTGAATCTTTATCAAATTCATTTAACAATAATCCTAATGCTTGAGTTTTTCTAATAATTCCCATAAATCAAATTTATTAAAACAATGTTGCATTAACAAACAGTATGAGTTTTACATTTAAAAAATAAATTATAAAAAACACAAGTATTAAGAAGATTAAAAGGTTAGCTCAATTTTTATTACCTTATTAGAAAAGGTTATTTATTCTTCCAAAAAGACTTATAAATCAGACTTTTAATACTGAACCAGAAAGCTAAAATTCCTAAGAGATTAATTTTAGGTGACTTACCTTTTCCTATACGCTGAATTTGAAGCTCATACCAGGGTAATTCAACTCCACCAAGTTTATCTAAAAATTTAATACCAATTTTTGGAATAGGGGTTTCAAATTGTTTTATAGATCCATCAAAAATTTGATTTGCCAGATTTGGATATAAACAAAAAGGCCTTGCCAAACCTATAACGTCTAAATGACCGTTGTCTAAAGCTTTCTCCATTACAGAAACAGAACGAAAACCACCTGTAAGGATTAAGGGAGTATTTATCAGTTTTCGTGCTTTTTTAATGTACTCCAAAAAATAAGCTTCACGAGCTTTAGTACTTTCTTTAACATCTCCTTGAATCATAGTAGGTTTCTCATAAGTCCCACCAGAAATTTCTATTAAATCAATTCCTTCATTTTCAAGGAGATTAATTACCTCAACAGAATCTTTTTCTGTAAATCCACCTCGCTGAAAATCTGCAGAATTAATTTTGATGCTTATCGGATAATTGAACCCTACTTGGTTTCTAATTTCACGATAAATTTCTAAAACAAAACGGGCTCTGTTGGAAACAGAACCACCCCATTTATCTGATCTTATGTTACTATTAGGAGATAAAAACTGACTAACTAAGTACCCATGAGCGCCATGAATCTGACAGCCGGTAAACCCTGCTTCTTTTAAAATTCTAGCAGTATTCCCAAAACGTTTAATAATACCCCATATATCCTCTTCTTTTAAAGCTAACGGAAGTTTAAACATTTTAGAAGCATTTCCCATTTTTAATGGTAAAGCAGATGGTGCAAATACCTTTCTATTAATCGCCGAAAAAGCTTGTCTTCCTGGATGATTAATTTGTGGCCAAAGATGAACACCAGTTCCTTTTACTGAACTAGCCCATTCTTTTAATAGCTCAAAATCTTTATAATCTTCAACAACAACATTTCGAGATTCACCTAATGCCAATGAATCTACCATAATATTTCCAGTAATAAGCAAACCAGGGTTGCCTTTAGCCCAAATCCGATATGCATTGATTAAGCCCTTACTTGGAGCATGGTATTGTGTTCCAAAATTCTCACTCATAGCAGATTTTGCAATTCTATTTTTTAAAATAGAGCCATTAGGTAAAGTAAGTGAAGAAGCGATGTATTTCATATGCCAAATATATTTAATACATCAAACTAAACAAATAATAAGAACACAGATATTCAATTTTGATAAATAATAAAATTAGGCGTAGTAAACTTTATTTTTGTTTTGGAAAAAATCGTTTTGGCTCAAAACTTGGCATTGCATTATCAATTTGTTTTCCTAAACCAAGAGGTTTAATCTTAGCTTCTGAGATACGATATTTTATAACATTAACAAGTGAATCTTTAGTTGATAAATAATCTACATTGTTGGCTAAGTTTTCTAGCTCAAACTTATCAAATTTATGATCATATAGCTCATAACTAAACTCCCCTTTATATCGCCATTGGTTTAAACGATACCTATTGGTTTGTATCCCATAACCCTGAGCTATTTTATCTTTAATGATTACCCGTAGTTCAGTCAAAGCACTTGTTCTAACTGATACATCTGAACTACTAAAGTATGGAAATAAGCTTTTACCACTTACAAAACTAGGAGATTGGAAGTCTACTACATCCATAATCGTAGGGTATAAATCAATTAATTCTACAGGTGAATCTATGACTTTATTATTGTTCGTAACATTAGGTCCAGAAATAATTAAAGGAACTCTAGTCGCATCTTCAAATAGTGTTTGTTTTTGCCAATGGCCGTGTTCCCCAAGGTGATATCCGTGATCAGAAGTAAACACTACAATTGTATTTTTATCTAATCCAGTTGCTTTGAGTTTATCTAACACTCGTCCAATTTGGGCGTCCATAAAACTTGTAGTCGCATAATAAGCAAGTTTAATTTCTTTAGCAAGGTCAGGTTCTAAATCAACTTGTTCATTTTTACTACGAACAGATATGGCTGCAGGCTCTGGAATTGTCTTGAGATAAGTATCATTGCTTTGTGGAACTGTAAAATCAGTACTATCATATAAATCAAAATATTTTTTTGGGGCAACAAAAGGGACGTGAGGTCTGTAAAGACCATAGGCTAAAAAGAAATTCTCACCACTTTTAGAAAACTCATCTAAAAAATTTATAGTTTCTGTAGCACCAATTCCATCTGTTTGTTCTTCGTCACTACCATCTGCTTTAAACCAACTTAAAGTACCACCATCAAGTTTTGGTTTTAATCCATTTAATTTATATTCTTCTATTTTATCGCGACCGTACGGGTTTACTGTTCGATCCCAAGTGTATGAGTCGTCGTGACCAGCAGTCCCAATATCTCTAGGGTTGTGATAATGATAAATTTTACCAACCCGAACTGAGTGGTAATTTTCCATTCTAAATTTTTGTCCAAGTGTAATAACATTTGGAATAGTTTGACGGACATATAATCTTAATTTTTTTGATTTTGTTTGATCTGGATACAATCCAGTCATAATAGAAACCCTTGAGGGTCCACATAAAGGATATTGAACATGCGTATTACTAAAAAGAAGTCCTTCCTTAGCAAGTTTATCGATATTTGGTGTAATAGCTATAGGATCCCCGTATGCACCTAAGGCACAATTTAAATCGTCTGCTATAATGAATAACACGTTCATTTTATTAGACTGCCTAGAGGGCTTTGAACCGGAAATAGAAATGAATAGTAAAGTTAAAAAACTAAATTTTAAGAGCTTCATATGAGTTTAAAAAATTAAATATAACTAATAATCTACATTCTATTGTTTTTTATTTGACTCTAAACCTCCAAAGTCATTGTCTGAAATATATCTTAATTCTTCAATAGACATATTATTTCCATAGCTTTTCTTTAACTGATACAACTCGGTCTTTAGACGATTGATTAGTGAAGCATGGCTAGGGTTATCAATTAAATTATTAATTTCAGATGGATCATTACGTAGATCATAAAATTCCCAAACATCAATATTATAATAAAAGTGAATTAGCTTATAACGTTGATCTCTAATACCATAATGAGGTTGCACACGGTGATAATAAGGATATTCGTAGTAATGATAATACATTGATTGTCGCCAATCCTTAGACGTATTCTCTTTTAAATTCTGAAAGAAGCTTTTACCTTGAACATTTTCAGGAATATTAACCCCAGCCATATCCAATAGTGTCGGAGCAAAATCAATATTTGATATAATGTCATTAACTATTGTTCCAGGCTTAACAACTCCTGGATAACGAATAACGAATGGCATCTTTAAAGACTCTTCATACATAAATCGTTTATCAAAAAAACCGTGTTCTCCAAGGAAAAAACCTTGATCTGAACTATAAACGACTATAGTGTTTTGTTCTAAATTATTATCTTTTAGATATTTTAGAACCCTACCAATGTTATCATCAACCGATCTAATTGTTGCTAGATAATCTTTGATATATTTTTGATATTTTAAGTTGCGATTTTCTTGGGAGCTTAACTTTTTAGAGAGCTTTACTGTTTCACCAGGCTTAAAACCATATTGTAGCCATCTTCTTTGTTTTTTTTGTGTTAAGGAGTCTGGTGGCAGCATTTTCATGTCTTGCCTGCTAAAATAATCCATTGTCATTTCGGTATCTCCTGCTGTAAGCTCCCTGCCTAAATAACTATCATTAAAAGTTAAAGGGTAAGGCATTTCTATATCATTCCATAAATGTTCATATTTCTTATCAGGCGACCATTCTCTGTGAGGTGCTTTGAACTGTAATAGCAAGCAAAAAGGTTCATCTTTATTTCTTTCTTGCAACCATTCTATTGCAAAATCAGTTGTTAAATTTGTAGCATATCCCTTTTCTTTTATTTTATTTCCATTATCATTATAAATGGGATCCCAGTAAAGACCCTGTTCTCCTTTAGAGATATGATATTTAAAATAATCGAACCCAACAGGCTCAGATGCTAAATGCCATTTTCCAACTAATGCTGTCTGGTATCCACCTTCTTGTAAAGCCTGAGGATAAGTCCATTGTTGATTATTAAAAACTCCACCTTTATAATTCTTATAATATCCATTAATGTGGCTGTATGTACCAGTTAAGATCGAAGCTCTACTAGGGCCACATATTGCATTAGTACATAAAACATTTTTAAGTATAGCTCCTTCTTTTGCTATTCTATCTATATTGGGTGTTGGAGCTAAGTCTGTAAAAAGACCACCATAAGCAGATATAGCATTTGTAGCATGGTCATCTGAAAAGATAAATACAATATTTGGAGACTTATTGGTAACTGATTTTTCTTGGCAGTAACTTAAAGTTATTAGGAAATATATGATCCAAAAAAAGGACTTATTAAATTGATTTTTCACAGGTTTTTAATGTTGACTAATGATAAGAATTGAATGATTCAATTGATTTATTTTTCCATGAGATACCAGGTTTCCATTTAGGTGCTTTAACTTGATTTAAATAGCTATCCAAGGCACCTTCAAGTTTCTTTAACTTTTCTGGAAATATTGAAGCTAAATTATTATCCTCACTAATATCCTTATTTATATTGAATAAGAGAAGTTCATTATTATCATAAAATTTAATTAATTTAAAATTATCAATAATGATAGCAGAATGTGCTCTTTTTAATGCAATTCCATTTTCGTATGGAACATGAAAAATAAGTCCTTCAGAAAAGCGATTTATTATCCCTTTACCACTATTATTAAGGATGTTTTTAAAGCTCCCTCCATCCAAATTAGTTTTATTAAAAGTTGTTCCACCAGCCAATTCTACAATAGTTGGTAATAAGTCAGAAAACGTAATTGGAATTGCAGATTCAGATCCAGCCATTATTTCAGGACCGGATATTATAAAAGGTACACGAATACCACCTTCCATTGCATCCCACTTCCCTCTACTTAAAGGATAATTTGAGCCATTTGTATACTTAGATTTTGGAGGCATAACAGGCACAGCACCGTTGTCAGATGTGTAGATTATATAGGTATTACTCTCCAATCCTAGTTCTCTAACACGGTCTAATAATATACCAACTCCAGAATCTAAATCTTCAGTCATAGCAGCAAATCCTGCGTGATTTTGATATAGTCCTCTATCTATATTCTGGTATTTTTTAAGAGTTTCTTTACGCATCATTATATCAGAATGAACCGCATAATGAGAAACTTGTAAAAAAAATGGAGTCTTAGATTTCGCTTGACTTTCAACAAAATCAATAGCACTTTTGGTAGTGCTAAATATTTTTTTAGGATCGTCTGAAATAGTATTTTTCCATTGTTTTTTATTTGATTTATGGTTAAAAACACCATCTTTATTTCCAGTAATACCATCACTTTGGTCATATCCAAGAAATGAAGGGTTAACATCAATTCCCCATTTACCAAAATGAGCAGTGGTATAGTTAGAGTTGATTTTTTTCAATAATTTAGGAATTGTTAATGGAGTTAGATGATCAATATGGTTTGTATTCATTCCTACTCTAATCATTTTAAGCCTCGCTGGCGTCTGTCCAAACTGAATACTATATCGTGAGGGAGAACATACCGGTGCACTTGCATAAGCACTAGAAAAACGCATTCCTTTATTTGATAACGCTTCAATATTTGGAGTTTGATGATAATCACTTTTAGATTGAATTTCATTATCTGTCATTTGAACAGAAGTTCCATTCCAACCCTGATCATCGGCCAAAATAATTATAAAATTTGGAGATTTGTTGGTTTGATTTACCATTGACGATTTACATCCTAAAAAAAATGGTAAAAACAACAAAGTCAAAATAGATAAACGCATAAAATTTTTATAAATAATCATTAGACAACTAATTTACCAGACAAAATAACTAGTAGATAATAGGATTTAACTACGTACTATTTAATCCTCTTTAAATTCATAACTTTTTTTAACCACCAATCTCTATTCGGATTATACTTAAATTGTTTTTTTAATAATATTGCCTGTTCTCTAAGATCCTTTTCAACAGCATCATAACTAGAATCATTAATCAAGTTAGTCATTTCTCCTGGATCTGTTTGGAGATCATATAATTCGTCTATATCCTTTTTAAGAAAACAATCAACTAACTTATATCTATCAGTACGAACAGCGATTTGATTTGGTCCGGCGTAGGGCCAGTAAGTATCTTTAAAATATTCAAATAAAATCGCATCCCGCCAATCATCTACATCATTACCTTTTAATAGATCAACCATCGACTCTCCTTGCATGTAATTAGGAATATCTAAACCGGCTAGATTTAGGATAGTTGGTGCCAAATCAATGTTCAAGCATTTCTGCTTCACAGTAGTGTTTTTATGTATTAGTTCCGGATAACGTATTACCATTGGTACTCGCATAGAGTTTTCATAAGCCAAACGTTTATCCAAGTAAGTATGTTCGCCCATAAAATAACCATTATCACTACTGTAAATTATTACTGTATTGTCTAACTCACCCATTTCCTCTAAAGTGGCTAATACTTTTCCTAAAGACTCATCTATTGACGACAAACATCTTAAAAGATCCATGTTTCTATCATAATTAATAGGCCACTCTTGTTCGGGCAACTCTAAAGGAATAGGTAGGTTTTTTTTCCAGTCAAATCCAAATGTTTTTTTTCGTTGCCATTCTGGCTTACCTTTAAATGTTTCTTTATGAGTATCATATGGGGGTGTTGGTAGTTCTTTATCAATATATAAACTTTTATGTCTAGGAGCAGGCAAGTGAGGCTGATGTACAGCTTTATGCCATAAATTTATGCTAAAAGGTTTATCTGAATCTCGTTTATTTTTTAACCAGTCCACTGCCTTTTCAGTTAAAATATCTGTTATGTATCCATTTTCTTGAAATTCATTACCATTTTCGTTGACTTGTGGGTCAAAGTATTCTCCTTGACCAATAAAACTATACCAATAATCAAAACCAGGCCTTATATGAGCTTTACCTTTTAAATGTGCCATATGAATTTTACCAATATGTGCAGTTTCGTACCCAGCGGCTTGTAAATGAGTTGAGTAGGGAGCGAATTCGTTCCAATTAGGATCGACGTGTTTATTGTTTTGATTAACTCCATGAATATGAGGATAAGTTCCTGTTAAAAAACTAGCCCGTGAAGGCGAGCATATAGACTGTGTAACAAAAAAGTTTTCTACGTTTGCTCCTTCATTTTTAAGGCGGTCAATATTAGGAGTTTTTAAAAAAGGATAACGCCCTGAGAAACCTACTGCATCAAAAGGTTGATCGTCCACTAAAACAAATAAAAAATTTGGCTGTTTAGAATTATATTTTGTTTGTTGTGAATTTGTAAACAAAACAGAAATTAAAAAACAAATAAAAATATATTTTCTCACTTATCAAGATTTAAAAATGTAAAGTAAATTTATTTATTGTATAGTTTGAAGCAATATCGATTTAAATTATGTAAGAAATTGGTCATTTAATAAAATTAATTAGAATTTGAAAACTTAAACTGTGTTTCAATTGGAACATCAAACAGCCCTTCTAACTCATTTATGTTTTTCTTATAAAATTTGGTCTCTGGTGGTAAACTTAAATTATCCCAAAAATTTTGATTATAATCTAATTTATATAAAGTCATATCTCTTTGATTTGATTCGTCTCCTTTTGACTTTAAATTCTTAGAGTAATTAGCAAGATTCAAAACAAAAACTTCATGCCTATAGGCAGCTGGTACATATTGTTTTGGTTTTTTTCCAGTCTGAACTAAAATTCTTTTAACATTATCTGGCATTTTCAAGTAAAAAGAATACTCTCTTTTGTGATAACTGAGATACAGCTTGTTTTGATTGTTATTTTTATATACATAAATAGCATCCATAGTGGTTCCATTATCAGTATCAGTAAACTTCTCTATTCTGTATATTTTGAAAGTATCAAAACCTATATATAGTGTTATGAGTTCTCCATTTTTCTTGGTGCCTTTTATAACTACAACTTCTTCATTTTCATAATTAGTATCCTTTACTTTTTTCCATTTATAGGCACCCAATGATATTCCCTTGCGAAGTGGATTGTTCCACTCCATATAATATAAAGAATGATGTGATTGTAAATTTTTAACAAACCTGTAATCTGATGAAGTTCGGTTATGACGTATCTTAAATCCGTCCGTGAAATACGAAGGCCCACGATCAACAACATCAATATACTGTTCAATAAAAAACCTACAAATTTTGTCTTCAACTGACCAACGCCGGTAAAGTATTCCAAGAATATGTTTGGAGCTTAAAGTATTTTCTTTAAGCTTTTTAAGTGCTTTTTTCACAATTGTCTTGGAACTTTGAACCGAAACTTCTTTAAGCTCTGTTATTTTCTCTTTTAAAATAATTTTTTTATCAATTAGTTCAGTGAAGTCCTTAACACTTATTTTGAACGTCTCATATCCAATTGAAGATATTTCTAAAATATCACCAAGTTCATTTTTTGTAATAAAGAAACTAAAACTCCCCTCTTCAGTTGAACTAGCCCCAATATTCTTTTCTATGATACCAATTGAGCTGTAAGGAACTGGATACGCATATTCATCATATACAAATCCGGATATATTTATTTTGGATTGAGAGAAAATAAATGATGAACTCATAAATAGAAGTAGTATCACTATCGGTTTAAATATGCGAATTAAATAAGTTGAGTTTAAATTCATAATTATTGATTTGAAAATTTAAAAATTGTAGTAGACCGATAAGTATCTTCAGGATTTAATATAACGGTTGGAAACTTAGGCTCATTTGGTGAATTAGGAAAGTGTTGTGTTTCCAGACATACACCCGAGTGCTTGTTGTAAATACCTTCTAAATGATTTCCTGTATAGATTTGTATTCCAGGCTCAGTTGTAAAAACCTCTAGTAAACGCCCAGTATCCTTATGCACTATTTTGCAAACTGATTGTAAATCCCCCTCACCATTTAGTACCCAACAATGATCGTAACCTGACCCTAAACGTAACTGATTATCGTCACTAGTAATATGTTGACCAATTAACTTTAGCTGTCGAAAGTCAAAGGGAGTTGAAGATACATTATCAAGTTTAGTAGTTGGTATTAACTTTGAATTTACTTCAAGTATGTAGTCAGATTCTATTTTTAAATAATGATCTAAAACTGTTTTTTTAAAATTTCCAGAAAGGTTAAAATAAGAATGATTTGTTAAATTTATTATAGTCTTTTTATCAGTAGTAGCTGTATAATAAATTTCTAGAGAGTTAGAATTGGTTAAAGTGTAATAAATAGTTGTAAATAGGTTTCCTGGAAATCCATTTTCCATATCAGGGCTATGATAAGATAGGCTTACAGAAGCTGAGCTATTTTTTACACTTGTATTAGCTGTCCAGACTACCTTATTAAAGCCTTCTAAACCACCGTGTAAGCTATTAGTTCCATCATTAGGGTTTAATTTATATAAGTATCCATCTAATGTGAATTTAGCATTATTTATCCTATTAGCATAGCGACCAATAGTGGCTCCAATAAAAGAAGTGTCTTTTGTATAAGCTTCAAGATTGTCATAGTTCAAAACTATATTTTCAAAATTACCAACAGAATCAGAAACCTCAATATTTTGAATAATTGCACCATAGTTTAGAATAGATACTTTGTAGCCATTAGAATTAATTAAAGTATAAGTAAATACCTCCACTCCACTAGACAATGTCCCAAAAATCTCTTTTTGAACTTTAGGAAGTAGTTTTAATGGAATACTGTTCATAATTGAATCATTTAAAAACGTTGAAAAAACTCCCATATTTCGGGAAACAATATATTTAAATTTAAATTGTGACCTCCATTTTCAATCCTAAGATATCTAATTTCTTTATTTTCATCACAAGATTCAAATATAGTTAGAGTGTCATCGCCTAATATATTTACCACAGGACTCTGAGAACAATTGAAATTGCTAGCCCATAGCTCAGCACTTACATAGGCATCAAGAAAAATATGACCAAATTTAGGACCTCCATTAATAGGGATTGTTTCATCTGCAGCTCCATTAACTTGAAAAACAGAAATTGGATTTGTTGATTCTAAAATTGGAAGGCTGACTACAAGTTGAGAAACAACAGGTGCAATAGCCAAAAAATGATTTGTTTCTATTGCTAATTTATTAACCATTCCCGAGCCATTAGAAGTTCCAATGGCGTACATTTTATTAAAATCTAAATTACTATAGTTTTGTAATTCTTCAACAATGAGATTTACAAACTCAACATCATCTGCATTTGAAGGTTCAGGTCCTAAATTCCAACAGTCTAAAAATCCTTGTGGATATATTCCAATAAAAGATCCACTAGTTGTATAATCAGTTAAAGTATTGACCCAATTAGTATTAGAGCCACCTCGACCATGAAAGGCAAAAACCATAGGGTAATT
>JABAZD010000050.1 GCA_018608705.1 Flavobacteriaceae bacterium | reverse complement strand
CTAGCACTTAACATCATTAAGTTATCTCCAGAAACGTAAAAGCTTACATTTTCTAATTTTGCTTTACTTACAGCATCACTTGGTAATGTGTAACCTAATCTTACGTTGTTTAAAGATAAGTAATCAGCTTTAGTTAAGAAACGAGTTGAATACGAGTTGTGTTGAACATCGGTGCTGTAACCAGCAGATATTCTTGGTACATTGGTAATGTCACCTGGTTGTTTCCAAGCATTTCTAACATCCGTGTGGAAGTTATCACTACCTGCAAGACTTCTGTTTTGCATTACAGTTGCATATCCATTGTCATAAATGTAACCACCAATACTATATGTAAACTGTGCAGTTATATCAAAGTTTTTGTAAGCTGCGTTAAGTCTAAATCCACCTGCAATATCAGGTTGATTGTTTTTACCTACATATTTTTGTGTTGCATCTGCATAAGTCTCAGTTGATGTTTTCTGAACGTTAGCATTAGGAAATTCATCCATATATAAAGTCATACTATTTATAGCTGAATCACCAGCGTTAAATATTCCATCACCATTCATATCATCATAATATAAATTCCACATTGCTGCACCAGTTGCTGGATTAACACCTGCCCATTCTCTCATGTACCAATCATATAATGATTTTCCAGCTGAGTATCGACCGTCAAGTACTTTTGGCTCACCTGTGAAATAATCGGTTGGCATTTCCTCAAGCTCATTTGTCAGCATTGCACCATTCACATTTAAAGACATACTAAAATCTTCAGTTTGAACTAGGCTTATACCAGCGTTAAATTCAATACCACTATTTGTTAATTTACCATCATTGTACTGAATTAATTGAGATCCACTTGACCCAGGCAATGTTTGATTGAAAAACAAGTTTTCAGTATTATCAACAAAATAATCTATATCTAAAGAAACCTTGTTGTTAAATAATAAAGATTCAAAACCAAATTGAGTTTTCTTCTTTTCTTCCCACGTTAAATCACGGTTAGCTAAAGTTGAACTTTGTGTAAATGAGTACGACCCATCTGGTGTTTGATTGATGCCAAATATTTGCCACCCATATTGTAAGTTGTTTCCTTGATCACCATTAACTCCGTAACTTGCTTTAACTTTAAAGAAATCTACGAAAGAATCTTGTGGAAAGAAATCTTCTTTAGACATCACCCATCCTAAACCAACAGCACCAAATGATCCCCATTTGTTTTTGATAAAACGAGATGATCCATCACGTCTAACTGAAGAACTTAGGTAATATTTACCAGCATAGTTCAAATTAAGTGCTCCAAAGTAACTTTCAAGCGTATAAGCAGTAGAGTAAGAACCAGCTCTTCCAAAAGGAATTGTGTACTGGTCTAAATCAAGATTATTAGGAAGTATTGCATTTTGAGCAGCAGCATTCATGTTTTTGAATCTGTTCTCATTTGACTCATGTCCTATTATACCATCAACACTAAGTTCTCCGAAATTTTTGTTGAATCTTAATATTTGGTTCCAGTTTTGGTTCACATTTTGACTAAGTGATTTAGACAAGAAACCACTTCCAGCATTACCTCCATAATAAGGATTTCCTCTTGAAGCCGAGTCAGTATCTCCGAATTGACCACTATAACGTATATCAAGTGATAACCACTCTGTAAGATCTATACCTAAGTTAAAGTTACCTAATAAAGTAACAGAATTAGTTCGTGAAATGTCATATCTAGAATCTGCAATACCATTTGTTGCATTCCAAGCTCTACGTCCATATTCATTTCCATAATCATATTGGTTACCACCAAAGATTGGATCTGCAATTAAGTTACCATCTGTATCTCTAAGAAATACGTCATAAATTGATGGCGTTGTTGAAGTAAGTGCAAATATGTTTCCTGATGAACCAGTACTACCTTCAGATCCTGAAGATCTGTTGTACTGAGCTCCTGTGAATGCCATATTGGCTCCAACTCTTAACCATTCTTTTGGTTTGTGTTGTAAATTAATTCTTGTAGTGTATCTAGTATATCCAGAGTTAGTTACGAAACCTTCATCATCAAGATAACCAAAAGAAGCTGCATATTGAGTCTTATTATTACCTCCATCAAATTGAATGTTAGCCTCTTGTCTTGTTCCAGTTCCAAAAGCAGCATCCGACCATAGAGTTGGTGTCCATCTTCTGTTTATACCTTGGTTAAATTGACCTGTACTTTGGTTTATTAACTGATCACCTGGTACATCCCAGATATTGTAAGCGTTGTTGATACCTTCCGCTGTACCGTAAAGGTTAGCACTAGCCCAAGCATTTGGATTAGCTTCCCCTAATAATCTTCCCTTATTAACTAAAGAAGAATATGTAGTCTCAATGTACTCTTCTGGGGATGTTATAACTGAATACTGAGGTAAAGCAAGACTATTTATACTAGTTCTTACATCTACAGAAATATTAGACATTCCTGACTTACCTTTTTTAGTTGTTACAACAATTACACCATTAGAACCTCTCGATCCGTAAATAGATGTAGCAGCTGCATCTTTAAGTATTGTAATATCTTCAATGTCAGAAGGGTTTATAGCGGATATGTCACTAGCGTATGGAGCTCCATCAACCACATAAAGTGGTGCTCTGTTACCATTTACTGAACCTGTTCCACGAATACGAATCGTTGCATCTGAACCTGGAGCACCAGAGCCAGTAGTAACTTGTACCCCTGCAACTTCTCCTCTAAGAGCTTGTGAAAAATTTCCATTTGCCTTAGCAGTTACATTTTCTGTTTCAATTGTTGTTGCAGTTCCAACGAAAGCCTCTTTAGTAGTTGATCCGTACCCAATAACTATAACTTCTTCTAAAGAAGTATCAAGTTGCATTGTTACATTAACTACGTTTGAACTTCCAACTGTTTGGTTTTGATCAGCATAACCTACAAATGAGAATGTAAGAACATCTCCTACACTTGCATTAATTGAGTAATTACCATCAAAATCTGTAGAAACTCCAGAATTAGTACCTGAAATTACAACAGTTGAACCTGGAAGAGGTAAACCGTTGTCGTCAGAAACTGTACCTGAAACTTTTTTTTCCTGTGCAAAAGAAATTTGCACCACAAACGCTAATAAAAGCGTAAGTATAACACTAAACTTTGTTTTCATTTTTGTTATTTATTTGAATTAGTCTTCGCAAATGTGCTAATAAAAACTCTAATAACCAACAAAATGTTTTAAAAAAATCTAATTTATTAACACAAATAATTAAACATTTGTTGAGTTTTTAGGTTTGTTTTAATGTTTTGTATCTGATTCCCCCCTTTTTGTTGTGAATAATTTATTATTTACCTATTATATTATGAATTCGTTAAAATTTAAGTTGTTTTGTTAATTTTTTATCACATTATAAAATTTATTAGGTCACTTTCTTTTGGCAAGTTAACCTTGTGTTTTTTTTTGGAATTAATGATTTAGTTATTCTATTAAAAATTTGCAGTCAAGCTTAAATGAACTTTGGAGTCTGCAAATTTAAATTTTTGACCATCGGTTTGACCATTTGCTATGTTTAATTTTAACAAGCCTGTTCTTGTTATTATTCCAAATCCAAATCCCAGTCCTAATATTTTCTGATTACTTTCATTATTTGTGTCGTAGTAACCTGCATCAATTATTGAGTGTATATATAAAGACTGGTTCAGTTTTAGACGGTATTCAGAACTAATTAATCCATATGCTCTTGCATTAATGCTATTCTCTTCAAAACCACGTATTGTATTAATACCCCCAAATCTAAGGAGTTCATTATCTAAATAGTTCTTTGATAATATCCCTTGTGATTGTATTCCCATATAAAAGCTATTGGATTTACTAATACCAAATATGTGATTTGCCTTGATTAAATAAATATTTTGGTTTTCATTTAACAGGGAAGTTTTTCGGTTTGCTCTAGATAAACGAATTTTAATTTGACTTTTAATGGGGAATAATAAATTTTGAGGAGTACGATCTACGTAATTATAACGTAATTCAATTGCTTTTGTTTTGTAATCAGATATTCCACTGGATTGGTCAGATTCTAAGGAGTTAGATTTTGAATACTTATATCCCAAATATACTTGATGTTTGGATTTTAGTTGGTAAAACAGGTTGACAGATTGTTCATTTGTAGTAAATGTACTATCTCTTTTGAAAATATTTAGACTTAATTCAGTTCCGATTGGAGACTTTAATAAATATGGAAGTGTTAATTTGGCGTCAAATGTTTTCAAATCATTTTCATCATTTCTGTAATTCAGGATGAATGACTCACCATAATTGAAGTTATTTACCAAATTCAATAATAAGTAGCCGTTTATTTCTAAACCTCCAGAAGTCTCTTTTGAACCAAATCCTAGAAATCCATCAAATCGATTACTTTTGTTTTTTTCTATATATATGTAAACATTTGTAGTGTCTTTGGTGAATAAAACTTCTGCAGGTCTAATTTGTTTTGCAAAGGAAAGTTGATCTAATGACTTTGTTTTACTTTGAACTTCTTTTAAAATAAATAGATCGTTTTTTTTGATATCAAGAAAATAGTTGATAAATGATCTTGGAAAATCTTCATATCCTTTAATTTTAATTGAATTAATTACTCTGGGCTGCTTGGTTATAATTTTTAGATTAGCTTGAAGTTGATTGTTTTCTACACGGCCAAGGTCTTCCAGTGACACAGATGCAAATGGATAACCTGAGTTAGTTAATGTATTTGTGAGCTGTCTCATTAGTGATTCAACGTTGGTCAACTTGGATTGATAGAAATATAAAGAGTCACTGCCTGAACTAGGTATAAGGTCAAGCAATTTAAATATATTTTTTCTAGCATATATTTTGATATTTTCGTATTTATTTCCTAGAAATATTTGGACTGAAGTTATTGAATTTAATGTGCTTGTTGATTGAACTTTAGTTTCAATGTATCCTAAATTATACATTGTATTTTTGAAGCTTTGAATTTCGCGTTCCAGATCTTTGTAGTTTTGAAATGAATCTAAGTAACCAATTGACTTTATAAACTTATTTTCCTGAGAAATACTGCTTTCAATCTTTAGCTTGAGACTTTGAGCTTCAGAGCTTTCAAAAAAAGCCAAAACAACCAAAATACTTAAAAAAAGTTTTATTTGCATCAACACAAATTTAATTTTAGTGTAAATCTAACGTAAAAAGGTTTCAAAATATTTGATATCAAAAAAAATCAATAATAATTTAAAAATTTAGGGTTATGATTTGAATAGTTCATTTTAATGTTTACATTTGCAGCCCTCTAAGAAGAGGTATTTAAACAAACAGTATATATAATATGCCAACAATTTCACAATTAGTAAGAAAAGGAAGAGCCAAAATAACTAAGAAGAGTAAATCGGCTGCTTTAGATTCTTGTCCTCAGCGACGTGGTGTGTGTACACGTGTTTACACGACGACTCCAAAAAAACCAAATTCAGCAATGCGTAAAGTAGCTAGAGTTAGGTTGACAAATGGAAACGAAGTAAACGCATACATCGGAGGTGAAGGACACAATCTACAAGAGCACTCGATAGTATTAGTTAGAGGTGGAAGGGTAAAGGATTTGCCAGGAGTTAGATATCACATTGTTCGTGGAGCTTTAGACACCGCTGGTGTTTCAGGTCGTACACAACGTAGGTCTAAGTATGGTGCCAAACGCCCTAAGAAATAATTATTTTAATTAAGAAGAAATGAGAAAAAAACAAGCAAAAAAAAGACCTCTGTTGCCAGATCCAAAGTTTAATGATCAATTGGTAACACGTTTTGTTAATATGATGATGTGGGATGGTAAAAAGTCAACTGCATTTAAGATCTTTTATGATGCAATTGAAATTGTTGATGAAAAGAAAACTGATGAAGAAAAAACAGCTTTAGAAATTTGGAAGGATGCCCTGTCTAATGTGATGCCTCACGTTGAAGTACGTAGTCGTCGTGTTGGAGGTGCCACATTCCAGATTCCTATGCAAATACGTCCAGATCGTAAAATATCTACTGCTATGAAGTGGTTGATTAGCTTTGCAAGAAAGCGTAATGAAAAATCTATGGCTTTAAAGTTAGCCTCTGAAGTTTTAGCTGCGGCTAAGGAAGAAGGTGCTGCTGTTAAAAAACGTACAGACACTCACAAGATGGCTGAAGCGAATAAAGCATTCTCACACTTTAGATTTTAATTAGAAATGGCAAGAGATTTAAGATTTACAAGAAATATTGGTATTGCTGCTCACATTGATGCAGGAAAAACCACAACTACCGAACGTATTCTTTATTATACGGGTGTTTCTCACAAAATTGGTGAAGTGCATGATGGTGCTGCTACAATGGACTGGATGGAACAAGAGCAAGAAAGAGGTATAACAATTACTTCTGCTGCTACTACTTGTGAATGGCAATTTCCAACTGAAAATGGAAAGCCAACACAAGATTCTAAGGATTATCATTTCAACATAATTGATACCCCTGGCCACGTTGATTTCACGGTTGAAGTAAACCGTTCATTACGTGTTCTAGATGGTCTTGTATTTTTATTTAGTGCAGTTGATGGTGTCGAGCCACAGTCTGAGACTAACTGGAGGTTAGCTGATAACTACAAAGTGCCTCGTATTGGGTTTGTTAATAAAATGGACCGTCAAGGATCTGATTTTATGATGGTTTGTGGTCAGGTTAAAGAAATGTTAGGTTCCAATGCGGTGCCTATTGTTCTAAATATCGGAGATGAAGAGAACTTTAAAGGAATTGTTGACTTGGTCAAAAATCGTGCTATTGTTTGGCATGAAGAAGGGATGGGGTCAACTTTTGATATTGTTGATATTCCTGAAGATCTTAAAGAAGAAGCAAGAATACTTCGTGCCAACCTTATAGAAGAAGTTGCTAGTTATGACGAAGATCTTCTTGAAAAGTTTATGGAAGATGAAGATTCTATAACTGAAGAAGAAGTACACAGTGCACTTAGAGCTGCAGTTATGGACATGGCTATTATCCCCATGATTTGTGGTTCAGCATTCAAAAATAAAGGTGTCCAATTTTTATTGGATGCTGTTTGTCGCTATTTGCCTGCTCCCACAGATAAGGAAGGTATTACTGGAGTTAACCCTGATACAGACTTAGAAGAAATTCGTAAACCTGATGTTAAAGAGCCGTTTGCTGCTTTAGCTTTTAAAATTGCAACTGACCCATTTGTAGGTCGACTAGCCTTTTTTAGAGCTTACTCGGGACGTCTTGATGCAGGTTCTTACGTTTTAAACAATCGCTCTGGGAAAAAAGAACGTATTTCTCGTATTTACCAAATGCATGCCAACAAGCAAAATGCAATTGACTTTATAGAAGCGGGTGATATTGGAGCAGCTGTTGGTTTTAAATCTATAAAAACAGGTGATACTTTAACCGCCGAAAAACATCCTATTGTATTAGAATCAATGGACTTCCCCGATCCAGTTATTGGAATTGCGGTTGAACCAAAAACAAAAGCTGATGTTGACAAGCTCGGAATGGGCCTAGCTAAATTAGCTGAAGAAGATCCAACTTTTACTGTTAGATCTGACGAAGCTTCTGGACAGACAATTATTTCTGGAATGGGTGAGCTTCACTTGGATGTTATTGTAGACCGTTTGCGAAGAGAATTTAAAGTTGAAGTCAACCAAGGCCAACCTCAAGTTGAATACAAAGAAGCAATAACACAAATTGCAAACCATAGAGAAGTTTATAAAAAACAGTCTGGTGGTCGTGGTAAATTTGCCGATATTGTTTTTACAATAGAGCCTGCAGACGAAGGTGTAGTAGGTCTTCAGTTTGAGTCTGTTATAAAAGGTGGTAATGTTCCTAAAGAATTTATTCCATCAATTGAAAAAGGTTTCAAGATGGCAATGGTCAATGGACCATTAGCTGGTTACGAAGTAGATTCAGTTAAAGTTACTTTGAAAGATGGATCGTATCACGATGTTGATTCTGATCAACTTTCATTTGAGTTAGCAGCTAAGCTTGGTTTTAAAAACTCGGCTAAAGCAGCTAAAGCAGTTATTATGGAGCCTATCATGAAACTTGAAGTAATAACTCCTGAAGAAAATATGGGTGATATTGTAGGAGACCTTAACCGTCGCCGTGGTCAAGTTAGTGATATGGGCGATAGAGCAGGAGCCAAAACTGTAAAAGCTACAGTACCTCTTTCAGAAATGTTTGGTTATGTAACAACCCTAAGGACTTTGTCTTCAGGCCGTGCAACGTCCACTATGGAATTTTCACATTATGCAGAGACACCTTCAAATATTTCAGAAGAAGTTATTAAAGAAGCTAAAGGAATCCAATCTTAAAAGTTAAGAACATGAGTCAAAAAATTAGAATAAAATTAAAATCTTACGATTACAACTTAGTAGATAAATCTGCTGATAAGATTGTAAAAACAGTTAAAAGTACAGGTGCCGTGGTTACTGGTCCAATTCCATTGCCAACACACAAAAAGCTATTTACAGTATTACGTTCCCCTCACGTGAATAAAAAATCAAGAGAACAATTTCAGTTAAGTTCTTACAAGAGGTTATTAGATATTTACAGCTCTTCATCAAAAACAATTGATGCTTTGATGAAGCTTGAGTTGCCTAGTGGCGTTGAAGTAGAAATTAAAGTATAATTTTAATTTTTTCCGTTTTGTAATACAGAAATTATTCAGCAAACTAAAAACAGCCTCTTTCAAGAGGCTGTTTTTTTTGATTTTGATTCTCCTAATT
Organism: Flavobacteriaceae bacterium; assembly: GCA_018608705.1. GTDB lineage: Bacteria > Bacteroidota > Bacteroidia > Flavobacteriales > Flavobacteriaceae > Hel1-33-131. Next base: position 10,717 of record JABAZD010000050.1, on the reverse strand, counting down.
TTATGTATTGTTTTCTTGCAAACTCACTTAATCATTTTGGATTATTATTTCCTAGCTAAATAATAGCTCCGAAAGAAGGTATTTTTACAAATAATTTACAAATAATTTAGGTGGATAGATTAAATTTAGTTAAATTTGCAGCTCGAAAACTTGGTATTAACCATTGTTTTTGCATATACTCACTGTAAATCAGTGACTTACATGTCCTAAGCTTTGCGCGAGGGAAAATCGGAAAGAATACAATTCAGGGTTGAAATGTGTTTTGACCCTTTTGTTTTGGAATAAAGTAAAAGTTAAATAATAAATAAATAATTATGTCTGGGTTAATAGGAAAAAAAATCGGAATGACCAGCATCTTCGACGCTAATGGTAAAAACATGCCATGTACCGTTCTTGAAGTTGGACCATGCGTTGTTACCCAAGTCAGAACCGAGGAACTTGATGGTTATTCAGCCCTCCAGCTAGGTTTCGATGACAAGACAGAAAAAAGTGCTACTAAAGCTGATCTGGGTCATGCCAAGAAAGCTGGTACATCTGTTAAGAGAAAAGTCGCGGAATTTAAAGGTTTTGATGAGGATTACAAGTTAGGAGACACCATCACTGTTGAGCATTTTTCCGAAGGGGAGTTTGTTGATGTTACAGGTACTTCAAAAGGTAAAGGTTTTCAAGGTGTAGTAAAACGTCACGGCTTTGCCGGGGTTGGTCAAGCGACTCACGGACAGCACAACCGATTACGTGCGCCAGGATCTATTGGTGCAGCTTCTTATCCTGCAAGAGTTTTCAAAGGTATGAAAATGGCAGGTCGAATGGGAACCGATACAGTTAAAGTTCAAAATTTAAGAGTTCTAAAAGTAGTAACTGATAAAAATTTACTAGTAGTAAAAGGATGTATCCCTGGAGCTAAGAACGCTTATGTAACGATTCAGAAATAATGAAAGTAGCAGTTTTAGATATAAACGGAAAAGATACAGGACGAAAGGCAGACCTTTCTAAAGATGTATTCGCTATAGAGCCTAACAATCATGCGGTTTACTTAGATGTCAAGCAATATCTTGCTAATCAGCGTCAAGGTACTCACAAGGCCAAAGAAAGAGCCGAAATTACGGGAAGTACTCGTAAAATTAAAAAGCAAAAAGGTACTGGTACTGCTCGTGCAGGTAGTATCAAGTCTGGTTTGTTTAAGGGTGGTGGTCGCATGTTCGGTCCAAGACCAAGAAACTACGGTTTCAAATTAAACAAAAATGTTAAACGCCTAGCACGTAAGTCGGCTTTAACAATTAAAGCTTCTGAAAAGTCTATTACTGTTTTAGAAGATTTTACTTTTGATTCTCCCAAAACTAAGAATTTTACAGCTGTTTTAAAGGCGTTGAATCTCGATTCCAAAAAATCTTTATTTGTCTTGGGTGGCTCAAATAATAATGTATATTTGTCGTCGCGCAATTTAAAGACTTCTGAGGTCTTAATAGACTCAGAAATAAGTACTTATAAAATATTAAACGCGAATCAAGTAGTGCTTTTTGAGAGTGCTTTGAAAAATATTGAAACGAATTTAAGTAAATAAGAAAGCCATATGAGTATCTTAATTAAACCAATAATCACAGAAAAAGCAACTTTAGCTAGTGAGTCAAAAAACTGCTATAGCTTTCAAGTGAATACGAAGTCGAATAAGGTAGAAATAAAAAAAGCAGTTGAAGCTGCTTATGGAGTTTCTGTTGAAAAAGTTCGAACTATAAATGTCCGTCCAGATCGAAAAACCAAGTTTACTAAAACTGGGATTCAACATGGTAAAACAAATGCTGTTAAAAAAGCACTTGTACAACTGGCGGAAGGTGAAACGATTGATTTATACGCTAATATCTAATTAGACAAACATGTCAGTAAGAAAATTAAAACCAATCACCCCAGGACAGCGATTTAGAGTAGTAAACGGCTATGATGCCATTACTACTGATAAGCCGGAGAAGAGTTTATTAGCTCCGAAAAAACGTTCAGGTGGTAGAAACAGTCAAGGAAAAATGACCATGCGCTATATTGGTGGTGGTCACAAGAAAAGGTATCGTGTAATAGATTTTAAAAGAAACAAAACTGGTATTCCAGCTGAAGTTAAGTCTATTGAATATGATCCTAACAGAACCGCATTTATTGCTCTTCTTAACTACCAAGATGGTGAAAAGCGCTACATTATTGCCCAGAACGGACTTCGTGTAGGCCAAAATTTAGTTTCTGGTGAAGGAGTTGATCCTGAAGTCGGAAATGCAATGCCTTTAAGTCAAATTCCTTTAGGAACAATCATTTCATGTATTGAGTTACGTCCGGGACAGGGTGCTGTTATGGCACGAAGTGCTGGAGCTTTCGCTCAATTAATGGCTAGAGATGGTAAGTTTGCTACTGTGAAATTACCATCAGGTGAAACACGTTTACTTTTGTTAGGATGCTTTGCTACTATCGGGGTTGTTTCTAATTCTGATCATCAGTTAATGGTTTCAGGTAAAGCAGGTAGAAGTCGTTGGTTAGGAAGACGTCCAAGAACTAGGCCAGTTGTTATGAACCCTGTCGATCACCCAATGGGTGGTGGTGAAGGAAAATCATCAGGTGGTCATCCACGATCTAGAAATGGTATCCCTGCAAAAGGATTCAGAACCCGTTCTAAGACCAAAGCAAGTAGTAAATATATTATAGAACGTAGAAAGAAATAATAAGACATGGCAAGATCATTAAAAAAAGGACCTTTCGTTCATTATAAGTTAGAGAAAAAAGTGGCTACTAATGTTGAAGCTAACAAGAAGACTGTTATCAAAACTTGGTCAAGAGCCAGTATGATTACACCTGACTTTGTTGGACAAACAATTGCAGTTCATAATGGCCGACAATTTGTTCCAGTATATGTTACTGAAAACATGGTAGGTCACAAATTAGGAGAATTTTCGCCAACACGTTCATTCCGTGGACATGCAGGTGCTAAAAATAAAGGTAAAAAATAAGAGCTATGGGAAGTCGTAAAAAAGAAATGGCAGACGCTATTAAAGCTGGGAAAAAGCAAATTGCTTTTGCAAAGCTTAATAACTGTCCTACGTCACCAAGAAAAATGCGCTTAGTAGCTGATTTAGTAAGAGGCGAAAAGGTAGAAAAGGCACTTAACGTTTTGAGATTTAGTTCAAAAGAAGCATCACGTCGTTTAGAAAAATTAGTTCTATCGGCTGTTGCTAATTGGCAATCAAAAAATGAAGATGCAAGTGTTGAAGATGCTGATTTATTTGTAAAAGAAATCAGAGTTGATGGTGGATCTATGTTAAAGAGACTACGTCCAGCACCTCAAGGTCGTGCACACAGAATTAGAAAAAGATCTAACCATGTTACAGTGGTTCTAGGAGCTAACAATAACATACAAAGCAATTAATAAATGGGACAGAAGACAAATCCAATAGGAAATCGCCTTGGAATCATCAGAGGATGGGAATCTAACTGGTATGGAGGTAATGATTACGGAGATAAACTTGCTGAAGATGATAAAATCAGAAAGTATATTTTTGTTCGTTTAGCTAAAGCTAGTGTTTCTAGAGTAATTATAGAAAGAACACTTAAACTTGTAACGGTAACTATTACAACAGCCCGACCTGGAATCATTATTGGTAAAGGTGGTCAAGAAGTTGATAAGTTAAAAGAGGAATTAAGAAAACTAACAAATAAAGAAGTTCAATTAAATATTTTTGAAATAAAACGACCTGAGCTTGATGCATATCTAGTAGCGTCGAGTGTTGCTCGTCAAATTGAAAACCGTATTTCTTATAAACGTGCAATCAAAATGGCTATTCAAGCTACCATGCGCATGAACTCTGAAGGAATTAAAATCCAAATCAGTGGACGTTTGAATGGTGCTGAAATGGCACGTAGTGAACACTACAAAGATGGAAGAATTCCTTTATCTACATTTAGAGCTGATATAGATTATGCTCTTGTTGAGGCCCATACTACTTATGGTAGATTAGGTATCAAAGTGTGGATTATGAAAGGTGAAGTATATGGAAAACGTGAATTATCTCCCTTAGTTGGTCTTTCAAAAGGTCAAGACAAAGGAAATCGTTCATCGAATTCAAAACCTCGCCGTAGAAAGTAATTTTTTATAAATTAAAAGAAAATGTTACAACCAAAAAGAACAAAATTTCGTAAAGTCCAGAAAGGACGTATGAAAGGAAACTCCGAGAGAGGACATCAACTTTCTAACGGAATGTTTGGTATAAAATCACTCGATTCAAATTTTTTAACTTCACGTCAAATTGAAGCTGCTCGTATCGCTGCAACACGCCATATGAAAAGAGAAGGTCAGTTATGGATAAAAATATTTCCAGACAAGCCGATCACAAAAAAGCCGCTTGAAGTACGTATGGGTAAAGGAAAAGGTGCCGTTGAATATTGGGCAGCTGTTGTGAAACCAGGAAGAATTTTATTTGAAGTTGGTGGTGTGCCACTAGACGTTGCTAAAGAAGCATTGCGTTTAGCAGCTCAAAAATTACCAGTTAAAACCAAATTTGTAATCGCTAGAGACTACGAAGCTTAATTTTATTGATATTATGAAACAATCTGAAATTAAAGAACTATCGACAGCTGAGTTACAGGAAAAACTTAGTGATACCAAAAAGACTTACGTGGATCTGAAAATGACACACGCAATATCACCACTCGAAAATCCAATCCAATTACGATCAGTTAGACGATCTGTAGCACGATTGGCAACGGAGTTAACTAATAGAGAAGTGCAATAACTGTATTCTGCTGAAAGATGGAAAAAAGAAATTTAAGAAAAGAACGTATAGGCGTTGTTACAAGTAACAAAATGATGAAATCAATCGTGGTTTCTGAAGTGAAAAAAGTAAAACATCCTATGTATGGAAAGTTCGTGCTAAAGACTAAAAAGTATGTAGCACACGACGAGACAAACGACTGTAACGAAGGAGACACTGTCAAGATCATGGAAACACGACCTTTGAGTAAATCCAAATGTTGGAGATTAGTAGAAATCATTGAAAGAGCTAAATAATTATGTTACAACAAGAATCAAGATTAAAAGTAGCTGATAATACTGGAGCAAAAGAGGTTTTAACCATCCGTGTTCTAGGTGGTACTAAACGAAGGTATGCTTCATTAGGTGATAAAATCGTAGTTACTGTAAAAGATGCTACTCCTAACGGTAGTATAAAAAAAGGAGCTGTTTCAACTGCTGTTGTCGTAAGAACAGTAAAAGAAGTAAGACGTCCAGATGGATCTTATATAAGATTTGATGACAACGCTTGTGTTCTTTTAAATCCAACTGGTGAAATGAGAGGAACGCGTGTTTTCGGACCTGTTGCAAGAGAGCTTCGTGATAAGCAGTTTATGAAGATTGTATCATTAGCACCAGAAGTGCTTTAATTTAAGAAAACATGGGAAAGCTAAAAATAAAAACAGGTGATACTGTAAGAGTAATTGCTGGAGACCATAAGGGTTCAGAAGGTAAGATCATTAAAGTATTACTAGAAAAAAATAAAGTTATCGTTGAAGGGGTTAACATGGTTAAAAAACACATGAAGCCTAGTGCACAAAGCCCTCAAGGTGGTATCGTTGAAAAGGAAGCATCTATCCAAATTTCAAATCTATCTTTGCTGACATCTAAAGGTGAAACAACAAGAGTTGGTTATAAAATGGAAGAAGGTAAGAAAGTAAGATTTTCAAAAAAATCTAACGAAGTAATTTAAGAGTTATGGGGTATATTCCAAGGTTAAAAAAAGAGTATAATGACAGAGTAATGTCAGCTCTTACAGAAGAATTCGGATACAAAAATATCATGCAAGTTCCAAAACTGCAGAAGATAGTTATATCTAAAGGAGTTGGTGCTGCTGTTGCAGATAAAAAGCTCATCGATTATGCAATCGAAGAAGTTACTAAAATTTCTGGTCAAAAAGCAGTTGCTACAATATCTAAAAAAGATGTGGCATCTTTTAAATTACGTAAGGGAATGCCAATTGGTGTTAAAGTGACTTTACGAGGTGAGAAAATGTATGAGTTTTTGGACCGTCTAGTTACGTCTGCACTACCACGTGTAAGAGATTTCAATGGTATCAAGGCTAATGGATTCGATGGTAGAGGTAATTACAATTTAGGCGTTACTGAGCAAATTATCTTTCCAGAAATAAATATCGACAAGGTCAACAAAATATCTGGTATGGATATTTCCTTTGTGACAGATGCCGACACTGATAAAGAAGCAAAATCATTATTAACTGAACTAGGGGTTCCTTTTAAAAAGAATTAAGCTATGGCTAAAGAATCAATGAAAGCCCGTGAGGTAAAAAGAGAAAAAATAGTAGCTAAGTATGCTGATAAGCGGAAAGCTCTAAAAGAAGCTGGTGATTATGCAGGTCTACAAAAGCTTCCCGTTAATGCATCTCCTGTCCGTATGCACAATAGATGTAAGTTAACTGGTCGTCCAAAAGGCTACATGCGTCAGTTTGGACTCTCAAGAGTTATGTTTAGAGAAATGGCTAACAAAGGATTAATTCCAGGCGTTAGAAAAGCAAGTTGGTAAAATTATAAATTGGTTTAAGGTTCTTAAATTAGAAAACCAAAACCACAAATTAATACATTATGTATACAGATCCAGTAGCGGATTACTTAACAAGAATTAGAAACGCAGTTCGTGCTAACCACAGAGTTGTAGAGATCCCGGCGTCTAATCTTAAGAAAGAAATTACCAAAATATTATTCGAACAAGGATATGTTTTAAGTTACAAGTTTGATGACTCAACTGTACAAGGTACTATCAAAATAGCGCTAAAGTACAATAAGGACACCAAAGATCCAGTAATTAAGAAGATCCAAAGAATAAGTAAACCTGGTTTACGTAAATACTCCGGTTCTGGAGAATTACCTCGTATTCTCAACGGCTTAGGTATTGCAATTGTTTCTACTTCACGTGGAGTCATGACTGGTAAACAAGCCCAAAGAGAAAACGTCGGAGGTGAAGTTTTGTGTTACGTCTACTAATTTAAAAGATTTTAAGAAATGTCAAGAATAGGAAAAAATCCAGTAATAATTCCAGAAGGTGTCAGTCTAGACATCACAGATAACCTAATTACTGTTAAAGGTAAATTAGGTGAGCTAACTCAGGAATATACTGCTGTAAGTATAAAAATTGAAGACAATGTCGTTTATTTAGAACGTCCGTCTGAAAACAAGGAACACAAAGCTAAACACGGACTTTATCGTGCACTAATTGCGAATATGATTGAAGGCGTCTCAACCGGATGGACTAAAGAATTAGAATTAGTTGGTGTTGGTTACAGGGCTTCTAATCAAGGACAAAAACTTGATTTAGCATTAGGTTTCTCTCATAATATTGTTTTAAATATTGCTCCAGAAGTTAAAGTGGAAACGGTATCAGACAAGGGGAAAAACCCAATTATTAAATTAAAATCTCACGACAAACAACTTGTGGGTCAAGTTGCAGCCAAGATCCGTGGATTCAGATCGCCTGAGCCATATAAAGGAAAAGGAATTAGATTTGTAGGTGAAGTAATAAGAAGAAAAGCAGGTAAATCAGCTTAATAAGTAAGTTATGGCATTATCAAAAAACGATAGAAGACAAAGAATAAAAAACAGAATCAGAAAGATTGTAACTGGGACTTCGTCCCAGCCTCGATTAGCTGTTTTTAGAAGTAACAAAGAAATTTATGCTCAATTAGTAGATGACGTTAGTGGTGAAACCATTACAGCGGCTTCTTCCAGAGATAAGGAGATTAGTTCGACAAAAGGCTCAAAAGTTGATATCGCAGCATTGGTTGGGAAATCAGTTGCAGAGAAAGCTATAAAAGCCGGAGTTGAATCAATCACTTTTGATAGAGGTGGTTATTTATACCATGGTAGAGTAAAATCGTTAGCGGAAGGCGCTAGAGGAGCAGGACTTAAATTTTAAAAAATTATGTATCAAAAATACAAAAGTGCAGAACTAGTAAAACCAAGTGGATTAGATTTAAAAGATCGTTTGGTAGGTGTTCAAAGGGTTACTAAAGTAACAAAAGGTGGTAGAGCTTTTGGCTTTTCAGCCATTGTTGTTGTAGGTGATGAAGCTGGTGTCGTGGGACAAGGTTTAGGTAAATCTAAAGATGTTGCTAGTGCAATCGCAAAAGCAGTGGAAGATGCTAAGAAAAACTTAGTTCGAATCCCTCTAATTAAAGGTACTCTACCTCACGAACAAAAAGGAAAGTATGGTGGAGCAAGAGTTAATATTATTCCTGCAGCACCTGGTACGGGAGTTATTGCTGGTGGAGCTGTCAGAACAGTTCTTGAAGCAGTAGGAGTCCATGATGTATTGTCAAAATCACAAGGATCTTCAAACCCTCACAATGTTGTTAAAGCAACTTTTGATGCTTTACTTCAATTGAGAGATGCCAAGTCAATAGCGCGTGAGAGAGGAATATCTCTTTCAAAAGTTTTTAACGGATAATTTAGAATACAATGGCTAAGATAAAAGTAACTAAACAAAAAAGTGCGATCAACCGTACCCAGAGACAAAAAAGAACGCTATTAGCACTTGGTCTCAAAAAGATTGGTCAAACTGTAGAACACGAGGCTACTTCCAACATTTTAGGAATGGTCAATAAAGTAAAACATTTAGTTTCTGTAGAAGAAGCTTAAAAAATACTGAAAAATGAATTTAAGTAATTTAAGACCTGCAGAAGGTTCAGTTAAAAGTGAAGGTAAGAGAGTCGGAAGAGGACAGGGATCTGGTAAAGGTGGTACAGCAACGCGTGGTCACAAAGGAGCTAAATCACGTTCTGGTTACTCAAGAAAAGTTGGATTTGAAGGTGGCCAAATGCCATTACAAAGACGTGTTCCTAAATTTGGTTTTACAAATATTAACCGTAAAGATTACCAAGGGATTAACCTTGATACGCTTCAACAGTTAGTAGACGAAAAGAAAATTAAATCAGAATTAGACTTTGAAACAATTGTTGAACTGCGCTTAGGTCGTAAGCACGAATTGATCAAGATTTTAGGAAGAGGTGAGTTGAAAGCTAAGTTAAAAGTTTCAGCACATAAATTCACAGCAACAGCTAAAGCAGCGATTGAAGCTGCTGGTGGTGAAGCTGTAAACCTATAATATTTAAAAAAATGAAATTTATTGAGACAATAAAGAACGTTTGGAAAATTACAGAGCTTAAAGATAGAATTATTCTAACTTTAGGGTTGTTGTTAGTATATCGTTTTGGAGCACAAGTTGTTCTTCCTGGAATTGATGCTTCGCAGTTAGGATCTTTAGCGTCTAAAACAGATTCTGGATTGTTGGGACTCTTAAATGCGTTTACTGGTGGAGCCTTTGCCAAAGCATCTATTTTTGCTTTAGGTATTATGCCCTACATTTCAGCTTCTATTGTTGTACAGCTTATGGGTATTGCAATCCCATATTTGCAAAAACTTCAAAAAGAAGGTGCGAGTGGACAAAAGAAGATTACACAAATTACTAGGTGGTTAACCATAGGTATTTGCTTAGTCCAGGCTCCAGCCTATTTAGCCAGTCTTCCGGCCCTTATGGGAGGTACAGCTGCTTTCACTCTAGGTCAAGGGGGAGTGTTTTACTTTTCTTCTGTTATAATTTTAGTAACTGGTTGCGTTTTCGCAATGTGGTTAGGTGAAAAAATCACTGATAAGGGTATTGGAAATGGAATTTCATTATTAATAATGGTCGGGATCATCGCTACGATGCCTCTTTCGTTCGCCCAAGAATTTGATTCGGCTGTAAATCAATCTCAGGGTGGTTTAATAAAAATATTAATTGAATTAGTTATATGGTTTGTCATAATTCTTGCTTCAATAATGCTTGTTATGGCTGTAAGAAAAATAGCAGTACAATATGCTAGAAGAACTGCTTCTGGTGGTTATGAAAAAAATATAATGGGCTCGAGACAATATATCCCCTTGAAACTTAATGCTTCGGGAGTTATGCCAATCATTTTTGCACAAGCAATTATGTTTGTTCCAGGTCTTGTGGGAGGATTAGATATAATGAAGGATTCATTAGTAGGGCAATGGTTGGTTGCAAATTTCGGAGGTAACAGTATGTTTGGATTGTGGTATAATATTGTATTTGCCTTGTTAATCATCGTTTTTACTTATTTTTACACAGCGATTACAGTACCAACTAACAAGATGGCTGATGATTTAAAAAGAAGTGGAGGTTTTATTCCTGGAATTCGACCTGGCTCGGAAACCTCGGAATATCTTGACAAAATAATGTCTCAAATCACCCTGCCGGGGTCTATGTTTTTAGCTCTTATTGCTGTGTTTCCAGCTATTATTGTCCGCCTCATGGATATTCAACCTGGATGGGCATTATTCTTTGGAGGTACCTCATTGTTAATTATGGTAGGAGTTGCGATTGACACAATGCAACAAGTAAATTCATACTTGTTAAATAAACATTATGACGGCTTGATGAAAACAGGTAAAAATAGAAAAGCAGTTCAATAGCTCAATATAAATTACATGGCAAAACAAGCAGCAATAGAACAAGACGGAAGCATCATAGAAGCGTTATCAAATGCGATGTTTCGAGTAGAATTAGAAAACGGTCATGTTGTGACCGCACATATCTCTGGTAAGATGCGTATGCATTATATTAAACTATTACCTGGTGATAAAGTAAAACTAGAAATGAGTCCTTACGATTTATCTAAGGCAAGAATAA
>JABAZD010000061.1 GCA_018608705.1 Flavobacteriaceae bacterium | reverse complement strand
GACTGTATATTACTTTTACTATTTTATCTGATATTTTGTAACTAATAGGAAATGTTGCCATATCCATTGGGCTTTTATCTAGTCTCTTAAATTCTTGCGCAGGTAGTTGTAGTGAGCCAATTAATGTAGCTACAAAAATAGCAATAGGTAAAATCGAATTTTTCATATGTTTTTTAATATTAAATTTTATAATATAAAGATATTAAATCGTAGACATATAATCTTCGTTCCAGTTTACAAACTTTTAAATACTCTATAACTTAACTTACAATTGCTATATTTGAATAATTAACATATTAATTTCATGAAAAAATTACATACACTTTTATTTTTTTTTATTTTACTAAACACAGCAACCTATGCACAGGAGACTACTGCTGAAGAAACCAAAAAAACAATTGTTGGAAAAGGGCTAAAAGAAATTGATAAAATTGCCACAAAGAGCTGGGAAGATATTAAGAAATTTTTTAAGTCTAACAAAGGGCTTATGTTCCCTTATAAAATTGGAAAGAATAAGCATGAACGAAAAATTAAAAAACACCCCACCCCAGCTAATTATATAGCTACTAATTCAATAATACAAACTACCCAAGAAGAATTTAATAACTTAAAAACCCCGATAGGGTTGGAGCCTGAGCTTGATATTAAGGTGATGTACCCAAGGATTAGTCCGAACAAAGGCTATGTGTCTTTTCAAGTTGGAGACTTTAGATACAAGAGGTATTTGTCTGGGATAACTAAGAGAAATATTGAATACATAAAATTAAAATTGCCGGACTCAACAGCTAGCGAGTGTAATGTTAAAAAGTTTAGATTATTACAGAATCAAGATGTCAAAAGACATTTTTCTTTTGTTCTTGACCATAGTGGTTCAATGGGTGACCAACGTGCAAACAAACTACAGCAAGGGGTTTATAACGCCATTCAAAGTAATTTTAAAAGAGATAAAAATCAAAACGACACTTATTCTATACATAAATTTGATGGAGAAGGTAATATTCAACATCTTATAACTTCAAGTAATCTCCAATCTATTAAAAGTGTGCTACTCCCTACAAAAGGTCTTAGTGGTTTTGGTAAGTCAACAGCTATAAAAGATGCCTTGCTACAAGCGGTCGAGAATCTTGCCAAAGATAATAGCTCAGATTCTAAGATTGTTGTCTTATTTACCGATGGAGTTACAAATACAGATATGAGTCCTTTACAATTGAGTGATATTATTAGGTTAGCAATTGATAACAAGATAAATATTGCACCTGTTGGTTTTGGGGCGTACGTTGACGCTAATTATTTACGCCAAATCACATATTATGCTGGTGGACGCTTTTACAGAATATTCCATGAAGACGAATTCAATCAGTTATTCGAAAATATAATTTTAGATACAGAAATGAATTATTTAATTGAATTTTCTCCTTGTATATTTGGAGATGACATTCAAATTGAATTGAAATTAAAGGGCCTAGAAAGACCTTTGATTGGTAGTACATTCTTTTCAACTCCAGCAAAAGAAGGATACTCAATTGATATAAACATTTTGTTTAAGAACGGAAGTGCCGAAGTAGATAAGAATTTATATTCATCAGAACTTAATCAAGTCTATACTCTATTAAATTATAGGAAAGATATTAACATATTAATTGAAGGTCACACTGACAAGGTTGGCACAGAAAAATCTAATATTAACTTGTCAAGAAAAAGAGCAGAAAGTGTTAAAAAATATTTAATAAGTCAGGGAATTAGCGACAAAAGAATAAAAACAATTGGTTACGGCTGGTCAAGCCCTGCATATCCCTATTTAGAGGGTCAAAAAGCAAACGAACTTAACCGAAGGATAGAAATTAAAATCGTAAATTAGTAGGAATTAGTATATTTATTTAAATTCAACTTTTTTAGAAGATTATTTAATAAATTAATCAAAGTTATAACACAATGAAAAATAAGATTTTAATATTTAGTTTCTTGATTTGTGTGATTGGGAATACTCAATGTGAAAAAGAAATACTTGAAAAAGAAAATTATTATTATGTTGGATGTTTAGATTACGAGGGAAATCCGGATGGAGAGGGTGATTTGAAAACAGAAATTGAGGGACAAGTTCAAATATACTCTGGAAAATTTAAAAGTGGGCAATTTTATGCCGGAGAAGTTTCAATTAAACAAGAATCAGGAAACCTACAACTAACTAATTATTTGGAATACCCTAATTTAATTTCTTATCAATCTTATGATTTTTATAACGGAGACAAAAATGAAATAATTTTTGAGTTAGGAGAAAAAGTTAAAGAAACGTACGAGTTTGCTAATGGTAACAAAAAAGAAACGATTTTTAAATTAGGTGAAAAAGTTAAAGAAATTGACACGAAAGGTCCAGGAGACCAACAAGGTTTAATTATTGAAAAGCTATATATAAAAGATAAAATAATAGAAATCAGTAATATTACTAATAATAGGTTCGCTGAAGATATTATTGGAGACAAAGAATTTATAGATATTGATTTAATCCAAAACAATAATCAGTTTAGAATACCATTAGAATTCCCAACTAAGGAAGGTAATTCTCTCAAAGTTTCTATTCTTTTTGATACAGGAGCAACTGGTTTTATGATTGGTCACAAACTTTACCAAGACTTATTAAAAAAGTGTGAAGTCATTGACTTAAACGTCAAAACTATTGTTTCTGGAGTTGGATCTCAAGTCTCCTCAAAATATATTCAAATAAAGGAAATAAAAATTGGAGATTATTTGATTAAGAATATAGTTGCTGTAGTTCCGTTAGATAAAGATAATAATGGGAATTATATTAATGATATGCTTGTCGGAATTGGTTTGCTAAA
>JABAZD010000034.1 GCA_018608705.1 Flavobacteriaceae bacterium | reverse complement strand
AAATGTCCAAGACGTATTTCGTTTCCATATTTCGACTGGAAGTGTATGTCGTGTTACTGATCCGCTAACAGTCTTAAATTCAATAACTACTGGCATAGGCATTTGTTCAAGATTTTCGATAGTAATAAGTACTCCTTGAGCTGGATCATTTTTAACATATTTTACATTTGTAATTGCTTGATCAACCTTCCAGCTGTTAATGAACCAGCCTCTCCAAAACCATCTAAGATCTTCACCAGCTACATTCTCCATAGTTCTAAAAAAGTCATCTGGAGTTGGGTGTTTATACGCCCAACGATCAATGTATGCAGTGAATGCTTCGTCGAAACGCTCTTCTCCTAAAATGTGTTCTCGTAATATCGTTAACCCAGCACTTGGCTTGTAATAAGCTAAAATACCTAAATTTCTTTCTTTTAAATTATCAGGTGAAGTATATACAGCCTCAAGTCTGTCATTTACTAACATCCCAGAAAATTGATGCATGTTAGGGACTGATTCTTTATATTCACCATCATTGAAAGCATCTGTACTTAGTGAGTTAATAAACGTATTGAAACCTTCATCCATCCAAGCGTGTAAACGTTCATTAGATCCTACTATCATTGGAAACCATATGTGTCCAAATTCATGATCTGTTACTCCCCACAACCTTGACGTTTTCGATTGATAATTGCAAAATACAATCCCAGGATATTCCATTCCTCCTTCATTTCCAGCAACATTGATGGCCGCAGGATATGGGTATTCTAACCATTTTTCTGAATAATGCTCTATAGAGGCTTTAGTATATTCAGTTGATCGTGACCATCCATCTTGACCGACACTCTCAATGGGATATGCAGACATTGCTAGAGATTTTTTACCACTAGGAAGATTAATTCGTGCTGCGTCCAGAACAAAAGCGGCTGAAGATGCCCAAGCAACATCCCTTGAGTTTTCAATTCTAAATTTCCATGTTAATGTTGATACGTCTGTTGGACGTGAATTAAAATCATTTAATTCAGCCTCAGAGCGAATCATAACAGTTGAATCGCTATTCTCTGCTTTTTTTAATCTAATTTGTTGTTCTTTTGTATAAACTTCTTTAGGATTTAAAAGAGCTCCTGAGCAGACTACTATGTGGCTTGCAGGTGCGGTGATGTTAACATTAAAAGCCCCATATTCTAAATAGAATTCACCTGCTCCAAGATAAGGTAGTGTATTCCATCCAGTTACATCATCATAAACACACATTCTTGGATACCATTGGGCTAGTGTAAATACACGCCCATTTTTGGTTTCAAGAACACCCATACGATCTGACCCGTAATCTGGAGAAGTAAATGAAAAGTCGATTTGAATTCCTACCGTACCGCCTTTGGCACTTAATGACTCAGGTAAATTAACTTTCATTCTTGTGTCAATTATGGTGTATGTTGTGTTAACCACCTTAGTACGACGTCCTTTTTTATAAACTAACTGAATTTTATTTATGCCATATCCACCGTCAAAACTTTGGCCTTTAGCCCCGTTTCGGCTACCTCTTAAGGGTATAATGGCATTACCACGAGAATCCCTTTTAAATAAGTTTTGATCTAATTGCAGCCATAAAAAATCAAGTTCGTCTGGGCTGTTGTTAGTGTAATTAATAGTCTCAGACCCTGAAATTTCTTTAGTTGTTTCATTTAAGTTGACGTCGATTACATAATCAGCACTATTTTGCCAGTATGCGTGACCAGGCTTTCCGCTAGCAGACCTGGTTGCTGTTCCATTTTTCGAATAGAAATCATGACCGAAAGCTTCGTTGTAATCGTAATTTGATTCTTGTTTTTCCTGTGCTTTTAGGCTTACCGAAAATAGAAATAAACCGCAAAAAAATGCAGTGATAAACTTATTCATATTGTACTGTTTTAGATTAATTTTGTGCGAATTTAATAATAAATGTAGGATATTATTTAAATAAACTGTTAAATCCTCTTTTGAAAACTAAAATATGCTAATTTTCTGGCTCCAAATAATATTAATAAAAATAGCTACGTATACTAACGATACTGCCAGTTTTATAAGTGAGGATGTTAGGAATCCAATTAAACTTCCCAAAGCAGCTTTAAGTGCTGTTTTTGTATTTGCGTTGTTTAATAATTCCCCAATAAATGCACCAATAAACAGCCCTAAAATTATACCGCCTGGAATCGGAGATAATAAACCCAAAATTAGACCAATAGTGGTTCCTATCATTCCAGCTTTTGTGCCACCAAAATGTTTTGCGCCAATTGCGGGAATGAAGTAATCAAGCACCCATATTATAATGCTAACAACAAGAGTAATTATAATAGTGCTTTTGCCGACGTTAATACTGGGAGTTATAAATAAAATTAAAAGTCCGATCCACCCTGTTAGTGGTCCTGGTAAAACAGGAAGAAAACTACCAATAAGCCCTAGAAACATTAGAAATCCAGCAAAAATTATTAAAAACAGATCCATGTTCACGAATTATAAAATCATATCAATATTACAAAAATTTAACAGATTGTTAAAACAATAAAAATAACATTTGAACTGTAAATTATTATTTTTGTAAAAAACATCAACAAATGGAGTCTCTTGAAGAATTAGTTAAGATAATAACGTTAGAAAAAATCAATGAAAACACCTTTCTTGGTAAAAATTATAAAGCGCCTTGGGGGCGTGTTTTTGGTGGTCAAGTTTTAGCCCAATCTCTTCATGCCGCGTATCAAACGGTCCCAGTGGATCGCTATGCACACTCAATGCATGCATATTTTATTTTGGGTGGAGATGTCGATGTTCCAATCAAGTATGAAGTTGATGTTATAAGAGATGGAGGTAGTTTCGCTACAAGACGCGTAGTAGCTTTTCAAAATGAAAAGCCCATCTTCAATATGTCTTCATCTTTTCAAAAAAAGCAGAATGGAGTTGATCATCAGATTTCCATGCCAAATGTGTTTCCCCCTGAAAAACTAATGAATAGCTATGAGCAAATTGAAGAGTTCAAGGATGTAATTCCAGACACTTACAAGCGTTATAAGTCTTTTTTGCCAAAAATATTTGATTTCAAGCCCACAGACAACATGTTAACCAAGTTGGTAAAAAACAGCCCCCCTTTTGATAATATTTGGTTTAAAACCTGTGAAATGGTATCACAGAGTGTTCCTCTTCAACACCAATTATTAGCATATGCTTCAGATTATAATATCCTCAGGCCTGCTTCAATGCCACATAGAGAATTTTTAAACTCTAAAGAGGTTTTTTATACAAGTCTAGACCACGCAATTTGGTTTCATCGTGATTTTGACATTAGCGAATGGCTTTTGTATGCAATAGAAAGTCCAAGTGCTTCTAACTCAAGAGGTTTTTCAAGAGGAAGTGTCTTTGATTCTCAAGGGAATTTAATAGCTTCTGTATCACAAGAAGGTCTTATGAGGATACTTAACAATGGATCAAGACGAGGTACTATTTAGTAATTTTTATAAAATCTATTAACGGCAAATTAAATAATTCCTAACTGTACAAATTTAGTTTAAAGAAAATGGAATACTATATATTTGCAAAAATTTTATATTGAGCAAAAAGATTCTTTCTCAGAAATTTAAACAGTCTTTGATTCATCAAAAACTTGGTAATCTATTGTCTAATTCTAAAGATAAATTGCATTTAAAAGGTGCCTTAGGGTCTTCTTTAACATTTTCTATATCCACGTTTTTTAAGTCATCTGACCGGCCTTTTCTATTAATATTTGATACTAAAGAGGAAGCTGCTTACTATTTAAACGATTTCGAAATGTTATTGGATGAGAAAGAAGTTTTATTTTATCCAGGAAGTTATCGTAGGCCTTATCAAGTCGAAGAAACTGATAATGCAAATGTTTTATTGAGAGCCGAAGTTTTGAGTCGAATAAACTCTCAAAAAAAACCCGCACTAATTGTTACTTATCCTGAGGCACTTTTTGAAAAAGTAGTTTCTAGAAAACAACTTGAAAAATCAACATTCAAAGTTACAGTTGGTGAAACACTTAATTTAGATTTTTTCAACGAAGTACTTTTTGAATATCAATTTTCTAGAGTTGATTTTGTTACAGATCCAGGTCAATTTTCTGTTCGTGGTGGTATTGTAGATGTATTTTCATTTTCACATGATGAGCCTTATCGAATTGAGTTTTTTGGTGATGAGGTTGATAGTATAAGAACTTTTGATGTGGAATCTCAACTTTCGATTAAGACCCTAAATAAAATACAAATACTGCCAAATATTGAACATAAATTAATTCACGAATCACGTCAGAGCTTTTTAGAATATATTTCGACTAATACCGTTGTTTTTGCAAAAAACATATCGGCATTTCTAGCCAAAACTGATTTTCTTCATCAAAAAGCTGCAGAAGTATACAGTGAACTTTCATTGGAAATCAATCACACGCGTCCTGAAAATTTATTCTGTTCATCTGCTAGTATTAAAACACAATTATTAGATTTTTCTGTTGTAGAATTTGGATTAAATTCCTTGTTAGCGACTGATATTTCTAAAAAAGTGCAGTTACAAGTGGATCCCCAGCCATCATTTAACAAACAATTTAATCTATTAATTGAAGATTTAAATACTAAACACGATTTAGGTTATCAAAATTATATATGCTGCTCCAACTCTCAGCAGGCGCAACGTTTTTATGATATTTTTGAAACTGTTGAACAAGAAGTTAATTGTCAAATCATTGTATTGTCATTATATCAAGGCTTTGTAGATCACGACAATAAACTAGTTTGCTATACTGATCATCAAATTTTTGAACGTTATCATAAATTTCATCTTAAAAACGGGTATACAAAGAAACAATCAATTACCTTAAAAGAATTGACAAAACTTGAAATTGGAGATTATATTACGCATATAGACCACGGAATTGGTAAGTTTGGAGGTCTACAAAAAATTGATGTTGAAGGAAAAAAGCAAGAAGCTATAAAGCTATTTTATGGTGAGCGAGATGTGTTATACTTAAGTATTCATGCGCTTCATAAAATTACTAAATTTAATGGTAAGGATGGTAAATTACCAAAAATTTATAAGTTAGGAAGTAAGGCTTGGAAAGTTCTAAAGCAGAAGACGAAATTACGAGTCAAAGAAGTAGCTTTTAATTTAATTAAACTTTATGCAAAGCGTAAATTAGAAACAGGATACAGGTATAAGCCCGATAGTTCTATGCAACTCGAACTTGAAGCATCATTTATGTATGAAGATACTCCAGACCAGATAACCGCCACAGCTGATATTAAAGCAGATATGGAAAGTGAGCGCCCGATGGACCGATTAATTTGTGGCGATGTTGGCTTTGGGAAAACAGAAGTAGCTATAAGAGCTGCTTTTAAAGCTGTTGATAATGGAAAACAGGTTGCTATCCTAGTTCCTACAACGATACTCGCATTTCAGCACGCTAAGACATTCAAAGCTCGTTTTAAGGATTTTCCTGTCACAATAGACTACGTTAACAGATTCAAGTCTACTAAGCAACGAAAAGAAACTTTGGAGCAATTAATGTCAGGCCAATTAGATATTATTATTGGGACGCATCAATTAGTGAATAAATCAGTAAAATTTAAAGACTTAGGGCTTTTAATTGTAGACGAAGAGCAAAAATTTGGCGTAGCTGTTAAAGAAAAACTTAAAACTCTTAAAGACAATGTAGATGTTTTAACTCTTACTGCGACTCCTATTCCAAGAACCTTACAATTTAGCCTTATGGCAGCACGTGATTTGTCTGTAATTAATACTCCGCCTCCAAATCGTTTTCCTATAGATAGTCAAGTAATTCGTTTAAACGAAACTATAATCCGAGATGCAATCTCCTATGAAATTCATCGCTCTGGACAGATTTATTTTATTCATAACCGAATAGAAAACATCAAGGAAGTCGCAGGGCTTATTCAACGCTTAGTCCCAGATGCTAAAATACGAGTTGGTCATGGTCAGCTTGAGGGTCGAAAACTGGAACAGCTAATGCTAGATTTTATGGCTGGCGAATTTGATATTCTTGTTAGCACTACAATAGTAGAGAGCGGATTGGATGTGCCAAATGCTAACACTATTTTTATTAATAATGCAAATAATTTTGGCTTGAGTGATCTGCATCAAATGCGTGGACGTGTAGGTCGAAGTAACAAGAAAGCTTTTTGTTATTTTATCACTCCTGATTTTCATGCTATGACAGACGATGCCCGTAAGCGTATATCGGCTTTAGAACAATACACAGCTCTTGGAAGTGGATTTAATATTGCCATGAAAGACTTAGAAATTAGGGGTGCTGGTGATTTATTGGGTGGTGAGCAGAGTGGATTTATTAATGATATTGGTTTTGAAACCTATCAGAAAATTCTTAATGAAGCCATCGAGGAGCTGAAAGAGACAGAATTTAAGAATTTGTTCAACGAAGACATAAATAACAAGGAATTTGTAAAGGAAGTAACAGTCGACACAGATTTTTCTATTATGTTTCCAGATGATTTTGTTAATAGCATTACGGAGCGATTAAGTCTATATACACAACTTAATTCTCTAAAATCTGAAATTGAATTAGAGGTTTTTGAGCGTGACTTAATTGATAGATTTGGTGCTTTGCCTTTACAAGTAGTAGATCTGTTAGATAGTGTGCGTATTAAATGGTTAGCGATCACTTTAGGGTTTGAAAAAATAGTGTTGAAACAAAATAAACTTATTGGCTATTTTATAAGTGATCAAAACAGTCTTTTTTATCAAAGCGACCGTTTTTCTAAAGTACTTAAGTACGTTCAATCTAATCCAAAATTATGCTCTGTTAAAGAAAAGCAAATGAGACAAGGGCTAAGACTTTTGATGAGTTTTCCAAATGTTAGTTCTGTTCAAGATGGTCTAAAAGCACTTAACCCCATTTTAGATATATCCTTAAAAAAAAGCTAGATATATTTAACTTCAATGAGCTTTTTGTCAAAGTCAATATTTTTTTGAGTTGTTTTTTAAAAGATTACTGTAGTTTGCGTTTTAGTTATATTCAGTTTTATGTGCCTTCCTAAATAGAGCGCTCTGTTCTCTAGTTCATGCCCAGCTGGAAAGCCAAAAGCTACCGGGATATTACAGTCTTCAAGAATGTCTAATACAAGCTCTTCAATTGATTGGCCCCACTGGGGATTATTAATTTTCAGTTTACTTATATCTCCTATAATCACTCCAGTGCACTGATTGAAGTATCCCGAACGTTTTAAAGTTTGTAATTGTCGGTCGATATGGTATTTATATTCACCAATTTCCTCAATGAAAATAATTTTCCCTTTGGTAATCAAGCTAGTTTTACTTCCAAGTGTAGCGGTTATTAATGATAAATTTCCTCCAACTAGTTTTCCAGAAGCACTACCTATTTTATTATAATGACTTCCTTTAACTTTATAGCCTTCAAGCTCTCCAAAGAGAGCTGATTTTAATGTTTCTAATGAAAGTTTAATTAATGAAGGTTTTTCAACTAAATTAATGCACATCATGCCGTGAATACTTTGGTATCCTAGTTTATGTAGTTTTTCATGTACCACTGTAATATCAGAGTAACCTACAATCCATTTAGGATTTTTTTTAAAATTTTCAAAGTTAAGTCTGTCTATAATTCTAAGGCAGCCATATCCTCCACGTGCACACCATATGGCTTTAATATCATCGTTGTCTAGTGCCCATTGAAAGTCACTAGCTCTTTGTTTATCTGAACCTGCGAAATGGTTTACTTTTTTTCCAATATTTTCACCAAAGTCCACAGTTAAACCCCAATTTTCTAAAACTTTTTTTGTTTTTTGAATTACTTCATGGTTTTGTTTTAAAACGCCAGCGGGGGCTATTATGGCTACAACATCTCCATTTTTTAAATAAGATGGTTGAATCATTTTAGAATTTATATCGGGCATCAATTTTCTTACTTTAGTGGTGCCCAAAGTTTGGACATTTGTTCCAGTAATCCATAATAAAGAAAAGCAGTTGATAAAAAATTTAAAAATTGTTATGCTTTGCTTTTAGTAAAGATAAGAATTTCTCTAATGTTCTGTTTCTAATTAGAAGTATTATTATGTATTTTTGTTACTATAAATAATATAAAATGTCAAAACGTTTTACAATTACAGCCGCTCTTCCTTACACCAATGGACCTTTGCACATAGGTCACTTAGCAGGAGTTTATGTGCCTGCTGATATTTATGCACGTTACATGCGTTTAAAGGGACATGATGTAGCATTTATTTGTGGAAGCGATGAGCATGGAGTACCTATTACCATAAAGGCTAAAAAAGAAGGAGTTTCTCCACAGGATATTGTAGATCATTTTAATTCAAATATTAAGTCATCTTTCAAGGATTTTGGTATTTCGTTTGACAATTACTCAAGAACATCTGCAAAAATTCATCATGAGACTGCTTCTGATTTTTTTACAAATCTTCACGCCAAGGGTGAATTTATTGAGGAGACAAATGCGCAACTTTATGATTCTAAAGCAGCTCAGTTTTTAGCAGATCGTTTTGTTATTGGTACCTGCCCAAAGTGTGGGAACGAAGAAAGTTATGGAGATCAATGTGAAGCCTGTGGCACTTCTCATAATGCCACAGATCTTTTGAATCCAAAATCCGCAATTACAGGCGTAACTCCAAGTTTGAAAGAAACAAAACACTGGTTTTTACCTCTAGATAAACACGAATTGTTTTTAAAAGAATGGATTTTAGATGGTCACAAATCTGACTGGAAGCCTAATGTTTACGGCCAATGTAAGTCTTGGATAGACGACGGCTTACGCCCTCGTGCGGTTACTCGTGACTTGGATTGGGGTATCCCTGTTCCGGTTAAAGGGGCAGAAGGAAAAGTTTTGTATGTATGGTTTGACGCACCAATCGGATATATATCATCCACCAAAGAATGGGCTAAAAGACAGGGCAAAGATTGGGAGCCCTATTGGAAAGACAATAAGACCACATTAGTTCATTTTATAGGTAAGGATAATATTGTATTTCACTGCATCATCTTTCCGGCTATGTTAAAAGCTGAGGGTAGTTATATTCTCCCAACAAATGTTCCTGCTAACGAGTTTTTAAATCTTGAGGGTCAAAAGCTATCTACTTCTAAAAACTGGGCGGTATGGCTTCCTGATTATTTAAAGGAATTTCCTGATAAACAGGACGTATTACGATACGTATTAACTGCAACAGCTCCTGAAACAAAGGACAATGACTTTACATGGAAAGATTTTCAAGCTCGGAATAACAATGAATTAGTAGCTATTTTCGGAAACTTTATTAATAGAGTCATGGTATTGACTTCTAAATATTATAACGGAATGGCTCCAACGCCTCAAAATTTTTCTAGTGAAGATATAGCGGTTCTTAAGCTTATGAAGTCCTATCCTGTTACAATTTCAAATTCTATTGAGCGGTATCGATTTAGAGAGGCCAGTCAAGAGTTTATGAACCTAGCTAGACTTGGAAATAAATTTTTAGCAGATTCAGAACCATGGAAAGTTATAAAAACTGACCCTGATCGAGTACAAACGATAATGTATGTCGCTCTTCAAATTGCTGCAGCATTGGCAGTACTGTCTGAACCTTTATTACCAATGTCATCACAAAAGTTAAAGACGATGCTGAATTTAGATTTAATTTCGTGGAAAGATGTAGAAAGTGGTGATCCGATGATCAACCCATCTCATGAAATAGGCAAACCTGAATTATTATTTGCCAAGATTGAAGATACTGAGATTGATTTTCAGTTAGAAAAATTAGCTCAAAGTAAGTTAGCTAATGAAACAGCTAATAAAAAAATAGAGTCTCAAAAAGAAATAATTTCTTTTGAAGATTTTTCAAAATTAGACATTAGAGTTGGAACTGTTTTGGCGGCTAAGAAGATGCCAAAAACAAAAAAACTATTGGTACTTCAGGTAGATACGGGAGTCGATGTTAGGACTATTGTTTCTGGAATTGCAGATAGTTTTACAGCTGAGGAAGTAATTGGAAAACGAGTTACGGTATTAATTAATCTAGCCCCTCGAAATTTGCGTGGAGTTGAAAGTCAAGGAATGATTTTAATGACTGAAACAGCTGATGGTAAATTGGTGTTTGTGAATCCTGATACTTCTCATAACGCTGCAAATGGATTAAAAATCAGCTAGCCAATATCTAAAATATAAATTTTGTTGATACCTAAGGTTGTACTATCTTTAGAGATTATCAATTATTTCAGTTTTTATGGCAGGATCAAACATTACCTTAAAACAACTTTCTTCTATATTAGGAGTATCAATTTCAACAATATCAAAGGCCCTTAATGATAGCCACGAAATAAGTGATGCCACAAAAAAAAGAATTGTTGAGTCTGCAAAATTGCATAATTATCAGCCAAACAAAATCGCAGTCGGATTAAAGTCTGGTAAAACTAATACAATAGCGGTAGTAATTCCAAGTGTACAAAACAGTTTTTTTGCTCGTGCGTTATACGGAATCGAGAGTATGATTTCCGATACTAATTACAATATTATTGTATGTTTAACCAAAGAGTCGCATGCCAAGGAAGTTGAGACCTTTAATATGTTGTCAAATGGTGTTGTAGATGGTTTTATAGTAGCAGTCAGTGAAGAAACTCAGAGCTTACAAGATTATGACCATTTTTATAATGTAATAGAAAATGGAAAGTCCGTAGTCATGTTTGATAGAGTGATTGAAGCTGTTGACTGTGGAAAAGTAACAACAAATGACTTTACTGCTTTATCTGAAGCAACGCAAAAGCTAATTGAGTCAGATCGTAAACAAATTATACTACTTTCTACGATTCATAAACTAAACGTAGGAAAGCAGCGTGCCCAAGGATATGTTAGAGCTATGGAAGCTTCTGGTTTAACTCCTGTGCTTTTGGAGTCTACTGATAAATTAGCAGGATCGGTTATGGCTGATTACTTAAAATCAAATCCTGTCGATGCTATCATGGCTTTAGACACTGATGCTTCGCTTGCCGCTTTAAAGGCAGTAAAGTTATCAGGAAAAAAAATTCCTCAAGACATTGCGGTTATTGGATATGTTAGCGAACGAATGGCTCACAACTTAACCCCCGAACTAACAACAATTAATCAACACAGTTACACCATAGGGAATTCGGCTGCAACCATGATGGTAGAATCGCTAAGAACAAAATCCAGTGAAGTTAAACAAGTAGTGATTAGCTCAACCTTATCTGTCAGAGATTCATCGTAATTATAAAAGTTTATAAATTATAAATTTTTAAATATCCTCCCTTTACATAGTAAAAGTATTTCAAAAGCTATTATCCCAAAAAGTTTGCAACCATTTATTGTCCTGTATGAATGCAAAGCTGTTTTCCATCAGAAAACTAATCTTATTTATGCATTATCAAAATGATTGTAGTTCTACAGAGACCTTAATAGCTTTTATACTTGCAAAATAACCTACTCAATATTAAAAAATTCTATTACTTTTGAAAAAAAAACAAATGAACAAAATTAAGTACACTATTATTTTAGCCTTTGCCTTTTTGCAAATGCAATCACAAAACACCAGTGATTTATTAGCTCATTACAAAGCCTATTATTCTCAAATGCAAAAACTTGGAGACACTCAAGGGATTATTAATGCTATGAATCATTTGATCATTCTTGAGCCAAATATAAAACGACAAGATTCGCTGGCTTATGTATATGTACTTGAGGGCAAACATAGACAGGCACTTTCCCTATTAGGGATAGAGGCTAATGAGTTTGATACAGACTTAGAATCGGAAATTAAAGCAATCAGCTTAAAAACCTTAAATGAGCCTTTACGAGCTATCGAACATTATGAGGCCCTATATAAGAGGAGACCGTCTCCAGTATTAGCTTATGAACTTGCTGATCTTAAGATTCAAACAGATGATCTTACAGGAGCTAGTTTAAATATTACTTATGGAATGGCTAATTCTACTACAGATATGATGAAGGCATATTATGAGGCACAAACGCCTTATCAAGTTTCATTAGTAGCTGGATTTGTATATTTAAAAGCAATTGCAAAGTTTAGGGAGAATCCAAAGACAAATCATGACGATTCAATAGCTTTACTTGAAGAGGCTTTATTACTAGCTCCGAATTTTAATTTAGCAGCTATAGCAATTGATGCTATTCGTGGTCAAAAGGAAAGTTTAGTAACTGAATAAACATAAAAAAAAAGCAGCGATGATTCGCTGCTTTTTTTTATCTCTTACCATATTCGTACTCTTTGTTCTTTGGGCAAATACATTTTGTCTCCTTCTTGGATGTCAAAAGCTGTATAAAAAGCATCAACATTTTTAAGTGGTTGAGTAGCTCTTTGAATTCCAGGTGAGTGTGGGTCTGTTTTAATTTGTGTTCTAAGAGCGTCTTCACGCGTTAGTGTTCTCCACACGGTTGCCCAAGACATAAAAAATCGCTGTTCAGCTGTAAATCCATCAATATTATCGGGTCTCCCATTTTCATTCATGTACAATTGAAGGCCATCATAAGCACCTAGCACCCCACCAAGATCTCCTATGTTTTCTCCAAGTGTGAATTTACCGTTGATATAAACACTGTCCAAAACTTCAATGGCACTGTATTGTTCAGCTAAAGCATTACCGCGTTTTTCAAATTCAATTAAATCTACATCTGTCCACCAATTATTTACATTTCCATCTCCGTCAAAACGTGCTCCAGAATCGTCAAAAGCATGGGATATTTCGTGACCTATGACGGCACCGATTCCACCATAATTAACAGCTTCGTCAGCGGTAAAATTATAAAAAGGAGGTTGCAAGATAGCTGCAGGAAAAACAATCTCATTGTTAAGAGGATTAAAATATGCATTTACAGTTTGAGGCGGCATTCCCCATTCGGCTTTATCAACAGGCTGTCCTATTTGTGATATGTTTTCTTTACTATTCCAGTTTGAAACAGCCATCATATTCTCTGCAAAGCTGTTACCTTCAAGAACTTGTAACTCAGAATAGTCTTCCCATTCATCTGGGTAGGCAATTTTCACAGTGAATTTATCTAATTTCTCAATAGCTTTTAATTTCGTAGTATCACTCATCCAGTCCAGAACTTCTATTCTGTTTTGGAAAGCTTTAATTACATTGGCGATCATTTTTTCTGCTTTCTCTTTCGCTTCTGGTGGGAACTTCGCTTCTACATACAGTTTCCCTATAGCTTCTCCCACGGAGCCGTTAACTGTGCCTAGTGCTCGTTCTTCCGCTTCGCGTTGAGCCTTAGAGCCATTTAATGTTTTACTATAAAATTCCCAGTTCGCTGTTTCAATTTCTGTTGTTAAGTATCCTGCGGCATTATCAATTGTACTCCAGGTTATTAATGTTTTAATATCCTCTATTGACGTATTGGCCAAAAAAGTATTCAGTGCAGCCATATAAGTTGGTTGCATTACTAATACAGATTCTAGCGGCTCAGAGACTCCGAGATCTTTTGTAAACTTATCCCAGTCAATTAGGGGAGTCATTGCATTTAATTCTTTTATAGAGCGAGGGTTATTGAAGTTACGAATATCTCGACTTTGGACTTTATCTAGTCTAGGCTCTGCTAGCTGTGTTTCTAGTTCAAGTATTCGTTCTGATGCAGCTATTGCGCTTTTTTCGCTATAACCAACGAACTTAAGCATTCTTGCAACGTGGTTAGTGTACTCCCCTCTAATTTCTTTGGACTTGGCATCTTGATCTAAATAATAATCACGCTGGAGTCCTAAACCGCCAGGGTAAACCCATGCTGTATTGACTTTACTATTATTTAAGTCTGCATTAGCTCCGATTCCTGCAAAGGGTGCAGACACACCAGTAGTTGTAGCATACACAGTTTGCATGTCCTTAATGGATCGAATACTATTTATAGCTTCTAGTAGTGGTTTTATGGGAGTGATTCCAGCTTTATTACGTGCTACTGTATCTAATTCAGATTCAAAAACTAGTAATGCTTTTTTTTGGTCAGTTCCGTCAGCATAAGTGCCAAATTCCTTAGATGTTCTAATAATGTCAAGAACATCTTTTCTGGTTGATTTTCTAAGAACTCCGAATCCTCCCCATCGAGTCTCATCATCAGGGATTGTATTTGTTTTCATCCAATTACCATTAACATAATCATAGAAATTATCTTTTGGACTGATCGAAGTGTCCATGTTTTCGAGAATAATACCTGGAATTTTTTCAACAATAGTTGAAGAACCTTTTGATTCACTCTTACAAGCATTTAAGCTTAGTATACCTAGGGTAGTTAATAAGGCTAATTGTCTGATATTCATGTTGATTTATTTTAAATTAGACATACAATTTAGTTAAATTATTATAAATGTCTACACAATAATTATTTTCAAAAAATTAATTCAAAATCAGTTTTTTGGTTGTGTGCTGGTTGTCAATAGTTATGTGTAAGAAATATATTCCACTTGAATACTCTTGCATTTGAAGCGGGAATGGAGTTGACGTATTTATTTTGTTCTTTTCAAACAATTTTTTTCCAGTAATATCTAAAACCTGTAAGTTGTAGGGTTTATTGTTTTGTAGTTTTATGTAAAAAGTGTCTTTTGATGGATTTGGGTACACGGCCAATTGATTTAACTCAAAATTCTCTGTACTTAAAGAAGTTCCATCTACATAAAAGTCATCTATCACTACTCCTTCTTCATTCACAGCTTGGTCTGAATGAAAGACAACCCTAAAAATAATATTGGATTCAGAGTTTAGTGAATCAAGGGAATAACTGTATTGGTTTAATGTAGTATCTGTCCCTGTCCATTGACCTCCTACACAATTATAACAATTACTAGCAATGCCGTCTCCAGCTATACGACTACTGTTATACCAGTTAGGATCTTCTGATGATCCAAGTAAGTCCCATGTTATTCCTTGATTGGTAGAATATTCAACATATACTAAATCCCAGTCAAATTCCAGTACAAAAGCCATATCAAATTTTAATACAGGATTTGCAATATTTGACAAATCATAACATTGCGACACTAAATATCCCTTCACATCATCTCTATGATTTCCGTCTAGATTGGTGGCATATACATTGTCTGGTGATGATGCACTGTTAAGTAGAGTTCCGCTGGGTACTCCAAGCTCCCATGTGCTTCTACCTTCGTTTATGACTAAAAGTTCATCATCTGGATTCTCAAAAGTATTTATGTCCTCTACTGATCCTTGATTATTCGCATAAAAGACGATGTCAGCACTATTGTTTGAAGTGAAAAAGTCATCGTTAATCATAGTAGTGACAGATAACTCATGTGCACCAACTTCAACCTCAATTAAATTTAAATCAATAAATTCGAATTGCTCAGATTCGATATTTCCAGTCCACGATAGTAAGATTTCTTCATTTTCATCTAAAGTGTATGAAATGTCAATAGACGTAATATTATTTTGTCCATTGTTTTTCACTTTTAATTGTGGCAGAATAGATCCGCAATTAATTTGTGAATCTACGGGGTTTTCAACTCCAACTAGTTGGATGTCATTAGTAGCCAATTGTGAGCTAGGAAGTTCACTTCTAAATGCACCTCGCCCATAAGTAGCGGCTGTGATATTATTGTCAGGGATGTTTATACTCAAATCTCTGACGGATGAGTTTGGAAGGTTGTTATCAAATTCTACCCAGTTATTGACATTGTCATTATATCTGTAAACTCCTAAACTAGTTCCCAGATACAAAACATTATCTATCGTATTTGTTTGATGTTTGATAATGTTTTTAACAACATTTGGCAGCGTCCCGGAAATATCTGAAAAGCTGATACCCTGGTTGGTAGATTTCCATACTTTACCCCCTCCGCCGCTAGTTGTTGCATAAACAATATTGTTATCATTATTGTTTATTTCAATCGAAGTAATATTGCTAGGAAAGTTGTAAATATTTGTAAATGTTAATCCGTGATCAAAACTTCTTCTAAGGCTTGAATTTACTCCAACATAAATATTGTCCGAGTTTATGGGGTCAAGTTCTAAAACATCAATATTATTTCCAAAACTTGTGGATACTTCAGTCCAGTTACCTGAGCTAAATTGATATAAGCTACTGTATCCTGCAAAAACTTCACTGTCTTTGTTGATGGATAAAGGTGTAATCCAATTTCCACTAGTAGGAGAGGAGTAGCCATTTGTACCACCAGGTTGCCCGGAGTTGTTACTCACGTATAGAGTTGTTCCATTTTGTAGGAAACCGTAATATAAATTATCATTGTTTGGATCAATAACACCTTCCATACCGTCACCGCCGTGGTAGCTAGCCCACTGGTTACTAAATCCAAAGCCACCATTGTCTTGTGCTCCCCCAGCAATTTTTCCTGAGTCTTGCTTTGAGACTGATATCCTGTAAAACTGAGTTATGGAAAGACCAACTGTTAAGTCTTCAAAAGATGAGCCATTATCTGTAGACTTGAACACACCGCCGTCAGAGCCAACAAATAATCCATTATCAAAATCTCTAATAAAATGAATGTCAGCATGGGTGTAGGAAGCATTACGTGTGGTCCAGCTGTTTACTTCCGAAAAAGAATTTCCTCCGTTAGTTGATTTCCAAATATTCAATACACCAACATATATTTCATTTTCGTTTGTGTTTGAGGCCGATATAGCCAAATCATACCAAGCTTGAGAAACCCCATTAAAAATATCTGTGGTATTGGCCATTTGGGTGAATGATAGTCCACTATTAGTGGATCTGTATACCCCTTCGTAATCATATCCACCTGTTGCAGCGACTAAATACACATAGTTTGAGTTTGCCTGAGTTACATCTATATACATGCGGCCAGCTGCGGAAGGTAGCCCAGTAGTTACTAGATTGAAACTATTTCCTCCATTTGTTGATCTGTAAAACTGTGAATTAGTTGATGCATAAATAATATTTGGATTAGAAGGTTTAACTTTTAGGTCTCTGAAATTTCCTGACTGAGATAGAGTCCAGGTATTACCTGCGTTAGTGGTCATGTATACACCAGTGTTTGTAGCTACCCAAAGAACATTAGAGTCATTCGGATTAATATAAATTTCAGAAGTTCTATTTGTCCCAGGATTGTTTGAAGGATTTAGTCCTGTTTGAAGCCAGCTAGTCCCACCATCTGTTGATTTCCAAACACCAACACTGTAGGAATCTCCAGCATCATCGTCTCCAGTAGCGATGTAAATGATATCACTGTTGTTAGAATCAATCGCTATTCCTGAAACTCCAATTTGAGGCAGGTGATCAACAAGGGGAATGTAAGTAACTCCACCATCGGTTGACTTCCAAATACCCCCTGCAGGAGCGCCTACATACATAATATTTGGATTATTGGGATCTATGTTTATGCAGTTAATACGTCCAAGATTTAGGTAGTTTGTTGGTCTATTTATAAAATCTGTCGGACCTAAAGAAAACCAGTCACTCTGGTCAGCAATAGAGTTCTGGCTCGCTGTTCTGTATTGTGACTGGGATTTTTTTTGTTCCCATACATTCCATAAATCTTGTGTGGTTGGTAAAAACCCGTCTGGATCAACATAATTTTCCCATTGTGCTTCCCAGCGTTTGAATGGCTTATATCCGCTTCCTTTTGCATTCTTATCATGTGCCTCCCAGTAAGTGTTTCCGGCTGTTATTACAGCATCAAAAGTTAAGGGACCTGAAATGTTTTGTTTTAACTCCTTCATCCAAGGAGTGTCTAATTCTATTTGTGCACTTGTAATGATGAAACTAAAAAGACTTACTACTATGAAATACTTTTTCATGATTGTTTTTTTTTGATACCTTGTTAGATGTTACTCAGTTTTAGATATTAGTTGGGAGTTCTTTTCTAAAGTTTTAGTTATTTGAAAAATCATATTTGAAAATGAGTTGACTAATTCAGTTCTAGTTTTTTCAAATTTAACTGATTTGTTATTGACAACATATTGAGCCTTCAACTTGTATGCCAAAGTTTGAATTACTTTGATACGCGCTATTACACTTCTGGAATTTATAGGTTCTGGAATTTTTGTTATTAGAGCCGAGAATAGATCAGTGAGTACTTCCTTAGAACTTTCAAGTGTTTGGTAATTTTCTTGTGAAATATTAGTAATTAAATCAAATAATTCTTTGAATTCGTTCCAGTTTGAAATTGTTGATTGGATATTTTTATTAATCTCAGGGACTTTTATCATTGTGGTTTCAACGACCCCGTTGTTTGGAAGTAATACAGGGAGATTTGAATTTTGTTTTGTAGCTATTTCCTTACAAGCTAGTGAGCCAACTAACAATAGTAAACTGAAACAGCTGTATGCAAAAAACTTAAAACTCATGGGCTTTTTATTTTCTCACACGAATTTATGTAATTTAATAGGTGAATCTCATAAAAAGATGTTAAATAACCCTATTAGTTTTGATTAGCAACTGTAATATTTTTGTTGAAAATATTATAAAAATAGTTGAAGATTATAGTTTGACAACTAAAGAATGTAAAAGGAGTTTTTGATTAATTATTTTTGTAAGGACGTAATTGGTATGTAAGCATTAGTCCACCACGATAAGGAGCAATTTCACCACTACCGTTAAAATCTTTGTAGTTACCTCCATCCAAATCAATGCGCTCTGAACCGTTGTAACCTTTATACATTGAAAAGGAATAACCGCCCCCTAAAAAAACCTCCAAAGCCCAGCGTTCATTTAAGCGTTTTTTATACCCTAGTGTAATTCCGTGAAATACAGCACGTCCAGATTTATGAGTGTAATCATCGAAATCTGGGTTGCTCTGATCGCTGTACTCATCATAAATTAGAATCTCATAAGGTTTTTGCATGGTAAACATACCAAATCCCAGGTGTCCTCCTACAAACCAACCACTTGTATTATTTTTTTGGTAGTATCTAAACTCGACAAAGGTTTGTGTTAACTGCAAAGGTTCACTATCGATAGAGTCCCAGAAAGACCCAAGTACATCCAACTGAACACTTGTTTTTTTTCCTACTTGAAATTCGACACCAATATTTGGCACAAGGACTGCTGCGAGTGGTAAGTTAGCTTTGATTTCAACTTGAGCTGAGGATGTATTTAGGCCTCCCAAAAAACCAATAAAAAATAAACTCCAAAAATAAAAATCTGTTGCGATATGTTTGATGTGCTTCATAGTATTAAATTGTTTTATTTTTCAAGTAACCAGCTGCTAGATTGGATTTTATCTCCGAGGCCATCAATCAAAGTAATTCCGAGGTTTTTACAGACCTCTGCTTCTGGAATTGATTGATTGTCTTGGTCACCACCATTAGCAAATGCTAGTTCATAGTCTTTCCCATAATTTTTTGCAATACTATTAATTGTAGCAGAAACCGTACGGTCAGAGTCAATTGATAGTATGGCGTGATCGACCGCTTTCAAATTACTTACAATAAAAAGACGTTCTGCTTCTTTTTGAAACTCCTTAGAGTTCTTCAGCGCACGTTGCTCATCGTTATTAACAATAACAAACAAGACCTGTGCTAAGGATTTAGCGGAGTTTATATACTCGATATGTCCTTTGTGTAGGGGGTTAAAGTATCCGCTAACGATAA
>JABAZD010000029.1 GCA_018608705.1 Flavobacteriaceae bacterium | reverse complement strand
TATATCGTACTTTTTCTTTTTCTTCTGGCACCATTCAATAATAAGGCCTTTATAACTAGTTATCTTTCCTTCAAGTTTTGGTATATCTACGTAAGGAACGATAACTTTATCATAAATGAATTTATTACAGTACGCGTATCCTCTATCTAGATAGATAGCACCTATTAGGGCTTCAAATATATTACCATGTATATTGTCTCCAATATTATTTTGAGGAATATTACTCTTTACAAATGAAATTAAATTTAAATCTTTACCTAACTCATTCAAATGCTCTCTACTTACAATTTTAGACCTCATTTGAGTTAAATATCCCTCAGATTGGTTAGGTGCTTTTGAGAAAAGATAAGAGGCTATTACTGCTCCTAACATGGCATCTCCAACAAACTCTAATCTTTCATAGTTAAAAGGTTCGCCTTTTTTATCTACTTTTTTTAAAGATCGGTGTGTAAATGCTTTTTGATAATTCTCAATCTGATAGGGTTTAAATTTCAATAGATTTCGCATAGCATCATAAAACACCTTATCATCTCCTTTAGATGATTGGGTAACTATTTTACGAATGAAATTCATGAAGTATTAATCTATTTTTCTAAACGCTACACAAGCATTATGCCCACCAAAACCAAAAGTATTACTCATAGCAACTTTAATTGCTCTCTTTTGAGGTTTATTAAGTGTTAAATTTAAATCTGGGTTGATGTTTTCATCTGCAGTACTATGATTAATTGTTGGGGGTACTATACCGTGTTTCATCGCTAATATAGATGCGATAGATTCGATAGCTCCAGCAGCACCTAAAAGGTGACCTGTCATAGATTTTGTAGAATTGATATTAATGTTCTTTGCGTGATCCCCAAACACTTCAGAGATAGCCTTAAGTTCAGCAACATCTCCTAAAGGTGTTGAGGTTCCGTGAGTATTAATGTGATCTACGTCTTCTGGTTGTATTCCTGAGTTTTCTAAACAGTTTTTCATCACAGCAATAACTCCGATACCCTCAGGATGTGGTGCAGTCATATGATGTGCATCTGAAGACATTCCGCCTCCAATAACTTCTGCATAGATTTTTGCTCCTCTTGCTTTAGCATATTCATATTCCTCTAAAACAATAGCGCCTGCTCCCTCACCTAAAACAAATCCATCCCTTTCGGCATCAAAAGGTCTAGAAGCGGTTTCTGCAGTTTCATTTCTTGTAGATAATGCATGCATAGAATTAAATCCTCCCATACCTGCAATAGTAACAGCTGCTTCACTACCTCCTGTGACAATGACATCACATTGCCCTAAGCGAATATAATTTAAAGCATCTATCATAGCGTTAGCCGATGACGCACAAGCTGATACTGTGGTGTAATTTGGACCCATAAATCCATTTTTAATGGAAATGTTTCCTGGAGCAATATCTGCGATCATTTTAGGAATAAAGAAAGGATTAAATTTTGGTGTTCCGTCTCCAGAAGCAAAATTTAAAACTTCATTTTGAAAAGTTTCTAAGCCTCCAATACCTGCTCCCCAGATTACACCTACTCGTAATTTATTAATAACGTCCAAGTCTAATCCTGAATCTGCTATTGCTTCATCTGAGGCAACCATAGCGTATTGGGTAAACTTATCCATTTTACGAGCATCTTTTCTGTTCATAAAATCTGTAACAGTAAAGTTTTTAACTTCACATGCAAAACGAGTCTTGAACTTGGTAGCATCAAAATGTGTAATAGGACCTGCACCGCTAACTCCGTTAACTAATGCGTTCCAATATTCTTCAATATTGTTCCCAATTGGTGTTAATGCACCAAGTCCAGTTACTACAACTCGTTTTAATTGCATATAAATGTTACTTTTTAGCTTCTTCTATATAGCTGATTGCTTGGCCTACGGTTCCAATGTTTTCCGCTTGGTCATCTGGAATCTGAATATCAAATTCTTTTTCGAATTCCATAATCAACTCAACAGTATCCAAAGAATCTGCTCCTAGGTCATTTGTGAAACTAGCTTCTGTAGTTACTTCATTATCGTCTACTCCTAATTTGTCTACGATAATAGCTTTTACTCTTGATGCAATGTCTGACATAATTTATTTATTTTAAATTTTAAATCGAGACAAAAATACAAATCTTATTAGTTTTAACTAATTTTTAGCAAAAAAATGAAGCCTAAATTATTTTATTTTGTTGATATGTGACTAATGAGATTATAATATCAACTTTTATGCTTTATTTTGTGATTGAATATTAATATACATGAAGCGAGTTATTATTTTAGCCTCAGGAGCTGGTTCTAATGCAGAAAACATCATAAATTATTTTCAAAACTCTACAGAAATTAGTGTTGTGAAAGTATTATGCAACAAAAAAGAAGCTGGTGTTTTTAAGCGTTGCAAAAAGCTAAATAAAGATTGCGAATGGTTTTCTAGAGAAGATTTTTTTAAGAAAAACACAATCCTAGATAAATTAATTGAACAAACTGATTTTATCGTATTAGCGGGGTTTTTATGGAAAATTCCTGAAGCTATTGTGAAAGCCTTTCCTAATAGAATCATCAATATTCATCCTGCGCTATTACCCAACTATGGTGGAAAAGGCATGTATGGTATGCATGTTCACCAGGCCGTAAAAAACAATTGCGACAAAGAAACAGGGATTACAATTCATTATGTTAATGAACACTACGATAAAGGAGCTATTATTTTTCAAATAAAAACAAAACTTGAAATAAGTGACTCCCCTGAAGACATTGCACAAAAAATCCATACATTAGAGTATGAATACTTTCCAAAAATTATTAAAAAAACCATCTTAAAAGATGGGTGCTAAAAAATACTATGTCATATGGAAAGGAAAAGAAACTGGAGTATTCTCCTCCTGGGATAAAGTTAAAAAACTTGTTCAGGGGTATGAAGGTGCAAAATA
>JABAZD010000002.1 GCA_018608705.1 Flavobacteriaceae bacterium | reverse complement strand
GATGATGCTTCAGCGGTTCAAATTGATCCAACTGCATAATTAGTACTTTTACTTGTAAATTAGGGTTATCTTAACGGATAGCCCTTTTTTTATTTCTACACTATACAAAATATTTATTTTTTCTTTATATATTAATATGAAGTTAATCACTACAAGCGGAGTTAAATTGTTTAAGGTAATTCCAAGAGAATTTATTACTGGGGACATTGATGTAATTATTACAAATGAAAGCACAAATGTAACTTTGCCAACACAAACTGTTCAATCTACAATTCAAGGGAACTTTATAAAATTCACTTGTGATTTTGGAACTTTAGTTGAAGGAAACTTTTATACGATGGATATAAAATACAATGACATTGCAGATCAAGAAACTAGAGTTATATATAAAGATAAAATTTTTTGCACGAATCAAGCTGTTAATCAAGAAAAAGGTATTTATTACAGCATAAACAAAGATGAATTTGTTAGTGAAGATAGTTTTGATAATGAATACATAATAATATAAATATGAACGATTTAAGAATAGTAAATTTAAGTACTTACACAAGTCCTGATATTATTGAAAAATCAAGTAAGGAATACGTTTCTTATGGTGCCGATAATAATTATTTTCAGTATTTAATTGATAGATACAACGGCAGTCCAACAAACAATGCGATTATAAACGGAATAAGTCAAATGATTTATGGACGTGGTCTAGATGCGTTAAATTCAAATAAAAAGCCAGAACAATACGCACAAATGATTTCTTTGTTTAAAAAAGATATGGTGCGAAAAGTATGTTATGATCTTAAATTAATGGGTCAATGTGCTATACAAGTAATTTATTCTAAAGATAGAAAAACAATCGCACAAGTTGAGCATATTCCAGTTGAGAATTTAAGAGCTGAAAAATGCAACGACAAAGGAGAGATAGAAGCATATTATTACTCGGATAATTGGTCTAAAGTTAAAAATGTAAGTAGTACTCTTAAAATACCAGCTTTCGGTTTTAGCAAGGAAAACATAGAGATTATATATGTTAAGCCTTACAGAGCTGGTTATAAATACTATTCTAGCCCGGATTATGCAGGAGGACTTCAATATGCAGAGCTGGAGCAAGAGATAAGCAACTACCACCTCAATAATATATTAAATGGTCTGGCGCCTAGTATGTTAATTAATTTTAACAACGGAACTCCAAATGCTGAGGAACGTCAAATGTTAGAAAACAGAATTTTAGAGAAATTTTCTGGGAGTTCAGCGGCTGGTAAGTTCATTTTAGCCTTTAATGATAATCCAGAAAGTGCTGCAACTATTGAGCCTATACAATTAAGCGATGCTCACAATCAATATCAGTTTTTAAGTGATGAAAGTTCTAAAAAAGTTATGGTTGCTCACAGAGTGGTAAGTCCTATGCTTTTAGGAATTAAAGATAATTCTGGACTCGGAAATAATGCTGAGGAATTACAAACAGCTTCGACACTAATGGATAACACGGTTATAAGACCGTTTCAGACGCTTTTAATAGATGCCTTTGATAGTATATTAGCTTACAATCAAATATCGCTTAAATTGTACTTTAAAACGCTTCAGCCATTAGAGTTTACAGACTTAGAGAATGTTCAAGATAGTGAAACAATGGAAGAAGAAACAGGTGTCAAGTTAAGTGAAGAATCTAGATCTTTAATTGAAAAACGTTTAAAAGACATTGGTCAAGATGAAAGCGAATTATTAGCTGACTATGACTTAGTTCACGAAGCTGAAGTTGATTATGACTTAGAAGACGAACTTGATGAGATTGTAAACGAATTAAATAAACCAAAAGATGACACTTTATTATCTAAAGTTTTAAAATTTGCGAAAGTTGGAAAAGCTACGCCTTACAGAGATAGCGAACAAGATGGAACTTCTAAGAAAAAAGGTCAAGAAGATGTTGAGTTTTTAGTTAGATATAAATACACAAAAGCACCTGGTAAATCAAAGACTGGTGAACAAAGGGATTTCTGTTTTGAAATGGAAAAGGCAAATAAAGTTTATCGTAAAGAAGATGTACTTGAAATGAAAAGCTTAGAATTGAATCCTGGCTTCGGAAAAGATGGAGTTGAAGAATATTCGATTTGGTTATACAAAGGCGGCCCACGTTGCCAACATCGCTGGACTCGTAAGCTTTACGCAAGAAAAGACGGTCGTAGTTTAGGAAATGCAATCAGCACAACTCAAGCTATCAAGAGAGGATTCAGACCAGAATCAAATAACAGAAAGGTATCGATAGCGCCAAAGAATATGGAATACGCTGGTTACACAAAAGAATATTGGGATAAAATGGGATTTGAAAATTAATATATGGCAACAGCATTATTTATAACAAGAAACGACTTAGTTCGTAATTCAATAATTGACGGAAATGTTGATTATGACAAAATAGTTCAATTCGTGAAAGTGGCGCAGGAGATAGACGTTCAAAACTTATTAGGAACTGATTTATACAACAGAATTAGTGCTGATATTATTGCCGGCACATTAACTGGAAACTACTTAACACTTGTAAATGAGTATGTTCAACCAATGTTGATTTGGTTTGCTCAGATGAATTATATTCCTTTCAGTGCTTACACTATTGCGAAAGGCGGCGTATATAAACATCAAGCTGAAAACTCTCAAACAGTCGATAAAAATGAAGTAGATTATTTAGTTGCAAAAGCAAGAGAGTACGCAAATTATTACAGTACAAGATTAGTTGATTATATGTGCTTTAATCAATCTTTGTTTCCTGAATACAATAGCAATACAAACGAGGATATAAGTCCAGATTCCGATACAACGTTTAATGGCTGGGTTTTATGATCTACAAAGTTAAAGATAAAAATTTAAGTAAGTTAATAGCTTATTTAAAAAAACATAATAAACCTTTAATAAAGGAGAAAAAATAATGACAAAACCACAATTTACATTAATACCTAGTGCATAT
>JABAZD010000080.1 GCA_018608705.1 Flavobacteriaceae bacterium | reverse complement strand
CACTAATTGATACATTCATAATGAGTTTACTTCCTTCATTGAAGGTTTTACTAAACCCTATTTTAGGGATAGAGTCCTGAATTCCTGAAAAAGGCTCTTTTTGTGACGAAAAACTAATCCAAGGTAAGGCAGAGCAATGAATGCAATCTTGCCCATACAAAGGTGGATATAGTTCCGAAGATTCTTGAATACGTTTTTTTTCATTAATGATATTAATATTAAATTCATTGAAATTTTCCGAAAAATTAATATAACTAAATCCAAATGTATGATCCTCTCTAGATATGGTGGCAGAAGCATGTATAACATCTAGTTCAAATACTTCATCTCCGATAATTCTGTATTTAAAATTTTCGGTATAATTTATGGCCATCATACAAGCATGAAGGTAAACAGCAAAAAAACTATGATTATTTTCCTTAGCTTTTTTATACGCAATAGATACATCTAAAGGAATAGTAACTGCAAAATAGGGATCTTTAAGGGCAATAAAATGATGATAATGTTGCCTACGATTCCAATTCGTTAAATTTATTTTTTTCAATATATACTAATTTAGTTAGTCTCTCTTAAAAAAAATTTTGCTCGTTGTAAGTCTTCGGGAGTATCAATTTCAACCCCTTGAACATTCGTTTCAACCATTTTAATTTTTTTTCCAAACTCTAAATAGCGGATGCATTCAATTTTTTCAGAAACCTCCAACATTTTCATTGGAAGATTCGAAAAATCTAACAAGGCTTCTTTTCTAAAAGCATAAACGCCTTTATGTTTGAAGTACTTGGTGTGGACTGTTGAATCTCTTTGGTATGGTATCGGGCACCTTGAAAAATAAAGTGCAAAATTTCGTTGATTAACAATAACTTTTACCGTGTTTGGGTTTTGAATTTCATTAGAATCTGTAATATGAACCATCAAAGAAGCTAAATCTATTTCTTTTTCACCATCATTTTCAAATACACTTATCAATTTCTTCAGGCTTTCACTATCAGTAAATGGTTCATCTCCTTGAACATTTACAACAACATCACAGTCAACTGCTTGAATCGCCTCTGCAATACGATCACTTCCAGACTTGTGTTCTTTAGTGCTTATAATCACCTGACCCCCATTACTTTTAATTTCATGAGCTATAATCTCACTGTCAGTCACAACATAAACTTGACTAAACAATTTAGTTCTCAAGGTAGCTTTATAGGTTCTTAATATCACACTTTCACCTTCAAGGTCCTGCATAAGTTTACCCGGAAATCGGGATGCACTATATCGAGCAGGAATCATAGCAATTATTTTCATTGAAATCTAAATTGATTATAAAATTACATAAAATTAATAAATTAAATATATGAAAACAGTATATAATTAGTCTTCAAAAAAATCATCTTTAAAACCTATTAAAAAAAGCTTTTCTTTTGCGCGAGTAATTGCTGTATATAACCAACGTAGGTAATCACGATCTATACCATTTGGAAGATAAGGTTGCTCGACAAATACAGTATCCCATTGCCCTCCTTGAGACTTATGGCAAGTAATAGCATATGAAAACTTAACTTGAAGAGAATTTAAATATTTGCTTTTCTTTACTCCTAAAAACTTCTTGTAAGAAGATGATTCGTCTTCAAAATCTTTTAATATTTCCTGGTATAACTTATTAGATTCTTCATAAGGTAATGAAGGTGTTTCTAGTTTGATGGTATCTAACATTAGAACTGTCTCAAATGGCCGCATTTTAGGATAATCTACCATCCTAATTTTAACTTCTGCAAACCGAAATTCGTATAATTCTTTAATGCTAAATATCTCTAGTACTTCAATAATGTCTCCATTTGCAATAAATCCGGCCTCAGTAGTTGGCTTTAACCAGAAATAATTATTTTTTACAATCATTAAAAAATCACCAGCTGTTAATTCATTTTCATTAAATAAAATTCGAGAACGGATTTGTTCATTATACAAATTAGCACGCTTGTTAGAACGTACTATTAGAGCCGTGTCTTCGCTACCTAATGTACTGTAAGCGTCGTTTATAGCATCCAGGATTTCATATCCATCATTGAGCCTTACAATATCTTTAAACCCATTTAAATTAAAATGAAAAGAATCAAAGTAAGAATTTGAAACGGCCTCCCTTAAATGAGTAGCGTTAAATAGAATTCCAGAATCTTCTCCCTGTCTTACTACTTCATCAAGTTCTAAACGAATCACTTCTTTATTATAATTAAGCTCTAAATTAGATTCATTTAAAGCGGGACTTAAATCTAATTTAACTGGTGGTAACTGTGCGGTGTCTCCAATAAGCAATAACTTACACTGGGAACCTGAGTATACGAACTGAATCAAATCATCTAATAGCGAACCACTTCCAAATAATTTAGCTTGATTTGAAATATCAGAAATCATTGAGGCTTCATCAACAATAAATAATGTTTTTTTGTGCTTGTTTGGAGCAAGTACAAAAGAGATTTTACCGTTTTTTTCCGCACGTGGAACGTAAATTTTCTTATGAATCGTAAATGCTTCACTTTTGGAGTAATTACTTATGACTTTCGCAGCTCTTCCTGTTGGAGCCAGTAAAACCGCAGTTTTTTGAGCATGCCAAAGGTTTTTTACTAAAACACTTATTATTGTTGTTTTTCCTGTCCCAGCATAACCCTTTAACACAAAAATATCATTTGTAAGTGTGCTAAAAATAAAATTAGAAAGCTTCTGGAGCCCTATATTTTGCTTAATTGTTGGGGTGAAAGGAAAACTAGTTTTCAAACATGTGTAAAAGTTATTAGAATCCATCAAGTAATAGTACAGATAATTATTTATTCAAATATAGAAATGATTTTTGCTAACATTCACTTTATTGAACAAAAAAAAATTGTAAATTTGTGAAGTTTAAAATTAATTTAAAAAATATGGTAATCTTAGGAGTAATATTAGTCATTCTTTTAACTGTAGTGATTGTATATCTAATTGATAAAACATTTCCCGAAAAATATAAATCTTTTGTTTTACTAGGATTATGGACATTAATCATTTTCCTTGGATATATAACCTTCATGTCAGTCTATGGTGAAATTAAGTTTAACCAACTAAAAGAAAAGCGTTATAAAGTAGTCATTGAAAACCTTAAAGACATTAGAGATGCAGAATTAGCACATAGATCAGTTACAGGACAGTTTCAGGGAAACTGGGACACTTTAGTAAAGTTTATCGAAAATGAAAAGTTTACTATTACCCAACGAAGAGATTCTACAATAATTGACAAAGAATTAACAAAATTATATGGCGTTGATACAACTAAGGATATAGTTATAATTGATACACTTGGATTTGTTCCTGTATTAGATTCCTTATTTGGAGCTGATTCTCGCTACAAAACCATGATGAATGTTCCTTCGGGAAAAGAAGGCGAGTTATTTGAATTAAAATCAGGACTTTTAGAGCAAAACGGAGTTAATATACCTGTTTTTGAAGCCTCTGTTTCAAAAAAAGTAATTTTATTCGACCAAGACAAAAACTTAGTAGATTTAGAGTCTGAAGTAGTTTCTGTCGAAGGAGTTAACGGACCAACATTAAGGGTTGGATCTATGGAAGAAGTAAATACTAACGGAAATTGGCCAAAAAATTACTCAGAACAATAACATATCACAACCCATAAATGAATTGTCCATTCAAGTAAACTTGAGTGGACTTTCTTTTTTTGTTTTAAATTCTATGACTTCAAATATTGAATATTTGGAGTGTGTAAACTTTGAGAATAAACAAACACCAAAAGAACTTTTAGATAATCTCGTTAATTTCTTTAAATCGACTCCAGTGCTTGATCAGGAGTTTTCTAAAGTAACAGTTGTTCACAACAATGAACTAGCCGCTGTTGTTCCTAAACCATTATTTGATGAAAGTAATTTAATAGAATATCTAAAGTTTAATTCAAAGATTCTTAAAACAGACTTCATAACTTATGATCAACTTAATGGATTAGATATAATGGTTGTATACGTACCTCTAATGAATATCAATAATTTTATTTTTGATCGGTTCGGAAGTTTTGAATACAAACACAGTGCGTCCATTTTAATAAATCGTGTTTTAACTCTAGAAAAAAACACAAAAAAACCAAAAATGTTTCTCAATATTGAGCATAAGCATTTCCAAATAGTCGTAGTCGAAAATAATCTTTTGAAGTTTTATAATCGATTTGAATTTATAACCAAAGAAGATTTTATTTATTACTTACTCTTTACTGCTGAACAACTCCAACTAAACCCTGAAGAGTTTCCCTTAGTATTGATTGGTGAAATTATTGAAGGTGATGATTTGTATCAAATTGCATACAAATACATAAGAAATGTTAGTTTACTGCATAGTAAATCTATGTTACATAGTAAGGATTCAAGTTCTAATCATTTCAACTTATTAAACAGTTTGTAGTGCGCATTATTTCAGGAAAATTTAAAGCAAGGAGAATAATTGCTCCAAAAAAACTACCTGTCCGTCCAACAACAGACATGGCAAAAGAAGCATTATTTAATATTCTTAACCATCGTTACCATCTTCATGATATTTCTTTTTTAGACTTATTTGCTGGAACAGGAAATATCAGTTATGAATTTGCTTCTAGAGGGACCGAATCTATAGTCTCTGTAGACCAGAATTTTGACTGTATAAAATTTATTAGGAAAATAGCTGAGGAATTTGAGATGCCTATTCAAGTAATTAAAGCAGAAGTGTTTGGGTTTTTAGAAAAAACGAAGCAGACTAGAACGATAATTTTTGCAGACCCACCTTATGAATTAAATCATGAAAAGTTTTTAAAAATAATTGAACTTGTCTTTGAAAATCAGCTTCTGGAAACAGGTGGAATACTAATTATCGAGCACTCAAAGCAAACGGACCTTTCAGAATCTCCTCACTTTTCTGAAGTTAAAGGCTACGGAGGTAATCGTTTTAGTTTTTTTGAAAACTAAAAAAAAAGCAGATCTATAAGCCGGATTCTGTACCACATAAATTGTGGCCCTTATCATTTATCTTCGATTACTGTTACCAGTAAACTTTAGCTGCCTACCCTTCAGCATCGCACGTGTCGCGCTCAATCACTGATATACATGACATTGCACCCTATAGAGTTTACCTGATTTCACTACAGCATTACCTGTACATTCTTTCTGTTGCACTTTTCCTAGCCTCACGACTGGTGGTTGTTAACCACTATAGTACAATACGGTGTCCGGACTTTCCTCTATCCATTAAAAATGAACAGCGATAAGGCGAT
This sequence comes from Flavobacteriaceae bacterium, assembly GCA_018608705.1. Classification (GTDB taxonomy): domain Bacteria; phylum Bacteroidota; class Bacteroidia; order Flavobacteriales; family Flavobacteriaceae; genus Hel1-33-131. Next base: position 78,194 of record JABAZD010000080.1, on the reverse strand, counting down.
CTGCTTTATCACAAAAGTACACAAATTGTTAATAACTACTTTTAATTAAAGAAGGTTTAATTTAGTCATTAATTAATGAATTTTTAAATTTGTTTGTATAAGATATTTATGGAACCATTTATAGTATCGGCCCTAAAATACAGACCCCAAACATTTAAAGATGTTGTGGGACAGACTGCTATTACCAATACTTTAAAAAATGCAATTGATCAAAACCATTTAGCTCAGGCTTTATTATTTACAGGACCTAGAGGAGTTGGTAAAACAACTTGTGCCCGTATTTTAGCTAAAATGATTAATAGTAATAGTTCGGAAAATAAAAACGAAGACTTTGCGTTTAATATATTTGAATTAGATGCAGCTTCTAATAATTCTGTTGATGACATTCGTAGCCTTACGGATCAAGTACGGATACCTCCTCAAGTTGGGAACTATAAGGTATATATTATAGATGAAGTTCACATGCTATCTACATCTGCATTTAACGCATTTCTAAAAACATTAGAAGAGCCGCCTAAGCACTGTATTTTCATTCTCGCTACCACTGAAAAACATAAAATAATTCCTACTATTCTTTCTCGATGTCAAATTTTTGACTTCAAAAGAATTACAGTTAACGATGCAAAAAATTACCTGAAGATTATTGCAGAAGAGCAAGGTATTAATGCAGAAGATGACGCGTTACATATTATTGCTCAAAAAGCAGATGGAGCTATGAGAGATGCGCTCTCAATTTTTGATAGGGTAGTTAGCTTTTCTGGGGGAAACCTCACACGTCAAGCTGTTACTGAAAATTTAAATGTTTTAGATTACGACACCTTTTTTGAGGCTACCGATTTAATTTTAGAAAGTAAAATACCTGACTTATTGGTACACTTTAATCATATCTTATCAAAGGGATTTGATGGGCATCATTTTATCACAGGATTAGCATCTCACTTTAGAGACTTATTAGTTAGTAAAACCCCTCAGACGATAGAACTAATTGAAGTTGGGGAGAATACTAAAAGTATCTACAAAAAACAATCGGAATTAACATCTCAAGCATTTTTAATAAACGCTATTGATCTTGCTAATTCATGTGATTTGAAATATAAAACTAGTAAAAACCAACGCCTGTTGGTCGAACTTTGCTTAATGCAACTTGCCTCTATCAAATTTGATGGAGAAAAAAAAAAGCCTGATGGGTATATAATACCTGCCTCATATTTCAAATCTAAAAATATTTCTACCGTAAAAGCAACCAAAGCTGAAGAAGTACTTGTCAAGGAGACCATTCCTGTTTTTGAGGAAATTGAAAAAACTCTACCCAGCAAATCCGTTGATCTAAATATTAGTTCCCATATTCCAGTTATTAAAAAGACTAAAAGACCTGCATCTGGACTCTCGTTAAGCAGTATTCGCAAGAAAAAGGAACATCAGGTAAAACTGATGGAAGTCACTATAAAAGAAGAAGAATTACCAAACGACCCTTTTACAGAAGAAGACCTAATTAAATACTGGTCTATTTTTGTTACTAAACTTGAAACAGACGGAAGGTATAATCTAGCTGCAATACTTCAGATTGATAAACCTAAACTAATCGATACCCAAATCATTGGCTTGGAGTTTCCTAACAATACTAATAAAATTGAAGTTGAACGTCAACAACATGAATTACTGCAATACTTAAGAAAAGCAGTAAATAATTTCTCAATCACTTTAAAAATAACAGTGAATGAAACTTTAGAAAAAAAATACGCCTATACTCCTAAAGATAAATATGAAAAATTAGCAGAAAAAAACAAGAATATTGAACTTTTAAGGAAAACATTTGATTTAGATTTATAATTTATGTTAGGATTAAAATTACCTTCAGACCCAAGATGGGTTAATATCGCTGAAAAAAATATAGAGGAAATTTTATCAGACCATGCCTTTTGTGAACAAAAAGCAGCGAGTACTGCTATTTCTCTTATTGTAAGTTTTCCTGAGTATACGGAGCTTGTTCAAGAAATGATATCTTTAGTAGAAGAAGAAATGAGTCATTTTAAAATGGTACATGATTTAATACTAGAGCGTGGATATAACTTAGGCCGAGATCGAAAAGATGCTTATATCTCAAAATTATTAAAATTTTTTCCAAAAGGTGGTAGTCGAACCATGCAATTAGTTCATCGTTTGTTACTAGCTGCCCTGATTGAAGCGAGAAGTTGTGAACGATTCCGACTTTTGTCAGAACATTTGAATGATAAAAAATTAGCCAAATTTTATAAAAAACTTATGATTAGTGAAGCTAATCATTACACCTTGTTTTTGGGTTTTGCTAGAAAATATGGAGAAATTAAAGAAGTAAATCAAAAATGGAATGACTTGTTGGAGTTCGAGAAAGAAATTATTATTAATCTAACTAATTCACAAACTATACATGGTTAAATTATTATCTATAAAAAATATTTTATATTGTATTGTTTTAATTTTTATGGCGACAGCCTTATTGATTACTTGTGAATGGACTTCAGAGGTCTCTACAAATATTTCCAAAGAGTCAACAAAATCGCCTAAAGCCTCTGCAGAAAGATTTGGTGAAATTGAAGAAAAAAAAATAGATTATTCTGACAAAGTTCAACAAGTTCAAATTTCACAAACCAAAGTAAACTCTGAAATTTATAGGGTTACAGATTCAATAACTAAATCAAATGAATTAATAATACTAGATTTCAAAGTAAAACCTGGAGAAACATTATCTAGTATACTAACTCCGATAAATGGTGTTCCTTATTCAACAATATTGAAAATTTCAGAAACTTCTATTTCAGGTCTAAATTTCAATTTATTTGATGTTGGACAAAAGTACCAGCTTGTGTTAAACCCTCTGGATAGTACCCTAATTTCTTACACTCACTCATTCTCAAAAGAAAAAATAATAGAAGTTATCCTTAATCCTAATTTGGTGATTAAAAAAGTTTCGCAGATCAAAAGACCAAAAACTATAAAATATAATCCTGCCAAATCGAATTTAAATTCAAAAATAAAAAAAGTTAAAACAATTAAAAATGATAAAAATGTAACAAAATTATTCCTTTTGGGAAAAACTAACTTATCTACTAATAGCATATTTGTGAAATTAGAAAATCAATATCATACCAAATCTAAAATGTATTTAGAAAAACAAACTGCTGTCTCATTTAAAAAAATGAAATCTGCGGCTGAAAAAGATGGTATTAATTTAATTATTGTTTCTGGGGCACGTAATTATTATTCACAAAAATCTATATGGGAAAGAAAATTCAAAAATAATCAGTCTAGAGGACTAAATCCATTAGAAAATGCTCGCAAAATATTAAGATATAGCTCCATGCCTTCAACATCTAGGCACCACTGGGGCACAGACATAGATATTAATAGCTTAGAGCCTAGCTACTTTGAATCTGGTCGGGGTAAAAGAGAATACGATTGGTTAGTAAATAATGCAGGTAGATTTGGTTTTTGTCAAGTATATACTAATTTCAAAAAAAAGGACAGGAATTCCGGTTATCTAAACGAAGCGTGGCATTGGAGCTATATTCCTAAATCTAAAATATACTTAAAAAAATATAATGAAAGAATTAACTACAATGATATAAATGGTTTCATAGGTTCAGATCTAGCAGATGATTTAAGTATGATTAAAGATTTTGTAAATGGTATTTCTAGTGATTGTTTATAAAGTAACACTTAATCCCAACAATCACATCGTAATTTAGCAGCAATAGTACAATACAAATCTACAGATTCCCACTTATCACCCACTCTAGGATTCTGAGGTACAAGATCAATATAATATGGCTCACTTCCTTTTTGTAAAATTACAACCCCGTTTTTGTATTTATCAACCAATCTTGAAATATTTTCACTGCCAATAATTTCTCCATTATCATTTTTAATAATAACTTCTTCGAAATTTCTAGTTAAAAATTTATAATTTATTAAAATATAATCTCTAAAACTTTTTGGACAATCGTCTACAATTTGTCTGATTGTACTTTTAACTCTACTGTCAATTTGATTGTATTTTGAGAAGGCTATAATTTCAATGAAATCTTCAACATAAACTGGTCGATTACTTAATGCACGACTATATGCCCAACCCTCTATTCCCTTTCGAGTTCGAATAAGATGAAATGGTCCACTGGTTCGATTACCACGTAATTTAACACTAATCTCATTTCGGGAGGTTCTACCTAAATCGGTTACCCTCTCACCTTCTTTGAGTTTAGCAATTCTTTTTGAATCTAAATCTGGTTCTATTCTAACAGAAAGGTTTTCTACTTCAGAATAAAGATAATTTTGAGCTTCAGCTAAATTTGTAAACGATAGAAAAAAAGTAAATAAAAATATAAATAAAATATTATTTTTCATTGAGTTATAATTAATATTAATTGACAAATTAAAAATACATAAAAAATATTATGGAGACAAACGGTCCATATCCCAGCAGTTATTAATAGATAACTTGAATCTAATTCTATCGTGAAGTCGATTAGCGCGACCTTGCCAAAACTCTATTTCAACTGGCTTAACAATATATCCACCCCAAAATTCTGGACGTTTTAACGGCTTGCTTTTGTATTCATTTTCTAAAGACTGTAATTGTGTATCCAAAACAGCTCGGTTTTTGATAACGGTACTTTGCTTGGAAACCCAAGCGCCAAGCTGACTCCCTTTAGGGCGAGAAAGAAAATAGGTGTCACTTTCTGAAGGATCAATTTTATCAGCAACTCCTTTAATTATAACCTGTCGTTCTGCTGATTGCCAATGAAAAGAAAGACAACATTTAGGTGAATTCGATAATGCCTTCGCCTTTTCACTTTCATAATTAGTGTAAAACACAAAACCAGCTGAATTAAATTTCTTTAAAAGTACAACACGACTTTTTGGAAATCCATCATTACCAATTGTAGACAACGTCACTGCATTGATTTCTGTTTCTTGAAAGTGTGTATCGACTTCGTTAAACCACAATTGAAATAAGTCGAACGGATCTTTATTGATTGAGTGTTCTAGAAGTGAACCTTTTTCATAGGATTTACGATAATTCCCTAAATCTTTTTCCATGTTTAATTGCTTATTAAATTCAAATTTACATAAAAATAGTAATTTAATAGGGTTGAATTATTATTTAAGTATTTAAATAAATAAACATTATAATCATTAAAAATCATAACATTTTAAAGAATATAACTGAAATGTTTCTACAGTATAAAGTTAAAAACAAATTAACCACCATTTATAGGATAAAAGTTTGTAATTTGTATTTTTGTTAAAATTATAGGAATAGGAATGGCTAGAGCATCAACAAATAAGACCCAAAAAAAACGTATTTCTAAAATAAACTTAAAACTAACTAGCTCTCAGAGATTAGTTATGGGTAGTTTTTTTACAATAATTGGCATTTTATTATTTATTGCTCTTCTGTCTTACTTATTTACTGGAGAAAATGATCAAAGTACGCTAAATGATTTCACAAACAGAAAGACACAAGCAGAAAATTGGTTAAGTAAGATTGGGGCTTGGGTAAGCGAATTACTAATATATAAAGGCTTTGGAGTCTTTTCATTTATCTTTTCAGGACTTTTACTATTATCTGGTGTTTCAGTTTTAGCTAATTCAAACAAAAAAAGACTTTGGCGTAATTGGTTTTGGGGTACTTTAATTATTATATGGGGTTCAATATTATTTGGATTTATATTTAATAGAGCTCCTAATTTAGGCGGTACCATTGGCTACGAATTAAATATATTTATACAAGACTATATCGGAAAAATCGGAACAGCTCTTTTGCTTATTTTTATTTTCATTACTTATATAGCTCTTCGTTTTAAGGTAACTCCAAAACAAATTAGAAGTCTATTTATTCGCACTAAAAATGAAATTAAATCTGAATTTTTAGAAGGTAATTCTTCATCTGAAACATTAATCGATAATAGTTTCAGTGACGAAGCTAAATCTATTAAATCATCTTTTGAAATTCCTTTAGAAAATTTAGAGCCTACCATTTCAAACCATTCAAGTATCTATTCAGAATCTGGTGCTGAAAAAACTAATAATGAAATTGAAAAGTCGGATGAAGAAACTGTTGCGATGGAAATTGAAATTATTGAAGAAGAAGTTTCAGAAACAGATAATCTAGCTGCTAAACTAGTTGAAGATTTTGGTGAGGTTGACCCTACCTTAGAACTATCAAAATTTAAATTCCCTTCCTTAGACCTTCTTAAAAAATATGACACAGAGAGCATCACAATTAACCAAGAAGAATTAGAGGAAAATAAAAACAAAATTGTAGAAACACTTAATAATTATAAAATAGGAATTGCTAGTATTAAAGCTACTATTGGTCCGACTGTTACTTTATACGAAATAATACCAGAAGCAGGCGTTCGAATTTCTAAAATAAAAAACCTTGAAGATGATATTGCACTATCTCTTTCGGCACTGGGGATTCGTATTATAGCTCCAATCCCTGGAAGAGGAACAATTGGTATTGAAGTGCCGAATAAAAATGCTACAATTGTCTCAATGAACTCTGTAATTTCTTCGCAGAAGTTTCAGAAATCAGAAATGGAGTTACCAATTGCTTTAGGTAAAACTATTAGTAATGAAACTTTTATAGTTGATCTGGTTAAAATGCCTCACTTGTTAATGGCTGGAGCTACTGGTCAAGGTAAATCGGTTGGTCTAAATGCCGTTTTAACTTCCTTACTATACAAGAAGCATCCTGCGGAAGTTAAATTTGTTTTGGTTGATCCTAAAAAAGTAGAATTAACACTTTTCAATAAGATTGAGCGTCATTATTTAGCTAAACTTCCGGATAGTGAAGATGCAATAATAACGGATAACACGAAAGTTATAAACACCCTAAACTCTTTATGTATTGAAATGGATAATCGATATGAAATGCTTAAAAACGCATTTTGTAGGAACATTAAAGAATATAATGAAAAATTTAAAGCTAGAAAACTCAACCCTAATGATGGCCACAAGTTTTTGCCTTATATCGTTTTAGTTGTAGACGAGTTTGCTGATTTAATTATGACAGCCGGTAAAGAAGTAGAAACTCCTATAGCTCGGCTTGCACAGCTAGCAAGAGCTATAGGAATTCATTTAATAATTGCCACCCAAAGACCTTCTGTGAATGTAATAACCGGAATTATAAAAGCTAACTTTCCAGCTCGTATTGCGTTTAGAGTAACTTCAAAGATAGATTCTAGGACTATTTTAGATAGCTCTGGAGCTGATCAACTAATTGGCCGTGGTGACTTATTGTTCACCCAAGGAAATGATATGGTTAGAATCCAATGTGCATTTGTTGATACACCTGAAGTTGAAAAACTGACAGATTATATTGGATCACAAAAAGCCTACCCTAGCGCTTATATACTTCCTGAGTACATAAGTGAAGAATCTAGCTCAAGTATAGACAATAACATAAATGAAAGAGACCAACTATTTAGAGAAGCAGCTGAGGTAATTGTAATCGCTCAACAGGGTTCAGCTTCCTTATTACAAAGAAAATTAAAATTAGGTTATAACCGAGCAGGGCGTTTGATAGATCAATTAGAAGCTGCGGGGATTGTTGGTTCTTTTGAAGGTAGCAAAGCAAGACAAGTTTTGGTAAGCGATTTAGGGGCTCTTAACCAATTATTAGATCAAGAAATCAAAGATTAACATGAGAAATTATATTTTAATTTTATGGACCTTATTTTCATTTGCAGGTCAAGCTCAAAGTGGCGATTCTGAAGCACAACTGCTTCTTAATGAAGTTAGTGCTAAAGTAAAAAGCTATAGAAATTTAACGCTAGAGTTTAAATATGTTCTTGAAAATACAGAAGAAAACATTAGACAAGAAACTAAAGGGAAGGTAACAATTCAAGGGGATAAATATGTTTTAAATATTTTAGGAGTAACAAGAATATATGACGGAGAGTCACTATTTACTATAAGTGCTGAAGATGAGGAAGTAACTATCTCATCAAACAATACGTCAGATGAAAATACTATTACTCCTAGTGAATTATTAAATTTTTATGAAGATGGATACACTTATAAACTAGATATAATCCAAAATGTTAAGGGAAAAAAAATACAATATGTTAGGCTAAATCCGATTAACTCTGAATCGGAGATTAAGTATGTATTGCTTGGAATAGATAATAAAACAAAACACATTCATAACTTAATCGAAATTGGAAATAATGATACTAAAACAACCCTAACTATAAATTCATTTAAAACAAATCAACCCATTTCGGTTATGTTTTTTCAATTTGATATAGATAAATACAGTACCTATTACATAAATCGATTAGATTAGGATAAAATTGAAACTTCTAGACCGCTACATATTATCTACTTTCCTTAAGACATTTATTAGTGTTTTTACAATACTAATGATGATTTTTTTATTACAATCTGTTTGGGTCTATATTTCTGAATTAGCAGGAAAAGAATTAGAAATTGAAATTATATTAAAGTTTTTATTGTATGTATCTCCAAGAATTGTTGTTTTGGTTTTACCATTGACAATACTATTGGCTTCTATTATGGTTTTTGGAGGGTTTTCTGAAAATTATGAATTTGCAGCAATGAAATCAACAGGGATTTCACTTCAGAGGGCTATGAAGAGTCTCAGTATATTTATTGTTTTATTAGCGGTACTTAGTTTTTTCTTTGCTAATAGTGTGATTCCTCTTGCTGAGTTCAACTTTTTCAGTCTGCGAAGGAATATTGCAAAAGTAAAACCAGCTATGGCTATAGCTGAAGGTCAGTTTAATCAATTAAATGATATTAATATCAAAGTTGCTGAAAAAAGTGGTAATAATGGTCAATATCTCAAAGATGTAATTATACACCAAAAGAAAGGAAGAGTTAAAGGGAATTTCACAGTAATAAAATCAAATACTGGGGAGTTTGTTAGCGATGAATTTTCTGACGTATTACAGCTAGTATTAATTGATGGGAATTATTATGATGAGATTCAACCAAAAGATTACATACAAAGAACTAAAAATAAACCTTCAGTAAAAAGTACGTTTGACAAATATATAATTAACATTGATCTCTCAAAATTTAACGATATAGACTTTGAAAGTAAAGACAAAGTGACAAAACATACGATGTTAAACGTTGTAGATTTAAATACAGCACTTGACTCGCTAAATAAATCTAAAGACCTAATGTTAGCTAATTTTTCAAAGACTATGTTACAAAGAAGTAATAAACCTAGTTTAAATAAAAATTATAAAATCCGTGAAAATGATACGACTATTAAAAACCTAAATCTTTTAAAGTTATATGACGAACGTAAAGCGATTCAACTAATAGATCTTTCACTAAATTCTGTTAAAATCGCTAAAAAAGATCTAAAAATAAGGTCCAAATCGATGTTAATCTCACAAGTTAATATCAATAAACATATCGTTGCATTTCATGATAAGTTTGCTATAGGACTTTCTTGTATTATTTTATTTTTCGTTGGAGCTCCCTTAGGTGCACTTATTCGTAAGGGAGGTATTGGGCTACCTTTGGTTATTGCTATATTAATCTTCCTTACATATCATTTTATTAGCATATTTGCAAAAAACAGTTCAGAAGATGGAAGTATGAATCCTGTTTTAGCTTCATGGTTATCCTCATTGATTTTACTACCATTTAGTATTTATCTAACAAACAGAGCAACCAAGGATCGTGCATTAATAGACTTTGATAGTATTTATATTCCTATTAAAGATTTATTTATTTCACCTAGCGACAAAGAAATAGAAGAAAGTTCCATTACAACAAATGAAAAAATTAATGAACTAGATAATTATGATAATATTCAACTAAAGACTATAATTAGAGATTTTAGAACATTAGGACACTCTATGATATATAGAAATTCAGCGTTAGAAGAGCTTAAACAACGAGGAATTAGTGAACTAGAACTTAAGTTATCTGGATATATTACAAACTCGACCTACGAAACTGCGTTTAAATTATATATAGACTTTAAAGAGATCTCCAAAGTAGCCTTAATATTTAACTTCTTATCAATATCAAGCTTTTCAGTTGCATCATTGGTTAAAAACAGTAGTTTTAGTAGTGTTTGGATTTTATCAATGGTAATCGCAATTATTTGTATCATATTTTTCCTAATATTATTTTTAAAGTCTATAAAAAATCAAACTGAATTTTATAAATTGAGTTCAGAAAATTTCGTGAGAAAATCTATAATTTGGATTCTCTTTGGACTTCCCTTATTTTACTTTTATAGGGGCTATTTCGTTTCCAAAATGGAAGAACAATTAACTAAAACATCTTAAGTATTGAATTAGTTATAATATCTTTACAAAAAAAATAAAAATGCCCGCTAACGAACAGAACTTGACAAACTACTCAAAATTAAATAGTATTGAGGATGCTATAAATGATATTCGTCTTGGAAAAGTTGTAGTTGTTGTTGATGATGAAAACAGAGAAAACGAAGGTGATTTCATTGCTGCAGCTGAAAAAGTCACCCCTGAAATGATCAACTTTATGGCTCTACACGGACGTGGGCTAATATGTGCTCCATTAACAGAAACTCGTTGCGATGAACTTGGCCTAAATATGATGGTACAAAATAATACTGTTTTACACAACACACAGTTTACAGTTTCAGTTGATTTGATAGGGCAAGGATGTACAACTGGTATTTCTACTTCAGATCGATCCAAAACAATCAAATCTCTGATAGAAACAAATACTAAACCAAACGACCTAGGGAGGCCAGGTCATATCTTCCCATTAAAAGCAAAAAATGGTGGTGTACTTAGACGTACAGGTCATACTGAAGCTGCAGTAGATTTAGCAAGGTTAGCAGGTTTGCAACCAGCAGGCATTTTAGTTGAAATTCTTAATGATGATGGTTCAATGGCAAGATTGCCAGAACTAAGAAAAGTAGCTAATAAATTTGATCTTAAAATTATTTCTATTGAAGACCTTGTGGCCTATCGAATGGAACATGACTCTCTAATACAAAAAAAACAAGACTATCAAATTGAAACAAGATTCGGAGATTTTAGGTTAAGAGCCTACCAACAAACAACTAATGATGCTGTTCATATTGCGCTTACCAAAGGAACTTGGAGTACTAATGAAATGGTACCAACAAGAATAAACTCAACATTAGTTAATAATGACATACTAGGAACACTTACAAATAATGCTGATCACAAGTTAGATAAGATGTTTAAACAAATTAATGAAAATGGAAAAGGGGCAATCATTTTCATCAATCAAAGCATACAGCCTACAAATCTACTTAAACGATTAGATATTATTAGGTCCACCCAAAAAAAAGGTACAGTTGTCAAAGCTCCAAATATTAAAATGGATGCCAAAGATTTTGGAATAGGAGCGCAAATACTCCACGATTTAAATATACATAAACTAGGACTTATTTCTAATAGTGAACAAACAAAACGAGTTGGTATTATTGGATATGGGCTTGAAATTATTAAATATATCCAGTACTAAGAAGTAATACTACTAATGATCGAAGCCATGACTTTAGCTCTTTTTACAACCTCGGATTCTTTCCAAGACAATTTAATTAGACAAGATATATTACGCCCTATAAAGTGATCAGATTTCTCAAACGATTTTTTCTTCAAGTAAGAAAGCCCATTTTTTAATTCTTTGCTTAATGGAATTAATGAATTCTGACTCTTTAAATGACCCCAATTTCGAATATAATGCCAATTATTGTCGTAATAATGGAAACAGACATCAATACCATTTGATTTAAAAGCACTATTTACCTTCCGAGCGGTATCTAAATCGTCTAAGAAAAAGTTTAGAAACGCATAACTTTCTTCGCCTCCTTTGGGAACTGTTCTAAACGTTAAACCATTTAAATTTTCTAACTCATTTCTTATAATTGTATAATGTTTTTTTTGGATATTAATAAAATCATCCAAACGACGAAATTGAGCTAAACCAACAGCTGCATTGAGCTCAGATATTCGGAAGTTATATCCTAAATACGGATGTGTATCTGCTCCCCTATCTATTCCAAGATGATCATGCCCATGATCACTATAAAGATCAGCATTAGTATATAAATCATTATTATTGGTGATCACAACACCACCTTCTCCACAAGTTACTGTTTTTACAAAATCAAATGAAAAACAACCAAGATCTCCTAATGTCCCTAATGCTTTTCCATTGTAAGACCCTCCTATTGCTTGACAAGCATCCTCTATTAAAATCAAATTATGAGATCTACAAATTTTTATTAAAGCGTCCAAATTAGCCATACTACCACACATGTGCACAGGCATTATAGCTTTAGTTTTATGAGTAATTGCATTTTGAACAGCTACAATATCTAAGGTTAACGTGTCGTCAATATCAACAATTACAGGGGTTGCTCCTATCATAACAATAGCTTCAAAACTCGCAACAAAAGTAAAGCAAGGTATTATTACTTCATCACCAGCTCCTATTCCTGCTGAAGCTAGAGCAAGGCTTACAGCTGCTGTACCACTTGAAACTAGTTGAGCATACTTAACATCAAAATTAGATTCAATTTCTTTTTCTAGTTCTTTAGCCTTCCAATGCCCTTGCCGTAAACCATCAAAGCCATAACGCATTAAAACTCCACTATTTAACACATCCTGAACTTCTTTTTTTTCTGCTTCACCAAACAACTCGAATCCGGGCATAATCTTTATTTAATTTCTATAATAGAGTCTTTGATATCTTTTCTTACCTTTTTCATGCTTGCAAATACATCATCGTTTGAACGATATCCAATTGGCATAATAAGAACGGAGCGTAAGCCTTGATCCGCAAGCTTGAAATATTTATCATAAGCAACAGGGTCAAAACCTTCCATGGGACATGCGTCAATTTTTTGAGTAGCACAAACGGTAAGCATATTACCTAAAGCTAAATAAGCCTGTTTGGCTCCCCAATTGAATATCTCAAGTGAAGACTTTGTACCAAAACTGGAAATTAGACTATCACGAAATGAACTTAAAACAGCATCTGGTGTATTTCGTATAGATTTAATATTTTCAAAATAGCTGCGTATGTAAGCTTCATCAATATTGGTTTCAACACAAAACACACATAAATGTGATGCTTGACTTACTTGTTGTTGATTACTTGAGATTGGAACTAGCTCTTGAAGAACAGATTTATCACTCACAATAAGTAATTTAACGGGTTGAAGACCATATGAACTAGCTGTAAGATTAAAACATTTTTTAATTATTTCTATAGCTTTATCAGGAATAGTTCTAGAAGCGTCAAACTTTTTGGCTGCATAGCGCCATTTAAGTGCATTAATAATATTCATTAATTAAATTTTTTATAAAAATAGAAAATAATATATAGCTTTCAATTACAAAATTTACTAATTAAAACATAAAGGATATTAACTCAAAATTAAATCTTAGCCTGGTACGTAAATAAATCATAGTATCTACCCTCATTTGTTATTAAATCGTCGTGGTTTCCTCGCTCCACTATATGGCCATTTTCAATCACTAAAATCTGATCAGCTTTACGAATTGTACTCAGGCGGTGTGCTATCACTATCGTAGTTCTGTTTTTTGTTAATTCATCTAGACTTTTTTGAATTAAAGCTTCACTTTCTGTGTCTAAATTTGATGTAGCTTCGTCTAGTATAATGATTTTGGGATTTGCTAAAATAGCTCTAGCAATGGCAATACGCTGTCTTTGACCTCCCGAAAGCTTTACGCCTCTTTCACCAATTAAAGTTTCTAAACCGTCATCAAAACGATCAGTAAATTCATCTACATAAGCAGCTTTTACAGCTGCATTTACTTGAACTTCATTAGCCTCCGGTCTAGGAAATATTATATTTTCTCGTATAGTACCTTCGAACAAAAACTCATCTTGCAAAACTACTCCTAGGTGCTTTCTGTAGCTATGTAGTTTGACTTTTGATATATCCTCACCATCAATAGTAATAATTCCAGACTGAGGGTTTAAAAACGTAGCAGAAAGACCAGCTATAGTAGATTTTCCAGAACCCGAGCTGCCAACCAATGCAATTACAGATCCACAAGTAGCTTTAAAGTCTATGTTATGAAGAACGTTTTGGTTTTTTACATAACCAAATGATACATCGCTAAACACTAGTTCACCTTTAAGATCTTTTAGTTCAATTATACGGTTTGGATCGTCATGTTCAGCTTCCATACTCATTAATTCTTCTGTACGGTCCAAACCTGCCAGAGCTTCTGTTAATTGACTACCAATGTTACTCATTTGTACTATAGGGGCTACCATAAATGCTAATAAAAAAGTAAATTGAAGAAAATCGCCAGGCGTTATTTCCCCTTTAATCATAAAGTGGCCTCCAATACCCATAATTCCTGTAGTTGCCAGGCCAATCAAAAAAGTTGAAGAACTAGTCATAATTGCAGTAGCAGTTAAACTTTTTTTAACATTTTGAAAAATAGCATCTACTCCTCTAGCAAAAATTTCAGTTTCTTGAGACTCAGCATTAAATGCTTTAATCACACGAACTCCCGATAATGTTTCTATTAACCGTCCTTTTACATCAGCATTAATTTTTCCTCTTGCTCTAAAAATAGGACGAATATACTTAAAAGCCTTTAAAGCAATCATTGCAAAAACAGAGAGCGGAATGAAGGTAAATAGGGTCATCCATATATTCATTCTAAGTAAAATAATTAAGGTTAAAATAGCGGTAAAAGACCCACCAACTAACTGAACTAATCCAGTACCTATGAGGTTTCTTACCCCTTCAACATCACTCATTATTCTAGAAACTAAGACACCTGATTTAGTATTGTCAAAAAAACTAATTGGTAATGACAACACTTTCTTCTGTACTTGTGCTCGTAATTCACTAATTAAATACTGTGCTTGAATACTTAACACTTTAGTGAGTAAAAAAGAAGTCAGAGCTTGAACAACAATAGAGATAATTACAATCAAAATTAAAGAAGACAATAAATTATAATCATTGTTTGGAACTACTTCATCTAATAGAACCTTGCTTTGTATTGGTAGTACAAAACCTGATAAACTCCGGACAACAATAAGTAAAAGACCCAATAATACTAAGTTTCTTCTAGGCCAAATAATTGTTTTAAAGGCTTGTTTTAGTGTGACTTTTGGTTTTGTATTTCTTTTAATATTGCGCTCGTTAAAATGTTTCACGGTTGAAATCTATTATATTAACATAAGAAAGAAAAATAAGTTAGTAACAAAAGATTTGAAAAAAACCCATAACAATTGCTACGGGTTTTAATTTTGCGGAGAGTAAGGGATTCGAACCCCTGGAGGTGTGACCCTCAACAGTTTTCAAGACTGCCGCATTCGACCACTCTGCCAACTCTCCAATGCGGTGCAAATATAATAGGTTTTTGGGTCTTTCAAATAATTTTATTAATTATTTTAAAAAAATAAATAGGCATTAAAATTGATGCTAATTATATTTGTAACTTGAGTATTTAAGTAAAACTGATTTAAATGAAATGGCAAGAAGCACTTAATGATTATTCTTTATTTCTAAAAATTGAGCGCGGTATGTCCAAAAATACCGTAGAAAATTACAATCTTGATATTCAGAGACTTGTAGTGTACTTAAAAAGTAATAACATGTCCATTAGTCCGATTGAAATAACTAGTATACAAATTCAAGAATTTATATATGAAATAGCTAAATTGATTAGTCCTAGAAGTCAATCTAGATTAATTTCTGGTTTACGTAGTTTTTATGATTATTTGATTTTTGAGGATTATATGCAAACAAATCCATTGGAACTAATAGAAGCTCCTAAAATAGGACGTAAATTACCGGACACTCTTTCAGTTAGTGAAATTAATCTAGTAGTAAATACAATCGATCTTAGTGATTCAAATGCTATACGAAACCGTGCAATAATAGAAACCTTGTATAGCTGCGGACTTAGAGTTAGTGAACTAACAGCACTAAAAATTTCTGATTTGTTTTTTGATG
Organism: Flavobacteriaceae bacterium; assembly: GCA_018608705.1. Taxonomy (GTDB): domain Bacteria; phylum Bacteroidota; class Bacteroidia; order Flavobacteriales; family Flavobacteriaceae; genus Hel1-33-131. The sequence continues at coordinate 62,185 of JABAZD010000080.1, read as the reverse complement.
AAGGGTTTATAAAAGTTACCGGGAAAGGAAATAAGCAACGTTTCGTACCAATTGGGAAATTGACTCAAAAACATATAAACCTTTACAAAAACCAGGTTAGAATTACTATGAAAATTGACATTGCGTCTAATGATACTCTGTTTCTAAACCGTCGCGGAAAACAACTCACTAGAGCAATGATTTTTACAATTGTAAAAAAATTAGGAGAAAAAGCGAAGATTCAAAAAAGTATTTCCCCTCACACCTTTAGACATTCATTCGCTACCCACTTACTTGAAAATGGAGCGGATTTGAGAGCTATTCAAATGATGCTAGGACACGAAAGTATTACTACAACAGAAATTTATATGCATATAGATAAAAGTCATCTAAAGAAAGTTATAGACGAATTTCACCCCAGAAAATAAAAATTTATTTAGCAATATTTACGGCTCTAGTTTCACGAATAACTGTCACTTTGACCTGTCCAGGGTAGGTCATGTCTGTTTGAATTTTCTGAGATATCTCAAAAGATAAACTTCCTGCTTTATCATCTGTTACTTTTTCACTTTCAACAATTACACGTAATTCACGACCTGCCTGGATAGCATAAGCTTTTTGAACACCGCTAAAGCCTAGGGCTATGTCTTCTAAATCTTTTAGTCTTTGGATATAAGAATCTAAAACCTGTCTTCTCGCTCCAGGACGAGCACCAGAAATAGCATCACATACTTGAACTATAGGGGACATAAGGGACTTCATTTCAATTTCGTCATGGTGAGCTCCAATTGCATTACATACTTCTTCATTTTCTCCATATTTCTCAGCCCATTGCATTCCTAAAATAGCATGAGGTGTTTCCATGTCAGCTTCTGCATCCGGAACTTTACCGATGTCATGAAGAAGACCAGCGCGCTTTGCTAGCTTTGGATTAATTCCTAATTCTGCAGCCATAACTCCACAGAGTTTCGCAACTTCCCTGGAGTGTTGTAATAAGTTTTGTCCATAAGAAGAACGATATTTCATTCGACCAACTGTTTTAATTAGCTCAGGATGTAATCCGTGAATCCCTAGATCGATCACCGTACGCTTACCAACTTCAATAATTTCTTGCTCTATTTGTTTTTGAGTTTTTTTAACAATTTCCTCAATACGAGCTGGGTGAATACGTCCATCTGTTACTAATTTGTGTAAAGATAAACGAGCAACTTCTCTACGTACAGAATCAAAACAAGACAATATTATGGCTTCTGGAGTATCATCGACTATGATTTCGACTCCAGTTGCTGCTTCGATAGCTCTAATATTGCGACCCTCACGACCAATAATACGACCTTTGACATCATCAGATTCAATATTGAAAACAGAAACGCAGTTATCTACTGCTTCCTCTGTTCCAATTCTTTGAATTGTATTAATTATAATTTTTTTTGCGTCTTGTTCAGCAGTTAATTTAGCTTCTTCCATAGTGTCCTGAATATATACCATAGCGTCATTTTTTGCTTCAGATTTTAAAGACTCTACCAGCTCTTGCTTAGCATCATCAGCAGACAAGCCAGAGATAACTTCAAGCTGTTTTATTTGACTTTTGTGAGCCTTCTCAACTTCTTCTTTGCGTTTACCTAGCAAAGTTGAACGTTGGTCATAATCATTTATTTTAGATTCAAGTTCTTCAGATAATTTTTTATTTCTTGAAAGTTCAGATGAAATTTGAGATTCTTTGTCTCGAGTTCTCTTTTCAACCTCACTAATTTTCTTTTCTCTAGACTGAATAACTTGCTCATGTTCAGACTTCAATTCTAAGAACCGTTCTTTAGCTTGAAATATTTTATCTTTTTTTGTTGCTTCTCCATCAATTCTAGCTTTAGAAATAATAGAATTCGCATCCCTTTTTGCATTTTTAGTAACTTGAGATGCGTTATTCTTTTCGCGTAATTTTGATACGACTAATCCTAAAACAAGTCCTAAAATAGCAGCAGTACACACAATGAGTATAGTATTAGTTTCCATATATAATTATTAAAATTAAAAAAAAAGCCTATATCAATCTGTTTTTGTATAAACTCCATAAATACAAGATTTAGAGTTGAAAAGTTGATCAAGAATCTGCTACAAGACAGCATGCTTTTACAACTTAAACGCACCCAATTTAAAAAATTTCCGTTGAGTTTATCAAAAAAGTGATCAATATAGGCAGTAACCTTATTTATTTAAAGAACGTTATTATTTAAATGTGAATCTATTAATTTATCTACTGAAATTAGACGAGATTCTAAATCTTCATTTAAACTAGTATTATCAATTGACTTTTGTTCGTTTTGAGTTGCAAATTGAAGTGCACACATGGCCAATACATCTTGCTTATCTTGAACAGAGTAACTTTTCTCAAATTGCTTAATAGTCAAATCAATTTTTTGAGCCGCTGAACGTAGTCCTTCTTCTTGATCAGGAGTGATAGTCAATGGATATACTCTATTGGCTATGGATAATTTTATTTTTAACCGTTCACTCATATATTTATTTTCTAATCAGATAACTTAGATATACAATCATCAATCTGCTTAACTAAAGAATTTATTTTAAGTTTAGTCTCTCTTTTATTTTCATCACTGCCAAGGATTGAATTAGCAAATTTGAGTGTGTCATAATCACTTTCTTTTTCTTGAAGTGAATGCAAAAGCTTAAAATTTTCAGCTTTAACATCATTTAACTGATGTTTTAAAGTTGAATTATCTTTTTTTAGTTTAGTTAGTTCATACAAAATTTTTTGCACTTTTTTTTCAAGAGAATAAACAACTAGTTCAATTTTACTCATTTACTTTTTCAATACCTATTTCACAAATTTAACATTCCATAATTAATAACACAATTGTTTTAGCTTAAATTTAATTTTATTTGAGGCTACTTTTCTGGATACGTAGTAATAATTTTTGTATTTGTGTTCAATTGTATAAATTAGCAACTCTATTACTCTTTATGAAAACTACAATTGCTAGCCTATTTTTTTTTATTTCTATTTGTAACGGACAATCCAATTATCCGCAAAATTATTTCTCCTCACCTCTAGATATTGATTTAATTTTATCTGGTTCTTTCGCTGAACTACGAAATAATCATTTTCACTCAGGCTTGGATATAAAAACACAAGGAAGGGAGGGATTAAAAATATATGCATCTGCTTCTGGATATGTGAGTCGTATAAAAATATCTAGATATGGATATGGAAAAGCCTTATACATAAAACACCCTAATGGCTACACAAGTGTTTACGCTCACCTTCAAAAGTTCTCACCTGTAATTGAAGCATATGTTAAAAAACGTCAGTACCAGGGAGAAACATTTGAGTTAGAATTGTTCCCCAAAGCGGGAACTCTTAAAGTATTAGACAGGCAGTTAATTGCCTTTTCGGGAAATACAGGAGGCTCTGGAGGACCACATTTACATTTTGAAATTAGAGACAATCAAGAGCGGCCTTTAAACCCACTGATGTTTGGTTTTGACATTAAAGATACTACTCCCCCTGTTATATTTGGATTATATGGTTATCCACTTTCTGAATATAGCCATATTAAAGGCAGGACCAAAAGAATCAAAATTAGAGTTTCAAAACAAAAAGATGGATCCTACAAATCTGACACTATAAATGCTTATGGTAAAATTGGATTTGGAATAGTTAGTACTGATAGACAAGACTTAGCATCTAATAACAATGGAGTAAATAAAATTCAAACTATGTACAATAATCAAAAAAGTTTGGAAGTTAATTTTAATCGTTTTTCTTTTGATGAAACAAAGCACCTTAATCGCTATATAGATTATGAATTTTTTTTTAACAACAAAAAAAGAATTCAAAAGTTATTCATTGAAAAAAACAACCCCCTTTCAATTCTGAAAGCATACACTAATAATGGTGTCGTAGAGCTGAAAAATGACACAGTTTCTATATTTAAAGTAATAGTAAGTGATTTTAAAGGCAATAAATCGGAATTAAAAATCCCAATAAAAAGAGCCTATAAAAATTTAATTAAATCAAAACAAAACAACACCAAACTTCAATACATCAATGCTTCTCAAAAAATGATTCTAAAAAAAGATCATGTTGTTGTTCAGATATCAAAAAACACATTTTACGAAGACGTAAACATACAGTTTGAAGTTACAAATGATACTCTAAATCTACATACCGCATCGATTCCCTTAAAAAAATCTATTGATATCAATTTTGATATTAGTAAGTACAATGGACGTAATAAAGACTATCTATTTATAGGGCGTATTTCCCAGAGCGGAAACAGACTCATCTACTCCAATACAAAAAAACGAGGAAACAGCCTTTCAACACGTACTAAGTATTTAGGAAATTATACATTGGGTATCGATAACGAAAAACCTGATATTGAAGCAATTAACTTTAAAAATAAAAGTTGGATTAGTAATCTTAGTCATTTAAAAGTAAAAATTAATGATGAAGGTTCAGGTGTTAAAAACTACAGAGCAACTTTGAATGGGCGTTGGATTTTAATGGAATACGATATCAAAACACAATTATTAATGTATAATTTTGATGATGATATTACAAAAGAAATAGAAAATAATTTAAAAATCGTAGTCACAGATAATGTAGGAAATTCTTCTACATTTGAATCTTTGTTTTATAAAAAATAGTTCTCCATAAAATTGAAAAAAATATTTACTCATACGGTTTTATTACTCTCAATGTTAGTGCCAACTCTAATTGTTGGACAAACATCAACAATCAAGGGTATTATACTAAATGATCAAAACCAGCCGGTTCAAGGAGCGAACATTACATCAAGCAATGATGGTACTACCACAAATTTTAATGGGTTTTATATCCTTAAAATTCCCGCCAAAAAAGATATTAAGATTAGAATTTCACACATAAACTATAAATTTATTGAAGTTTCATTCAATTTAAAAATTGGAGAAGAATTTGAGTTTAACCCAGTTTTAAAAGAGAGTTATGAGCAAATTGAAACAGTTGTGATTTCAGGCTCCAAACGAAAAAATTTGGAAGGAATCACAACTATATCACCTCAAATTATTAGAAGTGTCAAAGGAGCTCAGCCAGGAGTTGAAAATTTATTAAAAACACTTCCTGGAGTAAATATCACGAACGAATTGAGTACACAATACTCTGTTAGAGGAGGTAATTTTGATGAAAATCTTGTGTATGTAAATGAAATAGAAGTCTATCGTCCTTTTCTAGTTCGATCTGGACAACAAGAAGGATTGAGTTTTGTAAATACAGCGTTAGTACAAAATTTAGACTTTTCAGCAGGTGGTTTTCAAGCTAAATATGGAGATAAATTATCTTCAGTTTTAGACATTACTTACAGAACCCCTATTGATTTTGGAGCCCGTATCGACGTTAATTTATTGGGTGGAAGTATTACCACAGAAACTGTTTCCAAAGACTCTAAATTCTCAGCAATAACAGGACTTCGCTACAGAAACAACAGCCTTCTTGTAAAATCAAAAGAAACAGAAACCAATTTCAATCCAACATTCGCTGACGCTCAAAGCTATTTAACCTATCGATTTTCAGAAAAATTTCATTTAAGCTTTTTAGGGAATTTTGCAATAAATGACTATCAATATGAACCTACTACACGCCAAACCAACTTTGGTACTTTAGAAAATCCGATCGCTTTATTAGTGTTTTATGAAGGACAAGAAAATGATAAATATCAGACCTATTTTGGAGCATTCAAAGGAAGTTATTTTGTAAATGACAATTTGACCTTAAAACTAATTACTTCTACATTTCATACGACTGAACAAGAACATTTCGACATTCTTGCTCAATATCGACTGGGAGAGGTTAATAGTAACATAGGAGACGAAAACTTGGGAGAGGTAGAGTTTACGGAAGGAATTGGCTCACAGCTAAATCATGCAAGAAATGATTTGGATGCTCTCATAACAAATATCGAGCATAAAGGATACTTAAAATCTCAAAATAACAATTTCGAATGGTCCATTAAATATACAAATGAAGATATTAGAGACCGTATTGTAGAATGGGAACTAGTTGACTCGGCAGGTTTTTCAATAAATCCACCAAATTTAGATCAATTTAATGATCAGCCCTATGCTCCCGATCAAGGCCCTATTGTACCTTTTCAAAATATCCGTGCGACGAACAAAACACAACTCAACAGAATACAAGCCTTTGGACAATGGAACCGACGATCAATCATTAATAACAATGAAGTATATGCGAATTTTGGAATTCGTTATCACGGATGGTCTGTTAAAAATCAATTAGGCGAAAGTAATTTTCAAAGAGTAATTAGCCCAAGAATTCAACTTGCAATTAAGCCTGATTGGAACAAAGATATGTTATTCCGTTTGAGTGGAGGCCTGTATTACCAACCACCATTTTATCGTGAACTTAGAGACAATGATGGAGTTGTTAATAACGACGTGAAAGCACAACAGTCTATACACTTAGTTATTGCTAACGAATATAGTTTTAAAATGTGGGACCGTCCTTTTAAGCTTATTTCGGAAGCCTACTACAAAAAGTTAAACAATGTCAACCCTTATACTATTGAAAATGTTAGAATTCGATATGCGGCAGCAAATAACTCAGAAGCATATGCCTATGGACTTGATGTGAGATTAAACGGTGAATTTGTCCCTGGAAGTGAATCCTGGTTTTCCTTTGGCTTCCTAAAAACAGAAGAGAATATAAACAAACAGGGGTATATTGCCCGGCCAACTGATCAACGTTTAAAATTCGGAATTTTATTTCAGGATTACATTCCCAAGATACCTAATATGAAAATGTATCTAAATTTGGTTTACAACACTGGTGTACCTGGGGGCTCACCTAGTTATGCCAGTCCTTATAGTTATCAAAACCGGTTAACAGATTATAAGCGAGCAGATGTAGGAATGTCATATGTTATTGTTGACTCGAACAAAAAAAGAATAAAAAAATGGCAAAAACGATTTAAAGAATTGTCGATAGGTCTCGAAATATTTAACATGTTCGATGTTCAAAACTCTATTACTAACACATGGGTTAGAGACGTCTATTCAAAGCGACAATACTCAATACCTAATTACTTAACGCCTCGAGTCTTTAATTTAAGGTTAGGGATGCGATTTTAGGAAATTGTATTGTTTACCAGATCTTTAAGAATCGATACAACAGAGTCAAGCTCTTTTTTCGTGTTGTAAACACTAAATGAAAATCGAATTGATGGCTTGTTCATGTCGTTATCATTTAGGATTTCTGATAAAACGTGAGATCCTTTCCCGCTTCCGCTCTGGCATGCACTACCTTTAGAGCACGCAATTCCTTTCAAATCTAATTGAAAAAGAAACATTGGAGCACTTGTTGATGATACTGGCAAACATATGTTAACTAATGTGTAAGTACTGTTTATAAAATCACTGCACGCCCCATTAAACTTAACACCTGGAATATTAATGTCTAATTGAGAAATAAAATATGATTTCAAATCCATTATGTAAGAATTATCTTTTTCTAAATTCTGATACGAAAGACTCAATGCTTCGTCCAATCCAACAATATCATGAATACTTTCTGTTCCTGCACGAATACCCCGTTCTTGGGTACCTCCAGTAATTAAGGACTTAAGACCTGAATTTTTTCTAATAAAAGTAAACCCAACTCCTTTAGGACCATGGAATTTATGAGCACTTGCTACCAAAAAATCAATTGGAGTTTTTTTAACATCTATATGATAATGTCCTAAAGATTGAACGGTATCACTATGAAAAAGAGCATTATTATCTTTACACAAAATAGCTACTTTTTGAATATCTAGAATATTTCCAATTTCATTATTTATGTGCATTAATGAAACTAAAGTTGAATAACTAGATTTTAGAAGTTTTTCTAAATGTGTATAATCGATAAATCCGTTATCTAAAATATTTACATAACTGACTTTGATAGAATAATCTTTCTCTAACTGCTCAACAGTATGAAGAACCGCGTGGTGTTCAATTTTTGATGTAATTATGTGATTAATATTTAAATCCTTAACTGCAGATCTTAGAACTAAATTGTCAGCTTCGGTACCGCCAGAAGTAAATATTATTTCTGAGGGAGACGCGTTTATATGAGAAGCTATTCGCTTTCTACAATTTTCAATAATTGATTTTGATGAACGGCCAAAACCATGAGTGGATGAAGCGTTACCATAATTTGATTCTAAGACTTCTGACATTTTTAAAACAACTTCTTCTCTTATTTTAGTAGTAGCTGCGCTGTCTAAGTATATCGGATTCATAAGAAATCAGGATTTTTTCAAAAATAGTAAAATTAAATTATAGACGAAATTATTCGAAATATTTAACAATTCACTTACTTTTGTATTAAATATATTTTTTAATATGCGAAACTTTTTAATATTTATTCTAAGTGTTTTTACTTTTTCATGTAACGATGGAGATGTTATTTCCGTTCAATTAGATTTTGATAAAAATTTAACTCTATGTGGGGACGAATCGTCACAAAATTATATTTTATTCGATACAAAAAGTGCTCCTTTTGAGTCACTTACTCTTCTTTTTAGTAACAACTCACAAGCACAATCTATATTTAACACAGAAAACTCAGGAGATATTCGAACGATAAATATAGATGGAAGTTCTGTAAAATTTAATTATAGAACTTACAACGCTGATCCGAATACTTACATATGTCAAGACATACCTGATGCTAATGTTTCTGTAATAAACAATTACGAAGCTTTGAGTGGATATGCTGTATTTACTACTACATTTTTAGATGATGATAATGACGGAGTTCCTACAGCTTTAGAATTCGATGGAGATACTGATAATGACGGAATACCCAACTATAAAGACAATGATGATGATGGAGATAATGTTCCTACAATAAATGAAAAACCTGACCCTAACGGAGATGGTGATTTAGCTGACATGCAAGACACAGATGGAGATTTAATTCCCGATTATTTAGATAATGATGATGATGGAGATGGTACGTTAACAAAGTTTGAAGATGAAAATAACAATGGAAACCTATTCGACGACCTTGCTACTGGAGCATCTGTAGCTCGATTTTTAGACAATACTGTAATGACGGTATTTGAAAGTGATTTTTCAAATTTAAATGAATTTAGTAGAGATTTCACAGTTAATGTCACTCTTGAAAATATAGATATATCTATACTCTCTACAGATAGTTTTTTCTTAGGTTTTTATGAATACTCCGTTGATTATTAAGTAGTTTTTGATTGAAGTATGTAAACCTCTGTGGCTCCCTGACCGTACTTTTGATAATTAGCGTCATAGTACTTTATCCCATCATAACGATTAAATAAATATTCGAGTTCAATTTTTAAGACTCCTTCTCCCACTCCATGAATAAATATAATACGTTGAATGCGCTGTTTTATTGCAGCTTCTAAATGCCACTTGGCTGTCTCTAATTGTAAATTAAGCATTTCGTGATTTTGCATTCCCCGCGTGTTTTTTATAAGCTGATTAAGATGTAGATCGACTTCTATCACAGATTTATTTCGGTCATTAAAAAAAAGCTTCGAAGGAATCTGCTTTTTATTTGAATCTTTTTCTATTAGCACATTATTAATAGATGTTTTAGAAAACAAAGTATTTGAACTCATTAAATTTTCATTAATTTTCACTAATTCACTGGAATCAAAAACCAAGTCGAACCCTGTAGAGGTTGCTACAGTTATTTCAGAACCTCTTATACATGAAATTATACCATTTATATCATCGTCAAGCACTGAAACTTTATCATTAATTTTAAATTTCATTCTTCTTCTTCATTTTCTATGAATGTTTCATTATTAAGGCGATCGCCTATTCCTTTGGAAATATTGTATAAAGCAAACATTAATAGACAGAAGCCAATAATTAAAATAAATGATTTTTTTTGATTGAAAAATTCTTGAAACAACACCAAGAAAAAACCGAAACCAAAATACCCAAAATAAAAAAGCTTGAAAAACATGTTCAGTAATTTACATTCAAAATTAAAACTTTTGTATAAATGAAAAATTATAAGTTACATTTTTTATTTAAAAATTATTTTTCTTTATTTGAATGTGATTAAAAAAAAATAGTCCTGTGTTATTTGAAGATTTTATGATTCCCTGCCTAAGCAAAACCATTTTTGGCTATGAATGCATGGGTTGTGGATTTCAAAGAGCGGTAGCCTTGATGTTTAAAGGTTCTTTTATTCAAGCTTTTTACATGTATCCCGCAATTTACCCACTTATTTTTCTATTCAGCTACTTACTAATAACTCGCTTTTATAAATTTCAGTACCACAAAAAAGGAGTTAACATACTTTCTATAGTATCGATAACTACAATAATAATAAGTTACACTATTAAACAATTATAAAACAAAATGAAAAAACAATTAAACACAACACTTACATACGTGTTAAGTATTATCGGATTATTATGCTGTTGCATTGGAGGTTTTGGGTTTTTACTCTCAGGACCTGCGTTTCTAATCGCACACAACAAAATTAAAGATGCTAAACAAAATCCCGATGATTATGAAGGAAACTTCAATGCTATGAATACAGCAAAAATAGTAGCATTAATTATTTTAATCATTAATTTACTTTATCTATTTTACAATATATATTTATATTCAACAGGGGGGTTTGATGATGTTTTTCTAGAATTTCAAGAGGCAATGAAAGAAATTGAAAAAAATAATTAAAATAATATTTATCCCCATGATTATATGGGGATTTTTTTTGTTTTGTTAAGTATTCAAAAATAAGATTAACGTTTCGTTAGCACTAACACGTTTAATTATTAATTAATTTGGCAACCATCTAACTAACAACCTTTTATATGACTTTCAAAAAAGCTCCGGAAGCTTACAAAATTAATGACTTAATAAATCAAACTAACTATCTAGTAAATGGGGAGTTAAAAGAATGGTCAGGAAAAATGACTGATGTATTCTCTACCATTTCATCAACTGAAGATTACCAACCAACATTACTTGGAAGCGTTCCTGAGCTCACAAAAAAACAGGCTTTTGAAGCGTTAGATGCAGCATCATGGGCGTACAACAATGGCCAAGGGTTATGGCCAACAATGAAAGTTGCGGACCGTATTTCTTGCATGCTAAAATTTGCCCAACAAATGAAAACAAAACGGGCGACGGTTGTAAAATATCTTATGTGGGAAATTGGTAAAAATCTAATTGATTCAGAAAAAGAATTTGATAGGACTGTTGATTACATATATGACACTATAGACGACTACAAACAGTTGGATCGTAATTCTGCTAAATTTCAAAAAAACTCTGGAGTACATGCCCACATTAGAAGAGGACCTATTGGAGTTGTTTTGTGCTTAGGCCCCTACAACTACCCTTTAAATGAAACATTTGCACTACTAATCCCTGCCTTGATAATGGGTAATACTGCAGTATTTAAACCAGCTAAACTTGGTGTGTTACTATTATCTCCACTTTTAGAAGCATTTCAAAATAGCTTTCCAAAAGGTGTTGTAAACATATTGTATGGACGTGGACGTGTACTTGCTACGCCTATTATGGAAACAGGGAAAATAGATGTCCTCGCCTTAATTGGGCACAGTAGCTCGGCAAATGCATTGCAAAATAGCCATCCAAAGAGTAACCGTTTACGATCGGTTTTAGGGTTGGAAGCTAAAAACCCGGGTATACTTTTGCCAGATGCAGATCTAGACCTCGCTGTTGATGAGTGTATTGCTGGTACATTATCTTTTAATGGGCAGCGTTGTACAGCTCTTAAAATATTATATGTTCACGAAAGTATTTCAGAAGAATTCAATAAACGCTTTTGTGAAAAAGTAGATGCATTAAAATTTGGAAACCCTTGGGAAGATGGTGTAAAGTTAACCCCTCTACCAGAACCAAACAAACCAGCATACATAAAAAGTTTGATTGAAGATGCCAAAGCTAAAGGAGCAAAAATATTAAATTCTAAAGGTGGAAACATCTCTGATAATTATATATATCCAGCAGTTATGTCAAATATAAATAAAACAATGGATCTATATAATGAAGAACAATTTGGACCTGTAATTCCAATAATTACTTTTACCGACGTTCAACAAGTCTTGGACGACATGGCAGAATCAAATTACGGACAACAAGTAAGTGTGTTTGGAAAAAATGTAAAGACATTAGCGCCTTTAATTGATGTATTAGTGAACCTTGTCTGTAGAGTAAATTTAAATAGTTCATGCCAACGTGGACCAGATGTATTTCCTTTTACAGGAAGAAAAGATTCAGCATTCAGCACCTTGAGTGTTAGAGATGCATTACGATCGTTTTCCATTAGAACTTTTGTAGCTTCTAAAGAGAACAGTTCAAATAATTCTATTTTAAAAGATCTTTTAGAATCTAAAAAATCAAACTTCATAAGCACAGAGTACTTGCTTTAAGAAACCTCTTCATTAACTATTTAAAACCCTCTCACAGCAGAGGGTTTTTTGTTTTTTAAACAGAAAAAAAAGAGTTTAAATTTAAGTTGTATTTTGAAATTAGTAAAAAAAACTTAAATTACACCTTATTAATCAAAAAAAAAGAAATGAAAAAAATAACATTATTGATTACAATTATTTTAGCTTTTACAGCTTGTAAAAACACAAATACAGAATCTGCTAATCCATCAGAAGCTGACAAAGCTACATTTGCCCGCAACATAAAAGCTTTTGAAAATCATCATGTCAAGGGGTTTGCAACAGAAGATTTGGAGCTGCTATCTTCATACTTTGCTGACACTGTTAAATGGAGCCCACCAATGTGGAATGACAATAAGATACTAGGAAAAGGTGACCTTATGAAAGCAGCAGAACAGTACTTTTCTGAATTTGACAACCTTACTTTCTTAGCTGGTGATGGTGGAATTGATAGTAACAGTGCTTACTGGGGAGGCTCATTTTATTCGGAATTGGGAGAACAAACATCTAAACCAAATGGAGTTCGTATCTATGGAACTTGGACGGGAATACATACGGCTTCTGGTGCAACTATTAATAACAAATGGTATGCAGTAGTGTCATTTAATGAAGATGGAAAAGTGGTAATGTTTTCAGACTGGATGGATGTAACAGGGATGCAAACTCAAATTAACGCACACGTTGCTCGTCAATAATTAATAAAAATTATTAAAATATTACATTAAAAAAACCATTCAGTTGAATGGTTTTTTTTTAAATATATTAACTTTCCTCAAAATCTTTTAAAGTTTTAATTATAATATCTACACAATCTAAAAGTTGAGTTTCGTTCATTACTAGTGGCGGAGCAAAACGTATAATATTTCCATGAGTTGGCTTAGCAAGCAAACCATTATCTCTAAGCTTTAAACATATATTCCAAGCGGTATCACTTTTTTCATTGTCATTAATAATAATCGCATTTAGCAAACCTTTACCTCTAACAGTCCTTACTAAATTACTTTTAAATGAAAATTCAGTAAGTTTCGATCTGAAAATTTTTCCTAGTTTTTCTGCATTTTCGGCCAAATTTTCGTCAACAGCGACTTGCAGGGCAGCCATGGCTACTTTACATCCCAAAGGATTCCCTCCAAAGGTTGATCCATGTTCCCCAGGCTTTATAGTCATCATTATCTCATTATCTGCTAAAGCAGCTGAAACAGGAAAAACTCCACCAGAAAGTGCTTTACCAAGAATTAAGATATCTGGCTTTACGCCTTCATGTTGACAGCAATATAACTTACCTGTTCTAGAGATTCCTGTTTGGACTTCGTCTGCTATAAATAATACATTTTTAGATTTACATAGATCATATGCTTTTTTTAAATACCCTTCATCGGGGACCATAACTCCAGCTTCTCCTTGTATAGGCTCTACCATAAAGCCTGCAACATTAGGATCTTCTAATGCTTTTTCTAATGCACTTAAATCATTATATTTTACAATTTCAAAACCAGGTAGATAAGGACCATAGTCTTTAAATGCACTAGGATCTGTTGAAGAAGATACAGCTGCTAAAGTACGTCCCCAAAAATTATTTTCGGCAAATAAAATTTTAGCCTTATTCTCTTGGATTCCCTTTACATTATATGCCCATTTTCTACATAGCTTTAAGGCCGTCTCTCCCCCTTCAACACCAGTATTCATCGGTAAGATTTTATCATATCCAAATAGCTCTGTTACAAACTTTTCATACTCTCCTAATACATTGTTATGAAAAGCACGAGAAGTAAGTGTTAAAATACTCGCTTGTTCTGTTAAAGCATCTACAATTCTAGGGTGACAATGCCCTTGGTTTACAGCAGAATAAGCGGATAAAAAATCAAAGTATTTTTTTCCTTCTACATCCCACACATAAACACCTTCGCCTTTACATAGTACTACTGGAAGAGGGTGATAATTGTGAGCCCCATACTTATTTTCTAGTTCGATTGCTTGTTGTGAATTTAATTGGTTTAAAGCAGCCATTTTTAATAATTTAATAAATTTATAAAATAACTATTCCTTATCTACCGTTGTTCTTTCGAGATTTCGAAAAATCAGCATGGGAAAGAAATCATCCCTAAGAATTGCAATTTAGTAAATATAATTCATAACAAACACATCAATTTCACTACTATTCTTCGGCTAGGTTCATATCTTTTGTTAATATTGCAATCAATAATTAGGACAGAAACAAATGCCAAAAAGAGAACGAAATAAATTTGTAAAAAGAGGTCAGATATTAGAGTTAAAAATTGAAGACTATGCTTTCGGAGGAAAAGGAATTGCAAGAATTCGATCTGAACATGGCGAATTTATTGTATTTATTCCCAATACTATCCCTGGGCAAACAGTAAAAGCTCAAGTGAAAAAATCGACTAAAAAGTATGCGGAATGCAGCTTGATGGATGTCATAGAAAGTTCACCAAACGAAGTCGATGTTCCATTTCAAGATATCCCCGGAGCACCTTATATAAATCTACCCATTGAATTACAGCACAAATACAAGAAAGAAAGTACCATGTCTTTATTTAAACGAATCGGGAAAGTTTCAAATATTGAGTCTCTTTTTGACGAATTGGTAACGTCCCCTAATGTATTTCATTACAGAAATAAAATGGAGTATGGGTTTTCTGCAATTGGATACGACCGGATAAATAAAACTGATATTGATGTTTTTACTTTAGGTTTTAAGAGACGTGGAGTATGGTGGATGGGAGACAACCTAGAAAAAGACTCTGGCTTATTTGATACACAAGTTGAGGACAATATTAGTACAATAAGGAGGTATTGTGAAGCGACCGGATTAGCGCCTTGGCATGGACCTAAAAAAGAAGGATTCTTTCGGTTTTTTGTTGTGAGGAAGTCTTACAAAACCAATAAACTCTTATTTAATTTAGTAACAACTTCTTATGACCTTCCTGAGTTTGATTTAACAGGGTTTTCAGAACTTCTTCAAGATCTCTTCAAAGAACGCTTTGCTGGACTGATACACTCGATCAATGATGAAACAGGCGATAGAACACTCGCTACAACTGGAAAAAGTCAACTCATAGCTGGAGACGATAAGATCGTTGAACAACTTCTCGGTTTAAATTTTGAAATCAGTATGAAAAGCTTCTTTCAAACTAATCCCAAGTCTGCAGAAAAACTGTATACCAAAGTCATTGATTATGCGCTAGAAAATAAAGAAACTATTGATAATTCTGTGGTTATGGATTTATTTTGTGGCACTGGAACTATAGGTCAGATTCTAGCATCCCGAAGCACCAATACAAAAATTATTGGTGTCGATATCGTTGCGTCTGCAGTCGAAGATGCGATAAAAAATGCAGAAAGAAATAACATACATGGCTTGCAATTTTATACTGCTGATGTTGGAAAGTTTTTAACGAAACATCCTGAGTATAAAAATAAAATACGCACTATTATTTTAGACCCAGCTCGTGCAGGGATTGCTCCCAAGACATTATTAAAAATAATTAATATCAATGCAGAACGGATTGTTTATGTCTCTTGTAACCCAGCAACTCAAGCAAGAGATACTGAAGAAATGAGGAATTACGGATATGAATTAAAAAAAATAAGCCTGGTGGATCAATTTCCTCATACATCGCATATAGAAACAGTTGTTCTTTTCGAAAAAACTCCCGTTAATACATTTTAATGCTTTTAAAAAAGTTGTACTTTTGGTTTAACCTGAAATTAATATGAGATCACTAAAGAATTCAGAAATTGAAAAGCTTTTAATTGATTTCCCAGATTGGGATTATCAAGATAATGCCTTAACTAAAGAATTTAAATTTGATAATTTCAAAGAATGTATGAGTGTTGTATTTCGAATAGCCTTCGAATGTGAAAAACTAAACCACCATCCATACTGGTCTAATACATTTAACTTATTAAAAATAAAACTATCTACTCATGATGCTGGTGGGATAACTGAATTAGATTTCAAATTAGCTGAATCCATTGAAAAAATCATAGAAGTTGAACAAAAATAGATATTAACGGGTATCAGATGAAAAAACATTATATATTTTTATTATTTATTGCGTTTGTTTATTTAGGTTGTGAAAAGGACGACGTATGCCCGTCCACAACCCAAACTACTCCCAGATTAATAATTGAATTTTATGATATTACTGCTCCAGATCAAATTAAATCTGTTCCAGGTTTATTTGCAATTGGATTAGATTCCGACTTCAATGAAGTTCCTATTTACAACGAACTTGTTTCAACCCGGTCCTCAATTGCTTTGCCCTTACAAAATAATAGTAGTCAAACCCAGTTTAAATTATATGAAAGCTATGACATTATTAACTCTACAGTTAATGGTAATCCAGATATTATAACGGTTACATATGAAATTGAAACTCTATATGTATCTAGAGCTTGTGGATATATAAATAATTATTCCATTCAAACTTTTAGTATTGGTTCGGATAGCGATCAATGGATAATAAATTCTGAAATTTTATTAACTCAAGTAATAAATGAAAATGAAATCCATGTCAAAGTACTTCATTAACATATTAGGATGTCTTGGTCTTTTAATGGGTCTCAGCGCTCAAGAAACTAAGTCAAATGGTATAGACAGTCTTGTAGTCCAAAAAAAATATGGTTTACGTGTTGGAGTTGATTTAAGTAAAATAACCCGTTCTTTTTTGGATACAGATTATATGGGTTTTGAAATCAACGGAGATTATCGTTTATCAAAAAACTTATACATTGCTGCAGAGATTGGATCTGAAAAAAAAACAAACATTACCAACTATTTAAACAGCACTGGAAAAGGCAATTATATAAAAGCTGGAGTAGATTACAACATGTACACAAATTGGGCTGGAATGGATAACTTGATTTTTTCTGGTTTTCGACTTGGGCTTGCAAATTTTAATCAAACACTAAACAGTTATACAATTTATAATATCAATAGCCTTACATGGGGGCAAAACGAAATGGTTGCTAACAATAAATTTTCAGGACTAAACTCTGGTTGGATAGAAATAATTTTAGGGTTCAAAACAGAAGTTTTAAACAATCTTTTCATGGGTTTAAATTTACAAATCAAAGGGCGTATGTTTGAGACAAATATAAATAACTTTGAAACTATTTATATTCCAGGTTTTGGACGCACCTATGATAGTGGAAGATTTGGTATGGGCTTTGGTTATAACATTAGTTATTTAATACCATTATATAAAAAAAGCTAACTAATTTTTTTACCTAGACACTTTTCAAAAGTTACTCCACAATTTAGACATTTTTGATGTAGAGTTGATTAAGCATAGTTCGTAAAAAGCACATTTATTAGCAATTACAAATCATTAACTCATTAATATCTAAAAATAACGCATTGATAAAGTGATCACAAACGGAACGTATTTTTAAAATACCTATCGCACAAGTTTTTTGTATTTTATACGTTTAGGCATTAAATCACCACCTAAACGTTGCTTCTTGTTTTTTTCATAATCACTAAAACTTCCTTCAAAAAAATAAACTTCAGAGTTACCCTCAAAAGCAAGTATGTGTGTACAAACGCGATCTAAAAACCAACGGTCGTGACTAATTACCACGGCACAGCCAGCAAAGTTTTCTAAACCTTCTTCTAAAGCTCTTAGGGTGTTTACATCCAAATCATTGGTTGGTTCATCTAAAAGCAAGACATTTCCTTCTTCTTTTAATGTCATCGCCAAATGCAAGCGGTTTCTCTCTCCTCCGGAAAGCATATTTACTTTTTTATTTTGCTCACTTCCTGAAAAATTAAAACGACTTAGGTAGGCTCGTGAATTAACTTGCTTCCCCCCCATCATAACAAGTTCTTGCTCATCACTGAAGTTTTGCCAAATTGATTTATCTGGATTTATATTGGAGTGACTTTGATCTACATAAGCAATTTTAGCAGTTTCACCAACTTTAAAATTTCCTTTATCTGAAATCTCTTCGCCCATGATCATTCTAAAAATAGTAGTTTTACCAGCACCATTGGGTCCTATGATACCAACAATTCCTGCTTGAGGGAGATTAAAGTTTAAATTATCATACAAAAGCTTATCATCATAGGCCTTACTAACTCCCTCTGCTTGTATTACATTTGTCCCTAAACGTGGACCATTTGGAATATAGATCTCTAGCTTTTGGTCAAGTAATTTTTGATCTTGACTCATTAGCTTATCATAACTTTTTAGACGTGCTTTTTGCTTTGTTTGACGACCTTTAGCCCCCTGACGAACCCATTCCAGCTCACGCTCTAGTGTTTTTTGACGCTTACTTGCAGTTTTACTTTCTTGTGCTAAACGTTTTGATTTTTGGTCTAACCAAGAAGAATAATTTCCTTTCCAAGGAATTCCTTCACCCCTATCTAGTTCTAAAATCCATCCTGCAACATTATCTAAGAAGTAACGGTCATGAGTAACTGCAATGACAGTCCCTTTATACTGAGCTAAATGATGCTCTAACCAATGAACAGATTCTGCATCTAAGTGATTGGTTGGTTCATCTAATAATAAAACATCCGGTTCTTGTAGTAATAGACGACATAAAGCTACTCGTCTGCGTTCACCTCCAGATAAAACAGATATTTTTTTTGAACCGTCAGGAGTTCTAAGGGCATCCATTGCAATTTCCAACTTGGTATCCAATTCCCAGGCATTAGCCGCATCAATCTGATCTTGCAATTCAGCTTGTCGGTTCATTAATTTTTCCATCTTGTCAGCATCAGAATATACTTCTTCTAGTGCAAACATGTCATTTATTTTATTATACTCATCCAGAATAGCTACAGTTTCTGCTGCGCCTTCTCGAACAATTTCCATCACAGATTTAGACTCATCTAATCTTGGCTCTTGTTCTAAATATCCAACAGAGTAATCTTGAGAAAAAACAACATCACCTTGGTAATTTTTATCAACTCCTGCAATAATCTTCAATAATGTGGATTTCCCAGACCCATTAAGCCCTAGAATGCCTATTTTAGCGCCATAAAAGAAGCTAAGGTAAATATTCTTTAAAACAGGAGTGTTAGCTGTTTGATACGACTTTGTGACTCCTGACATTGAAAATATGATTTTTTTATCATCACTCATTATACGCGACCTTTTAAAGCGTTAAACACCCAAGCATTAGCGAGAAAACCAATTCCTACTGAAGCAAATCCCCATCCAGCTACCTCGTTGTACCTAAAAGCACCTAAAGCAATTAGAGATACTCCAATGAATATCATTATATATGTAGCTAATGCAAGTACTGTATTTTTATTCATTGTCATAATTAAGATTTTAGAAACCAAATATCGTCAATTTTTAAAACATTCAATTTAACTTCCATTTAAAATTATTAAATTTAAAAAGTTACAAGTTGGAAATAGGAACTTCAATAAATAGCAATTGAATGCTATCAATAGCGTTAACTGAAAATGTATTAACTTTTGAAACGCCTAATGCATCTCTTTGATTTAAACGCTGACCAGCTACTTCAGAAGCTCCGTAGACTTGCATAACATAAACTCCGTGAGATTGCGATTTTAAGGAATAATTAAAATTAGACCCAGCTTCCAAATTGATTCTTGATACTTGGGCATCTTGGTGAATTTTTAAACCAGTGCCTGCGACATGATTAATTGAAGATACTAAAACTTGAAGTTTCCCGACAATAGGGATTTCAAAATGGGCTTGATCATATCTAGGATTTATATTTTTTTTGTTTGGAAGAATCCATATTTGAAATAAACTTAAATATTCGGTTTTTGAGCCATTAATTTCTGAATGTTGAATCCCTTTTCCTGCTGACATAACTTGAACTTCTCCAGCATTAACTTCTTTCCAATTAATCTCTATTGAATCTTTATGTTTTAAATGACCCGATAATGGAATTGTAATAATTTCCATATTTTCATGTGGATGAGTTCCAAATCCCATGCCAGGAGCAATTAAATCGTCGTTCAGTACCCTTAAAGCTCCAAAGTTCATTTTTTCAGAATTATAAAAATTCGCAAAACTAAAGGAATGATTAGCTTGTAACCAGCCATGATCAACAAACCCTCTTGAAGAAGCCTCATGATACACTAAATTCATATAATAATTTATTAATAATTGTTAGTTAACAAAAAAACATGAAACTCAATAATATTGTTATTTTTGTATAACAAATATAAACGCAATGGATTTAAACTTCAACAAAAACGAAGATTATAATAAACTACTTGTTACTAATTTAAAGAAGCGATTAGTGAAAGTTAAATTAGGTGGTGGTAAGTCCAAAATCGAAAAAGAACATGCTAAAGGTAAACTAACAGCACGTGAACGTATTGATTATTTATTAGATTCAAAATCAAAATCAATCGAAATTGGTGCGTTTGCTGGAGAAGACATGTATGAATCTCACGGAGGTTGTCCTTCAGCTGGAGTAGTTGTTAAAATAGGCTATATTAAAGGAAAACAGTGTATTGTAGTTGCTAATGATGCTACAGTAAAAGCTGGAGCTTGGTTTCCTATAACAGCTAAAAAGAACCTTCGTGCTCAAGAAATTGCCATGGAAAATAAACTACCTATTATTTATCTAGTTGATTCTGCAGGGGTTTATCTACCATTACAAGATGAAATATTTCCTGACAAAGAGCACTTTGGTCGGATTTTTAGAAACAATGCACAAATGAGTAGTTTGGGTATTATCCAGATAGCAGCTATTATGGGAAGCTGTGTTGCTGGCGGCGCTTACTTACCAATTATGAGCGATGAAGCAATCATCGTTGATAAAACAGCAAGTATCTTTTTAGCGGGAAGCTATTTAGTAAAAGCAGCCATAGGTGAGTCTATAGACAATGAAACGCTTGGTGGTGCTACTACACATTGCGAAATAAGCGGAGTCACTGATTATAAAGCCAAGGATGATGCAGATGCTTTGGATAAAATTAAATCGATAATGAACAAGGTTGGGGATTTTGACAAAGCAGGCTTTAATAGAATACCTTCAAAAAAACCTAAAAGTAACCCTAATGATATTTTCGGGCTGCTTCCAAAATCAAGAGCTGACCAATACGATATGTACGAAATCATAAAGCGATTGGTTGATAATTCAGAAATTGAAGAATATAAAGCAGACTATGGAAAAACTATCATTACAGCATATGCGCGCATTGACGGCTGGTCTGTCGGGATTATTGCAAACCAACGTAAATTAGTTAAAAGTGCAAACAAAGAAATGCAATTTGGTGGGGTCATTTATAATGATAGTGCAGATAAAGCCACCCGATTTATTGCAAATTGTAATCAGAAAAAAATACCATTAGTTTTTCTACAAGATGTTACCGGATTTATGGTTGGTAGTAAAAGTGAACACAGTGGGATCATAAAAGATGGTGCTAAGATGGTCAATGCACTAAGCAATAGTGTGGTTCCTAAATTCACTATTATTATTGGAAACAGCTATGGAGCTGGAAATTATGCCATGTGTGGCAAAGCCTATGACCCTCGATTAATCGTCGCTTGGCCTAGTGCAGAACTAGCAGTGATGAGTGGAAACAGTGCTGCAAAAGTATTACTACAAATAGAAACCGCCTCATTAAAAAAGAAAGGGGAAACGATTACGATTGAAAAGGAAACAGAATTATTTGATCAAATCAAGATACGTTACGACAAGCAAGTATCTCCGTATTACTCTGCTGCTAGGCTTTGGACAGATGCTATTATTGAACCTACAGATACTCGTGATTGGATTAGTGTAGGGATTGAAGCAGCTAATCATGCCCCCATAAAGAAAGTTTTTAACATGGGGGTTATACAAGTTTAACAAGTGCGAGCGTTTCTTGACGCTTAACCTTACCAGAAAGTGTTTCAATAAAATTATCTACATAATAGACATGCTTAGGCCTTTTTAGTGGAGCAATAGATGTAAAATCTAAGAGCTCACAAGTAGTAGCGCTTTCAATGACTAAAATTACAATAGACCCTAACATCGCATTTTTTTGAGATGATATAAAAAAACGTTTCTTAATAAGTCCTTCCAATTGCTGTTCTAGTTGCTCAGGTGAGATTTTAACCCCTCCAGAATTAATAACCGCATCAAATCGTCCAACCCATTCAAAAGTAGTTTTAGAATGTAAATGGACTAGGTCATTTGTTTTGATTGTGTTTGAAGCCAATTCAGGAGCTTCTATAAGTAAGCGATCCTGAGAATCAACAGCGATAGAAATCGAAGGTAACACTTCAAATAAAGAAAAAGATTTACTTATGTTTTTAACTGCGATATGACTAACTGTTTCTGTCATTCCAAAAGTTTCATAAACGTTTGAATTTGATGACTTCAATTTCTCCATTAAAGCAGTTGAGAGTGGAGCACCCCCTACTATAAGTGTTTTAATACGATGTAGAAATTTGATTGACTTTTCAAGTTGAAGAGGCACCATTGCACAAAAATTATAATATTTAGAAAGCGACTCTAGTGGAGTTGAACTCGGATTTATACAATCTAATTCTAATCCCAGAGTGTAGGCTCTCACAAACATCATTTTAGCAGCGATGTAATTAAACGGTAAGCAGGATAAAGCAGAATCACCAGGGATTAATTTAAAATAGCTTCCAGTAGCCAAAGCAGAATTAACCATAGATTGCTTAGACATTAAAAAAGTTTTGGGAACACCTGTTGAACCAGATGTTTGAAGACTAATTTCATGATTTGGATCTACCCATTTTTGAATAAAAACACCCAAAGAAACTAGATAATCGTCATTACATTCAACATAAACCATGGCAAGTGATAACAAACTAGTATTATCATAAAAAACACCATCTAATTTGAATGAACTGTGTGGCTTCCTGTATGTAATATCTTTGATCAATTTTAATAGATTAACATACGAATAATTAAGCTTCTTTAGTTACAGGCCCAATTAATCTACTTTTCCAATTTTTCCACTTATATACTTTTGCAAAAATAAAAATTAAGATTGGGTAAATAATTAAAACAGAGCTAAATATTTCAAAAGCTCCTATGTCTGGGTCTGAAATATCCCTGAAAATGGAATTTGTTTGGAAAGCCGTCCAGTCTGCAGTGACTAATAGTGCAGTAAATAAGTTGTTAGCAGCGTGAAATCCTAGAGCCAATTCGAGCCCTTCATCCATCAATGTAATAATCCCTAAAAAGAATCCAGTACCAATGTAATGTACTAACAAGATATAGCCAAGTTTATCAATTTCTGGATTGGCAAGATGAAGCATCCCAAACAGAACAGAGGTTACAGTTAAAGGCACCCATTTATTTTTACAAATCACTCCAATTCCTTGCATTAAATACCCCCTAAAAAGATACTCTTCAAAACTCGTTTGAAGAGGTACGAAAATAACTGCAATAGCTACCAAAATTAAAAAAGGTTTTAACTCAAAATTAAATACATAGTTTTCAGTAGAAGACTGGTAATCAATCATAATCATTATAACAGATATAAAACCCCAAAATAAGAATGCAAACCAAAAACGTTTCCAATCAATTTTTGATCTTGAAGTGGTTAAACTTGTAATCGATTGTTTATGTAAAAACTTGACTACAATAAAGAGACCAAGAAGTCCAACTGCGAAAGACAATAGCATTAGAAATAAATTCAAATTTGACTCTAACAACTGCATCATTTTATTTGGATCTAATCCTCCAAGTTCAACCCCTGACTGTAATGCTTTAGAAATTAATGCGACAGTGTGAGGGATTTGCCCTAAAATAACAGCGATTACAATAAGTGCTAGTCCAGCTAAGTAAAGCCACCAGTCGTGTTTGTTTTTAAATGCCTGTTTGATATACATAAATTAAAATTTTAAATTCCACTTTGTTTTTAAATCATAAAATAAGCGACCTGATCTCACTACTAGAGGTGCTTGAACGTTATTAGTGAATAAGCCACCTGTTCCCAATCCCTGAGGTAAAGTATTATTTAGAGTGTAGGTCCATTGTGCGATCGCGTTTAGACCTATATTACTTTCTAAGGCACTAGTTACCCACCATCCAATTTTATTGGACTCAGCAACATCAATCCATTGTTGACTTCCTTTAAAACCACCCACTAGGGTTGGCTTAAGGATAATATATTGAGGTTTGATAGTTTGTAGTAAAAATTGCTTATTTGTTACAGAAAATATACCGATTAATTCTTCATCTAAGGCGATTGGAATAGGCGTATCTAAACATAACTGCGCCATATCATCTATCTGCCCTTGCTTTATTGGCTGTTCTATTGAATGAAGATTATATTCTGAAAGTTGTTTTAATTTCTCTAAAGCTTCATTTGGTTTAAAAGCACCATTTGCGTCGATACGGATTTCTATAGTTTGCATATCATACTCGTTTCTGATGGATTTTAAAAGTGCTAATTCTCTTTCAAAATTCAATGCGCCAATTTTCAGCTTTATACATGAAAATCCTCCCTCTAGTTTATCTTTAATTTGTTGTTTCATAAATGAAGATTCACCCATCCAAATAAGGCCATTAATCGGAATTGAGTCTTTTCCCTTAGTAAACTCAGAAGGAAATAACTCGAAAGGAGATTTATTATTCAATGATGCAAAGGCCATTTCCAAACCAAATTGAATTGATGGAAACGAAACAAGTTGACCTAACAAAACTTCAAGTCCTAAGTCAATGTTTTGACAAGTCCATTTAAGCTTTAACTCAAAATCGTCTCGATGATCAATACTCAGGCCTTTAAACATTCCACACTCACCTATTCCTTTTAAGGTATTGTTCTCCAATTTAATGAACCAAGTATCCTTAAGGGTTAAAACACCACGAGAAGTGCCACTGGCTTGTTTAAATTGAAGCGTATGCTTAAAAAAAGTAGCCTTCATAAATAATATATCAAATAGTTATTATTATTTTAAATAAAAATATGACTTGCACCAAAAATTAGTGCTAGTAAAAATGTTGATAAGGCTAATACTTTGAGTTGTGGATCGTAATCTTTAGGGTTGACCACGCTATAAAAAATAGTTAAATGTATTAATAGTGGTATAAATCCTATCATAATTACCCAAATTGAAATATTATGTGACGATAACATAACATATAACAACATAAATACCATTGCTACCAATATCAAAGTTAAATGATAATTTCTAGCATTTTTTTGGCCTAAATATCCAGCAAGGGTGTGTTTGTCAGATAACTTATCAGATTCAAAATCACGCATATTATTTAAGTTGAGTACTCCGGCACTCAAGAACCCTATTGAACTAGCTGGTAAGAGCATTAATAAATCAATTTCTTTAGAATATAAAAAATAAGTTCCTAAAACACTTAGCCATCCAAAAAATAAAAACACCATGATATCCCCTAAAGCTTTATAGCCATAAGCAGAAGTCCCTACAGTGTATTTAATGGCTGCTGTAATTGCTAGAATTCCTAACACAATAAAAATAAATGAAGTAAAAAACTGATCGGCTCCAAAAGCTTGATATATAAGAGTTATAACTAATAAAAGGCAAGTAATCACATTGAAAATAATAGCATTTCGCATTTGTTTAGGAGTGATAACGCCACTCTGTAAAGCACGTTCAGGACCAATACGATTTTGATTATCAGTTCCTTTTACACCATCACCATAATCATTTGCAAGGTTAGATAAGATCTGAAAACTTAAAGTAGTGAGTATTGTAAATACAAATATAGTCAGGTTAAAAAAGCTCATTGAATAGGCTACTCCAGAACCAACTATAGTTCCCGAAATTGACAAAGGCAATGTTCTAAGTCTGCAGGCTGAAATCCAAACTTGTAATTTTTTCATGCTATGGAATCCATTTTTTTTCAAAGTTTGGAGGTCTTTTTTCCAAAAAGGCATCTCGGCCTTCTTTAGCTTCATTAGTCATATAAGCAAGGCGAGTTGCCTCACCAGCAAATACTTGTTGCCCAACCATCCCATCATCAGTTAAATTCATGGCAAACTTTAACATTTTTATTGAAATAGGAGATTTAGATAAAATTTCTTTTGCCCATTCATATGCGGTTGTTTCTAACTCTGAATGCGGTATGACTGCATTAACCATTCCCATATCAAATGCCTCTTGTGCATTGTAATTTCTTCCTAAAAAAAATATTTCTCTAGCTTTTTTCTGACCTACCATCTTTGCTAAATATGCTGAACCGTAGCCCCCATCAAAACTAGTCACATCTGCATCTGTTTGTTTGAAAATAGCATGTTCTTTACTAGCGATTGTTAAATCACATACCACATGTAGGCTATGGCCGCCGCCGACCGCCCAACCTGGAACAACCGCTATGACCGCTTTGGGCATAAATCGGATAA
Source organism: Flavobacteriaceae bacterium (assembly GCA_018608705.1). Taxonomy (GTDB): domain Bacteria; phylum Bacteroidota; class Bacteroidia; order Flavobacteriales; family Flavobacteriaceae; genus Hel1-33-131. Next base: position 35,422 of record JABAZD010000080.1, on the reverse strand, counting down.
GACGCTGTACTTCTAATATATTTAATCTGTGATAACCATCATCACCAACATATCCTTTTTGACCACGAGCTTTTTGATCACCGCCACTACAAAATGAATAAACACCGTCTTTTGAAGATGGTCCTTCAGCGCTTAGCAAAACAACTCCTATACTTGTATCTTCGTTCGCATCGTATAAAGCTTGGTATAACTCAAGTGTTGTTTTTGGCCTAAATGCATTTCTAACGTCGGGTCGATTAAAGGCAATACGAGCAATCCCATTAGATTTTTTATAGGTTATGTCTTCATATTCCTTGACAGTTTTCCATTCTATATTACTCATTGGATTATTATTTTATGTTATTAAATAAATCCCATCTAATTCTATTCGGATTCGTCTTTGTTTGTACAAAGTACCAACCGCTTTTTTAAAACTTTTCTTACTCATCTGAACCATTGACTTGATAGCTTCTGGAGAAGACTTGTCGGTTAGCTTTATAAATCCGTTTTTATCATTTTCTAAATATTCTAAAATTAATTGGGCATTTGGTTCAATGTTTCTATAACCAATTTTTTCAAGGGTTATGTCTAACTTATTATCTGATCTAATTTTCTTAATAATTCCTTTAAGCTTATCGCCAACACTAATATCTTTGAATAAATCTTGATTGAATATTAGACCTAAATGCGTTTTATTTACAATGACATTCATTCCTAAATCAGATGGATGGGATACAATTAAATCTACCTCGTCAAAAGCCTCAACAGTCAATTCTTTATTATCAAGAAAGCGATTGGTTTTACTTGAAGCAACTAGGCGGTCGGAAGTTTCGTCTAGATAACAGAACACCAAGTACCACCCACCTGCTTTCATTGGAAAAGCTTGTTCTTTAAAAGGACAAAATAGTTCCTTGACTAAACCCCAATCTAAAAAAGCACCAATATCATTTACTGAGTTACATCTTAATAATGCAAACTCGCTTTTTTTGATATATGGATGATCTGTGACAGCAACAGGGCGTTCTTTGTTATCTAAATATACAAAAACGTCTATCTGTTCACCAATTTCAAAGTTATCTGGCACATATCTGTTTGGAAGTAATACTTCTTGGTCTTCGGAATCACCCAAAAATAATCCAGGCTCAGTATCCCTTAAAATAGTTAGTTTATTATAGTCACCTATTTGTATCATTTCACAAAGGTAATGATTATCAATTGAGAAAATAAAAAAGCGCTACAACAAATTTCATGATATGAATATTGGATAATTTAAATAAAATATTATTTAATAAAGTCAAAGTAAGACAAAAGTATTTTATCATTTTCTGTTGATGGAGTAAAAATTTCTATAATCTTGGGTCTCTCGCTTAAGCTATAAAATTTTTTCCATTTTGTTTCTAAATTTGCTATTGAACTTGCTGAGGTGTAGTCAAACTTAAAATGCTCTGAAATTGATTTTGATGTTAGAGAATGATTTGTTTCAAAAAAAGTTGAAAAGTTTTTAGAATTTTTATTTCCTGGTAAAATTCTAAAAATCCCTCCACCCCTATTGTTTATAATTATTACTCGAAAACTAGATGGAATGTAGTCATTCCAAAGCGCGTTACTGTCATAAAAAAAACTCAAATCTCCAGTTATAAAAACAGTTGGCTTCTCAGAAACACAGGAAGCACCAACAGCAGTACTTGTTGATCCGTCAATGCCGCTAGTACCACGGTTACAAAAGATAGTGAGAGAGGGGTCTAAATCAAACAGTTGTAAGTATCGTATGGTAGAACTATTGCTTGATTGAACCATTGAATTACATGGGATGTGTTTCAATATACTATCAAACGCTTTAAAATCACTAAAAGGAATAGATTTCAAATAGGTCTTATGCTTTTCTAATCGTTTATTCTTAACAGCGTTCCAAGTTTTAAAATAAGCACTATCATTAGATGCTATATTCGTATTAAGTAGAGATTTAAAAAAACTATTTACAGTACATTTATAATGCTTCGTTAAACAAAAAAAGGTGTTATTTGCTTGAATTGGATCTACATGCCAATGGAGTTTAGGTACATATTTGCGTAAAAAAGTTTTAATTTTTTTAGAGACTACCATCCCACCAAAAGTTAATAGTATTTCTGGTTGAAGTGCTTCAAAATCAGTCGCATCTAGGGGGGTGATTAACTGATCAATACAAGAGAAAAAATTGGAGTGGTGTAAATTCGATGTTGTTTCTGTGAGCACCACTATAGATGGATCTTCCCCAATTATATTTAAGTAAGATTTTATAATACTTTCAGGAGCATTAACACCTACTAGAATCATTTTCTTTTTTGAAGAATACCATTTTTTTTTAATGGATTTAGGAATTGAGATTGAGGGTTTTGTTACATAAGTTAAGTTGCTATTGTGATCTTCCTTAGGAACATCAACAGTTTCGTATAAAGGATCCGAAAATGGCGCATTAATATGAATAGGTCCTTTGGCTGTCTTAGCAACTTCCAAGGCTTTAGTTATAAGTGATTCGTTATTTTTAAAAAGTTTTATAAATGACTTCTTTATCACCTGCTTTAAATTAGCTTCATAAATAATATGAGGTGCAAATATGTGGGGCTGCATAATGGTTTGACCGTCCCCAATATTGATCAAGTGATCTGGACGATCTGCAGAAATAACCACAAGTGGAATTCGACTGTAAAATGCTTCGACAACAGCAGGGTAATAATTAACTAGCGCACTTCCAGAAGTACATACTAAGGCTACTGGTTTTTGTGATTGCTGGGCGATACCCAAAGCGAAAAAACCAGCAGAACGCTCATCTACAATACTGTAACACTTAAAAAAATCGTTTGCAGTAAACCCTATAGTCAATGGTGCGTTTCGACTACCAGGAGAAATTACAATATGTTTAATATTATGAGCCTGGCAGCTCTGTATTATGGATTGTGCTAAAGGATTTTTTGGCTGTATCATACTCAAACAAAGTTATTTAATTTTTAGAGTTTAAATTGAATTGAGATAATAAATATTTGCTAAAGATTTAAAGAATACTTTTAACTGTTTGTATCTTATTATGAATTTCAATACATTCTTGATTAGGTTCAGAATCTTTAGTAATTCCGCCACCGCTGTAAAGAACTGCCGTGGTATTAATTAACTTCATACATCGCAAATTAACTGCCAAATCTGTATATTTCTTAATCCTATGATAAGCTCTGTTTTCAATATTTCTTTTAGCGTTTCTAGCTTTTGAGATGTTAGAGATATTTAGCTCACCAAAAAAACCTGTATAATAATCACGTTCATAACCTTCATGAGATTTAATAAAGTCTAATGCTAATTCTCTTGGAGTTCCACAAACAGCTGGTGTAGGATGTAAGACATGAATTAAGTCTTTTAAAGCCTCTTTAGAGGGTTTTAAGCGTCCAGTGATAAGTGTCTGAAGATGAAGTAATTCACCTGCTTTTAGTGTACTTGGTCCAATTGACTTTATTCCGTCTAGATAGTCTTTTAGTACTTCTAATAAATAGTCTGTTACAAAAGCATGCTCCTTATTATTCTTTTTGTCCCAATGTATTTCTTTAGAATTTGTGTATGGTTGGGTCCCTGCAAGTGACATTGTAGAAAAGGTTTTACCTTCTAACTTAAGAAGCCTTTCTGGTGAAGCTCCAAACCAAAAACCTGTTTTTGGATGAAACCAACAATATGTAAAAGCGTTGGGGTATTTTTGAAATAAATTTTTGAAAATTTGAATTGGATCGCAATTGTCTAATGTGAATTTAATCGGTCTTGAAACCACTACTTTTTCTAATTCAGAAAACTTTATTTTTTCAATTGCTTTAATTACTAGCTCAATATGGTGAATTGAATCCTCCTTTGTTATTGATGTATTTGTTAGAGAACTGATTTCAAATTCAGCAAACTCCATCTCATTGAAAGAGGATTTGTGAGTAGGAATATAATAGCAATCTTTAAATTGATCAAATGGAGCAAATACAAAACCTGATTCAGAAAAATCATTGATGGTATAAGACTCAGAATCTAACTGAATGTATGACTTAACTGAAGAAAGTCCTGGTTTGGAAAACAAAACAAATGGACGTTTTGAATGCAATACCGCTTCAATTTTATCAAAAAAATTGTTCGGAGTAGTCATATATTAGCACTCTTTTGGTAATGATACTGTTGTGAGCTTACAAGTAGATACTAAATTATCATGGTCGTCAGTAACATCAATATTAAAAATCTGCATGGTTCTCCCGATATGTACAAAAGATGCTTTGGCGTAAACAAAGCCATCTCTTACACTTTTGACGTGTTTTGCCGAGATATCTATACCACGAACAAAAAATGCATCAGTATCTAAAAAAATGTGAGATGCAAAACTCCCAACTGTTTCGGCCAGAGCTACAGTTGCCCCTCCATGTAAAATTCCATCTGGCTGATGCACTTTGTTAGTAACTGGCATTTTAGCAATCACATAATCGTCGCCAGCATCTACAAATTCAATCTGAAGTGTTTCCATCAAGGTGTCTTTACAGTTGGCATTGGCTTTTTTTATTATTTCGTCTTTTGATAGTTTCATTAGCAAATTATTGATATTTCAAAGTTACAAAAGCCAAAGAAATGAAATAGCCTAAGAACGTTAAAATAGTGCAAAAAAAAGCACAACCCAAAGGTTGTGCTAATTTGTAATTTAAAGTTTATAAAACTTAAGCTGTTTTCTTACAAGCTAAAGCATAGATAACTAAACCGAAACCAATTTTATTAATTGCATCAGCGATGTTGTATAAAACATCCATATCTAAACCAAGGTTAGCAAAAGAAGAATACCACTGTCCATCAGCTGTACCAACTAAGTATCCTAATGGATAAATAATCCATCCAACTAGTACAAACCAGCAAAGAACTTTATGTGCAGCCAATACATCTCCACCAGCTTCATTAGCTAGTTTTGCCGCTCCACCTAACCATATTTCGTAAACGATAGCAAAGTATGCTACAGCAGAGAAAAAGCCCCATAATGCAGCTTGACCTGCATATACAGCCTCACCTAGATAACCCGTTACTAGCATAATAACTGAAAGAACAATCATTTTAGTTAGTAAAGATTTCTTAGCACCAGCTACTTTAAGTATTAGATAAAATTCAACACACATTAACGGCACGGTAAGAATCCAATCTACATATCTGAAGAATGTTGGAGACTCCATGTTTGATGCCCAGTAATCTCTCATGTAGAAATAATGAACAGCTGCAATAAATGTAATTAAACCAGAAACTAAAACAGAAGTTCTCCATTTTTTGTCAAATTGATTTAATGATAAAAAGAAAAAGGCAGAAGCTGCCATCATTGCCATACATCCTACAAAGAATGTAAATCCTACATAATCAGTAGGATCCATCTTGGCTACTAAAGGTAAAAATAAGTTTGTCATTTTTTTAAATTTTGTTAGTTTTGTTTAAACAAATATATAAAAAAAATTAACTTACAATAAAAGATTGACTAAACTTGTTAAAGTAAATTAGTGATTTAACAATAATTTATGAATAATATTTTCAAATTCTCAATCGTTACTAGCTTCTTGGGGCTGTGGATTGCAACCCATATTCCTGAAAAATTTGAACTAATTCTTGGCTTTATTTTAATTTTTTCTTTTGGGATGATTCACGGGTCAAATGATCTGTTAATAATTAACAAAATTCTAGAAAAATCAAAATATTATTCTAAATTTAACATCCTTGTAGCTTACTTAATGATAGTTTCGCTAGCTATTTTAATTTTTTACATGGCCCCTATTTTAGCTTTATCAATGTTTATTATATTTAGTGCCTATCACTTTGGAGAACAGCATTGGGAAAAAAGTTTTATAAAATCCAACAATTCGTTAAAATCAGTTTTTTACTTCTGCTATGGAATGTTAATCCTACAATTACTATTCACTTTTAACGATATCGGAGTGAAATTCATTGTTAATGAAATCACTGGCTACCAAATAGCAAATCTAAATAGCTTTCCTATTATAATCATTCTGGGAAGTTTAGTTTTAATCATGACTGCTATTGAACTACACTTTAAACGTATTTCTTCCGAAATAGCATTAACCGAGCTGTTCTCATTAGTGATCCTCACTATAATATTTAACTCTTCCTCACTTATTTGGGGATTCACAATTTACTTTATTTTATGGCATAGTGTCCCATCGCTAGCAGAGCAAATTAAGTTTGTTTATGGTGAATTTAAATTAAAAACTACTTTGAAATACTGTAAATCTGCTGCTCCCTATTGGATAGTATCACTTATAGGAATGGTTATTCTTTATTTTATGTTTAACAATGAAAAACATTTCTATTCACTATTTTTTGCATTTATTGCAGCGGTTACCTTTCCCCATGCATTTGTAATGGTTAAAATGTTTTCAAAAAAAAAGCACGAACAATTATGATCGTGCTTTATTAACAATTAACAAATTTAACTTACTCTTCTACCTCTTCAAAATCAACATCTTCAACATCGTCTTCTTGAGAAGTTGATTCACCTTGAGCATCTTGTGGAGTAGCGCCTTGAGCATCTTGTTGAGCTTTGTACATTTCCTCACTAGCAACCTTCCAAGCTTCATTAATTTTTTCTAGAGCTGGATCGATAACTTCGATTTCTTTAGTCTCATAAGCTTTTTTCAACTCTTCTAATGCAGCTTCAATTGGTTGTTTTTTGTCGTCAGATAGTTTATCGCCAAATTCTTTTAATTGACTCTCCGTTTGAAAGATCATTGCATCAGCAGCATTTAACTTATCAGCTGTTTCTTTCGCCTTTGCATCTGCATCTGCATTAGCTTCAGCATCTTGCTTCATCTTTTGGATTTCATCCTCTGTTAATCCAGAAGATGCTTCGATTCGAATGTCTTGAGATTTATTTGTTGCTTTATCCGTTGCAGAAACTTTAATAATACCATTAGCATCAATATCAAAAGTAACTTCAATCTGAGGAACTCCTCTTTGTGCTGGAGGTAAACCATCTAAATGAAAGCGTCCAATAGTCTTATTGTCGGCTGCCATCGCCCGTTCGCCTTGAAGCACATGGATTTCAACTGAAGGCTGGTTATCAGCAGCTGTAGAAAATACTTGGGATTTTTTTGTTGGTATGGTTGTATTAGATTCAATTAATTTAGTCATTACATTACCCATCGTCTCGATTCCCAAAGATAATGGAGTTACATCCAACAATAATACGTCTTTAACATCACCTGTTAAAACACCACCTTGTATTGCAGCACCCACAGCAACAACTTCATCAGGATTTACTCCTTTGTTGGGTTTCTTCCCGAAGAACTTCTCAACTGCTTCTTGAACTGCAGGGATTCTTGTAGAACCTCCTACTAAAATAATTTCGTCAATATCGCTAGTTGATAAACCTGCCGCTTTTAAAGCTGTTTGACATGGTTCAATAGTTCGTTTCACCAAATCATCTATTAACTGTTCAAACTTTGCTTTTGAAAGTGATCTCACTAAGTGTTTTGGACCGCTTGATGTAGCTGTTACATAAGGTAAATTTATTTCAGTCTGTGCAGAAGAAGATAGTTCTATTTTAGCTTTTTCAGCAGCTTCCTTTAAACGCTGAAGCGCCATCGGATCTTTTCTCAAATCTAAATTCTCTTCAGTTTTAAACTCTTCAGCTAACCAGTTAATAATTTTTTCATCAACGTCATCACCCCCTAAGTGCGTATCTCCATCAGTAGCAAGTACCTCAAAGACACCATCTCCTAGTTCTAACACTGAAACATCATGCGTACCTCCACCAAAATCAAAAACAACTATGGTTTGGTCTTTACCTTTTTTATCCATTCCATAAGCAAGTGCAGCTGCAGTGGGCTCATTTATTATTCGTCTAACTTTAAGTCCAGCAATCTCACCAGCTTCTTTTGTTGCTTGTCGTTGAGCATCATTAAAGTAAGCAGGTACCGTAATTACAGCTTCAGTTACTTCCTGATCTAAAAACTCCTCAGCTGTTTTTTTCATTTTTTGAAGAACCATTGCAGATAGCTCTTGTGGTGTGTATAAACGACCATCAATATCTACTCTAGGAGTATTATTGTCTCCTTTGACTACCTTATATGGAACACGTCCAACTTCTTGTTTTGAATCAGAGAACTGATTACCCATAAAACGTTTGATTGAATAAACTGTTTTTGTTGGATTGGTAACTGCCTGACGTTTCGCAGGATCTCCAACCTTAATTTCACCACCTTCAACAAAGGCAATTACGGAAGGTGTTGTACGACGACCTTCGGCATTAGTAATTACTACAGGCTCATTTCCTTCCATTACTGAAACACATGAATTTGTAGTTCCTAAATCAATTCCAATTATTTTACTCATAATATGTATATTTAACTTGTATTTATATTTACATGACTATATAGACAATGATTATGCCACTCAATAAAATATGACAAGCTGTCATGTTCTATAAATTACTTTTTCATTACTTTTACACACTATTATAATAATTAAAACAATATGTCAGTTTCAAAAAAAGAATATAAACGAGTTACTGTAAAATCATTGATTGAAATGAAGTCCTTGGGAGAGAAAATTTCTATGCTAACTGCATATGATTACACAATGGCTAAAATTGTTGATGGAGCAGGAGTTGATGTAATTCTTGTTGGTGATTCTGCAAGTAATGTTATGGCTGGCCACGAAACAACATTACCAATTACATTAGATCATATGATTTACCATGCTTCTTCAGTAGTGAGAGCTATTGATAGAGCGCTTGTAGTTGTAGATCTGCCTTTTGGAACTTACCAAAGTGATTCAAAAGAAGCATTACGTTCTGCAATTCGAATAATGAAAGAAAGTGGTGGACATGCAGTTAAATTAGAAGGTGGAAAAGAAATCAAAGATTCCATTAAAAAAATATTAAACGCAGGCATTCCAGTAATGGGACATCTTGGATTAACCCCACAATCAATATATAAGTTTGGAACCTATACAGTAAGAGCAAAAGAAGAAGAAGAAGCGCTAAGACTAATAGAAGATGCCAAACTTTTAGAAAAATTGGGGTGTTTTGCCTTGGTTCTTGAAAAGATTCCAGCAACTTTAGCTGAAAAAGTTGCAAAAAACATAAACATACCTGTAATTGGTATAGGCGCTGGAGGCGGGGTTGATGGCCAAGTACTTGTTCTTCACGACATGATAGGGATGACCCAAGAGTTTCATCCACGTTTCCTACGTCGCTACATGAATTTACATGAAGAAATGACAACAGCAATTTCAGAATATGTTCAAGATGTAAAATCTTCTGAATTTCCCAATAAAAATGAACAATATTAAAAAAAGATATAAAATAATTTCAAATTCAGAAAACCTTCAAATTCTTCACGAAGATAATCACGTAATAATTGTAAATAAACGCCCTGGTGATATTGTTCAGGGAGACAAAACCGGTGACAAACCTTTAAGTGAGGTTGTAAAAGAGTATTTAAAAAAGAAATACAATAAACCTGGTGCTGTATATTTGGGAGTTACTCACAGATTAGACCGCCCTACTTCTGGTGCTGTCATATTTACAAAAACATCGAAAGCACTTTCTAGAATGAATATTCTATTTTTGAATAATAATGTAGAGAAAATATACTGGGCCATTGTAAAAAATAAGCCTGAAAAACACAAAGACAGCCTTATCAATTGGTTAAAAAAAAATCCAAAAAATAACAAATCAACGGCTTACCGTAAGCAAGTAAACCAAAGCAAGAAAGCAATTTTACATTACCAATTAATTCATAGCATGGATCGATACCACCTAATTGAGGTTAAATTAGAAACAGGTAGACATCATCAAATTAGAAGCCAATTATCGAATATAGGTAGCCCTATTAAAGGCGACTTGAAATATGGGTTTGATCGTAGTAATCCCGACGGAAGCATTCACCTACATGCTCAAAAAATATCATTTACTCACCCAGTTAATGAACAGAAAATATCAATTATTGCCCCAACACCAAATGACATATTGTGGTCAGAGTGCAGTTCCAAAACAAATACAAAACCATGAATTTAAAATCCATCATAGAACTTCAGAAAGAATATTTTAATTCCCAGTCAACAAGAGATGTTAAAATGCTTAAAAAACTCCTCGCTAAGTTGCGTATTGAAATTATCAAAAGAGAAGACGAAATTTACGAAGCGCTATACAGGGATTTTAAAAAGTCTAAATTTGAAACTTATTTTGGTGAGATTGGAATTGTTATTGCAGAAATTGATTCTACAATTAAACAAGTTAATTCGTGGTCTAAGCCAAAGAAAGTTAGATCATCATTATTAAATTTCCCTTCTTCAGATTATATTTATAGTGAGCCCTACGGAAGTGTATTAATAATAGCTCCTTGGAACTACCCTTTTCAACTTGCAATCGCCCCACTCATCGCTGCTATTGCAGCTGGCAATACAGTTATATTAAAGCCCAGTGAACATACATTAAACACATCTAAAGTATTAGAAAGTATCATTAGCAACGTTTTCAAGCCAGAACACGTAAAAGTGATTGAAGGTGGAATTCCCGAAACTACCCTACTTTTAAAAGAACGCTGGGATTATATTTTTTTTACAGGAAGTGTTCCTGTTGGTAAAATTGTAGCAAAAGCCGCTGCTGTATTTTTGACTCCATCAACCCTTGAACTTGGTGGGAAAACTCCGTGTATTATAGATGAAACAGTATCAACAAAATTAGTAGCTAAACGATTGGTTTGGGGGAAATTTGTTAATGCAGGTCAAACATGCATCGCTCCAGATTATTTATTAGTTCATAAATCGGTGAAGGAAGAGTTAATTTTTAATCTTAAAAAAGAAATCATCGAAGCCTACGGCGAAAACCCGAAAGAATCTCCAGACTACCCTAGAATCATTAATACAAAAAATCTATCTAGACTTTTAAATATGCTTGAGGATTCTAAAGTAATCTTTGGTGGTGAGTCTGATATTTCTGACTGCTACTTAGCACCTACGCTAATTGATGCCCCTTCGCTAGACTCTAACGTTATGAAAGAAGAAATTTTTGGTCCTATTTTACCAATCTTGAGCTACAATAGCGAATTTGATATAAACCAAATCGTCAATAGATATGAAAAGCCGTTAGGGTTTTATGTGTTTTCAAATAATAAAACATTTTATAAAAAAATGATCAAAACCTATAGTTTTGGTGGGGGAACAATTAATGATACTATGATTCATTTCGGAAATACAAATTTACCGTTTGGAGGAGTTGGTGAAAGTGGTATTGGAGCCTACCATGGACAATTAGGTTTTGATACCTTTTCTCACAAAAAAGGGATTGTCGTTAAAAAAAACTGGTTAGATATCACACTAAGATATGCACCTTATACTAATAAACTTAATAAGCTAAAAAAGCTATTCAATCTATTTGGATAAACATTAAAATTACATTATTTTAAGCCATAGATATTTCTTATAGTTATATTTTAAATTATTCATTTTCAATTATTTAAGCTTAATTATCAAACCTAAGGTTTAATAGTTATTTGTTTTGATTAAATAACTATTTTCTTTAAAATTACCAATAAATATTTAGCTATAATATATACATACTTCAACAAACTAAATACTGTCAAAATGATAATTAGATTGTATCTTTGAAAAAAAAATGAAAAAATATCTTTCAGAATTTATTGGGACTTTTAGTATGATCTTTTGTGGATGTGGTGCTATGGTAATTAATGATTTTACTGGCGGATCAATTACACACCCTGGAGTTGCCATAACATGGGGGCTCATTGTTATGTCTATGATCTACGCATTTGGAGATGTTTCAGGCGCACACTTTAATCCCGCTGTTACCCTTGGTTTTGCAGTAGCTAAAAAATTTAAATGGATTGAAGTTCCAAAGTATGTGATTGCGCAATTATTTGGTGCTCTTACCGCTTCATACGTCTTACTCTTCTTGTTTCCTGAAAGTGATTTAGGAGCTACTATTCCAACCATTGAGCCATTAAAAGTTTTTATCATTGAATTACTGCTTAGCTTCTTTTTGATGCTCGTAATCATAAATGTATCTACAGGAAGCAAAGAGATTGGTCCTGTAGCAGGAATAGCTATAGGAAGTGTTGTTTTGCTAGAGGCGATGTTTGCTGGACCTTTGACAAAAGCCTCTATGAATCCTATTCGTTCTCTTGCTCCTGCTCTTGCATCTGGAAACTTTTCGCATCTGTGGATTTATCTCACAGCACCTTTTGCTGGAATGCTGTTAGCAGTGTTTAGCTGTAAGCTGGTTAAAGATGAAAATTGTTGTGATGACAAATGTTAATATTTTTTTAATTATATAAATTTACTTTTAAACTACCTGTACTTTTACGCTATAATTTAAATTTGTTATGGCCAAGAAGAAACTATTTACCCAAAAAAAAATAATAGAGCTTTACATGGATTATGTGTTACAACATAACCATGCTCCAAAATCAATTTATTTATTTTCAAAAATAAATGGTTTTGAGGAAGCTGATTTTTATGAAATATTCGGCAACTTTGAATCTTTAGAAAAAGCTGTTTTTACACAGTTTTTCACAAACACTAAAGAGACTTTAGAGTCAAGTAAAGACTACCTTACATACGATTCCAGAAATCAATTACTAAGTTTCTATTTTACATTTTTTGAATTCCTTACCGCCAACAGAAGCTATGTGATTTTCGCTTTAAGCGAAAGTAAAAATCAACTAGAAAACTTAAAAAAACTCAAAGGGTTACGATACGAATTTTTAAATTTTATAGATCAATTAGATATCGAGGTAATGAAAATTAAAAACAAACAATTAGAACAAATTAAAGACAATGTTGTTCAGGAAACCTATTGGATCCAACTGATGCTTACACTCAAGTTTTGGATAGATGATTCCTCTAAATCATTTGAAAAAACAGATATTTTTATAGAGAAATCTATCAATGCTAGTTTCGACTTAATAAATATATCCCCACTAAAAAGCTTCGTTGATTTTGGCAAGTTCTTAATCAAAGAAAAAATAAGCATGAACTAAATGAAGTCAATCGATAGTATACCAACTTCAAAAGTTAAGAGAGCAGGAAAACTTGTTACAACTGGTGCCAAAGTCGGAATCAATTATCTAAAGTATTATGGAGAGAAATTAGTTAAATCTGAATCTGCAGCAAAACTTAATCTTAACAAAAATAATGCTGAAGATATTTATTCAGGGTTAAAGCAACTAAAAGGTAGTGCCTTGAAAGTTGCTCAAATGTTAAGCATGGAAAAAAGTCTACTACCTCAGGCTTATGTAGATAAATTTTCACTAGCACAATTTTCTGTCCCCCCCCTTTCTCCTCCACTTGTAATAAAAACTTTCAAAAAATATTTTGGCAACCACCCAAATCAAATTTTTGACAAATTTGACTCTAGCTCCGTAAATGCCGCCAGTATTGGCCAAGTACATATAGCTGAATTAAAAGGGAAAAAGCTTGCTGTAAAGATTCAATATCCAGGAGTTGCTGATAGTATAAAATCAGACTTGTCTTTAGTTAAACCAATTGCCATCAAAATGTTTAATATCAAAGGAAAGGATTCTGATAAGTATTTTCAAGAAGTTGAAGATAAATTAGTAGAAGAGACTAACTATGATCTTGAAATCTCACAAAGTAAAGAAATCGCTCAATCCTGTATTCATATTCCTAACTTGTTATTTCCAGAATACTACGACGACTATTCTTCAGATCGTATTATTACAATGGATTTTATGAAAGGTGAGCATTTATCTGTTTTTACTAAATACAATACTGACAAAAAAAAATCAAATCAACTTGGTCAAGCACTGTGGGATTTCTACATGTTTCAAATTCACACACTAAAAAAAGTGCATGCGGATCCTCACCCTGGAAATTTTTTAGTTAATGAAGATACACAATTAATTGCTTTAGATTTTGGCTGCATGAAATCAATCCCAAATAATTTCTACACACCCTACTTTGAACTCTCGAATGTCAATACAATCAATGATCCAGTATCATTCAAAAAAAAGCTTTATGAACTAGAAATATTAACACCAAATGATACTAAAGAAGAGTTAGCTTTTTTCACAAATATGTTTCATGAACTATTGAGTGTTTTTACACTCCCTTTTCATAATGAAATTTTTGATTTTTCTAATCCAGAATTTTTTAATAAAATAGGAGAACTTAGCGAAAGCTACAGTAAAAACACAGAGCTTAGAAAATTTAATGCAAATAGAGGTTCCAAGCACTTTATATACATAAACAGAACTTTTTTTGGACTTTATAGCCTGATGTTTGACTTGAAAGCATCTAATGTCAAAATTAATCAATTCAAAAATTACTAAATGTTACATTTAAAAAGGCAAGACTTTGATGATTTAGATCATCTCCACAGAATTAACCTAATTAACAGTTGTTCAGGGTTTAAATCTGCTAATTTAATCGGTACAAAATCAAATGATGGAATCCCTAATGTGGCTATCTTTAGCTCAGTAACACACTTCGGATCAAATCCTCCATTACTTGGAATTATTTTCAGACCTGTTAGCGATGTTCCTAGAAACACTTATGAGAACATTAAAGAAACCGGTCAATTTACGATAAATCACATTCATCGGGATATTATTGAGCAAGCACACCATACCTCTGCCAAGTATGATAAACGAATATCCGAATTCGATGTCACAGAACTTGAAGAAGAATACAAAAATAATTGGCATGCACCCTTTGTAAAAGGGGTGCCAATTCAGATAGCTTTAACTTTTTGTGAAGAATACAAAATTAAGGCTAATAACACTATACAACTAATTGCAGAAATAAAAGACTTATACGTTAAAGATGAACTTATCGAAAAAGATGGATTCATAAACCTTTCTAAAGCTAATGTTATGACTATTAACGGGCTGGATGGGTATGCACTACCATCTTTAAAACAACGAATCGATTATCAAAGACCAATAAAATAAATACTAATAAGTATTGAAAAAAACTAACCTCCCAAAAAAAATTTGTCAACGATGTGAACGCCCCTTTTCCTGGCGAAAAAAATGGGAAAAAAACTGGGAATTTGTAAAATATTGTAGTAAAAAATGTAGCAGTAAGCGAAATAAATAGTTTCTAAAATCAATATTACATGAGCACACTTCGACTAATCCTTGGAGACCAACTAAATTCCCAACACTCTTGGTACAACACGGTTTCAAACCAAACGACCTACTGTATGTTTGAAATGCGTCAGGAAACAGACTATGTTAAGCACCATATTCAGAAAGTGGTCGGATTTTTTGCAGCCATGCAAGAGTTTTCAAGACAATTAATTTCAGATGGACATAAAGTTATTTATTTGACTATTGATGATTCTTCTAATCATCAATGCCTTGAAAAAAACCTAAAGTCAGTCATTGACTCTTTAAATATTTCTAAGTTAGAATATCAATCTCCAGACGAATACAGGTTAGATTACCAGCTAAAAAATATTTGTAAAACTCTTTCAATATCTTCAAAACAAGTTGATTCAGAACATTTTTATACAAATAGAAATCAACTTTCAGAGTTTTTTAAAGGAAAAAAACAATTCTTAATGGAACGTTTTTACAGAGATATGCGAAAAAAACACCACATACTTATGAATGGCGAACAGCCTGAAGGAGGAGAATGGAATTATGATAAAAGTAACCGAAATAAATGGAAAGGCTCGCCTGGAATACCTCCATTTATTAATTTCAAAAACAATGTTGATTCAATTTTAAAATCTATAAATAATTGCAATATTGATACTATCGGACGTTTTGACGGATCAACTTTAACTTACCCAATAAATAGGAAACAATCATTAGAGCAACTAGAGTATTTTAATCAAAATTTATTAGTTCATTTTGGAGATTATCAGGATGCACTACATAACGACGAAGTCTATTTATTCCATTCTAGATTATCGTTTGCAATGAACCTAAAAATAATAAGTCCAAAAGAAGTTGTATCATCTGTTCTTGATTTTTACAGATTGAATAACGACGAAATAACAATTTCCCAAGTTGAAGGATTTATAAGACAAGTTATTGGTTGGCGTGAATACATGAGAGGAATGTATTGGGCCCATATGCCAGAATATAAAAAATTAAATACATTAAGTAATCAAAACCAAATTCCGGAGTTCTTTTGGACAGGAGAAACGCAAATGAACTGTCTGAGTAAAACTATTAATAATTCTCTAGATAACGCCTATGCGCACCATATTCAGAGACTAATGGTTACGGGAAATTACTTACTATTAACACAAACAAACCCGGACGAGGTTGATAATTGGTATTTAGGAATTTATATTGATGCCCTAGAATGGGTTCAACTCCCAAATACACGCGGAATGAGTCAATTTGCAGACGGAGGTCTAATAGCTACCAAGCCTTATGTTTCGTCTGGTAGTTACATTAATAAAATGAGTAATTATTGTGGTGACTGTAAATACAATGTCAAAGAACGTCTTGGAGAAAAAGCATGCCCTTTCAATAGCTTATACTGGAATTTTCTTGATGATAAACGCACTCAACTAAGCGGTAATTTTAGAATGAAAATGATGTATTCTGTCTTAAATAAATTTTCTAATGAAGAGCTTGTTGCAATGAAACTAAGAGCTTCTAAAATAATAGAATCCCCTGAAAACTACTAATAGCTATCATATTAAATGTTAATATTTGTTTAATTATTATTTCAAATGACAACACATTGTGTATGTTTGATTAATAAATTAATTAGCTTGGTTCTAGATACAACATACTACAACAAGGAACATAAAAATTTACTTGAAAATTTTGTTGGTAATTCTTATACCTTATTTGAAGCTTTAAAGCGTAAGGGAATTGGCTCAAAACGCATGATCGTACAAAACGTAAGTCAAAACCTTAAGATTGTGCTAAATACAATTTCTGATATCAACTACGCAAATATAGAATTGAGAAAAAAAGGCATTCTAATACATATCACCAAAGGCCTAAGAAATTACACTTGGGCAATTCCATTTTATCATTTAGTTATTTACAAAACAAATAGCTTTAGTATTCATGCTCAAGGAAAGTTTATTCAATTTGAAAAATCTAAAAATTTTTATGAAAATAAAGTTTTTCTTTCTTCGCTGCTAAATGAAAAAATAAAGTATGATGAACAATTTAAACTTCCTTCTTCATGAATTTTAATACTATAGAAATAGATAGAATTATAGAAATGGCATGGGAAGACCGAACTACTTTTGAAGCCATTGAACACCAATTCAAAATCAATGAGCAAGAAGTAATTAGAATGATGCGTACTTACATGAAACCTAAAAGTTTTCGTTTATGGCGTGCACGAGTCCAAGGAAGAAAAACAAAACATCAAAAACTTAGACCTTTTGAATCTGGTAGATTTAAATGTACCAGACAGCGTCAAATAACTCACAATAAAATTTCAAAGCGTTAAATACAACATGGATAATCAATTAACTAATAAAAATATAAAAGAAATAAATGAGCTTTCTGTTCATGAAATTGGTGATGATCACCTTTTTACTGGTTTAGAAACACCAATGAAAAAAGATGCTTTTAAACTTACTGACGAAGAAAAGAAATCTAAAATTTCAATTTTGTTTGAAGAAATTATGGATGTTATGGGATTAGATCTAAATGACGACTCTCTTAAAGGAACTCCTGATCGTGTTGCAAAAATGTACATTGATGAAATTTTTTCAGGCTTGAACCCTAACAATAAACCTAAAGTTGCATTGTTTGACAATAAATATCAATACAATCAAATGTTAGTGGAAAAAGAAATTACTTTTTATTCAAACTGTGAACATCATTTTGTACCAATAATTGGAAAAGCACACATAGCCTACATATCCTCAGGAAAAGTTATCGGACTTTCAAAATTAAACCGCATTGTTCAGTACTATGCTAAAAGACCTCAAGTACAAGAAAGGCTTACTAATCAAATTGCAGAAGAATTAAAATTTATATTAGGCACTCAAAACGTTGCCGTAATTATTGACGCCAAACATCTTTGTGTTTCGTCAAGAGGCATTCAAGATGATACCTCAGCTACAGTGACTGCGTTTTATGGTGGCACTTTTAATACCTCAGCAAAAATTGCTGAACTACAAAACTATTTAAAACAATAATTATGGATATTGTCAAACAAGCAGAAGCATTTGAATTAAAGCCCGTCACCTTCAAAACTACGAGCGAACGAATTGAAGCATCAAGAGAAGTTAAAAGTTTAATTTTAGGGGTAAATGAAATTTATAAAATTGATAAAAAACCAGAATTAATGGACCTAATGAAGCGATTAACAGTTATTAAACAAAAAATTGAAAAACGTTTGAAAGGACGTCCCCTTACAGCATGAGAAAAATTATTATCATTGGCGGTTCCAAAGGAATTGGAAGTGCAATTATCGAAAGTTTAATTTCTAATCACCAGATTATCAATATTAGTAGGTCAACTCCTGAACTTAGACATGAAAACCTTACGCATCACAACTGTGATATATTGAAAGATGAGTTGCCTCAAATAGAAGCTGCTGACGGATTAATTTACTGCCCCGGTAGTATTAACCTCAAACCCTTCAACAGACTAAGTTTAGATGATTTCAGAGCAGATTTTGAAATAAATGTAATTGGAGCTATTAAAGCAATCCAAACTTATACTAAAACTTTGTTGCAAAGTGACTCTGCATCAATTGTGCTATTCAGTACTGTAGCTACAAAATTAGGAATGCCATTTCACGCTAGTGTAGCAACTGCAAAATCAGCTATTGAAGGATTAACTAAATCAATTGCTGCAGAACTAGCAACTAAAATCCGAGTAAATGCTATAGCACCAACAATTACCGATACTGATCTAGCAGCAAAATTTCTCAGAAATGATCGTATGGTGGAAAGTACTATTCAAAGACACCCATTAAAAAAATATTTAAAACCTAACGAAGTAGCGGCTATGGCAACATATCTTTTATCTGATTTATCTAAGTCAATTTCTGGACAAGTATTTAATCTAGATTGTGGGATTGTATCTCTAAAACTTTAAACCATGAAATTAAAAAAAATTAGTGCTACCCAAGTTGCTGTTCTAACTTTAGCTTTATTAACTATTTCACTTTTTTTATTCACTTCTATTTCAAAAATAAAACCTGAAGAAAACATGTCATCCATATACAATATTAAGATTAACACTATCGATGGAGTTCCTATCGACTTAAACACTTACAGAGGGAAATATATATTGTTTGTAAATGTTGCTTCCGAATGCGGTTTTACAGGGCAATATGAGGATCTCCAAAAACTATATGACAGCTACCAGGATAAACTGATGGTAATTGGCGTTCCCTGTAATCAATTTGGTGGACAAGAACCTGGAACATCTCAAGACATACAGACATTTTGTAAGAAAAATTATGGAGTTACTTTTTTAATTACTGAAAAAGTAGATGTGAAAGGTAAGAACCAACACCCATTATATAAATGGTTAACTGATAAGGATTTAAATGGAGTTGAAAATACGTCAGTCAAGTGGAATTTTCATAAATACCTAGTAAATGGAAATGGAAAATTTTTAGATTATTTTTACTCAATAACCAAACCTTTAAGCAGTAAAATAACCCGTCAATTAAAATAAGTTATGTTTGGAATATTTAAGAAAAAGACTGCAATAGAAAAACTTCAGGATCGTTACAAAAAATTAATGTCTGAGTGGCACGACCTTTCAACAACAAATCGATCAGCGAGTGACTCAAAATATGCTGAAGCACAAAAGTTATTGGATGAAATAGATTTACTAAATAACTAAATGAAATTTTACAAAAATTTCATTTTATTCATTATTATAAATTTTAGTGCTTTGGCAATTGGAAGCTTATTAATGAATGATGGTCCAAGAACATTGTGGTATAAAAATCTTAATCAGGCTCCGTGGACACCCCCCGGATGGGTATTTGGTATCGCTTGGAGTAGTATAATGTTGCTTTTTTCTGCATTCATGGCATATTTGGTTCAAGTAGACAAGTCCAAGAAAGTCTTAATACTCTTTAGTATTCAGTTTGTGCTCAATGTGTTATGGAATTTTCTGTTTTTCAATCAACACTACATAATTATAGGTTTATTAAACATACTTTTTTTAACCTTTTTAATGTTTTATTTCTTATTAGCGTACAGTTATCAACTTAAAAACAAAAGATTCTTCGCATTACCCTATTGCATATGGCTAGTCCTAGCTAGTTCATTAAACTTTTACATCGCTTTATACAATTAAAATGAAGATTTATAGACTACACAAGAAACAAAACTTTCCAATAAGTGTCGAAAAGGCTTGGTCGTTTTTATCAAATCCTGAAAACCTAAAAATAATTACTCCAGAATACATGAGTTTTGATATTTTATCAGGAGCAGATCGTCCAATGTATCCAGGTCAAATTATACAATATATTGTAACGCCTATTTTAGGAATCAAAACTAAATGGGTTACTGAAATTACTCAGGTAAAAGATCAACACTATTTTGTTGATGAACAACGCTATGGTCCCTATGCGTTATGGCACCACAAGCATTTCATTAAGGCGATTGATGGGGGTGTCGAAATGGAGGATATCATTGACTATAAAGTCCCTATGGGTTGGCTAGGCCAACTTCTACACCCCTTTATTGTAAAACCAAAGTTAGAAGAGATTTTCGCATACAGACAGAAAAAATTAACCGAATTATTTGGAGAATACTAATATGAATTCAAAAATTACACTTTTTTGGTTTAGAAGAGATTTAAGACTTCATGATAATCACGGATTATATGAGGCCTTGAAACACAATGACTCTGTACTTCCTATTTTTATTTTTGATCAACAGATTCTTGACTCCTTACCTAAGCAAGATGCTAGAATTGAATTTATCCTTAAGCAACTTACTGAAATAAATAAAACTTTGAAATCTCACGGAAGCCAACTAGCGGTATATAGTGGAACTACTGAAGCTGTGTTTACTGAAATAATTAGTGAATATGAGATTACTTCTGTCTATTGCAATCACGATTATGAACCATATGCAATTTCAAGAGATCAATCCATTTGTGAACTATTGAAAGAGAAATCAATTTCATTTAAATCCTACAAGGACCAGGTTATTTTTGAACGCAATCAAATCACTAAAGATGATGGGCTTCCTTATAAAGTTTATACTCCTTATTCAAAAAAATGGCTTGCTGCATTTGATGCAAATCATTGTAAAGGATATAAGTCAGAAGATTTACTTCATAACTGCTATGAAACTAAAAGTCACAACTGGGTTGAACTGATGGACTTGGGCTTTGAGCCAAATCCGATAAAAGTGGCAATGTTTGATATCGATAGTAGTATTATAAAAAATTATGAGGCTACACGAAACTTTCCAGCCGTGAGAGGTACTTCAAAACTAGGCCCCCACTTAAGGTTCGGATCTGTAAGTGTTCGTCAAATAGTTTCTAAAGCTATTCAATTTGAAAACACGGTTTTTTTAAAAGAATTAATATGGCGTGAGTTTTTTATGCAGATTTTATGGCATTTTCCACATATAATTACGCAAAGTTTTAAACCTCAATACGATGCAATTAAATGGCGTAATGATCCTACAGAGTTTCAAAAATGGTGTGGTGGTAATACAGGTTATCCACTTGTAGATGCAGGTATGAGAGAATTAAATAAAACTGGATTCATGCACAATCGTGTACGCATGCTAGTTGGAAGTTTCTTGTGCAAGCACCTTCTGATTGATTGGCGTTGGGGAGAGGCTTATTTTGCTGAAAAACTCCATGATTTTGAACTTTCTAGCAATGTTAGTAATTGGCAATGGGTAGCTGGTTGTGGAGTTGATGCAGCTCCGTATTTTAGGATTTTTAATCCTACAACTCAGGTTAAAAACTTTGATAAAGATCATTTATATATAAAAAAATGGGTGCCTGAATACCAAGAGTTAACCTATGCTGAGCCAATGGTTGATCATAAATTCGCTAGAGATCGATGCCTTAAAACATACAAAGAAGCTCTGGGCAAATGATTATATTTTTTTTACGTACTTAGTGATTATCACGATATTTTGTCCACAAATCTTACCTTCTATATAATTATCATTTTCGTGATCCAAAGATATCCTTCTAATTGCAACTCCTTGTTTAGCTGTCATACTGGACCCCTTAACTTTTAAGTCTTTAACTAATACTACACTGTCGCCTGATTTTAGGATAACTCCGTTTACATCTCTGTGAATTAATTTAATATCATCTTCGACCCCATCACCAAGTGCCTTTGCCCACTCTAAATCATCGGAACTTAAATACATCATATCTAATAAACCTTGTGACCATCCAGAAGATATTGTTCGGTTAAGCATCCGCCACGAAATCACTTTAACAGCAGAAAATTCGCTCCACATACTCTCATTAATACATCTCCAGTGGTTAGGAGAAATTAAACTAGAGTTTTCAATCTGAGAAATACAGATACTACAGGCATAGATACTATCAGATAAGTTGATCCCTCTTGAGGGTTGAAGGGTGTATATTTTTAATTTCTCTGTTGTCTTACACAACTCACAGGAGTTAAGACTTCTTGATTTAAGTTCGTTTTCTAACCTCATAGATCAATCCGCTCTATCTTAGCACCAATAGCACGTAAACGGTCATCAATATTTTCATATCCTCTATCAATCTGTTCAATATTATGAATAGTTGAAGTTCCATTAGCAGAAAGAGCTGCAATTAATAACGAAACTCCTGCTCTAATATCTGGAGAAGTCATAGTTGTAGATTTCAAAGTAGATTTAAAGTCATGACCAATTACAGAAGCACGGTGTGGATCACACAAGATTATTTTAGCTCCCATATCAATTAATTTATCGACAAAAAACAGGCGGCTTTCAAACATTTTTTGATGGACCAAAACACTCCCTCTTGCTTGAGTGGCTACTACTAAAATAATGCTTAATAAATCTGGGGTAAACCCTGGCCAAGGGGCATCAGAAATAGTTAAAATTGAACCATCTATATAATTTTGAACTTCGTATCCGTTAGTATGTTCTGGAATAAAAATATCATCTCCTTTACGTTCTAATGTAATTCCTAATTTACGGAATACATTAGGAATAACTCCTAAGTTGTCCCAACTTACATTCTTGATAGTTAATTCACTTTTTGTCATAGCTGCTAGTCCTATCCAACTACCAATTTCAATCATGTCAGGCAACATAGTATGCTCTGTACCACTAAGGTTTTTAACCCCTTCTATTGTTAGCATATTAGAACTAATACCAGAAATTTTAGCTCCCATCCTGTTCAACATTTTACAAAGCTGTTGTAAATATGGCTCACAAGCAGCATTATAAATTGTAGTCGTACCAGTTGCAAGGACAGCAGCCATTACTATGTTAGCAGTTCCTGTAACGGAAGCCTCATCTAATAACATATAAGTACCTTTCAATTCCTTAGCTTCTACTCCATAAAAATGATCCTCGCGGTTGTATCTGAAGTTCGCTCCTAGCTTAATAAAGCCCTCGAAATGTGTGTCTAAACGTCTTCTTCCTATCTTATCTCCTCCAGGCTTCGGTATATATCCTTTACCAAAGCGAGCCAAAAGAGGGCCAACTATCATGATAGATCCTCTAAGTCCGCGACCATCAACTTTAAAAGCTTCTGTTTCTAAATAATCTAAATTAATTTCATCAGCCTGAAAAGAATAGCTTCCATTACCCAACTTATTAACTTTCACACCTAACTTCCCAAGTAAGACAATCAGTTTATTTACGTCAATGATTTCAGGAATATTATGAATCGTAATTTTTTCAGGAGACAATAGAACAGCGCACAATATTTGTAGCGCTTCATTTTTAGCACCTTGGGGCTGTATTGAACCTTTCAATTGGTGACCACCTTCAATTTTAAAAGTTTTCAATGTTGTGTTTATTTAAATATTAAACAAAATTAGTAACGCTTGCGATTTCTATGATGATTTGTCTTTTTCTGGGGCTTTTTATGAGTAGTAAACTTGCGTTGTGTTTTTAGTAAGCTTGTAGAATCACTTAAATCTTCTTTACTACCTCGTAAATCAATCTTACCATCTGAAAGCTCAAATAGATGTCCAAAAATGACAGAATCTTCAACTGTATCTTTATTCCAGTTCAAGAAAGATTTTTTCATGTGATTTGCGATAGTATATTGCAAGGCCTCTTTCATTTCCCCTTGTTCCCATGTATTAGCAACGTCAATCATTGTTTTTATATTATTACCATAAAAACGATACTTTGGGAAATTTTGTGGATACTTTAAAGGCTCTGGACGAACATTAAGCATTTCTTCTGTTGGAATTTCGAAGGGAGAATCAGCATCTAACTTTAAATCAGACATTATAAAAAGCTGATCCCAAAGCTTATGTTGAAAATCAGGAACATCTCGTAAATGAGGTTGCATATTTCCCATTATTGAAATAATTGCTTTTGCTAATCGGTTACGTTCTTCCTTAGATTCCTGAGCTACAGCATGATTGATCATTTTTTGTAAATGTCTTCCATATTCTGGGATAATTAAGTGCTCACGTTCAGTATTGTATTGTAGTTGATCTGTTAACGCTGTCATGTTGGCGATAATATTTAAAAATTAAGTCTTTGCAAAGTACAAAAAAATTGTGTGTGTATGAGAGAAATTAATTGTATGCTTAGTTATACAAAAATTAAAGAGAAATAACTCCGTCAACTAAACGTCCAACTTCTTTATATTTTTCAATTACAGCTTCTGGAGTATTCATAAGTACATTGACAGAAATACTTACATATTTTCCGTTTTTTGATGTTGTTTTTTTTATAACAGCTTCAATATTGTCAAAAATATTTTCTAAAGTATTTTCTTTGGATGGGTTTGATTCAATAATAAATTTATATAAATACACTGAAGGCCAGCTAGCTGTATCATATAGCTTTTCTTTCAAGTCTAAATAAAATATTTCTGCTTTAGAAGGTGTTTCCATTATTTTAACTCTAACAATACAAATATACATTATATCTCATTTTTTATTTCCCTTTTAAATCACGAATTTTACAAGTATTAAAAAAATTAAAAATTGAAGACTCGAAAAATAGCACTTATTGGAGGGCCTAGCACAGGAAAAACTACTTTAATTAACGCTCTAAAGTCTAGCGGCTATTATTGTATGGAAGAGATTTCCAGGCAAGTAACCATAGATGCGCAAGACAATGGTATAGACCAACTTTTTTTAAAGGATCCCTTATTATTTAGTCAACAGTTGTTGTTGGGACGACAAAATCAGTTTACACAAGCGAACGATTTAAAACAAGACCTTGTGTTTTTTGACCGAGGACTTCCTGATGTTATAGCTTATTTAGATTATTTGGGAAGTAGTTACCCAGAAATCTTTAAAACAGTTTGCATTCAACACAAATATGACTATGTTTTCATTTTGAAACCATGGAAAGCAATTTACAAACAAGACAACGAACGATATGAAACCTTTAAACAAGCTGTTGTAATACATGAATACCTAGTGAAGTCTTATACTAAATTTGGATACACAATTATTGAAACTCCTTTTGGAACCGTCAAAGAACGAATAGATTTTATTGTAAACTATTTATCAAAACAAGCATGAAGTATCCAATTGAACTATTGGAACATTATTGGAATTTCTCTGAGTTTAAACCTCAGCAAGAAGCTATTATTGAAGCTGTGTTGTCTAATGAGGACTGTATAGCACTATTACCAACTGGTGGTGGGAAATCAATTTGCTTTCAGATACCTGCCATGTTAAGAAAAGGAATATGTATAGTTATATCCCCGCTAGTTGCCTTAATGCATGACCAAGTTAACAACCTAAACTCAAAAGGAATAAAATCTATGGCTTTAACCAGTGGATTTAGCCATAGTGATTTAGATAGGATGTTAGATAACTGTATTTTTGGAAATTATAAATTTCTATATTTATCGCCGGAACGACTGCAACAAGATTTGGTTCAACAACGAATTAAGCAAATGAATGTCAACCTTATAGCTGTAGATGAAGCACACTGTATCAGCCAATGGGGACATGATTTTAGACCCGCATATAGAGACATAAAATTACTAAGAAAAATCCATCCTACAGTAAATGTTATTGGACTAACTGCATCAGCGACTTCAAAAGTAGTTGATGACATCAGTGATCAATTAGACTGTATATCTCCGAAAATTTTTAAGACTTCTTTTGAACGTTCAAACTTAGCCTACTTAAATCTGGAGTGTCATGATAAGCTAAAAAAGACTGTTCAAGTCCTAAAAAAATATTCAGGAACCTCGATTATATATGTTAAAAATCGAAAAACAACTTTAGAAATTTCAGGTTATTTGAACAAAATCGGGATTTCAAGCAGTTATTATCATGGCGGATTGAATATTAAAGAAAAAGAAACTCAATTTAATCACTGGGTCTCTAACAAAAACCAAGTGATGGTGGCTACCAATGCATTTGGGATGGGCATTGACAAATCAAATGTTCAAACTGTAATTCACCACTATCTTCCAGAAAGTTTAGAAAGTTATTATCAAGAGGCGGGCAGAGCAGGAAGAAATGGAGATAAAGCATATGCTGTGATCCTTAGCAATAATTCTGATGAAATTAAATCTGAGAAAGAACAAGTTAATTTATTACCAAACATTAACTTTTTAAAAAAGGTTTATAAGAGAATATGCAATTACTTCCAAATTTCATATGGTGAAGGAGTCGACTCAGTTCATAACTTTAACTTTAAGTTATTTTGTAGCTCCTATAATTTCCCATCTATGTTAACCTATAATGCACTTAAAGTTCTAGATCGAACAAGTATCATCTCTTTAGAAGAAAAACTTAAAAATTCTGCTTTTGTGAAAGTTCTTATTAAAAATAATGCTTTATTTAACTATCTAGAAAATCACCCTAAACAAGCGCTTGTAATTAAAGTTATTTTAAGGAGTCATGAAGGTATATTTAATCATACAGTAGAAATATCGCTTCAAGAAATTATAAATAAAACTAAGCTTTCTGAAAAAAAAATTATCGAGTTATTGACCCAGTTAAAACAATTAGATATTATACAGTTTGAGTCTTCAAAAACAGATGCTAAAATTACATTTATCGAACCTAGAGAAGATGATAAAACTATTAATAGGATTTCCAAAATAATAAAACAACAGCAAGTCCTAAAAAGAAAACAAATTCAATCTGTATTGAATTATATAAAAAATGACGGCATTTGCAAGAGTCATAAATTACTTTCCTATTTTGATGAAACAAATTCTTCAATATGTGGTATATGTTCAAGTTGCTTAGAAAGTAAACAAACTAAAAACAGAAATAAATAATAGTTATCGTCTAATAAAATGAAGTATTAACTACTTTTGAAGTGTATAATTTAGTTAAGATATTGAACACATTTAATGGAATAAAAAAGATTAAATACCATAACTGAAAAAATATACAAACTTAAAACTTTATGAAAAAACATGATATCCGTATTGTATTCATGGGCACACCTGAGTTTGCAGTCACTATTCTAGAAGGAATTTTACTTGCAAATTATAAAGTTGTAGGGGTTATAACAGCACCTGATCGCCCAGCAGGAAGAGGGCAAAAAATTCATAAATCTGCCGTTAAATTATTTTCACAATCTAAGAATCTCAACACCTTGCAGCCAACAAATTTGAAAGATGAAACTTTTTTAAGTAATTTAGAAAATCTGAATGCCAATTTACAAATTGTAGTAGCATTTAGGATGCTTCCAAAAAAGGTATGGCAAATGCCAAAACTTGGAACATTTAACCTACACGCATCTTTACTTCCTGACTATAGAGGAGCAGCTCCAATAAATTGGGCTATTATTAACGGTGAAAAAAAATCAGGAGTAACTACTTTTTTTATTGACGAAAAAATTGATACAGGAGAAATTATTTTACAATCACAAATAATGATTAATCCTTCAGAAAATGCAGGAAGCTTGCATGATAAATTAATGAAACTTGGAACTAAGCTCGTCATTAAGACTATCGAACAGATAGAATTTTGTTCTGTAAAAACGCATGCGCAATCAACTGAGAAAACAAAAACAGCACATAAACTAAATAAAGACAATTGTAAAATTAACTGGAATTCTAGTGTAGAATCCATCTATAATAAAGTTAGAGGACTTAATCCCTACCCAGCAGCATGGGGGCTTTTGTCTAATGGAAATAAACAATTTAATATAAAGATCTACAAGGTTCAAAAGCACTTAGTTAAACATAATTTTCAAATAGGCAAACTAATAATTACCAAAAAATCGATTAAAATAGCTGTAACAGAAGGCTATATTGAATTAATAAACTTTAAATTTCCAGGAAAACGTCAAATGGATACTACTTCTTTTTTAAACGGCTTCACATTTCATGAAAATGCAAAAATGCTTTAAACTATAAAAATGACAAAAAACGAACTTATTGATAACATGGCTTTAAATGCTGGTATTTCTAGAAAATCTGCCAACAAAGCACTGGAGGCATTATCTGAATGCATTATACTATCTCTTAAAAAAGGTGAGCGGATAAGTCTTAAAGGACTTGGTAGTTGGACAGTGTACAAAAGAGCTGCTCGTGTTGGACGTAACCCTAGAACAAATGAATCATTAAATATTCCTTCAAAAAATACATTAAAATTTAAAGTAAGCCCACAGTTAATCAATTATTTGAATCAAAAAAAATAGTAACAACAGAAAATCAAGATTTATTTATTATATTTAGTTTGAATAGTTTGATCATATATGTCAAATATAAACTTAAAAAAGGGTCACTTATTAATTGCAGAACCTTCAATAATTGGTGATCTGTCTTTTAATAGATCTATAATTCTAATCGCCGACCACAACTCAGAAGGCTCAATCGGATTTATTTTAAATAAGCCATTAAATTTTACCCTTCAAGATCTAATACCAGAAATTAAAATCCCTTTTGAAGTCTATAATGGTGGACCGGTAGAACAAGACAATCTTTATTATATCCATAAAACTCCTGAACTTATTCCAAATAGTATAGAAATTGCTGATGGATTGTACTGGGGTGGTAATTTCCAAAAAGTAACCGAATTGATTACAAATAGACAATTGAATCCATTTGATATACGATTTTTTCTAGGATACTCTGGTTGGGAAAACAACCAGCTAAGTTCTGAGTTACGTTCCAATACATGGATACTTTCTAAAAATATGTATAACAAACAAATAATTGAAAAGGTAAATAATAATTTTTGGAAGGAACAAATGCTCGAGCTTGGAGGAGATTATAGTATTTGGTCTAATGCCCCTGAAAACCCGTCTTGTAACTAGGATAACCTTAACGACATATTCAACTTTGCTAAAAGATTTTGACTGACTGTTGTAGTGTAAGACTTTTTTCGGTAGATTGTAATAGGCTGTATCCCATGAACTACATTAGTAATAAATAATTCATCAGCCTTTTGTAATTCAAATGGTGAAATAGTGTCTTCAATAAATTCGTAATCAGGAGATTTCTTAAAAATTTCTATAACTTGTTTGCGCATTACTCCTTTAAGACAACCATCTGATAATGGAGGGGTTTTGATAATACAATCTTTTACTAAAAAGAGATTACCATTAAGAGCCTCTACTATACTTTTATTTGAATTGAGCAATAAACAATTGTCGTATTGATTTTCTTTAGCATAAATACTACCTAAGACATTAAGTATCTTATTGTTTGTTTTTAATGTAGATAATAATCCAGGATTCACATAAAAGTCCTTATACAACTCAATTTTATATTTAGATGAATTTAATAGATATAAATCTGATTCTAGAGAATCTGCAGTAATCAAATAATTAATGTCATTTGTTTCTGGGGTATAAAACCCCCCATGTTTTCTAAATACTGTTAGCTTAACTCGGAATGAATTTGAATCTGATTCATTAAAAGAAAGTAAATCAATTATTTGAGACTCCAAAAATTCGGGAGTAAATCTCATTGGAATTTCCATTCTAAGTAAACGCATGGAAGCCATAAGACGAAAATAATGATCTTCCCAGAACAATATTCTCCCATTTAAAGTTTTAATCGTTTCAAATAGAGCATCTCCGTACGCCAACCCTCTATTAAGTACTGGCACAGAAGCTTCTAAAGATGAATTTAAATGTCCGTTGATATTAATCATAAAAAAGTCCTGAAAAACAGGACAAATATAGTTCAAAAATAAATGTCTTTTCTAGGATGACCCTAAGACTTTTTTAAGGTCGGATATTTGATTATCCCATAACATCTTAGTCTCTTCTACCTCGTCTTCTTCCGCAAAATCAGTTACCATAAGTGATACATCTTTTGTTATTCCATCAACTTGAATTCTGATTTCAAAATATGAATTAGTATCATCATCTAACCATTTGAATTTTACACGCTCACCATTCTTTTTAGTCAATAGTTTAGCTTGTTCTTCAGAATCGTCCCAAATAAAAGTAAACAACTCTCCCCTTAAATTAACATTATCAGCAAACCATTCAGAAAGACCTGAGGGAGTTGAAATATATTGAAATAACAATTGAGAAGATGCTTGAATAGGGAATTCTAACTCGAACTTAATTTTATCGCTCATCTTGAATATTATATTTTAAAATTCAATATATACATTAATTGGTTATTTTTTTTAAAAAATTTTAATTTTTTTTATAGGATGATTAATTTGTGAGGAGTTATTTTGTTTTTATATTTGCAGCCATCTAATTAAGGCGAGGTAGCTCAGCTGGTTAGAGCGTCGGATTCATAACCCGGAGGTCGCGGGATCGTGCCCCGCTCTCGCTACAAAAGAGTGATCAGAAATGGTTACTCTTTTTTTTGCTTTAAACTCAGTTACACCAGAGTATAAAAGTGTTTTAGCTTAGTGTTAAACAGTTAATATTAAACACACTTTGGTTGCTAATTACCAAAGGTTAAAAACCAAATATAACCAAAAACTGCCACCAAATGGGGGTTTACTGGCAGTAAATTGGCAGTAAAAAAGTCAAAAAAAGTCACCCCCAAAGTTTTATAAACCTAAGCCCCCTATCTAAATAAATCACTTTTCTTTTTAGGGGTAGTCTTCGTCAAACAGGGTATTACCCACAGCCTTAGTACATCTAACTATTTGAAATAATTCACGTAATGCCTTTATACACCTTAAAAGGCTCTTAAGGTGCTGTAAATGAGTTGTTTAACAGGTATCTATAGGGTATGTTTTGTTTAGGGTTATAAAACTTCGTGCAGGGGTTAACCTTTATCTCACCATGTAAACACCATGATTCACCTTTTTTATCAGATCTAAATCTAAAAACCTCCTCAATATATCAGCCAAAGTCCTCTCTTTAATATCCATAGTTTTGGCTTTATTCCAGATATCACGTCTTTTCAACTCACCTTGAGATTTCATCCAGTTTAGTAATTCATTCTGAGTTTTATTAAGCCTCTTTGAATCCTTATTGATTTTATTAAGAATATCAATGCTGTGTCTCAAATACACCTTCTCAACAAGATCTAATGAAGTTTTAAACTCTAAGTCACTACAGGTAATCTCAGGATCATCAGACCTTAATGCTGCAAGTGTCATTGCAATCTTAAAGGTCATTAGTCCCAGTCTATAAATAATACCTGAAACATCATCACTGTAGAGAATGGAGTTGTGTCCAAGAGCTTCCGAGAAGACCTCATCCAGTTGCATTCCCTGCTTTCTTGTCATAACAAACTTCTGAATGTTGTTGCTTCTAAACTTGTCACATAAGTCAGCGCTAAAGCCTTTAAATATATCATTATTGCTAACAGTAATGCCTTCTGTGTAAGTGCTTCTCCATTTCTGTTTAGCACTAAAGGAGTAAAATATAAACCTGCTAAACAACCCATCTTGTATAGATGTAATTAAAGCATCTAATTGATTAGGAGTTCCAGTAATTGCAACACTAAATTTAGGCTCCTTAATCTCGGAATAGTCAAGATCTGTCATCCTGCTTTTAGATATACTCTCTCCATGAAACCCTTTCCTAAGCACATCAGAGTAGCTACCCCAATCTTGTTTCAATGTATTGGTCAGAGTATCTGCCTCGGTCTCACAGATACAGCCCATTCCATCATTATCCTCCAGATGTTTTATCATCTTGGCAGAAGAAGTGTCTGCTGGTATAAAGAACATACTTGACTTGGGCTTTTCAGGCTCTATAAGAGCCTCTAATTGCTCATCAGTCTTTGCCTTTTTAAGCTTTCTATCAAACAAACGTTTTGCCTTCTTATACTCCTTTAGCTCCTCCTTACTCTGACTAAACAGTAAGTCATGGAAACAGTCGCCCAGCTGTTTTGCAAACTTCATGCTACCCTTGCCACTGGCAGGTGGAGCAATCACAAAACTATAAAGGTTAGGAAACACCCTCTCCTTGTCATACAGGCCATATACGTTGTGTAACCCTCCGCTAATTACAGACAATGCAGAGGTGAGAAAGACATCTCTTTTTCTACCATTAAAAACGTTACAAGCATCTCTGAGTGTTTCAGGTAATGCATCATAAATATATTCAGGGATCATTGGTGAAGAATCCACAACAACCTCATCTTTGGTGGGTTTGGCATGTTGGCGAGCGCTGCCATTCTCGCTTACATTATTTTCATAGGCACTTTTGATGGTTGTCTCTATCTCATTTTGAGAAAAAGAAGCATCACTATAAGAATAAGCATAGTTACAGGTGTCACTAATATCAACACCATATCTATTTGCATTGCAGGCAAAAGAATAGACATAGTTATTTCTGTTGCCAACAACAAACTCATGCTTCCTGCTTGTATAGCTCCATACCAATGACAGATCTATTTGATTTAGGGTAGAGGTTTTATATTTAAACACCTCGGAGGTTTCATTTAAATACAAATCAGGGTCATAAGACATGTAGCAGAGTCTTGTTATGTCTTTTACAGAGCTATCAGACTCGACATTAACAATTTTGTCGTAGTACTCTCTTAAACTATTAAAAGCAACCTCATGGCTACTCATTGCATTATCAGACTTTACTAATACTTTTACTCCATTGCCTGATGGACTGATAAAAGCTGAGTAGGTGTATGGTATGTTAATGAGATTAGTTTTAACCTCTTCAGCATTCTCAAGTTTATCGTAATCTAAATGCAGTAAACCTGTATAGCTCTCTACATAATCTTTCTTTCGCCTTTCTTTAAAAGTAGCAGAGATAGTCATGCAGGGAAGATTGCTTTTAATCTTTACAGCTTCATTTTCGTTTCCATTTTTTAGATGGTATCGCATGTCATTGATTTGTTTTTTCCAATGCCCTTTTTTTATTTGCTGAAGAACTTTCTGTACTTCAACTTTTTTAAATTGGAACGCTTTTACTGATTTAAGAAAATTTATTTTTTCCATGTTATTTTATTGTTGTTACGTCCCCCAAACCCGCATTTCTGCAATTTGAGTGAACTATTTATTTTAGTTTTGGGATGAGTTACCCCTGCTCCCTAATTGGGAGTCTTTTTTCAGATGACCACTTACTATTGTTCAGTAGCTATCTATGGTATGTTATGTAAGTATTATCTCATTGGCATTAGATTTATGCCAACATAAATTGATAAAAAGTAGAAAATTCGTATCTTTGAAGCGTTCAAACATCAAGTCAATGGTTTTCGATTTCGGTCAATTCTATTGGCTTTTTTGTTCTACAAAGGTTATTAAAAACAATATAATTTACAAAGTTACTTATCAACATAATCCATTGACTATCAATTGTTTATAACACGTCTATAACTTTATTAAAACTCGTCTATAACTTTATTATAACTTGTCTATAACTTTTATTCTTTTTAAGTCAAATCGCTGATTTTTAATTTTTTAACCAAATTTTTGTTGATTACATAAAATTGTAAACCTATTTGCCAATTAGTTTTAAATAGCTGTATAATTCACGCCTTCTGAATGCAGTTATCAACAATATTTTTCTATTTTAGTGGGTATTAATTATATTAAAAGTGCAGATTTAGCATTCAATGACATTACCTCAACCTAACTTCACAAACTGTACACCATAATGAAAAAACTGATTCTAATATTATTGTTTATTCCATTTGTAGCTACTGGGCAGACAATTAATCAAAAAACATATGAAAGTGTTCAACACCCCAAAAGAGCTTGGGATAAAACATTTAAGGTAACTTCTGAGTTCAATTTTGATATAACTAAAATTCAAGATAAATATGTTCAAGTTACATTGTTTGTTTCAGATGATAAGTTTTTTTCTTCAGCTTTTCATTCGTTAGCTACAACAGAAAACAAGAATATTATGATGAGTGCATCAAGCAATGAGAAAAAATGGAATGTTTATGATGATGGCAAGTTAATATCATTACAAGATGAAATAGATGTTCTTAACTTTTTTGACAAATATGGTTTTGAGTTATACAAATCTGGTGGAGATACTATTGAGAAAGCTAAGACATATGATATCTTGAATAATCTGGGTGTTTCTACTCTCTTTTTCTCTAAATCTAAAG
The DNA here is from genome assembly GCA_018608705.1 of Flavobacteriaceae bacterium. GTDB lineage: Bacteria > Bacteroidota > Bacteroidia > Flavobacteriales > Flavobacteriaceae > Hel1-33-131. The sequence goes on along the minus strand of JABAZD010000080.1, from coordinate 896 downwards.
TGACATTAATATTTAAGAATAATAACAATTAGATATTGAACACTTAAAACAACCTAAACCATAGCCATCTTCTTCAGACAGTTTAAGTAAAAAATAAATGTTGTAAATTGTAAAAAAAACAATAATTATGGTTTCTAAAATTAAATATGCAGGTATATTTTTTCTAACAATAGGCTATTTAGCAAAAATCACACATTTCAGTTTGGGTTTCCTTTCTGCCAATTTGGTAATGACGGTTGGGCTTTTGCTAATAGCAGCTTATGCGTTAGCTAAACTTTTCGGAAAATAGACTAACTAAACCATAGGCATATCCTCCTCTTTCAATTCAGCTATTTCTAAGCCTCTTAAGTAGGTTATATCTATATTTAAGGTATGAAAAAACTACATAAGCTCACTAAAATTGGAATTATAATTTTTATTATTGGAAGCGGTCCATTATTATCTGTTATGCTGTTTTCAAAAATCGGAATATTAGATGACCCAAATCCTAATCCAATAATTTTTGGATTAATGGCAATGATAACTTTTTGGCCTTCATTAATTTTAATAGTTATTGGGATTATAATACAATTAACTAAACCATAGGCATATCTTCTTCTTTTAATTCAGCTATTACTAAGCCTCTTGTAGGTCAAACTGATATTCTCTATATTTGAATTTAAAATTCAATAATATGAGCGAGCTTAAGACAAGTCAGACAGATTTGGATGCATATGAGGTAATAAATAACTTGCCTGAAAATAATATTAAAAAGTACTCAATTGTAATTCTTGATTTGCTGAAAAAAATTACGAAAAAAGAGCCCAAAGTGTGGGGGAGTAATTTTATTATTGGTTTTGGCAATTACTCCTATTTTAGAAAGAATAGTAAAACAGAGCATAAGTGGTTTAACATCG
>JABAZD010000027.1 GCA_018608705.1 Flavobacteriaceae bacterium | reverse complement strand
AGAACAATTCAAAACGACATTTAATTAATTTAAATTATGAAAATTACGAAACAATTTACTATTTATTTTTTTGTTTTAATATTTACAATTTTAGCTTGTAAGTCTATTAAACTACCTGTTAAAGAAACTTCAATTTCAAAGCGTCCTAATATTGTTTTTATTATGGCAGACGATCATGCTGTAAGTGCTATCAGTGCATATCAAGATTGGTTAGCAGAAGTTGCACCAACACCAAATATTGATCGTATAGCTAATGAAGGTATGTTAATGAAGAGAACTTTTAATACCAATTCAATATGTGGACCTAGCCGTGCTTCAATTTTAACAGGAAAATATAGTCATGTAAGTGGCTTTTTTAAAAATGAAAAGGGGGGGGATTTTGACGGTAGTCAAATGACTTTTCCTAAACTATTTCAAAATTCAGGTTATGAGACTGCTGTCATAGGAAAATGGCATTTAGGAACCAGTCCCACAGGATTTGATTATTCCAAAGTAATGATTAATTGGGGTGGGCAAGGTACTTACTTCAATCCCGTTTTTTTAGAAAATGGTCGAGATACAATTATAGAACGAAAACGACATTCAACAGCTCAAGTAGCTCATGATGCATTGAAGTGGCTTGGAGAGGGAAGAGATAAACAAAAACCTTTTATGTTGATGTACCAATTCAAAGCCCCGCACAGACCTTGGGAGCCTGCAAATGAGTTTAAGGATTTATTTACTGATGGTGACCTTCCACATCCCAAAAACTTTAATGATGATTACAACGGACGTAAAGCAGCTAGTGAACAGTGGATGGAAATTGAAAATCATATGAACCGGAGAGACTTAAAAGTTAGGCCTCCAAGTGGTCTTTCAAAACAAGAGCTTGGAAAGTATTATTCTTTCGGAAATAAAGGTCAGTTTTGGACTCCCAGCGATACTCTCAAAGGAGCTGATTTAAAAAACTGGAAGTATCAAGCTTATATTAAGGATTACTTGCGCTGTGTTGCTGGAGTAGATAAAGCTGTTGGTAAGATGTTAGATTATCTTAAATCTAACGATTTATTAGACAATACTATTATCATATACACTTCTGATCAAGGTTTTTATTTAGGAGAACACGGCTGGTTTGATAAGCGTTGGATGTATGAAGAGTCATTTAAAATGCCGTTCATGATCCGCTATCCTGAACTTATTAAGCCAAAGTCTGTAAATTCTGACCTATTACTTAACATAGATTTTGCACCTACTTTGCTTGACTTAGCTGGGATAGATATTCCAAAAGATATGCAAGGTACAAGTTTCGTCCCTCAGCTAGAATCTAACAACAAATCTGCTGTAAGAGATGCTGTTTATTATCATTATTATGAGTTTCCTAAATGGCATAATGTTCAGCCTCATTATGGCGTAAGAACCTCACGATATAAATTAATACATTACTATTATAACATGGATGAATGGGAATTGTTTGATTTAAAAAAGGATCCAAACGAAATGGAGAACCTATACGGTACTTCGGGAACTAAAAAATTGACTCGAAGATTAAAAAATAAAATTATGGAATTGCAGGTTCAGTATAAAGATAATATGTCTCTGGAAGACATGCGTGCTATGACAGATATTGTTATTGAGCGTGTTTATAACGAAGATAATATCGATACCAATTAGTTTGTACAGTTTAGCTAGCTTCAATAGTAACATGTTTTGCTTCAAATATATTATTTTGAGACTTCCTTGTTAGTTAAATTTGAAATATGAAATTAAAATTATTCTTTTGTATTTGTGTTTGTTTTTTTATAAATGAAATAACTGCTCAGAGTTCTATTGTAAAAATTGAAGCTTCAAATCGAATATATAAAAAGATAGACTCCACAGTTCTTAAATTATACAAAGACCAAGGTCACGCTTTTTTTGCTAAAAAACCTATTAAATATTTTATAGAAACAACTGCTAAAATTGATGATTTTTTAGTTTATTTAGGATATTTAAATGGTAAGTCAACAATTAAAAATCAATATAAATAACAAAAAAAAACCATTATGAAAAAGTCACTAATTATTTTTACATTCCTATTTACATTTTCTTTTGTAAGCGCACAACAGAACAAATCTGCTGCAAAAAGAGCTTCTAATGCAGTTGCTAACATTTTATCTGAAATGCAAGTTTCAGATGAAAAAGCTCAGTTTTTAGAAAAAACTTTATATACTAAATATGCAGACAATGCTTTAAAAATTAAGGGTAAAAATCTTTCTCAAGATGAAAAGAAAAAGGTTTACAGAAATGCATTTACTACTACGAGAAAAGTTTTGCGCGAACAATTTACTGAAACAGAGGTAAAATCTATTATTAGATTGGAACGACAGGCTAATAAAAGATAAGTTTATCAGAACTTGAAAAAGGGCTAATATTTATATTAACCCTTTTTTTATTTGACATCTGTTGGAAGAATCCCAAACTGTATTTTATAACACTTTGTAAAGTATGAAGGCGACGAAAAGCCTACTTTGAAACTAATCTCGCTAATAGAGTAATCACTATTTTCTAAAAATTGTTTAGCCTTTTCAAGTCTTATTTTTTTAATGAATTCATTGGCAGTGAGTCCAGTTAAGGCCTTAATTTTTCTATAAAGTTTACTTCTACTAATTAATAGCTCATCCGCAAGATTTTCAACATTTAAAGCTGTGTTATTTATATTTTCATGGATATAATCTAATATGTTGGTAATAAATTGCTTGTCAAGAGAGTTAGTGTTTTTTAACTCATTTTCACTTACTCCATTATAATACTTATTAAATAATATTTGACGACTATTAATTAGTTGAGTTAAATGAGATTTAAGAACATTCATATTAAAAGGCTTATTTAAATATACGTCAGCACCTGAATCAATTCCTTTAACTCTATCTATTTGCATACCTTTGGCTGTGAGCATAAGAAGTGGAATATGACTTACTCTTAAGTCATTTTTAATTTTATGACACATTTCAAACCCATCCATAATTGGCATCATAACGTCTGAAATAATTAAATCAGGTATAAATTTAACAGTCATTTGAAGACCTTCTTTACCATTGATTGCTAATTTAACTTTATAATCTTTCTTAAGTTCATTTCTTAAATAGTTTCTTAGCTCTGAATTATCTTCGACAATAAGTACTGTCTTTTTGTTACTAATATTGTCATCAAATGTTTCTTTACCAATGTCACCATTACTAATTTGTTCATAGATATCTTGATTTATTTTAGATTTTGTGTTGGAAATATTTAGATGTCTATTGCCCAACGGAAGAATGATTTTAAATTCAGTCCCTTTTTCTTTCTCGCTATGAACTTCGATAGTACCTTTGTGGAGGTCAATAAAGCTCTTAACTACTTCAAGACCGATTCCAGTTCCTCCATAGTATTGTTTATCCATCTCATTTGATTGATAAAACCTGTTAAATATTTTATCTAAATCTTTTTTATCAATTCCTATTCCACTGTCTAAAATACAAATTTCAATACCAAAATTATCTTCGTCATTACTCAACAAAGGAAAATTAATTGGTTTTAATAATACTCGAATTTTGATGGAAACTATTCCATTGTCTTTAGTGGCTTTGAATGCATTAGATAATAAATTAAATATTATTTTTTCTAACATGGAGGGGTCAGCCCATAAAGATGTTTCTTCTTCAATACTTTCAACTGAAAGTATTATATTTCTTTGAATAGCCTCTTCTTCAAAGTGACTAGCTACTTCCTTAACAAATGAAACAATATCGAATTTTGAGGCATTGATGGACATTTTATTAAATTGAAGTTTTCTGAAATCCATTAATTCATCTATTAGCCTTGATAGTCGCTTTGAGTTTTTGTAAATTATATCATGTTTTTCAGCTATGTCAGTTGGTAGTTCGATAGACTTATTTCCAATTATAGCTTCTAGAGGATTAAGGATAAGTGTTAGTGGAGTTCGAAACTCGTGAGAAATATTTGTAAAAAACTGAATTTTTTTAGTATTAAGAGCTTCATCTTGTATTCGTTGCTCTCGTTCGTTTTTAATTTGCTGCCGCTCTATTATACGTACATTTAGAAACTTATAAATAATTATAACTAAACTAAAAGTAATTATAAGAAAAATAAATATCGCCTGATTACTTTTCCACCAAGGAACTAATATCTCGATTTGTAGTACTGTAGGGGTTTTATTCCATACCCCATCAGAATTGGCAGCTTTAACATTAAAATTATAGCTTCCAGCTGGAATATTAGTATATGTTGCATTTCTTGTTCTTTTAACATAATTCCAGTTAGTTTCGAAACCTTCTAAAAAGTATGCATATTCAATATTTTTTGAACGTGTGTATCCTAAACCGAAATAGTCAATTGTGAACATGTTTTGATTATGTTCAAGTTTAATTTTTTTAGTTTCATTAATTACTTTTTTAAGAGGGGAATCAACTTCATTTGGAATTACACTCTGATTAGAAATTTTAAAATCATTTAAAAATACTGTTGGAGGGTCTAAATTTAACTTTATAGCTTTTGGATTAAAATAATTTATACCTCGATAACATCCAAAATATAAAATACCTTCATCAGAAATATAACTAGAGTTTTTGTTGAAATTATTTGTAATCAAACCATCTTGAGTATTATAATTAATAAACTCATTTTTAATAGCTTCAAATTTTGAAATTCCATTGTTTCCTGCAACCCATATTTGATTTTCTTTTGTTTGTAGAATAGATTTAATGGATTGATGATCAAAGTTCTCCGAAGTTCCAAACCATTTAAATTCATGGCTAATTGGGTTTAATTTACACAAACCATCTCCATCAGTTCCAATCCATAAATTATTTTGATAGTCTTCAAATATTGTAGTTACTAAGTCACCTCTGACTCTATTTTCATTATTTATTATTGAACTATAAGGGGTTATTTTTGGGGCCTCTGAATCTGGTTTTTCAATTTTGTATAATCCTGTTCGGGTTCCTATCCAAATATTGTCTAAGTGGTCAGCTACTACTTTTCTGATATTTTTAGAATCAATATATAATGATTTAAAGGCTTTTGATTTATAGTGCTTTAAGATGTCTAATTTAATATCATAAGAGTATAAGCCTGATAAAAAACTTCCTATCCAAATACGTCCTTTTGAGTCTTCAGTGAAACTCATTATTCGATTTGATTTAAGAACATTACCACTACTTTTAATTTGGATATTTCTAAATTTATTAGATCCTTTTTTTAGTAAATAGAGGCCTGAATTCCATGTCCCTACCCAAATGTTTTGCTGGCTATCAATAAAAACACTGACAACATCACTACTATTTAAGCCTTGAGCTATTTTATTTTTTTGATCTAGTAAATGAGTAAATGTTTCTTTTTTTGGGTCGTACACATCAAGTCCACCGTCGGAAATACCAATCCAAAACCTTCCTAAATAATCCTCATCTATACTTGTCACAGATTTAGAAAATAAAGATTGGTCTTTGTTTGGGATGCTTTCTATAGATTTAAATCGTTCATTCTCTTTGTCATAAATATCTACTCCCTGATTAAAATATCCTACCCAAATTCTGTTTTTATTGTCAATAAATACTGTCCACACAGAGTTGGATTTTATTCCATCTGTATCAGATTTATTAAATTTCATTGATTTAATTATTTCATTGTTGTCAAATATTAAAAGTCCATCGTTTTCAGTTCCACAGAAAATAGCTCCTTCATTGTTAATTTCTAAAGACAAGATTCGCTTATTTGTAATTTTATGATTTTTAAACTCAAAGTAATTAGCTGGGTTAGTGGCTATTTCAATCAGGCCTTCGTTAGTTGTTCCAAGCCAAATGCTTCCATCTAATTTTGTAAGTATCGTTTCTACAGATGATTTGATTGATTTAGACCTTCCTATGGTTGTGAAGTTCGCATAGTCTATTTCGTGATTTAAAGAATTATACTTTAGTAAACCAATGTTTGTTCCAATTAATACAGAACCTCTAGGGGTTATTTTAATATCATTAACCTGAAGCTTATTTAGATTATCATATGCTTTAATTTTTACTGCTTCAACTTTTTTTGTATTAGAGTTTAACTTAAAAACTCCTGATCCATGAGTTCCTATTAGTAATAATTTGTGTTCATTTTCTCCAATAGCCTTGACTTCTATTTTTGAATTTAAACTGTCAATTTTTACAGGAACAAATTGATCTAATTCTCTTATATATAGATTTAAACCAACATCAGTCCCAACCCAAAGATTTTTATTAGAATCTAAGTATATCGAGTTTACTCCAGAATTGTTTAAGGTATTTTTATTCCCCCACTCGTGTCTATAGTTTTTTAAGTCTAGTCCGTTATAAGAATAAATTCCATCTCCTTTTGTCCCTATCCAAATAATTCCTTTTTGATCTTTTATTATAGACGTAATAGCTCTTTGACTCACGTTCTCAGAAATAGGGTTAAATTTTAAGTTGTTAATATAACTTTGTCCAAAAATTATATTTGAGATAAAGACTATTCCTATTGATACTAATCTATAGAGTTTTTCTAAAGTCATAATAATAAATTTAAATCGTAATTTGATTTTTTTGTTTGGAACAAACAACGATATATTTCAATATTAATTAATTTAATTTATATAACTTTTGTAACAAGTTTAAATAAGTAGATATGCTTCAAATTTTACAAACTAATCCTCAAATTTAATAAAATAAAATAGGTGTTGTTGCTAAGTTTGTTAAATATCTAATAAGTGTGATATAAAACTGATAATACCTTAATAAAGTTCCTGTAAAATTATACTTATATTAAAACAATAACTAAAAAATAGAATATTAACTCAATTAATTAAACATAATAACAATGAAAATCATTTTCCGATTAATTATTTTTTCACTTCTAACTCCTTTAATTGCATCTGCTCAGTCAAAAACAGTTACAGGAACTATCAATGATGAACTAGGGTTGCCACTCCCAGGTGTGACCATTCAAGTTAAAGATTCTAATAATTTAGGTGCTGTCACAAACTTTGATGGTATTTTTAAAATTTCAATTCCTTCAGATGCGAAACAAATTTTAATATTCTCTTATGTGGGGTATTTAAATGAGGAAATAGATGTGTCTGTAAATACAAATATTTCAGTAAACTTACAGGTTGACACCGATCAGCTTGATGAGGTAGTAGTTATTGGTTATGGAACAGTCCTAAAAAAGGATATTTCAGGATCTTTGTCTTCAGTAACTGTTAAGGATGAGGTTGCTATCCAGTCTAACACAGTGGACCAGCTTTTACAAGGTCGTGCAGCTGGTGTGCAAGTAATACAAAATGGTGGCTCTCCAGGCTCTGGAATTAGTGTAAAAATTAGAGGAACCAACAGTCTAAGAGGAAATAACGAACCTCTTTATGTGGTAGACGGAGTGATTATATCTTCAGCAGGTGAAGATGTCCTGTCTGTTGGATTAGGAAATGGTGGTCAAGAAACTCAAAGTGGTTTAAATGGAATTAATCCACGAGATATTGAGAGTATTCAGGTTTTAAAAGATGCCTCTGCAACTGCTATTTACGGATCTAGAGGAGCCAATGGAGTTGTAATGATAACTACTAAGAAAGGAAAGAGTGGTAAAGTAAAAGTAACTGCATTTCTTACAAGTTCTGTAAGATCAATCAATAACAAATATAATGTGTTAGATGGATTTGGTTATGCTAACTACGTTAATGAAATTAGAGAAAATAATGGAGATGCAAACCCTCGTTATTTAGTCGATGGACCTAATATTTATTCAATAGCAAATGGTATTCAATCTACTGATCCTGTTGAAATTTATAACTGGCAAGATGAGGTTTATATAAATGGAGTTAGTCAAAAATTTGGCGCTTCGGCTTCAGGAGGTAGTGATAATGGAAATTATTATATATCAACAGGGTTTGATAACCAAGAAGGAGTTGTTCAAAATTCTAGTTTTAAAAGCAGTGATATTCGAATTAATTTAAATCAAAAACTAAATGACAACTTACAATTAAAAGCGCGCATGAGTGGGTTCCTCAGTACCAATGATTTTGTTCAGGGGGGGGATTTAATTGGAAATTCTAATAGAAGTTTCGTAAACCAAGCCGTAGCATTTAGACCTCTATTAGCAAATGACGATATTCCTGAAGAACAATTTCAGACTAACCCATACGCTTGGACAAATGATTTTACAGATTTCTCTAGAGCCTCTCGTTATATTGGTTCTTTAAGTCTTACCTATAAGTTACCAGTTAAAGGCTTATCATATGAAGCTAAATTTGGAGGTAATATTAGAAATAAGGATAGAAGACGTTGGTTTGGGCTTACGACTTTTCAAGGAAATGATACGGGTGGACAACTTACAATTTCAAAATTAAACACAAAATCATATCAGTTTAATAACTTAATAAGATTTAATAGAAGATTTAACAGAAAACATAGAATTAATGCAGTTTTCGGACTCACTTATGATGTTAGAAAAGTAGCAACTAGTACTTATGGTGTTGAAGACTTCATTACTACTCAATTTTCTATTGAGCAACCTGCTTTTGGTCAGGTTATTAGAAGGCCATTAACACTTTTTAAATCAGATCAACAAATATTCTCAATTTTAGGAAGATTAAATTATACTTATGATAATAAATATATTTTAACAGCTACAATTAGACGTGATGGTGTTTCAAAGTTTTCAGATGGTAATAAGTATGGGGTTTTTCCATCGTTTGCTTTGGCATGGAATGCTGGAAACGAAAGTTTTGTTCAAAACTTAGATTTATTTGAAAGTTTAAAGTTTAGAGCTGGATGGGGTCAAATAGGTAACCATGGTATAGGGCCTTATGGAACGATATCTAATTATGGGGTATTAACAAGTTTGTACGGGAATGCTGATGGTGGTACTAATGTTCCTATTGCTTTATTGGGTCTTTCGAACCCTGACTTAACATGGGAAACAACTGAACAATTAAATTTTGGTTTTGATTTTAGTTCCTTAAATGATGTAGTTTCAGGTACTGTTGATATTTATAACAAAACAACTAAAGATTTACTTCAAAACTCTAATATACCTCCATCTTCTGGTTTTTTAAATATTTTAGTAAACAAGGGGTCTATTTCTAATAAAGGAATTGAAGCTGCTTTAAACTTTACACCCATTTCAACTGATGATATGGAATTGAGTTTTGGAGGGAATATTTCGTTTAATAAAACAGAAATTACAGACTTAAACTCTCAGCCCCTTCAAGATTTCTACGAAAATGGAGCAGTATCAAATAGAAGGTTTTATTATGGTAATGCTATTAGTAGAGGTCAATATTTTAAATCTTTTGCTAATGTATTTGTAGAAGGAGAAGAATCTAGTCTATTTTATGGATATCAAACTGATGGAATTTATCAAACTGAGGATACTGACCTAGTTCAAGGCGCTGTGGCTGGAGATGTTAGAATAGTAGATCAATTAACAGAAGACACTGATGGTGATGGAGTTTTAGACTCCGGCGATGGTGTGATTGATTTAAAGGACAGAACCTTCATTGGAAATCCAAATCCAGATTTCATATATGGATTAAATATTAATTTTAGATACAAAAGATTTACAGTTAGAGCTTTGTTTAATGGAGTTTACGGAAATCAAATTGCAAATGGAAACTTATTGCAATTAGATAATGCTGAAGGGCTTGCATTTCGAAATGTTTTACCAAGAGCCTACAATAATGCATGGAGGCCAGATAATCAATCAAATACACATCCAAGAATTGGATATAATACGATTAATGATCTTGCCATTACAGACCGAATAATTGAAGATGGTAGTTTTTTTAGACTAAATAATTTAACAATTGGATATGATATTGCTGTGAAAGACACTAGTTTGTTTGATAGTTTAAATATTTATATAGCGGGTCAAAACTTATTAACTTGGACAAATTACAGTGGATATGACCCTGAATTATCAACTTTTAATTACACAGGTCTTATAAACGGAGTTGATTTTAATGGCGCACCTAACGCTCAAAATATTTTACTAGGAGTAAACATGAGCTTTTAAATAACAAACATTACAAGTACTAAAAACAATTATATATTACTAAATTTATAAATTATGAAAAATTTTAAAATTATATTATTAACAATTATAGCGACATTAGTTTATTCTTGTGACATTGATGAAGACCCAATATTTCTTGATCCTTCTGCAACTTATAGCGATATATCAATTGCTTCTGGGGCTTTAGATGGAATTTATCAAGGATTGACAACTTATAACTCGATGGAGCAACGTATTTTCGCAATTAATGGTTATTCAGGATTCTTTACAACAGGAAAACAAGGAAATAATATCAACAACGTAAACAATCAGAATTTATTTTCTTTAAAGCCGGCTTATGATAGAGATTCAGAAAATACGTGGCGAGGGATCTATGCTGTGATTGGGAGGTGTAACGGCGCTATTAATAATATAACAACTTTTGAATCAACGACTGATGATATAGAATTGCGTTTCAATGACATTGCTGGTCAAGCTTATTTTGTTCGGGCTTGGTCTTATTTTTCTTTGGTTCGTCTTTGGGGAGATATTCCATTATGGTTAACACTTCCAGATAGTGATAACTTAAGTAAAGCAAAAACAAGTGCAAAAGAAGTTTACGCACAAATCATAGAAGATGCGCAAACAGCTACAACCCTTATGAATGGGTCTTTTGGGGCGGGTTATCCGAAAAAGTTTGCCTCTAATATGTTATTAGCTAAAGTCTATATGACACTAGCTACAAATCCTGATTTACAAGCGGATGGTATGACTGAAAGCGATTACTGGCAGATGGCCTATGACCAAGCTAATATGGCCTACGGTCAATATAGTTTAGTATCAGATTATAGTTCATTGTTCACTGATGAATTTGAGAACTCTTCTGAGTCAATCTTCGAACTACAAATTAGTCAACAAGCTGCAAATTCTCAAATGGGTAGGAATTATACTCCATGGAAATATAAACTAGGTAACCATTTTGGTTGGTTACGAGTTAGTGCAGATGTATTCCTAGACCATCAATCAACCTATCCAGACGATCCTAGACTTACAGGAACATATCTTTATGATTATGTTAGAGCGGATACTGGGGGTCCAGTTAAAGTATATCCAGCTTTTGCAAATAGAGCTAATTTCCCTAAAGCTCATCCATATTTATTTAAGTTTACTGAGAAAGATCCCACTCATAATAATCAATTTGGAGATCAAAATGTAATTATTTATCGTTATGCTGAACTACTTATTATGCTAGCGGAGATATCTAATGAACTCCAAAACGGACAGCAACTAGGCTTTATTACTGAAGTTTTAGATCGCGTAGGTATGTCAAATGATGCATATCTTGGAGATCAAGCTACATTCAGGGATGCTATTATGAATGAATATCGATTTGAAGTTCTGGGTGAGGGTGAAGACGCACACAATAATAGAAGACGAGGATTTGATTATTTTTTAACTCATACAATTAATAAGCATAACAATAATCCAATTTTTTCTCCAAATGTTGATATAGAATTAAGTACAGATCCAGCTCAAGTAATGCAGCTACCAATTCCGCTTAGTGAAATTAATGCGAACGACTTAATAAATTAATAAATTACTTAATTACTTAAAGGTCAAAGTTATTTGCTTTGGCCTTTGTTTTTTATTTCTATGAACAAAAGTTTCTTACTATACTTTTTATGTTTAATTTCTTTTGTGAGTATTTCTCAGAATCAACTTCCATTAATGAATGGAAATTTTGAAGCACTAGACGAAGAGACAGGTAATTTTAATTATTGGTCAAACATTCAAATCGGTGGGGGTCAAGCAATTTACTCCATTTCAACTGAAAATTTAATTCCTGGAAGTAGTAAAGCCCAAAAAAGTGAGATTATATCGCTTGGGACTAACGGATGGCATATCAAAACGCAAAGTGATTATTTGTTTGAAGTAGAAGCTGAGCAAAGTTATACTGTTCGTTTTTGGGCTAAAGTCGAAAATTCAAATTCTGCAACAATAAAAGTAGTATTTCAAGCTCCAAATGTTCCAGGTAGCTATCAAGGAAATGACATTGAAATTTCACAAGACTGGCAACAATTTACTCATACCTTTACAGTCATTCAAGATGCTGATGAAAACAAATTAAATTTTTGGTATATGGATTCTGATGTTACTTACTTTTTAGATGAAGTGGAGGTAGTGGCTGGCAATTCTATTTCATTCAATGATGCTATAACGTATCAAACCGTAGATGGTTTTGGTGCTGGGATTAAACGAAGGACAGAGCATTTATACAGCCTCGAAGATGAGCTGCGCCAACAAATTGAGTCCTATGCCTTTGAGGAACTTGAAGCAAATATGATTCGTTTTTTTGTATATCATGATTTAGAAGACCCAAATGACAATGATAATCCTTTTTATCTTAACAATTCAGCTTTAAATTGGACCCGCTATAATAGTAATCCAAACTTTAATACCACTCGATATGTAGCACAAGCCCTTAATAATGCTTTTGATTTGAGTCCCTATGGGTTTGACCACATTATCGGAAATTGTAATAGTGCCCCTGCTTGGTTAAAAACTAATAATTCACATAATAATGGTGGTACCTTAATTTCTGGAGGAGAGGATGAATTTAGTGAGTTTTTAGTAGCTTTTGTTAAGGGGATGGAATCTAATTACGGAATTAATGTTACGGCTATATCTCCTACTAACGAGCCTGATTATAATGTGACTTACGAATCTATGAATACAACTCCCTCTGAGTTAAGTTCTATTTTGATTAATATTAATGAACGTTTAGAAAACGAGTTATTAAATAATGTCAATATACTTTCACCAGAAGGGTTTAGGGTATCTTCTAGTGACCCTAACAAATCAACAACTAACTATGTCAATCAAATGTTTTTAAATCCTGATGTAATTTCATCTGTTGATATTGTGGCTACACATACTTATCAAAATATTATAAATAATAGTGAATGGACAGGACTTAAGACTGTAAGTTTAGATAAACCAATATGGGTAACCGAGGCAGGGAACCTACACAGCCCCAATTTTGATATGGCAGATGCATCATACCATATAGATCGCATTATAGATGGTTTTAATTATGGAGGCTTAACCGCTTACATGTTCCATTTATTCTACGAACAGCACGAATATCAAAACGAGGTCAATCAAGGAGAAAATTATGGTTCTTCTGCATTGGTTCTTTGGGATTCTAACATGAATATTATATTGCCAAAGCGCTATTATGTGTTTAAGCATTTTACAAACCTAGTAAAGAAAGATTACCAAAGAATTCATTTAAATTCTTTTGGAAATTCCCTGAAATCTTTAGCTTTTAGATCTCCTGATGGATCTAAAATTATTATTCAACTTTTTGGAGAAGATATTCAAAATAATTTTGATTTAGAAATTCCTTTTGGAACCACTGATGTTGAACATTTCATCACTTCTGATAATAGTATTCACAATTTTAGTAGTCAGTCAACAGATCATATAGATCTTCAAGCAAATCATATAACTATGTCAGTCGAGCCTATGACAATGCAAAGTTTGGTCTTTACAATAGATACTAGTTTAAGTTCCATATTAGACTCTCCATTTGAAAATAAAATGAAATTAAAGTTATTTCCAAATCCTGTTCAATCCAAAATTGAATTATGTTTTGAAAATTCCTATCCAAGAGAAATTAGTATATTCCAAGCTAACGGAACTGAAGTTTATAACAAAAATTTCACACCCATGAACAGTATAGACATAGACGTAGATTTTTTGTCATCTGGTTTGTATATTTTAAAATCAACTACCCAAGACAGTCAAGAGGTTATCAAATTTGTAATAGTAAACCAATGAAAACAAATGTGTTTCTAATTCGACTATTTAGTCTTTTGTTTATGTCCTTGTGCTTTCACTCTGCAGCACAGGAAAAATCAACTAGGCCTAATTTCATTTTTTATTTAGCTGATGATCAAGATCAGTTGGATTACGGTGCCTACGGTAACCCAAAAGTTCATACACCAGCTTTAGATCAACTCGCGATGGATGGGATGAGATTTAATAATTTTTATACATCCCAATCAATCTGTGCTCCCAGCCGTTCACAAATATTTACTGGTATGTATCCTGTGAAAAATGGATGTATGGCAAATCATCTTCCTGTTAAAAAAGATTTAAAAACAGTTATAGACTATTTAAGTGTAGAGGGATATGAGGTTGTTTTGGCAGGAAAGAGTCATGTCAAACCAAACTCAGTTTTTAAATGGACTCAATATTTTGGTTCTGTAAACCATCGTTATTTGCCTCTAGACGCTATTGATACTTACTTATCTAGTGTAAATAAACCTTTTTGTTTATTTGTTACTTCAGACTATCCCCATGGTCCTTACCCCAAAGATGGCAATTACACAAAAAATGATATCTATCCTTTGCCCTACAGTGGAAGTAATGTACCTAATTATAAACCAGGATATTATCAAAATATTAAAAGTGATAACAGTCAGTTAGAAGCAGTATTAGAAATGGTTAATTCATATGGCTTAAAAAAGAACTCTGTATTTGTGTATGCTTCTGATCATGGTATTTCAGGAAAATGGGGAGTTTCAGAGCAAGGACTCAGAATTCCTTTTGTTGTGAGGTGGCCTGGAGTTGTTGAACCAGGATCAACGTCACAAACATTACTTAGTCTTGTTGACATTTTACCTACATTTCTAGATATTATATCGGCTGAAATCCCTAAGGACATTGACGGAAAAAGTTTTTACAAAACTCTTAAAGGAGATGAATCTAAAGTTAATGACTATGTTTTTTCATTAGCAACTAGACAAAACATACAATCTTGTAAAATATTTCCTTCTCGCGCTGTGAGAGGAATGCGATATAAGTTTATTAGAAATTACAACTCGTTTGAAGTTTATGAATCTAATTTAGGTAATAATACTGTTGTAAATTCTTTCATTAAAATAGGCGCAGAATCTTTTCCTAATGTGCCTTACGAAGAATTATATGATCTTCAAACTGATCCTTTTCAAAAAAACAACATAATTAAAATTCATAAGTATAAAAATATTAAAGAGCAACTATCACATGTATTACACAAATGGATGTTGTCTCAAAATGATATTTTAATTTCAAATAAGATGCCATTAATAAAACCAACTCTTCATCCGTTAGATAGGAATTCAAAATGGAATAAAGTTTCTAAAGAAAATTTACATGCCTTGAAAGCTGAAAATTATATTAAATCTCATTATTAAATTAAAGATTATGAAATCTGTTTTATTTTTTATTTTAAATATTTTTTTTGGAATTAGTTTCAATGTAGTAAATGCTCAAGAAAATGACCAAAAACCTTTTAATGTTGTTTGGATTAGTTGTGAAGATGTAGGGCCTATTATGGGCGCTTACGGAGTTGATCAAATTAAGACACCAAATATTGATAAACTAGCGGCTGAAGGAGTTAGATACTCCAATGCATATTCTACAGTTGGTGTGTGTGCACCTAGTCGTTTCTCGATTATCACAAGCATGTATCCAGCCCGTTTAGGAGCACACAATATGCGCACAGGTGACCTGAACAATTATAAGACTCCAGAAAATTTAACTTTAAAAACAGTAACAAATAGAGTTGATAAAGCCGGAAACCCTATTCCAGAGTATGAGGTCGTAACACCCGAAATCGTAAAACCTTTTACTCAGTATCTAAGAGCTGAAGGATATTATTGTATTAATGATAATAAATGTGATTATCAGTTTAATGCCCCATTCACTGCTTGGGACCACACTTTGGGATCAAACCTATTTGATAAAATACCAGAAAACCAGCCTTTTTTTTATGTAAAAAACTCATATACTACTCATGAGTCAAGGATTTGGTTGCGAAAAGATAAACCACTAACTGTATTTCCTAATGAGGTTATAGTTCCTGATTATTATCCTGACATCCCCGAAGTTAGAAATGATTTAGCCATTAAATATTCCAATATTGAAGCACTTGATAAAGAAGTTGGTCAATTATTAAAAGATTTAGAAGCTAAAGACCTACTTAAGAACACAATAATCTTTTTCTGGAGTGATCACGGTGGAAACCTTTTGAGACAAAAGCGTGCTGTAGGAAACAGTGGGCTTCACGTCCCTTTAATCATTAGATACCCTAATATGTATAAAGCTGGAGACGTTGAGAATGCATTAGTCTCATTAATGGATTTAGGACCTACTGTCATGTCATTATTAGATATTGAACCCCCTGACCATACAGACGGTCAGGCATTTGCGGGTCGATATAAAAAAGAATCCAGAGATTATATTTTTGGTTCTGCCGATAGATTTGATGAATCTACAGATATGCAGCGTTCAGTTTTAGATGGACGATTTGTTTATATTAAAAACTTCATGACAGAACTACCTCTAATTTTTAGAAATAAATACCGAGAGAAAGTTCCCATGAACAAGAAACTAATTGATATGGACATTAACAGAGAATTGAGTGGAGATGCAGCTTATATTTTCATGAAAACAAAACCTGTTGAGGAGCTTTATGATTTATATACAGATCCCTATGAAGTTCATAATTTAGTAACTAATCCAACTTATAAACCTAAACTTATAGAATTAAGAACGGCCCTTTCTAAATGGCAAACTGATATCAATGATCAAGGCTTTAAGGCAGAAAGTGAAATTATCAAGGGGTTCTGGCCTGATATGATTCAGCCAAAAACATCAGATGTAAACATCAAGATTAATTCGGATGGTCTTGTCCAAATGTATTGCGAGACTAATGGTGCTTCAATTGGCTATCAAATAGAAGAGATGATTGGAGATGACCGTTGGTTATTATATACAGAACCAATCAAAATCACATCTACTAAAAAGCTTATTGCTAGAGCCATACGAATAGGGTTCAAAGCATCAAATATTACATCAAACTAAACATTTATTATGAATTTAATTTACAAAACAAGTATCTTTTTATTAGGAATTATCATAACACCTCAGACTATTACTAGTCAGGAACAAACCAAAAAACAAAATATTCTTTTCATTTCAATTGATGATTTTAGACCCAAGATTAGTTCATACGGAGAAACAAAAATGATCACCCCTAATATTGATAAATTAGCTTCAGAAGGTCTTCAATTTAATAATGCTTATACTAATATAGCAGTTTGTGGAGCAAGTAGAGCGAGTCTTATGACAGGGATTCGACCGAGTCAAAATAGATTTAACGATTACTCTACAAGAGCTCACGAAGATACTCCAAAAGCAATTTCTTTAAATCAAATATTTAAGGACAATGGATATGAAACAATTTCCTATGGAAAGATTTATCACCACTCAGATGATTTTCAACAGCATTGGTCAGAAAAAGATAAGGGACAAATTCAATCTGACTTTCAGGATCCTAAATCAATAGAAAGAGTAAATAACGCAGAAAAAGGGGAGTATGGCAATAAGAATCTCACATATGAATATCCAGATGTAGATGATTATGCATACAACGATGGCAAAATAACTAAGAAAGCGGTCAATAAATTAAAATTATTAAAAGAAACTAATCAACCATTTTTTATGGCTGTAGGCTATGTGTCTCCTCATTTACCTTTTATCCAGCCGAAGAAGTATTGGGATATGTATAACCATGACTCTATAAAATTAGCAGATAATAATTACCAGCCGGAAAACTCACCACTTATTGCTATGGAAGCACAACATAATTCAGCAGAATTAAGAAAAAATTACTTAGATGTCCCAGCAGAAGGTCAATTAAGTGATGATTTAGCAAAAAACCTTGTTCATGGATATTATGCCAGTGTAACTTATATGGATGCCCTTATTGGAGAGCTAATTAAAGGATTAGATGATTTAGGTTTGAGAGATAATACGACAATAATTCTATGGAGTGATCATGGTTATTTTTTAGGTGAACATGGTTTTTGGTGTAAGCATAGTACATTTCACGAGGCTGTTAAAATTCCATTTATTATATCTTCTCCAAATTATGCTAAAAATAAAGTAACAAGCTCTTTTACTGAATTAGTAGATGTGTACCCAACTTTATGTGAAATAGCAAATATTACTCCACCTGAATATATACAAGGCATGAGTTTGACACCAGTTTTAGAAGATCCTTCAATTCAACTTAAAAAAGAAGTATACACTCGTTACAAGGAGGGTGAAGCTGTTATTGACAATAATTATTCATACACAGAATTTTATCGTGGCAAAGAGTATTTAGGAAATATGTTATATAATTTGAAAACTGATCTGAAACAAAATATTGATATTTCTAAATTTCCAGTGAATGCAGAATTAGTTAAGATATATAGTAATAAATTAAAAGTAATGCGTGAATATGTCAAGACAGATCCATCTTTATAATTGTGTTATTAATTTTTAAAATTTAATGTTTCTTCAAAATTCGTGTTTTTTGATTTAATAATTATATTATAGTTATGTTGTTAATCATATCTTTAAAGTACTAAACTCTATAAATAACTATGGTAAGAAGTTTGTTGATAGTAGTAATCTCATTAGTTTCTTTTGAACTAAATTCTCAGGATTTTTATATTTCTAACGAATTTGGTTTAGACACGAACAATGGATCTGAAGATTCCCCTTTCAAAACTATAAATAAAGGGATTTTAGAGGTTGAAGCAGGTGGTACTGTTTATGTGATGAATGGCACTTACCGAAATAGTGGATTTGGAACTGTTGATCCTTCAAATAATACAAACATGAGCAATCCACATGTAGTTACGATTAACAAGACTGGAACACAGGGGGCATATATCACTTTAAAAAACTATCAAGATCATACCCCAAAAATTGAATTTGATGGGCGGGGGGGGATTGTAATTTCCAACAACATGAACTATATTATAATTGATGGTTTTGAAGTAGAAGGACCTGCTGCGAATATTAATTATTCACAAGCTTATGCCAATCGTGAGTATAAAGTTTTAGCTGCTTTGGACGACAATGACTCAATAACATATAATCACAGTTATTTTTCTGGCAAAGGAATATGGGGAGGTTATGGCGCGCATCATCACATTATTGTTAGAAATAATTCTGTTCATGACACTACTGGTTCGGGGATTCGATTTAACGATTCTGATCATATAACAATAGAGTATAACGAAGTATACAATTGTACTTGGTGGACTTCATCAGCTTCAAGTGCAGTGGTATTTGCGGAAACAATTGCTAGTTCAGAATCAGATAATTACACTGATGTAAAAATGATTATGCGAGGGAACCTCGTTTATAATAACTGGAATCGAATCCCTTTTTATGTTACTCAACTTCCGGATAATTCAGGCAATACAAATCCAAATTATGGAACCGCTGATTACAATAATATTTTAGATGGTCAGGGATTGTATGTAACTCGAAGTGATGATGGGTATGTAGGAACATTTTTATTTGAAAATAATGTATGTGTTAATAATGGAAAAAATGGTATTAATTTTGATAATTCATTAGGAGCTTCAGCTATTTTTCAAAATAACACCTTGTACTATAATGGTGTACATGAAATAATTCAAGATTTATCGGTCGCCGATGGCAATCCTGCTCACAGAGGTCAAAAAGTGGGAGGGATTAAAGCAAATAGAGTTGTAAATGCTACGGTTGTAAATAATATTGTTGTTACTAGAGATAATTTATTTTCTGCAATAGAGCTTCCAAATATTAGTGGTTCAAGAAATGTTAGTAATAATATTTTTTTAAATGGTAAACTTCCCTCAGATGATAATGGAGTTCCTTATAATTATATTTCCTGCTGCAATATGATTGACGTAGATCCCATATTTACAACAGTGCCCTCCGTAGTTAATGGTGCCATAGACATCAGTCAGACTAATTTTGAACTTTTAGAAGGGTCTCCAGCCATTGATGCAGGGAATTCCAGCTTTTCACCTGTTTATGATATTGATGGAAACCTTCGACCATCAAATAACACAGATGCCGTCTCCTTTAGTAGTTTTGAAAACTCAACTGATGGGTGGGGCCCATGGGGAGGTGCCACACTTTCGTTAACTGATGAGGCAGCACAATCGGGTTCTAATAGCCTTTATGTTAGTGGAAGAACAGCAAATTGGCACAGTCCTAGAATCTATTTAGATAATTTATTGACTGTAGGCGAAACCTATACATTTTATGTATACGTTAAATTAACCCTAGGTTCTTCTGGAACTGCAGACTTAACAATAAGAAGTGATGTTGCGGGTTCAGATCCGGTTTACTCCAGTCTTCTATCCAATCCTGTAACGGTATCAGATCAAAGTTGGACGTTGCTTAGCGGCGATTACACACATGCTTCAGAACCCGACACCTTTTGGTTTTACGTCAAGGGTCCCTCCGTGGTAGATGGGGAAG
>JABAZD010000069.1 GCA_018608705.1 Flavobacteriaceae bacterium | reverse complement strand
ATTTTATCAAAGTTTAACTCCTCTAATAAAAGTTGTTTATCTGTTTCACTTAAAACGGTATCAGCTCCGATTTTATTTGCTAATAACTCCAAAGCTTCAATCCCTGTAACATTAGACGCTATTTTTAAAAGCTCTGGGGCTACTTCTTTACCTTGTTTTAATAACCAACGTAATGCGTCTCCTACTCTTGTAGTTCCGTTTTGTTCTTTGTATTTAGGCATAGTTCCAACGTGCTTTAGTTTTTCTAATATCGTAATGCGTAAAAGATTTGTACATTCCTAAACCGCCTTGAAGTATTTCGCCAGTTCGCATAAGGTCATCTAAATAGTCATAAGTGTCTAAAACGGGGTCAAGTCCATTAATAACAATGTCAACTGCTTTGCCTAGTAAATGTTGAGAATTTTTAGAGCCTTTTACGGCATCAGAACTATTATGAGCCTCACACCTATAACCACTATTAATCGTTATAGGTAGTGCTACGTTATCTCTAATATACTGCAATTGACTTGCTAATTTAGTGATATTAGCTAAAACATCATCAGGCATATCGCACCCACACTTGCAATCAAACTCACTTTTTTTAAAATTTTCTGTCATTTTTTATTTATATGAGTTTCATATATTTTCTGTGCCGTGTACCCTATTGAAAGTAAAAGCAAAATTATTTTTAATCCGTTTTCTATATGCGTAAAACTTACACCAAAAGTGATGGCGTTTAAAATTCCTATTTTCAAATCTTGTATTGTCATTATATTTTGTTTTCTAAATATGAAATACCGAACGAGTGAGTCCCCTCATCGTCTAAGTCAATTTCATAACTTTTCCACCCATAAGGGTTTTCGTCTATTCCTTGCCAAAGTACGTCTACACGGTAAACTCCTAAAATAGGGTTTTCTGTCATTGTGTAAATTTCTTTATATTCAGTATTAAAATGAACCCATTCAATAGACTCTTTTTCTTCTTTAGTTAATTTAATTTTTTCAACGCTATATTTAGCCTCTTGTAAAACTGTTTGACCTAAAATAATTATTGTATGCCTGTGCGATGGCGCTTCATTTCCATCCACATCAATATAAATACCTAAATTTTTTATTTTTTTTAAGGCTTGCTCTTCGCTATTAAATTCGTATTTTCCAACTTTCATATTTTAATTCCTTAAAGTTAATTCAATTAATTCTTCATTTGACAAAACTTCGTCGTAATACCTCATATCTTTAGCTCTTCCGAAAAAAGGAAAGTTTTCGCTATCACTTGTAAAAGATGCAGTATGTAATAAGGTTGGAACACTTCCACTAGGGTTTGAACCTCCATAAGCTAATCCTCCATTTAATGCTACTTTAATTTCACCTCCACTCCAACTAATAGCCATTTTATTGGGAGTATTTGTAAAGTGAGTGTATGGACTTACAAAGGTAAAAATAGTTTGAGCCGACCCCCCATATAATTGAACACTTATTGCAACCCTATTGTTTTGTGAACCAGTATCAAACCACCATACAGCTCGGTTAGCTCCCGCTGTATCGGAACCAGCTCCAGAAATAGATATACCTTGCCTATTTGTAGATACTCCTTTAAACTGCTCGTCAATATGCACAAAAAAAGTACCTTGAGAATTTTCAAATAAATTACTTTGCGAAGTTTTAACTTCATCTTCGTCTGAAGGCGATACATAAGATTGCAAAGTATATATATAAGGTGCGCAAAAAGCATAAGTTTGAACACCACCACTTGAAGCTCCTCGATTGTAAATTTCAGCTTGTGCTCCCCACACATAAACAGTACTTCCGAAATCTGGTTGAATAGCCATAACAGATTCATTCCACCCTGTGCTTTCAAATGCAATCTCTAATCGATACCATCCATTTGCTAAAGGGTTTGGTTGCGAAACCATTCTATAAACAGTTGTATTATTACTACTTATTAAAGTCGCTATTCCAGTATCAAAATCAAACCTAAGCGTTAATTCGTTAGCTGATTGGCTCCCTTCATAATACCTCATATAGCAATACCTACTATCCCCTCTTTTAACATAGCAAGACATACTCTTATAAAATTGACCATACTGATTATTTGTAAAATCTTGTTTAACACCGTGATAACCGCTTGATGCAGTTGATTTTAAAAAAGTGCCGTTAAGCTCTCCACTGGGAGAAATAGCCGCATCATTTATGACAGCAACATTATCTTGAGTCCAAGCATAAGAATCAAATTCTTCACTAAAAGCTATTCTATTTGTCGCCACTATTCCTATGGTTAGCGAAGGGCATTCGTCTCCAAAAAGCGTTGTTCTTCCCCAGTCTAAACGAGCTTCAAACTGCCTTTCAACTAAAAAATCTTCTGTTACTCTGGATCTTTGTGAATATTGATTTGTGTGGTTCATATTAAAATCCACATCTTCATTGCTCGGCAAAACAGAATAAATTTTTGAATTGGCTGGAGAAGCTAGTTTAACCGCTGTCGGAATCAGTGCAAATTTTGGTTGTGTCATAATTTTATCTTTGTGTTATTATTGAAGTGCTACACGAATACCACCATTGTCCGTTGACTTGTAATCTTAGCGTTACAACTTGATCTCTATTTATTTCTATTGTTTGCCCAAAATCTAAAAGAACCGTTTCCCTTACATTATTCCCATAAGTTGCCGATCTGCTACCTTTTAAAACATTGTCCACATAAACACTTAAAGTTAAAGAACTTCCATTAGGAAACTGCCGAGAACTATAAGGCATTGAAGCTAACATAAATTGACTGAAATAAGCGTTATAAGGAACTGGAATACCACCATAAGCAAAAGGAAATGCAGTCGAAGCCCCTGTGTCGTACAAAGTATATGTAGAAACACCACTAATGTAGTGCCTCCACGTGACGCTAATCTTTTCGCTTGCAAACCCTCTTTTTACAGATTCTTTGCTTATTGCTGCTATTTGCGGTGCTATCATTCCTTCCTGTATTTTAGCTTCATTTCGTCATAAAACCTTTTAGCATCTTCTTCATTTGCTTTCAG
>JABAZD010000052.1 GCA_018608705.1 Flavobacteriaceae bacterium | reverse complement strand
ACCCACGACCTGCTGATTACAAATCAGCTGCTCTAGCCAGCTGAGCTACATCGGCATTTTTTTGGTGTTTTTAAGGCACTAAAAAAACCCGCTATTTCTAGCGGACTGCAAATGTATATATATTTTTTATGTTTCAAAACATTTTTTAAGAAAAATATCATGAATATTTGCGTAATTTTTCTTTTCGTTTTTTCAACTGTCTTTTTAAAACACTAGCAGTAATATTAACTCCTTCTTCAAAAGTTCTAAAAACTTTATTAATATTTATAACTCCACCAGGTATCGATAATTGAACCTCAAAGATCTTGTTAGCCTTTTCAGATGAATTTTTAAACTTAAAAAGAATAGTTGACTTATTTATCTTATCATAAAATTGATCTAATTTATCCATTCGTATTTGTATGAATTTGATTAGTTTTTGATCAACATTAAAATTAACTGATTAGCTTTCTACTTTAAAAATAAGATTGTATTAAGGTTAAACTTCACAACTAAGAGATTGTTCTAGGGTGTGCTTTGTTATATACTTTTTTGAGCTCGGTTATGCTATTATGTGTATAAATTTGAGTAGCAGCTAAACTAGAATGACCTAAAAGTTCTTTCACTGAATTAAGATCAGCTCCGTTATTTAACAAATGAGTTGCAAAGGAATGTCTCAAAATGTGAGGACTTTTTTTAACTTTAGATGAAATAGTATCAAAATAATTTATAATCACTCTGTAAACAAGTTTATCATACACCCTTAGTCCGTTTTTGGTCAAAAAAATAAATTTCGAGGTTTCTGAATTTTTTATACTAGAACGAACAGCCATGTATCCTTTGTAGGTATCAAGAACCGTTTGCAACAACGGGATAAATCTTTCTTTATTTCGCTTGCCGAGTACCTTTACTTGACTTTTAGCAACATCAATATCACTCAACTGAAGGTTAACTAACTCTATCCGACGCATCCCTGTTGAATAAAACATTTCAACAATGAGCTTGTTTCTAAGACCTTCAAAACTATCTATTTCTATCATGTTTAAAACACTTATAATTTCAGTCTCTGAAAATGGAATTTGAAGCTTTTTACTCATCTTCAAGGCCTTGTGCTTAGTTAACGGGTTTAATCCTATAGCGTTAATCTTTAGCAAAAACTTATAGTAACTATTTAACGACGACAACTTACGATTAATCGTACGGTTGGAGATATTTGCATTAACTAACTTAACAATCCAACTTCTAATTTGAGCATAATTTGCATTTGAGGCTTTAGATTTAGAAAATTCTTTTGACAGAAATAGTTCAAACATTTCTATATCTTTTTTATAAGCTACAGCAGTATGATTTGAATACTTTTTCTCAAATAGTAAAAAGTCAATAAATTCTTTGACAGCCATTAATAAATGTTTAACACTAATATAAATAAAAATTTATAATTAAAGCTCAGTAAATAGAGTTGAAAGTGAAAGTAAATCCGTTAAAACCAAATCACACTCAGCCAAAGCTTAGAAAGTTATTAGTAATATTACAAAAACAAAAAGCACCCTATTTTAGGGTGCTTTTTTGATTAGTTAGTAATGAAAACTATAAGTTTTCAGCGTCTCTTAATCCTTGAATATATTGTGCTTTCTGAATTTGAGCTCTACGCTTAACAGACGGCTTCTCAAACTGCTTTCGGGTTTGCAGAGAACGTTTGGTACCAGTTTTATCAAACTTGCGCTTAAAACGTTTCAACGCTCTATCTATATTTTCTCCTTCTTTTATTGGTATTATCAACATAATGTCTTAACCTCCTCTCTTTTATAATTGAGTGCAAATATAAAATTAATTATTGTTTTGCAATGCTTATTTTAAAATATTTCTAGAGATTACTACTTTTTGAATTTCAGTAGTTCCCTCACCTATAGTGCATAGTTTAGAATCTCTATAAAACTTTTCTACAGGAAATTCTTTTGTATAGCCATATCCTCCATGAATCTGAACAGCTTCGTTAGCGATTTTTACACAAGCTTCGCTAGCATACAACTTAGCCATCGCTCCTAAAGTAGTCACTTTATCACCTCTATTTTTTAAAAAAGCTGCTTTGTGTAGTAGTAACTCCGATGCCTCTATTTCAGTAGCCATATCAGACAGTTTAAACGATACTGCTTGAAAACTTGATATTGGCTTCCCAAACTGGACACGTTCTTTAGCATATTTTAAGGAAGCTTCATACGCGCCTTTGGATATACCCAATGACAAAGCTCCAATTGAAATTCTTCCTCCGTCTAAAATTTTGAGAGACTGGATAAAACCATCACCCTCTTCACCAAGTAAATTATCCTTATGAATGCGACAGTTGTCAAATACTAGCTCTGCTGTTTCACTTGCGCGCATACCCAATTTATCTTCTTTTTTACCGGAGGAAAAACCAGGAGTTCCTTTTTCTATAACAAAAGCTGACATTCCATGTGAATTTCCTTTTTCACCTGTCCTAGCAATAACTACGGCTACATCTCCGCTAATACCATGAGTAATAAAATTTTTAGAACCATTTAAAACAAAAAAATCTCCATCTTTTGTGGCTGTTGTGTTCATTCCTCCAGCATCACTTCCAGTATTATGTTCTGTTAGACCCCATGCACCAATCCATTTTCCTGAAGCTAACTTAGGTAGCCACTTTTTCTTTTGTTCATTGTTACCGAAATAATGTATATGTCCAGTACAAAGTGAATTATGAGCAGCGATAGACAATCCTATGGACGGGTCAACTTTGGAAATTTCTTCAATAATTGAGATATATTCATGATAACCAAGTCCAGAGCCTCCATATTCTTCTGGAATAAAAATACCCATAAATCCCATTTCTCCAGCTTTGTGTAACACGTCTGCGGGGAAATATTGAGACTCATCCCATTCCATTATGTGAGGTCGAATATACTGTTCGGCAAACTCTTTAGCGGAGTTAGCTATTAATATGTGTTCTTCTGAAGAATTAAAATTCATATTTTTTTCGATTAAAGTTCAAATATATTTAATAATATTCAACTATTTGAACGGAAATTCCCTAACTTTTGTTAAATACTAAATAAATTATAAACCTACTTTAACAAACCTTTTTCAAAAATAATTGATAACAAATCATTTATAATTTATTAACAAGCTGCAGCATCAACTACACTACTGTAACAATGTATAAATTAATTACTCTGAATCAGATTTTTTTTTAGTAGAAGAACTTGAAACAATTAGTCAGTACTTATGTACAAAGAAAGTGATTATTACGAAATAATCAATAGATAATTGTAGGACCTCAAAACAATTAGAATTTTCAGATAGAAGTAGTAGTTCAGCCTAAAAAAGCAATTAAGCTATCATTTAATCAAATCCATAAATCTTAGAAGTTCTTTTTTTACTTTAGGAGCTAGAATGACAATTCCAACCATGTTTGGCACCATCATAGCAAAAATCATAGCATCGGAGAAACCAATCACAGAACCTAAACTGGCTGCTGAACCAACAATCACGAATAGACAAAATATAATTTTATATAAATATTCCATTTTCTTTGATCTTCCAAATAAATAAGCCCAACCTTGGAAACCATAATAAGACCATGAAATCATAGTGCTAAATGCAAACAGAACAACAGCTACTGTAAGAACATATGGAAACCATGAAATAACTGACTCAAAAGCTCCAGAGGTTAAAAGAATTGCCTGTGCATCGTTTAAACTAGAATTTTCAGCAGTCACATTCCCCGTTATTATTAAAACTAAAGCGGTCATCGTACAAACTACTACGGTATCAATAAAAGGTTCTAACAATGCTACCATTCCTTCTGATGCAGCATATTTAGTCTTAACAGCTGAGTGAGCAATTGAAGCAGATCCTACACCCGCCTCATTTGAAAATGCTGCACGTTTAAATCCTTGAACTAAGACTCCAATAGCACCACCAGCAACACCTTCTGGACTGAAAGCACCTTTAAATATTTGAGCAAATGCATCTCCAATCATGGTGTAATTTGAAAGAATTACAAACAAAGACGCAGACACATATATTACAACCATAAATGGCACAATTTTATCAGTGACTTTTGCAATTTTTTTAATACCACCTATAATTACTATTCCGACTAGGAATGCCATGACTAATCCAAATAGCCAACCTTTTCCGTGAATGAAAGAAGTTTCCCCTCCAGTAATATTTTCAACTAACTGAAAAGCCTGATTTACTTGAAACATATTGCCACCTCCAAAAGAACCCCCAATAACAAAAATCGCAAAAATAATTGCTAAGAATTTACCTAATTTTTCAAGACCTTTTGACTTAAGTCCTTTAGTTAGATAATACATTGGACCTCCATATACGGTGCCATTTTCGTCAACATCTCTGTATTTAACTCCAAGAGTACATTCCACAAACTTGGATGCCATTCCTAGAAAACCAGCTACGATCATCCAAAAAGTAGCACCAGCACCACCAATAGATACAGCTATAGCAACCCCTGCAATATTCCCAAGTCCAACTGTAGCAGACAAAGCAGCTGTAAGAGCTTGAAAGTGAGTAACCTCACCTTCAATATCTTTAAGTTTGTTAAGCTCAATATTGTTACTTTCTGAAATTGGATCACTTTCAAGTGGAGTAACTTCATGATCATCTAAATCATCATACTTTCCTCTAACTATATTGATGGAAGTTATAAAACCAGTGAAATTTATAAATTTAAAATAAATAGTAAAATAGGTAGCTCCTAAAATTAACGGAAATAGTACCCAGAAAATTTGAATATTTTCAGAAAATTGGATTTTATAAAAAATAAAATCTACAAACCAGCCTGTAGCATTACCAAATTTTTCATCAATAATTTGATCTATCCCTTTGTCTTGAGCAAAAGAGATAAAGGGTAAAATCATAGCAATAGCAGTTTGAATGTATGTTTTCATAATCTAAATTATATTCTTATTTAATTGATTAACAAGATGAGAAAAAAAAATGAGTTATTAAAATGTGTTAGCAGATTTGGATCAAAAATAATATAGATTATTTGATGTTGATGTTGTAAGTTAAATTAAGTTTCTGAATTTGTTCTGGACGTCCTAAAACAATCACTTTTGAATTAGGAACAAGATTCTGGCTGGCTTCAGGGTTAACTACATATTGACCAGTATGGGTCTTATATCCGATAACACTACAGCCAGTATTTTTTCGCAATTGTAAATCTTGGATAGTCTTTACACTGGATGTGTCATAAAGTTGCTCTACTGCTATTTCCTCAATGTTAATACCTCCTTCTCCAACAATAGAAAGGTTATCAACAAACTCTAATAGATCAGGAACAACAACTAAAGAAGCCATATGATCTCCACCAATTATATCTGGTAAAATTACATTATTTGCACCAGCCAATTTTAATTTACTGTAAGAAGATTCTTTAGAAGCACGACTTATAATACGCATTTGTGTATTCATTTGACGAGCCGACAGAACCACAAACACGTTATCAGAGTCGTTAGGTAATGCGGAGATTAAACACTCTGCACGATTCAGTCCTGCAAGATTAAGCGCCTCATCTTCCTTTGCATCTCCCCAAACAAATAGAATGCCATCTTTTTGATGTTTTTCTATTAGCTCTTTATCAGATTCAATAACCACAAAGGAACGATTATGCATTAGTAACTTTTTAGCAGACTGTTTTCCATTTCTTCCAAAGCCACATATTACAATATGATTGGAAAGCGAATCAATTTCTTTTTGCATCTTTTTGTATTTTAGTTCGGATATATCATTTTTAGATATCAAATATTCTGTAATAATTTTAAAAGCATAACCAACAATAAACACACTAGTTAATATTAAAAAAACTGTAAAAATTTTTGCGTGTGTATCTAAAGGTTGAACTTCTCCAAAACCAACAGTTGTCACTGTAATTACTGTCATGTAAACCGCATCAAGCCATGAATAATTTGACATTAATTTGAATCCAACTATTCCTGTGAATAAAAGTAAAATTAACAAACTAACAGCTGTATTAATTTTTGATCTAAATAGCTTCACAAAAGGGTTTTCCATAATCTAAATATCAAAAACAGAGGTTCTCTTGGAGTATATTAAATCCTTAATTCTAATCCAAAAAGCAAGGAATAAATAAAAAGCAAAACCAAACCCTAACGTTACAAATGTTAAGTAAATAAATGAAGTTCTAACTACCAAAGCACGCATTCCGAAACGGTCTGCTATACGCTGGCATACGTAAAAGCCATATTTTTGTAAATACAATAAAACTCTGTAAAACATCTTCATAAGGCAATTTATGAAATTAGGTTTAAAAAACATTAAATATCATTAATTCAATAACTTTATTTTTAATCAAAATTGAATAGTAATTTAACAATCTATTAATTTAAATTATTTTATATATTTCATTTCACGCATCCAGTCGTCATTAAACATTTTACCAACATAGCGAGTACCGTGGTCATGGAATAACACAACTACTACATCATCTTCCTTAAAGTTTGACTTTAGCTGAAGCAGACCTTTTACAGCGGCCCCTGCAGAGTTACCCAAAAACATACCTTCTTCTCGAGCCAAACGCTGAGTGTAAATAGCTGCATCCTTATCAGTTACTTTGGTAAAGCCATCAATAACTCCAAAATTAACATTCTTAGGTAAAATATCTTCTCCGATTCCCTCTGTTATGTATGGATAAATCTCATTTTCATCAAAAATACCTGTTTCATGGTATTTCTTAAAAACACTTCCATACGTGTCAATTCCCCATATTTTAATATTTGGGTTTTTCATTTTTAAATAACTTCCAACTCCTGAGATTGTCCCTCCAGTACCAACTCCAACAACAAAATGAGTGATTTTACCATCTGTCTGATCCCATATTTCTGGGCCCGTACTAAGAAAATGAGCCTTACAATTACTTGGATTGTCATATTGATTGACATACCAAGAATTAGGTGTTTCTTCAGCCAATCTTTTAGACACAGAATAATAAGAACTTGGATCTTCTGGCTCAACAGATGAAGGACAAACAATAACTTCAGCTCCTACAGCACGTAAAATATCCATTTTTTCTTTTGATTGCTTGTCTGCTAATACAAAAATACATTTATATCCTTTAACGATTCCAGCCAAAGCTAAACCCATTCCTGTATTTCCAGAAGTGCCCTCAATAATAGTTCCTCCGGGCTTTAGACGGCCATCTGCCTCTGCATCAGAAATCATTTGTAAGGCCATACGATCTTTAACCGAGTTTCCAGGGTTAAATGTTTCATATTTAGCTAATACCAAACAAGGTAATTCCTTTGTCAATACATTCATTTTTACTAAAGGAGTATTTCCTATAGTACCTAAAATATTTTCGACGTATTTCATTACTTTGAATTTACTGCAAAATTACGTTAAATATATGGTCTTACAAATGAGAAATTCAGAACTTTTAATTGAAATTAATCGCTTTAACAGGTGTGATTTTACTAATTATAAAAGAGGGAATTAATAACATTAGAAAACATAGTACAAAAGTCATTAAGTTAAGTAAAAATACATATGACCAATCAAGATAGACTGGAGCTACGGTAACATAATAAACAGACGGATCTAAAGATAGAAATTGAAATTTTTTTTGAATTAATAAAATACCTAGTCCTATTAGATTCCCCCAAAACAACCCACAGATTATTAGGTAAGAGGCATTATATAAGAAAAGCTTTTGAATACTAGAATTACTACTTCCCAATGACTTCAGAACCCCAATCATTTGAGTACGCTCTAATATTAAAACCAATAAAGCCGTAATCATATTGATTGCTCCTACAAAAATCATGATAGCCAAAATAATGTAAATATTGGTCGTAAAAATTGGTATCCACTCAAAAATAGTAGCATACTTTTGTTTAACAGTTGTAGTATTAAGAGTCGAAGGTGTTTGAGAATATACTTGGCTACCAATACGATCCAACTCATTAAAATTTGACACAAACACTTCAAAATTTCCAATTTGGTCTTTGGTCCATTTATTTAATCTTTGAACATGGTTAATATCCCCTATTACATAGGTTCTATCTAATTCTTCAAAGCCAGAATTAAATATACCCACAATATCATATTTCATAATACTTGGAGCTTTACCTGGATCAGGCTTTATGAAATGCATCTGAAAACTATCTCCAGTAACAAAACCCAAACGATCTGCCAGATAGGTGGAAATTAAAACCTCACTACTATATTTACTAGAATAAATAGGCAGACGTCCTTCAACCAAAAAATCTTTAAAATAATGCCAGTCGTAGTCAGAACCAACTCCTTTTAAAAATAAGCCTTCAAAATCTGTATCGGTTCGAATGATTCCAAACTTATTGGCTACTGCTTGAATATGAGATATTTCTGAAATAGATTCAAATTTAGGATAAAAATTTTGTATTTTAGAAATAGGTGTTTGCCCACCCTCTGACTCATTACTATCAAAATTAGAAATACTTATATGTCCGTTAAAAGCAACCGCTTTATCACGGATTTTTCGTTCCAAACCAAAGCCGGTAGCAATCGCAATAAGCATCACAATTATACTGATTGCAATTGCAGCAATTCCAATTTTTATTATTGGTGCTGATACACTACTTTTATAGGACTTATTTCCTATTATACGCTTAGCTAAAAAATATTCGTAATTCAAAATTTATAAATGCATTTAAATTTTATCAAAAATACTATTTTATTATTTGTTGTGGTTGTTCTTTGTTTCACAAACAAATCTGAGTCACAAATCCAAGTTCATAGAAATCCTGGCCCAATTGTTTTGGGGGCTCAGCAAACTGAGCGCTACCTACCGATTTTAAAAAATAAAAATATAGGAATTGTAGCAAATCAAACCTCTGTTATATTTAAACCCGAAGGCTATACACATTTGATAGACACATTATTAAGTTTAAATATAATAATCAAAAAGGCTTTTGCGCCCGAGCACGGATTTAGAGGTAGAGCCGATGCTGGCGAGTATGTAAAAGATGGTGTCGATGCTGGAAGTGGAATTCCAATTGTCTCATTATACGGCTCAAATAAAATTCCTAATGCAGCTATTCTATCCGACTTAGATGTAGTTATTTTTGATGTTCAAGATGTAGGAGCTCGTTTTTATACGTTTTTATCAACACTTCATTACATGATGGAGACATGCGCTAATTTAGGCATCACTGTTTTAATCTTAGACCGTCCAAATCCAAACGGCCATTATGTAGATGGTCCTACTTTGGATCTTAAATACACTAGTTTTGTTGGAGTGCATCCTGTTCCTGTAGTGCATGGGATGACAGTTGGAGAATATGCTCAAATGATCAACGGAGAAGGCTGGCTAAAGGAAGGCGTGAAGTGCGAATTAAAAGTAATTTCTATACAAAACTACACCCACTCAACAATATACCAACCACCAATCAACCCTTCTCCCAACCTTCCAAATTCAAAGGCCATTAACTTATACCCTAGTTTATGCTTTTTTGAAGGAACTAATATGAGCATGGGGAGAGGGACTGCAAACCAATTTCAAATTATTGGAAGTCCTTTTTTGAAAGGCGACTTGTATAATTATGAATTTATTCCAAAACCAAACATTGGAGCTAAATACCCAATTCATGAAGGAGACATTTGCAAAGGATTAAACCTTCAAAATGAACCACGTTTAAATTATATCGAACTAAAATGGCTTATAGATGCTTACCAAAATAGTTCTAACAAAATAGTATTTTTTAATCCCTTTTTCACCAAACTAGCAGGTCAAGAATTACTACAAAAAAAGATTGAAAACGGCTGGAATGCTCAACAAATTAGAGCGAGTTGGAAAGATGACATAGAAAAGTACAAACGACTTAGAGAGCCTTACCTACTGTATCCGTTGTAGGTTTTCTGTATCCTTGAAAGGGTTGTTTCAATAACTGCTTTAAACTATTGTTTTCTTCCTCATTTGGAAAGGTATCAACTCCATAAACAATATGCTCTCGATCCATGTATATATACGTTCCCAACAAATGGTCCCATATAGAAAAAATATTTCCGTAGTTAGCATCCGTGTAGGGCAATTGATAGTGGTGGTGAATCTTATGCATATCTGGAGAAATTAATATAAAACTTAATGCATAATCTAATTTCTTAGGAAGTTTGATGTTTGCATGACTAAACTGAGTTGCTATAAGTGACATTGACTGGTATAACATCACAATACCTATAGGTGCACCAATGATAAAAACCCCAGCAAGAGTAAATACATAACGAATAATACTTTCCAAAGGATGGTGGCGATTAGCGGTTGTAGTATCTACCTTGTGATCGGAATGATGAACCAGGTGAACCATCCAAAGTGGTGGTACTTTATGTTCTGTAAAATGAGGTAAATAAGCGCCTACAAAATCCATCAGGAGAACCCCTAAAAGAACATACAACCAAAGGGGCATCTCAGGAAGCCAGTTTAGAATTCCAAACTCATTAAAAACGACCCAGTCGGCAGCACCGAGTAATAAAAATGCTAATGTAAAATTAATTATAATAGTTGTGAACGTGAAAAATAAGTTTGGAAACGCGTGTTTCCATTTGTTATAACTAAATTTAAACAAAGGCAAAGAGCCCTCCAGTATCCAAAAAAACGTTAAACCTCCTACAAGAATAACGCTTCGGTGTAAAGAAGGAATTGTTTCGAAATAATGAATAAGCTGTTCCATGATATCATTAAAATTTTTATAAATATAATTATTTTAATTTAGCTCTTAAAGCCTCAACGATGTTAAATGTAGCTGGACAGATCGCAACATTTTTAAGTGTTAAGTCTGATATCTTTTCAAAGTTTTTTCGATTGGTATGTGGATATTCTCGACAGGCTTTAGGACGCAAATCATAAATATTACAGGTATTATCGGCTGCCAAGAACGTACAAGGAGATGTTTTCAAAACATAATCAGAATCGGCATCTAAAATAAGATAGGTATCAATAAAATGTCTTGTTTTAATTCTAAATGATTTTGAAATGCGCTCTATATCTTTAGTTGTGAAAATTGGACTGGTTGTTTTACAACAGTTTGCACACTGAAGACAGTCTGTTTTTTCAAACTCTGATTTATGAAGTTTTTCCATAACTGAATCGAGTTTTTTTGGTGTTTTTTTTCTAAGCTTGATAAAAAAGGTTTTATGCTCCTTTTGCTTATCTTTGGCCTGCTTTGAAAGGGTTCTTAATTGATCTTGCATGCTGCAAAACTAAGAATAAATAGCTCAGTATGATGAAAGATATTTTTGGAACTGCAATTTTAGATTACCAGCTCGGAAATTACTCTGAAGACTTAATAACTTCTACGAGTATTTCAGAAGCAGACTCTCTACCCTTGCCCTATTTATTTAGAAACTACTCAGAAATGCCTTGTCTTGAAAAAACAGCCTTAAAATTGTCTAGGGGTACTGTTCTAGATATTGGATGTGGTGCCGGCAGTCATAGTTTGTATTTAAAATCAAAAGGACTAAAGGTGAAATCAATCGATATTTCTGCAGGGGCGATTGAAGCCTGTCGTTTGCGTGGGTTAAGACAGGCACATGTATTGAACGTAATGGACGAAACCTCCTCTTTTGATACCCTGTTATTATTAATGAATGGATCTGGTGTTTTCCAATCGCTAGCAAATACGCCTTTTGTATTAAGCCATCTAAAAAAACTTATAAATCCAGATGGGCAAATCCTAATTGACTCCTCAGACATTAAATATATGTATGAAAATGAAATTGGTGGATATTGGATGGACGCCACAAAAGACTATTACGGCGAACTAGACTATACCGTGCGTTATAAAGACCAAGAAGCGACCTTCAGCTGGATGTACGTTGATTTTGAAAATCTAAAAATCGCATGTGAACAGGCTGGACTTATTTGTGAATTAATTGAAGAAGGGCCTCATTTTGATTATTTGGCAAAAATAACTTTGGCTTAAAAGTCAAACTTATAACTCGTACCTGCTAAAACCTGAAACCCCTGAACTGGATAATTATTCCACCGGCTATAATTAGCATTAGTCATATTATTTACTTTCAAAAAGGTACCCCATTGGGGTGAAACCTGAAAATCTAATTGAAAGTTAGCATCAAAAAAAGAATCTAAATTCTCATTGGCAGTCTCTAAAAGTAAGGAATCGTTAGTAGTAAAATCTTGTCTGGATCCATAGTAAAAAAGAGCTCCAACCAATGCCCATTTGTCTGAGATTTGATAATTTAGAAACAGAGACGCTTCAAAATCAGGTAAATTCCAAACCGTTGGTTCCAAATTACTTGAATACTTATAAAGGTCTCCTTTTAATCGAAGCATTAACTTTTTACTCATGTCAAATTCTAAAGCGCCTGAAGCAATAAAAACAGCAACGTCATCATAGACGATTCTAAAGGAGTTTCCCTGATTGTAGTTAGTAAGTACTGAAGGGTTCAAAATGGTATTGGAACGGAAAAGCGCTTTGTCGTTTTGTTTAGAATAGCTTCCGTTTAGGTCGTATGCCATGGATTCTGACAGTTTTCCTTTGCTACCAACAATTAATTTATAGGGAGTTGAGCTTGGGCGAATTTCAAGAGTAGGAGATATAAATGGATTGATTTGTGCAAAATCAGAGTACGTATTTTGAATTAAATCTCCTTTTAACTGAGCATAAGCTAAAACAATAGAATTAACGACTGAATAGCTAGCTTTTATATTCGGATAAGTATAAAATTTATTTATATTTCTGTTAGAATCGATTAAGAAAGCAACTCTAACTCCAACCGAAACCGCGAAATCTCCCTGTAAATATTTATGGGATGACACTACTGAAAAAAGAGTATTTCCGTAACTGTTTTGTTCAGGATCCAGGTAGTTTTGATTAAATTTCCCATTTAAATAATCAATACTTAAATCCGTGTTAATTAATTGATCAAATATGTTTAGCTTCAAAACTGACTCTGCCTTTAGCCGATATTCGTCAGAACCATAGGCATCTGAAAATCGTTGAAAATCAATTGATCCTTTTTTAAAGACTCCTGTTGTAAACTGCACACCACTGAACAAAGACAATTCAGAATAAACTTGCTTAGAGTTTATCGAAAAGGTTGTTGGGTTAGGGAGTCCATACCAATTAATAGCTTGACGGGCATAGACAAGGTTCGTATTCCAAATAAACGTTTTTAATGCTTTGGCATAATTGACCTGAACCGTGTTATTTGAAAACGAATCCTCTAACTGCAGGTCGTCAATACCGCCTTGTGACGAGCTGTGATCAACATACCCTGCTAAAGCCTCTCCTCTACCAATTTTGTGATTAAGGTATAAATTACCTAACACGGTGCCATAATTTCCAAGACCAATAGAAGTGAAGTTTTGAAATAATTTTTCCTTTTTAAATTTTTTAAGCCCTAAAGAGTTAATTTTTTCAGGTCTGAATGTAGAAATAGCTGGAGTAGAAAAAACTGTATACTTAATACTTTTTTGTGAGTTATTAAAAACCTTTATGCTTGGCGCTTGATTAAGCTTAAAAGCATCCGATATTTTGGGAGTGTATGGCTTTACAATGGTCACTACCTGCGTGTCGATAGAATCTTTTGCACGTATTTGAGAATTTTGTGCTTCTATATTTTGAGTAAAAAAAACAATAGCCAAGATAAAAAGTAGACTTAAATAGTATTTTAATTTAATATTAATCATTCTAATTTTCATTTTTTAATTCCGTTTCTGTGTAAGATTTAGTCTTAGAAGCTTCTAACTTAATCCGTTCTTGTTCTAATTGTGCCTCGTTTATAACTTCCTTAAAGTCTGTAAAATTTTGAGTAACATTTTCTAGAATATAAGTCGCTTGAAAATCATCACCGAGAGAATAAAAATTCTTGGCCATAATAATAAGTGCTTTAGAAGCATAATACTTATAGCTAGAAAAGTTTTTAATCAATACTTGAATACTTTCATTGGATGCTTCAAAATCTCCATCATAATGGAAGAAATAGGCCTCATAATACTGTGCTTCAGCTCCCAATGCTCCGGTAGCAATAGCCTTAACTTGGCTGTAGGCTGCTCGAGCTTTTACCTCATTATTTGTTTGAATCGCAGCTCTTGCAGAAATAATGTAGGCTTCACTCTTTATGTAAATATCTGTTTTTGAGTTTTGAAGGATCGTATCCGCATAAAGGGTCGCAGCATCATAATCTTCGAAATGAAAATACACTTTCATTAAATTAGACTGTGCATACAACCTGTTTTGTGGGTTTTTGGATTGGGATTCTAGTCGTAATAAGACATTCAAGGCCGCTTTAAAATCTTCTGAATCTAGTAAGATTTCAGACCTTTTGTATAGTGCTGTTTCAGTGAACTCACTTACAGATTGCTCGCAAACATATTGATAATATGGTAATGCATTAGCTGTTAGAGCACTCATGTTATATAATTCCGCAAGATAAAAATGGGCTTTTATAAGTTGTTTACCATTTGGAAAACTAACAATATATCTGTTAAACAATTCAATAGCTTTTTTGGTATTGTTATCTAAATACTGTTTTTCTGCAGCTTCATAATTAGCCGTTTCTAATTCACTATCAGTAACGCTCGCATAGTCTAAGGATTTGACCCAAAGTGCATAGGTATCTACCTGACCTAAATCAATATAAATAGAACGTGAAGAACTAATAGCTTGAAATGCTTCTGGTGTAGAGGGATATCCAATCGCTACAAAATTAAAACTTTCGAGAGCTAATTGGATATCATTTTGATTATACTCAATTAATCCCTTACGCAATAACGCTTTGGACACTAAGAAGCTTGTTTTATAACCTGTTATTAAGTCACTATAAACCTCAATAGCTTTGGCGAAGTTTGATTGATTCGCATAAGTGTTTGCTAGTTCAAAAAGCGCTTGATCTTTCAAATAGGATGATTTATAATCCATCACTTTATTTAGACCATTAATTTTAGTTTCGATTTGACCCAGATACCCATTACTAACGGCTATTTGAAACGTTGCATAGTCTTCTTCGATTTTATTTAAATCTAAAGCAGCTTGATAAGCATCAATTGCTAGACTGTATTGAGTACTCACAAAATAGGAATCAGCCATTCTGAGATATGCATCGCTTAATAACACCAAATCGGAGGGTTTATTTTCAATAAATAACTGGTAATTCTTAATGGCATTTCCATACTGCTTTAGCTTGAAGTAGGTATAAGCTAAATTATAGTTTAAGTTTTCATACTCTTCAAGCTGCGGAATCTGGACAAGCTGTTTGAAATCTTTAAACCCTTCAAGTGCCTTGCTATAATCCATTAATTGATAGGCTATTTCAGCACTCCAATAAGTAGCTCTTGCCTTTATAATTGGATCTATAGGAATCGAAAGTGAATTATTTAATAATTTTTCAGAAGCTTTGTAATCGGCTTCATTATACAGTTCTAAGGCCCTTAGAAATGTAACTTTCTGATAGGCTTCTTTATGAACAGATTTAGTTTGCAATAATTCTAGGGCCGCTTTGTAATTATTAGAACTAACATATGATTGGATGAGTAATGACTCTACTTCTATTTTAAATGTTGATTTAGGATACAGAGTTAAAAAGCGTGTTAAAACTTCAGTTGAGGACTGGTATGGATTTCCAATTTCATAACTTAATTTAGCATAATTGAGCCAAGCATCTTCTTTAATGGTAAGAACAAAATCCATTTCTGAAGCATTTTTAAATGCGTTTAAAGCAGCTTGTTTTTTATTCAACTGGAGATAACATTCTGCTAAAATATAGTAGGCATTTTGAGAAATACCATTTGAACCTTCTATTATTTTATTAAACTCGTTAATTGATTTTTGATAATCATTTTGTTTATAATAAGCATAGCCTAATTGATAAAAATCTGTATGACTCCAGCGTCCTTTTTTTCCTTTATAAGCTTCTAAGTATGGAATTGCTTTTGCATAATCCTTAAGTCTAAAATAGCTTTCTCCAATGATTTTAGAAAGCTCAGAAAATTGATTAGCTGAACGGTTTTTGATGCGTACTAAAGCTAACTCTATCGCTTTTTTAAAGTTGCCTAATTTAAAATTCAAGTCCGCTTGGTAGAAGGCTAAATTTTCATTGTAGTCTGAATCGCCCTCAAGTTGACCAAAATATACAGATGCCGTGTTATAATCGTCTACTTCATAAGCCATAAAACCCATATAATATTTAGCTTGTGATCCGTAGACTTGAGAGGTTTCAAGCCGAATCAGATTAGATTTAGCTTTTTCATATTTTTTAATTTTATAAAGACTATAGCCATAATTGAAATGAAACAGCTCACTATTTAATCTAGAGAGTCTGTTAAACTCTACCTTTTCATACCACTTACATGCATAGGCATATTTAGAGGTTTTAAAATAATAATTTGCTATTTCAAAATAAGCTGAATTTCGCTTGGTACTTGAAGGGTAATCTCTCGTAAAAGACTCTAAAAGAAATTCGGCGTTTGGTTGATTAAGCCGAACCGCACAATTGGCAATATAATAAGTGGCATTTGATTTTAAAAAAGAATCTGATGTACTGGATTTAACGGTTTGAAAAATAAGTTGAGCAGATTTGTACTGTTGATTATTATACAAAGATATCGCAGAGTTATAACGAATAGATTGATGTGAATAAATATTTGATTTTTGAGCAAATCCAACACACACAAAAAAAATAAAAAAAATTTTAACTAAGTATTTTACACTGTTCATAAAATAGAGAGTTTATACATTCAAATATAATATATATACAATCATAACGATAAAAAACTGGGTTAATTATAACCTATATATAATTAAAATACAACCGAAGCGTTATAAATAAAGTGTTCTTTGATAATTGAATCAAATAGTAATACTTTTATAAAAAATATTTTAGATATAAACTATGTCAAATTCAGTATTAAAATTACAAGAAGTTTCTATTTTTCAAAATAGCAAATTAGTTCTGAAAAATATAAATATTGATATCCATCAAGGAGAATTCGTATATCTCATTGGGAAAACAGGCTCAGGCAAGAGTAGTTTATTAAAAACTCTCTATGGAGACCTCCAATTAACAAATGGACATGGATCTATTGTTGAAATAGATCTAAAAACAATAAAAGAAAAAGAGATCCCTTTTTTACGACGTAAACTAGGAGTAGTTTTTCAGGATTTTAAGCTAATGAATGAACTTACAATTAATGGAAATCTGGAATTTGTTTTAAAAGCTACTGGCTGGAAACAAAAAGAGTTAATTATCGCAAAAGTAGAGGCGGTACTTAAAAAAGTTAATATGCACACCAAGGGTCACAAATTTCCTTACGAACTTTCAGGAGGTGAGCAACAACGTGTCGCCATAGCTAGAGCTCTACTAAACGATCCTAAATTAATTTTAGCAGATGAACCTACAGGAAACTTAGATCCGGAGACAAGTGTGGAGGTTATGGAAGTACTACTAGAACTTAATCAAAAAGGACATACTATTTTAATGGCAACCCATGACTATGGTTTAATATTAAAATATCCCAGCAAAACACTAAAATGTGAAGACTCCAAACTTTTTGAAGTTGTCCAACGTAAAAACTAATCATGCTATCTATACTAATCCCCACTCTTAATTTCAATGTTGAAAAATTAGTAGAAGAACTATACAATCAGGCAAGTTCTTGTAATATAGATTTTGAAATTATTATTGGAGACGACTTTTCCAGTAAAATAGTTTATAATAGTTCTGAATTAATTAAAACTGATCTAATTCAATTATTTCGAGTCGAAACATCAGTTGGAAGAACTGAAATGCGAAAACAATTAAGCTTGAAAGCAAAATATAGTTGGATATTATACATAGATGCAGACATGTTTCCTAATGAGAAAAAATATTTACCTAATTATTTAATTGAAATGCAAAAAAATCCAGATAAAAAAATATTCTTTGGAGGTTATTCGTATTCAAAGCAATATTCTGGTAAAGGTCGTTTAAGATTCAGATATGGTATTAAAAGAGAGTTTAAGTCAGCTTTGAAACGTGAAATCAAACCATACAGAAACGTCTACTCTGGAAATATGCTAATTCATCGAGAGACATTTGAATTGATAAATATACCTCTTGAAAACGTTTACGGACTTGACTTAGCATTTAGTGGCCAGCTAGAATTCCATAAAATCCCTTTTAAGCACATTGACAATTACACGTGCCATAGGGATATTGACGACAATAATACCTTTCTTTTGAAATCTAAAGAGGCTTCGATAACCATTAGAAATTTATATGATCAAGGCTTAATCAACCCAAAACAAAGCAAATTAATATGGGCTTACATATTAATAAAAAAACTACATTTAATAAAAATAGTTAAACTAAAAGGAAGATTACTAAGTCCTTTGATCTACTGGATGTTGAATAACTTTAGAGCTCCGTTAATTACTTTAGACTTCTATAAATTATATCATTTTTGTAAGAAATAAATTAATGCCTTTAATTTCCATAATAATCCCGCTGTACAATAAAGAACGTTTCATAGAAAATACGTTAAAT
This sequence comes from Flavobacteriaceae bacterium, assembly GCA_018608705.1. GTDB lineage: Bacteria > Bacteroidota > Bacteroidia > Flavobacteriales > Flavobacteriaceae > Hel1-33-131. Next base: position 66,538 of record JABAZD010000052.1, on the reverse strand, counting down.
AGCGTATTAAGACAAACATTTATGGATTATGAAGTTATTATTATTGATGATGGATCAAATGACGATAGCGGGTCTATTGTAAGTAATTTCGATGATAAACGAATTACTGTATACTCCAATTCAAATAATGGTGTTTCACACGCTAGAAACTTTGGAATATCTAAGTCTAGTTCAGATTTAATTGCGCTATTAGATGGAGATGACATTTGGGAACAAAACCATTTAGAAAACCTCTACTCACTTTATGAAAATTTTCCTAAATGTGGTTTGTATGCTGCCGCATATAATAAGAAGTATTTTAATGGACGAATCATAAAGTGCAATTTTAATAAAGTTCCTTCAAATCACTTTGGAATCATTAATGATTATTTTTCAGCTTCAACAAAAGATGGAATAGCCTGGACATCAGCTGTTCTAATACCAAAGATAACATTCAATAAAATTGGAATGTTTGATGAAGAGATGCGGTCTGGTCAAGACACCGATTTATGGATCCGCATTGCTCTTAAGGAACCCATAGCATTTTCTGCAACAATAAGTTCGAATAAAATTATTTTAGCGCCAAAATATCATTTATCTTATTCAAAAAGTAGAATTGACCGATTAAAACTATTTGAAAAACATAAAGCTACAAATGAATCCAATACTTCCTTCAAAAAATATATGGATTTAAACCGATTTTCGGTTGCTATTGAAAGAAATGCAGCTAAAGATTATTGTAATTACAAGTTACTCGCTAATGCAATAAAACCTTCAAATCTTAACTTAAAACAACGTGTAATACTTAAATTACCTTCTATTTTAATCCGATTATTAAAGGACCTACAAAATTTATTATTACGTAATGACGTATATATATCTCCCTTTAAATAAGAAAAAATCTATTAAGCTAAATGCCTTCAATAACATTCTTCCAATGAGTTGAAATGTATTTTAAATTGTACTTCTCAACACTATTTTTAGCATTATTTTTGCAATGCTCGTAAAGGTCATTCTGAGTAATAAAACGATTCATGGCCTGAGCTATTAATTCAGGATTATAATTTTCTACTAACAATCCGTTCTGAGCATCTGTGATAATTTCAGAGGGACCAGATTGGCAATTCACGGATATTACTGGAACTCCAAGAGATAAACTTTCCACTAACATTGTAGGAAAACCTTCATACTTACTTGTAAGAATACTGAACATGGCTTTACTAATAACTTGACTAGGGTTACTAATGTAAGGTAAAAACAAGATATTCTCACTCATACCCATAGCTTTAACTTTCTCCTCCAATTTCAACTTATCACTTCCTTCTCCTAATATAACCAGTTTGATATTATTATCACTTAAAATTGAGCGTTGATAACTGTCAATTAGTAATGTCAAATTCTTTACAGAATCTTCTATTCTTCCAAAAAATAAAATAAAATTTTCTGAAGGAATTGCTGGTTCAGTGTTAGAATTCGAGTGACTCTTAATTATAGCATTATTAATTACAACCACATTATCAAATTGATACTTAGTGATCATTTCAAACTTTATTGCTTCTGAAACTGCAACAAATTTAAAAGCACTTTTGTATAAAATCTGTGCTACTAACTTATTTTTAGGCAAATAATTGCTAAGTAAGAAACTGTGAACTATATAAATCACTTTTTGATTGAAATAGATCAGTTTATTTATCAAAAATTGTTTGAAGACAATAGGTCTTGAACGACTGTCAATTATAAAATCAAAATCATTATTTTTTATAAAATTAAAAAACATGTGAAATCTTTTTAATTTACCAAGAATAGAATCATCTTCTTTCTTTGAGACACCCAAGTTAAGCAAGGTTCCTTTGTATGGATAATCTATAGAGTCGAGTATACTAACTATATGAACCTCATAACCCAAACTATCTAATACAATTGACAGTGTAGAAGATGATTTTTGAGCACCTCCCTTTGCCAGAGAAGAAGTGACTATACATATCTTTATTTTAGCACTTTTTTGATCACTCAAATTATAAGTAAAATTTATAAAAAATTAATTTATTCAAATTTAGTTTAAATTAAAATACGAGTCGTATTCTGAGTTTTTTAAAATAATTCTTTTTCTGTTTTTAAACTTAGAACTAAAAATACTTCTTTCTAAGTCAACTTCTTGAGCTGAAATCTCTAACAAATCCGCTAGACTGTGAAACAAGTCATCAAGCATATAAGGCCTGTCAAGCACTGATTCGAGCTGCATATGGTCGCGAAAATATTCAGATTGCCATAATAAAAATGGAACATCATACATGTCTTTAGTTGAGATATCTTCGTTGTGACCTGCCATATTATAATCTTTAAACAATTCTTCTCCGTGATCTGAGAAGTATAAAACGAAACTCTTCTTATTTAAATTTTTTACTTTTTGGATGATTTGAGAAACTACGTAATCTGTATATAGAACCGCATTATCATACTGATTAATTGTCTTAAAAATCTTGTTGGACTTGTAATTACTCATAGGAGTATCTGTAAATATGTTGAAAGCTTCAGGATATCTGTTCGCATAATTAACGTGTGTTCCCATTAAATGAATTACAATAAGTTTTTTTGATGACGAATTATCAGCTAGAATAGTTTCTAATTCGGGTAAGAGCGCACCATCCATTACTTTATTATGAACCCCCTGTATAGTCGTCAAAAAATTACTTCTTGAAGATGATAAAGCAATTTTAGTAACCAAACTTTCATAGACGCCAATGGGTCTCTGATTTGACAACCAAATAGTTTCAAAACCAGCACTATTAGCAAGTTGAATAATAGACCCATCTCCTATTTTATCTGGTTGTTCATAGTTTCCAAGGGTCAGTAATTTAGTGATTGAGGTGATTGAATGAGGATGAGCACTAATTACATTACTATAGACTGATAACTGATCTTTAATAGATGTTAGTTCGGGTGTGGTAGCCCTGTAATAATTGTATAACCCGAAATGGGCACGTGAAGTAGACTCCCCTAAAACAACGACGTATACTTCATCTTCATTAATTAATGGTCGTAAAACATTGGTAAAATCGCCAGTACTATTAGTCTTATAATTGCCTAATTTATTAGATTCGAAAGCGTATTCTATTGAGGATTTTAATATTAAATATGGTAAATTATAAACTATAAGAGCCGTAAATTTCATAAATACAACAACTATGCCAACACAAAAAGAAACCTTTACTAGAGTTTGTTTGGACTGTTTACTAAAATGACTCAGATTTGATGTCAATTTATAAACTGATAAGATTATAATAATAAAAAGAAAAAAAGAAAAAACAATTAAATTAGTATCAAAGTAGAAACTAAGGAATTCGATTGCTTCAGATCTGTTTGATTCTAATGAAACAAATAATGAAGAGGCACTCAAAAAGGTGTCAAAAAGATAGTAATAAACAGTTTCAAAGTAGATACACAAACAAAAAAATAAAAAAACAAAGTAAATATAAACCGATTGAATTTTACGGTAAGAAATTATATAAATAGGGCTTAATAACAAGGCAGAAAAAAGAATGTTTTCAAAAGAGTTATATAATATCGAAATCTTTAATCCTTTACAAATAAGCTCAAAAACAAAAGCAACAAAAATTATAATTAAAAATTTATAAAATATTTTTCTTATAATTTTAAAATTAGTCATTTCTAGTTTGTTAAAATTTAATTTTTTAGTATTCTATTATCTCCAGCAATAGTTTTCCTGAGTACAAAAATTACACTAGCTAAATATATTAAATTACTAACAAAAAGAGCCATTACTACGCCTTCAGTACCATAGTTTGGAAGAAATAACCTGCTAAAAACATAATACATAAACAAGCCTATTAACTGTGTAGATAGAAAATAATTTATTTGCTTTTTGGCTAAAAAATGATAAGACAGTACATTCGCTATGAAACGTACAAAGTCTCCTGCTAACTGCCATTTAAATAAGATAGCCATTCCCAAAAAATCTTTAGTAAAAATGAACTCAATTAATATATTTCTACATGAAAACACTAATACCATTCCAATAAACACTAATGGAACTAATGACTTATATACTTTCTTTATTTCAGCTCTAAACTCAAATGATGTATTTATCGCAGCATACTTAGGTAAAATATATAAAGAGAAGATAGCAATTAAGAATTGCATGTAAATTTTTGAAATTGAATTCATAGCAGTCCAAGACCCTGCTTCAGCATCACTAATTTTATTTAAAATGAGAGTTCTTAAATCAATTTCTATATAATTAGATAAAACAGTAGCCACAAAAGACATAGCTGTAAATCCTAAAAGTTGCTTAAAAAAAGGGATTTTAAACGAGACTGACTTAAAATCTATATAATCTTTTAGCAGACTTCCGAAAATTAAGAGTAACACGGAGAGTTGAATTATAGGGGTTAATGCAATTGCAACCAGGACTCCTTTTAAAGAATAGAAATAAAGACTAATTAATAATAAAACAGCTGCAAAAAAATGAGAAATAAATTCAATTTTACTATGCTTTTTGTAGTCAGAAACCCCATTAATTACTCCACTAAAAATACGGTTCATTGAGATAAATGGAACTGAAACAGCTATCACCTTAAATACAACCACATAAGCATCGGAAAAAAATAATTTATTTGAAAAATAATACGCTCCAAAAAACAAGACGAAAAATGACACAATACTGGCAGTAAAGCTAAAAACATATAAAGTTGAAAATAATTTTAGTAGGTTTTTTTTATCAGATTTGTAATCTGAAACATACTTCACAACACCGTTAAATGTCCCAAAAGAAGTGAGACTCATGAGTATTGATGATAAATTTCTTAGCTGTCCTACCTTAGCTATACCAGCTTGACCTGTATACTGAGCTAAAAGATTTTGAACTACCAAAGAAATAATAAGCCTAGATCCAACAACCAAAGAATTAAGGGAAGTAATTTTAAGAATTAGATTGTTAGTTATAAATTTAGGTGTCTTCACTTCAACTTTTTAGAACTATTAATATTCCGCTATAATTCAACAAAAAATAAATAACACTAACAAAGTTTGAATTGCTAAAAATTAAATTGTCTAATTAGTTAATATTGTGAAAATACTAATTTTTCTTGAAAAAGAGGTAATATAAATTGATTCCAAAAATAGCGGAATTAGATACTATAATAGGCCAAGAATTATCTAATAGAAATCCATAGGTAACAAATAATGCACAAGCTAAAGTATTAAGAGTCCTTAGGCGACGAATATCTTTCATTAAAAAAGACGCTAGTAGAAACAGCATTGCAGCATAACCAACTAGTTCAGTTGCATAAATAAATAAAATGAAATTCATTATAGAATCTTGTTTCGCTTACGTTCAACTTCTGTTAAATATATTTTACGCAGCCTTAGCGAGTTAGGGGTGACTTCAACATACTCATCTTTTTGAATGTATTCTAAAGCTTCTTCTAAAGAAAACTTTATTGCTGGTACAATTTTTGCCTTATCATCAGCACCAGAACTACGTACGTTACTCAATTTTTTAGTTTTTGTAATATTGATTGCCATATCATCACCACGAGAATTTTCTCCAATTACTTGACCTTCATAAATACTTTCACCTGGATCAACAAAAAACTTACCTCTATCCTGTAATTTATCAATAGAATAAGGAATAGCCTGACCTAATTCCATAGAGACTAAAGATCCATTTTGACGCTCAGGAATACCTCCTTTTAAAGGCTGATACTCTTTAAATCTGTGAGCCATAATAGCTTCACCAGCTGTCGCTGTAAGCAATTGATTACGCATTCCAATAATTCCTCTAGAAGGGATTATAAATTCACAAACCATTCGTTCTCCTTTAGCCTCCATACTGAGCATTTCTCCTTTACGCATCGTAACCATTTCAATAGCTTTTCCAGAAACAGATTCTGGTAAATCGATAGTCATTTCTTCAAAAGGCTCACACTTAACCCCATCAATGACTTTTATAATTACTTGAGGCTGACCAATTTGTAACTCATAGCCCTCTCTGCGCATTGTTTCAATTAGAACAGAAAGATGCAAGACTCCTCTCCCAAATACCATAAACTTGTCGGCACTGTCAGTTTCATTTACTCTTAATGCTAAATTCTTTTCTAATTCTTTATTTAAACGTTCTTTGATGTGTCTTGATGTGACAAACTTACCATCCTTTCCAAAAAAAGGAGAATCATTAATTGTGAATAACATACTCATTGTAGGTTCGTCAATGGCAATAGTCTTTAAACCTTCAGGGTTTTCAACATCTGCTACTGTGTCTCCTATTTCAAAACCTTCAAGACCTACTATCGCACAAATGTCTCCAGTCTGAACTTCATCAATTTTTTTTCTACCTAAACCTTCAAATACATGAAGCTCTTTAATTTTAGATTTTACTATACTACCATCTCGCTTAACTAGTGAAATTTGTTGACCAGTTTTTAAACTTCCACGAGTTAATCTGCCAATAGCTATCCGCCCAGTAAAAGATGAGAAATCTAAAGATGTGATTAACATCTGTGTGTTTCCCTCTGGAATTTTTGGAGATGGAATATGTTCAATCACCATATCTAACAATGGCTCAATGTTGTCTATTTCATCATTCCAATCCCAATTCATCCAGTTATTTTTTGCTGATCCGTAAACAGTAGGAAAGTCTAATTGCCACTCTTCAGCACCAAGTTCAAACATCAAATCAAATACTTTTTCATGTACTTCGTCAGGAGTACAGTTTTCTTTATCAACTTTATTAATAACTACACAAGGTTTAAGTCCAAGATCTATAGCTTTTTGTAATACAAAACGAGTTTGTGGCATTGGGCCTTCAAAAGCATCAACTAGTAGCAAAACACCATCAGCCATATTCAAAACACGTTCTACTTCACCTCCAAAATCAGCGTGTCCAGGGGTGTCAATAATATTGATCTTAGTGTCTTTATAAACTACAGAGACATTTTTAGCAGTGATCGTAATTCCTCTTTCACGCTCAAGATCATTGTTGTCTAAGATTAAATCTCCTGTGTTCTGGTTTTCACGAAAGAGTTGACAGTGATACATAATTTTATCAACCAATGTTGTTTTACCATGGTCGACGTGTGCAATAATTGCGATGTTTTTTACATTAGCCATAAGTGCCTTGTTTTAAGCGTGCAAAGTTACATTTAATTTTCTGACTTTAATGCAGCTTACTAATTTTATAACACCTTTTAATTTTGACTATATTTGTAGCTCACATTTACGATATGAATCTTAAAGATATTCCAAAATTAAAATATTCGGACTCAGGTAATTTTTTCTTACTTGCAGGCCCTTGTGCTATAGAGGGAGAAACAATGGCTCTTCAGATTGCTGAAAAAATATGTACAATAACTGATAAATTAAAAATTCCCTATATATTCAAGGGTAGTTTTAAGAAAGCGAATCGTAGTAGAATTGATAGTTTTACAGGGATTGGAGACGAAAAAGCACTTAAGATTCTTAGAAAAGTTTCTGAAACCTTCAATATTCCAACAGTTACAGATATACATGAAGTATCCGATGCTAGTAAGGCAGCACAATATGTAGATGTACTTCAAATTCCTGCTTTTTTAGTACGTCAAACTGATTTGGTTGTGGCAGCAGCTAGTACCGGAAAAGTCGTTAACTTAAAAAAAGGACAATTCATGAGCCCTGAAGCAATGAAACATGCAGTTCAAAAGGTGAAAGATGCCGGCAACTCAAACGCATGGATCACTGATCGTGGAACGATGTTTGGATATAAAGATATGATTGTTGATTTCCGTGGAATTCCAACTATGCGAGGGTTTGCGCCGACCGTATTGGATGTAACCCATTCACTTCAACAACCTAATCAGTCCAGCGGAGTTACTGGAGGACGTCCAGAAATGATTGAAACTATTGCCAGAGCAGGTATTGTTAATAATGTGGACGGTTTATTTATTGAAACTCATTATGATCCTTCAAATGCCAAAAGTGATGGTGCTAATATGTTGCATCTGAATCATCTGGAAAAACTACTAACTAATCTTACGGCGATAAAACTTACTGTTAACAGTCTGTAAATTCATGTACAAAGCTATTATATACATATTAATTATTTGTACAACCAATTGTTATTCTCAAGAAAAGCAAATTGAAACGACACTAATTAAGGATAAATTTAAAACTCAAAAAAAAGGTAAGTTTTACTTTTACTGGGGATGGAACAAAGCACAATACAGTTATTCAGATATTAAATTCAAAGGAGATAATTACAATTTTTCCTTATTTGATGTGGCAGCACAAGATCGTCAAACAACATGGGACCCAGCTGTTTATTTAAACCCAGGAAGTATGACTATTCCACAAACAGTGGCACGTATTGGATATTATTTTCATGACAATTGGAATCTTTCCTTGGGCGTCGATCATCTGAAATATGTTATGGTTAACAACCAAGTAGCGACCATTGACGGCTACATCGATCTTCAAAACCCCCATACACAATTTAATGGCATTTATGACAATGAGCCACTAATGATTGATGAAGATTTTTTACAATTTGAACACACCGATGGTTTAAACTATATAAATATTGAAATTTCTAGAGTAGATAATTTAGGTGATTTTTTTAAATGGAACTCAAAAAAATTTCAACTCAATGTTTTGGAGTCTATCGGAGCAGGAGTTTTATACCCAAAAACAAACTCGACTTTATTATCAAAAGAACGTTATGACGATTTTCATCTTTCCGGATTTGGAGTATCTCTAAAAGGTGGAATTAACTTAACCTTATTTGATCGTTTCTTTGTGCAAGCGGAAATAAAAACAGGCTATATTAACATGCCTGACATACGGACAACTAAATCAAATGCTGACACTGCATCTCAAGAATTTTTCTTTTTTCAAAGGAATATATCATTTGGGTACATATTTCAACTTGTGAAGTAAACAACTTAGTCTTTTAATTTTGAAGAAGGTGTGATAGACTTAAATCCATATTTATCAACCAGATAAACTAGAGAAGTCATCGTTGCAGCACCAAGTTCTAACTCGCGTTTATTAACCGCGTCAAAGGTATCATTTGCCGCATGGTGGTGATCAAAATAACGCTGAGAATCTGGACGAAGTCCTGCTAATACATTTGTGCTTTCCTTCAAAGGCCCTATATCAGCACCACTACCACCCTTCTCAAAATAATGAATTAGATAAGGTTTAAACAAGGGCTTCCAATTAAGAATTTGATTGATTTTGAAATCTGGACCATCAAAAGTAAAACCTCTTGGAGTAAAACCACCTGAGTCACTTTCAAGAGCAAAAATATGATTCTCACCATTTAGTTTAGCTTGTTTGGCATATTCTTTCCCTCCTCTCAACCCATTTTCTTCATTCATGAACAAAACAACTCTAATAGTACGTTTTGGTTTAATTCCAGAATTCTGAAGCAACCTCAATACATCCATTGATTGAACACAGCCTGCACCATCATCATGAGAGCCATCTCCTAAATCCCAAGAATCTAAATGACCTCCAACAGTAATGATCTCATTTGGAAACTCAGAACCTTTAATTTCCCCAATCACATTATACGATAAAACATCCTTCAGCTGACGACAGTTTTGCTTTAAGAATAACTTAATACTTGGATCAATCTTTAACATCTTACTCAACTTTTCTGCATCATTTGTACTGATTGCAGACGATGGAATTCGATTTGATACAGTTGTTTTTCCGTATGACATAGCACCTGTATGTGGTAAATCGTCTAACCTTAAATTCATTGAGCGAACAATAGTAGCCACAGCACCTAACTTGCCAGCTTCTTCTGCACCGTTGTAACGTTGATCAACACAGCCACCATAAGCTTCAAAGGTGAGTATTAAATCGGCTTGCATAGGACGGTTAAAAAAAACGATTTTACCTTTAACAAGATTTGGGTCTAAGGCCTTTAATTCATCAATACCTCTCACTTCAATAATTTCTGATTTTATTCCTTGGGGTGGAGTCGAAACTGAACCACCTAAGGCACATACATTAACAGAAATAGTTTTACCAGGTGCTGTTTCTATATATCCAAATTCAGGGTTTCCACGAACCCATTTCGGAACCATAACTGGTTGAAGCCAAACACGGTCAAGACCAAGTTTTTGCAGTTCAGATTTGGTATACTCAACGGCATATTCGGCATTTAAAGATCCCGACAGGCGACCACCAATCTCATTTGACAAGTAGTCTAACCACTTGTAACTATATCCGTCTGTCAAAGCATTTTTATATATTTTTTTTATGAAATCAGTATCAGATTGAGCTGATGATATGAGCCCAAAAAGGCAAAATATTAGAAAAAGTAAATATCTCATAGTATTAATTTTGATAAGTAAAACTAAACGATGTAAGTTGAACAATCGTTAAGATTATTGTAAAACTCAATTATTTACTGACAAAAGATGTTACATCAGACACGGTCACTGTAGTTTCTCCAAGAATAATTAGACGCTCAACAACATTTCTTAATTCTCTAATATTACCTGTCCAATCAAAAGACATAAGTAAATTGAGTGCTTCTTGAGTAAAACTCTTCTTCAAAGTCCCTTGTTCAGTTGCTATTTTATCAGTAAAATAATCAACCAATAAGGGAATGTCGTTTCTACGATCGTTTAACGATGGTACTTCAATCAGAATTACTGCCAACCTATGGTACAAGTCTTCACGAAAACGGCCTTCTAGTATTTCTTTTTTAAGATTTTTGTTAGTAGCCGCAACAATGCGTACGTTCACCTTTATGTCCTTGTCACTTCCAACTCGTTGAATGCGACTTTCCTGAAGAGCTCTTAATACTTTAGCTTGTGCAGACAAGCTCATATCTCCAATCTCATCTAAAAAAATAGTACCATTATTGGCGGCTTCAAACTTACCAGCACGGTCCTTATGAGCACCCGTGAAAGCACCTTTTATATGACCAAACAATTCACTTTCAATCAGCTCACTAGGGATTGCAGCACAATTGACTTCTATCATAGAGCTCTCTGCGCGATTACTTTTTTGATGCAACCAATGAGCAACTAGTTCTTTCCCAGTTCCATTGGGTCCTGTAATCAAAACACGAGCATCAGTTGGAGCTACCTTGTCAATGATGGATTTTATAACACCTATTGATGGACTATCTCCAATCATTTCAAACTGCTTACTAACTTTTCTTTTGAGCCGTTTATTTTCCAACACTAGCTGTTTTTTGTCTAGTGCATTTCTAATGGTATTTAATAGCCGATTTAAGTCAGGAGGTTTGGAGATGTAATCAAAGGCTCCCATTCGCATGGTATTAACTGCCGTATCTAAATCTCCATGACCGGAAATCATCACCATTGGAATTTCAGGCTTAATTTTCTTCACAGCTTGAAGAACCTCAACACCGTCCATTTTTGGCATTTTAATATCACATAAAACTAGATCAAAATCTGCATTTTTAATCATTTCTGTACCAATCAAACCATCTTCAGCTTCAAAAACCTCATAAACTTCGCTCTCTTCCGTTAGTATTTTAACCAATACGCGACGGATCGATGCTTCATCCTCAATTATTAAAATTTTGGCCATTCAATTACAGATTTATCTATTAGTAAGATAATAATAAAATTAATATTTCAACCACTTATAAAGGTCTTTGTAGGTAGGTTTTTTACCATACATTAAAATTCCAATACGGTATATTTTAGCTCCAATCCATACGGTAAAGATAAACGTTACTATAAGAATCACAAGTGAAAGTAACTGCTGCCAAATCGGAACGCCAAAAGGAATCCGCATTAACATCACAACAGGCGATGTGAAAGGGATATAAGATAATACTGTACAAACAGTTCCGTTTGGATCAGCAGTGACCGTAGGCCCTCCAACATATATTGCTAAAAATAATGGAATCATTATTGGCAACATAAATTGCTGTGAATCTGTTTCATTATCAACCGCTGCCCCGATAGCAGCGAATAAAGAAGTATATAATAAATAGCCTCCTATAAAATACAAAAGAAAGGCTACAAGTAAGTTTACTATAGGTAAGTTGGTGAATTCATTGAAAATGATTTTGATTTCATCTCCTATGCTAGGATTGGACATTGCCTCAGTGACAAGACTTTGCTGTGAAGACTGAGCATCAGCAAGATCTATTCCAAAAATAGAAGTTAGTATTATAAAAAAAATAAAACCTAAAACAGCCCAAATAACAACCTGTGTGACTGCTACTAAAGAGGTACCAATAATTTTACCCATCATTAACTGAACGGGCTTTACAGAAGAAATAATAACTTCAATAACACGACTAGTTTTTTCTTCAATAACGCTACGCATCACCATGCCTCCATAAATCATTATAAACATAAAAATAAGAAGACCTGAAAATACTCCGAATAATAGCTTCATAAAAGTACCTGTTTTGGAGGATTCAACCCCATCAAATGATTCTTGATTTATAGAAACATAGGTTTTAGAATCTTCTATCAAAGATAAATCTATACCTTTATTTTGTAATTTTAATTCAGAGAGCCTATTTTCAATTTTGGATTCCAAAGAAGATATCAATGATAGTGATGGTGATTCTTTTGAATAAAATTTAATATGCTCAGCAATAGATTCTAAAGAGCTTTTAGGAACGTAAAGTAAGCCATCGGCTTGTTCTTGATTTGAGATTGCTTTAGCTGTATCTAAATCAATATCAGTCAGCTTAGTATAAATAGTTTGATCGTTTGACTGGAAAGAATCAGACAAAAACTCTGATTCGTCTAAAACATAAATAGATTTAATTGTATCTTCATCAAGACTCGTTAAATAACCTATTAGTAGAGGAATGGCTGCAAGGATAAATGGAGATAAGATAGTCATTATTATAAATGACTTTTTTCTAACTTTTGCTAAATACTCGCGTTTAATAATTAATGGAATGTGATTCATGATCAATTATTTTTTATAGTTTGAATAAATATATCGCTAGCATTTGGAATTAACTCTTTGAAATGAAGTACCTGTGCTTGGGCTGTCAGAAACGCTAATAAATCATTTGGAGTTTGATTTGCACCCAGAGATATATTAAGTTTTAAGTCGTTGTTCAACGATTTAAAATTGGCATTTGAAACTTTAAATTTTGTGTTTATAGTTTGTTTTAAATCCGCAGAACGCTTAGTCATTAAACCTACCTCAAAAGTATTTGTTTTATAATCACGTTTAATATCATCAAGCTTACCTTCCAATATTTTTTTGGATTCATGAATTAATGCTATATCATCACACAATTCTTCAACAGACTCCATCCTGTGGGTTGAAAATATAATGGTTGAACCTTCGTCCCTAAGCTGTAATATTTCATCTTTAATTAAATTGGCATTAATTGGATCAAATCCAGAAAAAGGTTCGTCAAAAATTAATAATTTTGGTTGGTGCAATACAGTGACAATAAATTGAACTTTTTGAGCCATTCCTTTAGAAAGCTCATCAATTTTTTTATCCCACCAATGTCCAATCTCAAATTTATCAAACCAATAGTGTAGTCGTTTTTTAGCCTCTGAATAAGACATTCCTTTAAGTTGTGCCAAATAAAGTGCCTGTTCTCCAACTTTCATTGATTTATATAGACCTCTTTCTTCTGGGAGATATCCTATGTATTGTATATGGTGCGGCCTTAAGGATTCGCCATCTAAAAAAACTGACCCTGTATCTGGCATGGTTATTTGATTGATAATTCTGATGAGGGTAGTTTTTCCGGCTCCATTTGGACCTAAAAGTCCAAAAATGTTGTTTTTTGGTACTTGAATTGAGACTGCATTCAAAGCCTGATATTCACCAAAATGTTTTGAAACCTCCTTAGTTTCTAAAAGTATGCTCATGAAAATGCTTTACAAGTAAGACTAAAAAATATAATAAATGTTACATTTAAAAGAAAAAAACACAATAACTAAGTGGATAATAACGGAACTTTCATCAAGATATTAGTAAAACTAGAATTATAATTTAAGTACCGACAGTACTAATGCTGTCTACTAGTTTGAATTCTAGTATATTGCACATGTAAATTATTATTATGCAACTAAATTTAGTGTCTTGTGATGCGCTTCGACCCGACAAAAGAGCAATCACGAAATGTTTATTAGAAATTTCGTCTAATATGGACCCATCATCAGCATATGAATTGACTCAAATTCTAATGGAAGGTGACTCAGTTGAGGTTGAGATTGAAAATAAAAACTCAGGATCAGCATTAAGAGCCTTAAGAAAACTAAGTATTGATTATGAAATTTTAGACTAAAGCTTACAAATAATAAAAAACCGTAAAAAAATGACAGGAACTTCCAATAACAACAAATACATGGAAAATAGCGTGGTTATAGTTGATTTTTTTTATGGAATAAAAAACAGCACCGAGAGTATAAAAAACACCTCCTGCTATTAACAACTGTAAACCTTTAGGATTAATGTTTTGCATTAAGGTATCAACAACAAATATAATTTGCCAGCCCATTAAAAGGTACATTGTAGTGGACAACCTGTCAAAACGTCCTGTATAAAATAGCTTTAATACTATACCCGTAAAAGCTAAAACCCATGTTGTTGCAAAAATAATCCAACCCAAGAAACCACCCAAAGTAATGATTGTGAATGGAGTATAAGTACCAGCTATTAGTATGTAAATAGCTGAATGATCAAAAATATTTAAGATTCGTCTTTTTGAAGTCTCTGTTGCTAAATGGTATAATGTAGAAGCAGCATAAAGCATTATTAAGCTCAAACCATAAATAATTAAACTAGCGGGTTTCCAAAATCCATGATAGTTAAGTGATTTTATAATCAGAAAAGGTAATACAAACAAACTCAATAAAAAGCCAAAAGCATGAGTGATAATATTTAATCGTTCCTCTTTTTTGGAATAATAATGATTTAATTCTTCACCCATATATTTATGATATTTTTTTTTACGAAGTTTAATTTAAAATATTTAATAAGCAAAACAAATCAGAAGAGTTTCAAACAAATAATCTAGTTTATCTATTATAGAAAATTAATTAGAGATTAATTAAATTAAGTATTGACTAATTTAATATTAAGTAAAATATTAATCTAATTAAATTATATTTATTTAAATTTAAATAAACAGACTTCAATGAAGCTTTTAAAATTATCACTAATATTTATCTTGTTTTTTAGTAATTATGCTCAATCCCAAGAAGCTGCTATTCCTAATTATTCTAATTTGTCACTAGACTTTGAAATTAGAGCAGCGGATTTAGTTAATCGAATGACTCTAGAAGAGAAAATATCTCAACTAGGGGATGGAGCTCCGGCTATCCCTCGATTAAACATAAAAGAGTATCACTGGTGGAATGAGTGTTTGCATGGAGTTGCCAGAGCTGGAATAGCTACTGTATTCCCTCAAGCTATCGGAATGGCTGCTTCTTTTGACACAAAAACTATGGGAGAGGTTGCTAGCGTCATAAGCGATGAGGCCAGGGCAAAACACCATGAAGCACAAAGAAATAAAAACTACAACATATATAATGGACTTACGTTTTGGTCTCCTAATATCAATATCTTTAGAGATCCCAGATGGGGAAGAGGACATGAAACTTACGGAGAAGACCCATACCTAACAGGACAAATGGGTATACAATTTGTAAAAGGGTTACAGGGCAATAACCCTAAATACTTTAAAGTTGTTGCAACAGCAAAACATTTTGCGGTACATAACGGACCAGAACCTAGCAGACATAGTTTTAATGTTACTCCTACAAAGCGCGATTTGTGGGAAACATATTTACCTGCTTTTAAAGATTTGGTAGTAGATGCTAAAGTATACTCTGTGATGGGTGCTTATAACCGTGTAGATGGCGAATCTGCAAGTGCTAGCAAAATGCTTTTAGATGACATTTTAAGAAAGCAATGGGGATTTACAGGCTATGTAGTCTCAGATTGTGGGGCTATTAATGATATTTATAGCTCTCACAGAATTGTTAGTACAGAAGAAGAAGCTGCAGCCCTAGGTATTCGAAGGGGATGTGATCTTAATTGTGGAAGTGTATATCAAAGAGCCTTAAAAAAGGCAATAACAAAGGGGTTAGTTGATGTTAAAAAAATAAACCTATCTGTCTATAGATTGATGCTGGCAAGAATGAAACTAGGAATGTTTGATCCAACAGAACTGGTCGATTATGCTCAAACTCCATTTGAGGTTAATAATAGTAAACCAAACGATGAGATGGCCTTAAAGATGGCAAAAAAATCAATGACTTTAATAAAAAATAATGGAATACTTCCATTAGATAAAAACCTCATAAAAAAAGTTGCTGTCATTGGGCCTAATGCTGATAATCTTAATGCTTTAAAAGGAAATTACTATGGAGAAGCCTCTAACCCGGTAACTATTATCAAAGGAATAAAAACAATGGCTGATTCAAATACAGAAGTGATATTTCATGAGGGAGTTTCACTAGTAACCAGTAAAAATAAAAATTCAGAAGTACTTTCTAAAAATATTTTAAAAGATATCGAATCGGCAGATGTCGTGATCTTTGTAGGAGGCTTAGATGCCACTTGGGAAGGTGAAGAAAGTAATAAAATGAGAGTGCATAACGGAGTAGATGGGTTCTTTGGTGGAGATCGTACTAAAATTGAACTTCCTGAAGTTCAACAAAATGCCTTAATAGAAATCAGCAAAACCGGTAAACCAATTATTTTTGTTTTACTAGCTGGAAGTGCAATTTCATTTAATGGCTTAGAAGATAAACTTGACGGTATTCTTGCGGCATGGTACCCTGGTCAACGTGGTGGTGATGCAGTAGCTGATGTACTATTTGGAAAATATAATCCGGCAGGTAGATTACCAATAACTTTTTATTCATCTACAAATGAATTAGGGGATTTTGAAGATTATAATATGCGAGCTGGTAAAGGACTTACATATAGATATTACAATGGAGAAGCCTTATTCCCATTTGGCCACGGTATGAGTTATACAAAGTTTCATTATTCTGGCTTAACAATAAATAGCGCAACTGTAAGTAATAACGATGAAATATACGTTTCAGTTAAAGTTAAAAATATAGGAGAATTGGATGGTGAGGAAGTCGTTCAATTGTATATCAAAGACGTGAAATCAAATACTTGGATGCCGCATAAACAACTGAGAGGATTTGCACGGATTTCATTAAAAAAAGATGAAGAAAAAATAGTGAATTTTGTTTTAAAACCTAGGGATGATTTAAGATACTATGATGAAATTAAACAGGATTACGCTGTTGAACCCGGAGAATTTGAAATTCAAATTGGATCATCAAGCAAAGACATTAGATTAAAAAAAACTATTAAAGTTATATATTAGTCTAAAATTGGAGAGTGAGACTAGATTCATTAAGAAAACATATCTTTTACCTTTTCAAAAAAAGACTTGTCTGAGCTTTCTGGCTTAGGCGAAAAATGTTCATCGTTTTTCATTTTTTCAAAGAAACTTTTTTGCTCTTTACTAAGAGTTTTTGGAGTCCAAACATTTATGTGAACTAACAAATCACCACGACTGTAGCCATTAATATTTGGTATTCCCTTACTTCTAAGTCTAAGAATTTTTCCGGATTGAACACCAGCTTCAATTTTTAAACGTACTTTTCCAGTCACCGTATCTATTTCTATAGAGGACCCTAATATTGCCTCTGACAAACTAACATATAAATCGTAATGAAGATTATCTCCTTCACGTTGTAATGTTGGATGTGATTCTTCTGTGATGGCAACAAGTAAATCACCTGATACACCATTACCTGGAGATGCATTTCCTTTTCCGGTAACCTTTAACTGCATGCCATCAACTACACCTGCTGGAATTTTGATTGAGACAGTTTCTACATCAATTACAAATCCTTGTGAGTCTGAGTTTGATGGTCGTTTGTCAATAATTTGACCTGATCCACCGCAAGCTGTACATGGGGATGCTGTCTGCATACGCCCTAAAATTGTATTTGTAATTCTTGTTACCTGACCTGATCCATTACATGTAGAACATGATTTGTAAGTAACTCCATCAGCTTGTCTTTTGCGTTTAACTTTAACTTTTTTCTCAACACCATTCGCTATTTCTTCTAATGTCAACTTTACTCGAATACGTAGGTTACTTCCTTTTACAACTCTTTGACGCTGACCACCAAATCCACCAAAACCTCCAAATCCGGCGCCGCCGCCAAATATATCACCAAACTGACTAAAAATATCATCCATGTTCATGCTTCCGCTTCCACCAAAACCTCCACCTTCAAAAGCTTGATGCCCATATTGGTCATAACGTGCCTTTTTATCCCCGTCACTCAGGATTTCATAGGCTTCCGCAGCTTCTTTAAATTTTTCTTCGGCATTCTTATCATCTGGATTTTTGTCAGGATGATATTTAATAGCCTTTTTTCTATAAGCTTTTTTGATTTCGGAAGCTGATGCTGCCTTATTTATGCCTAGTATATCGTAATAATCACGTTTTGCCATTTCAGAACTTAAATTATCTATATTAAAAATTTATTAATTACCAATCACTACTTTTGGAAAACGAATTACTTTATCCCCAAGCTTATAACCTTTTTCAATCACATCTATAATTTTACCTTTCATATCATTAGAGGGGGCTGGTATTTGGGTAATTGCTTCATGATCATCTGCATTAAACAAATCTCCTTTAGTAATTTCTATAACATTAAGCCCTTTTTGCTCCAATGTTGATATTAATTTATTTCTTATGAGCTCTACCCCTTTTGAAAGCTCTGTAGCTTTACTTTTTGACATTTCAAGTAAAGCACGATCAAAATCATCAACTACTGGAAGCAGTGATTTGATGACATCTTGACTAGCAGTAGAAAACAACTCAATCCGTTCTTTAGTTGTTCGTCTTTTATAGTTTTCAAACTCAGCAAATAACCTCAAAAATTTATCTTTTTCTTCTGCAAGATCAACTGAAAGTTGTTCCTCTGCTGAAAGTTCAATTACAGTTTCAGTCGCCGCTTCATTTATGATAGTGTCGTCGGAAATTTCAGCTTTCTTTTTAGTTTCTTTTTTACTCATTGTATTTTATTATGTTGGGTAATTACTTTTAAATATTATTTCAAAAGTACTGCCAATAATAGTAAAATGTCAAAATGTCACTAAAAAATTTCATAATTCCGAAAAGATTTAGAAATGTATTATTTTAAGGATATAAATGTAAACTGGAAAAAATGATAAAAAAAGTACTAAAGTAAATCATCAAGTGCGGCGTCTAATTCATGAAAATTAAACTCAAAACCTAAATCCTGTATTTTTTTTGCACACACACGTTGGCTTTCAAGTGCTAATGCACTCATTTCACCCAAAACAAATCTAAGTAAAAACTCAGGTATTTTAGGGAAAATAAGAGGACGATTAAAAATACTGGCAACTGATTTAACAAAGTCCGTTTGTTGAACAGGATTTGGTGCTACTGCATTGTAAACACCATATAACTTTAAGTCTAAAACAAACATAAAGATTCGAATTAAGTCGTCAATATGTATCCAAGATTGCCATTGCTCTCCAGATCCTAGGGCAGAACCAATGTAAGCCTTCACAGGAACTGATATTTTTGGCAAAGCACCTTCATGTTTATCTAAAACAATCCCTATTCTTAGAATTGTTGTATTTATACCTAGAGACTTAAAAGACTTCAGAGCGCCTTCCCAGGATCTAACTACCTTTCTAAGAAATGAAGTGTCATTTCCGTTAAAGTCTTCATTATAATAGTGTGTTTTTGAGTGCGGGTAAATACCAATAGCACTTGCAGAAATAATATGTTTAATTTGAAATTTATTTTCTTTTATAATCGAATATAATAGCTCTAATGCTTGTTTTCGGCTAGAAAGTATTGAAGATTTGGCTGTATTTGTCCAGCGCTGAGCAATTGAAGAGCCTGCTAAATTAATGACAACTTCTACTCCTTCAAAACAGCAAATGTCTATTAAGTCTACTTGAGGATTCCAAAAAAATCCTTTACAGTTTTCGGTAAGAATTATTTTGCTTTTTTGGGTCGTTAAATAATGTACAATATGGCCTTGGGATAAACACATTTTCACTAGTGCTTTTCCTACTAATCCTGTAGAGCCTGTTATTAAAATTGTACTTGACACAAGTCTAAATTAATAATAACAAATGTTTAAATAAATTAAAAGCTAAAGGTTTAACAATATTTTAAGCAATACTAAGAAGTTATTACGCTGATAAAAATAAATCAAGCTGGTTTTGTTGCCCTCAACATCTCTCGTTTTCCTGGTGGACCTTCTAAACGCTCTACAAAAAACCCAACAGATTGCATGGCACGTCTCACACTACCTTTAGCAGAGTAAGTTACCAACACGCCTCGAGGTTTGAGTGCATTAAACATTCGCCTAAACATATCTGGTGTCCATAAATCTGGCTGAACTCGAGGACCAAAAGCATCAAAATAAACTAGATCAAATAAAGAGAAATACTCTAGTTTTGAAAAATATTGCTGAACTTTTGTCAAAGTAAAATTAGTAGTAATTGAATTAGGCGTAGCCCATGAAACATCATGTATAGTTTCAAACAGTGACTCTTGATTCTTGTTGGCTAGTAAACTCGGGTAGTTTAATTGTGATAATTCATGTTTTAACACTGGAAAGGCTTCAATTGCTTCATAATGAATGTGAAGATTTCTAATTTCAGCTTCTAGTGCCGTAATAAAGGCATTAAGCCCTGTTCCTAAACCCATTTCTAGGACTCTCATGGACTTAACCTTATGAAGCTCTAAAAAATGGTTTAAACCCATTTTTATAAATACATGCTTGGCTTCTTGAATTGCTCCATGAATAGAATGATATTGTTCATTCCATTCTCCAATTTGAATAGTCTTTGATCCGTCTGAAGTTGTAATTATAGAACGTTTCAATTTGTAAAATTAAATAGCTAACAGAACACCGTCCGCCTCAAAACTGTAGGTTTTCTCTGGGATTGTAATAGCTTCAATAATCTCTTCAGTATCACCTGAATCTTCCGCATAATGTTTTAAATCATCTACTGATGTCTCAGATATAAAAGCTTTTCCGCTAACAATTACAGAGCCCTCTGCATTTAAAGGAATAAAAAAACCATAGTCCTTAAATCGAACCATAATATTGTTTCCAGACCCCATATCCAATGTCATCCAACATCCTTTTTTAGAACACACTTCTTTAATTTCTCCTTTAACTTTGCCATAAACGGTATCTAAAGT
Source organism: Flavobacteriaceae bacterium (assembly GCA_018608705.1). Lineage (GTDB taxonomy): Bacteria > Bacteroidota > Bacteroidia > Flavobacteriales > Flavobacteriaceae > Hel1-33-131. The sequence continues at coordinate 45,330 of JABAZD010000052.1, read as the reverse complement.
TGTCATGGTTGAGTAGGCGGAAGCTAAGTCACTTACAGACATCACAGACTGAGTATTTAAATTTGCTCCGAAGTTCTGGTATTCAACAGAATCAATTATCAAAGGGGTTTGGCTAAGTCTAGTTGATTGTTTACAAGCCGTAAAACATATTAATATTAACATTATTGTAATATTATTTTTCATAAATAATTTGTTAGTAATTAATTATGTAAAAGTATAAGAACTTTTAATATATAAAAGTGACTACAACATTTATTTCTGTAAATTTGTAAATAATTTTTTTAAACCTAACAAATGGATTCAATTCAAGTTACCCCGACTACTGCATCTAGAATTAATGGCGTTGATTTCAAAAATCTTGGTTTTGGAACTGAGTTTTCTGATCATATGTTAGTCTGTGATTATAAAAATGGAGAATGGGGAGCTCCAGAAATCATTCCATACCAAGCGATCAGCTTAATGCCTTCGTCAAAAATATTTCATTATGGTCAATCAATATTTGAAGGTATGAAAGCATATAAAGATAATGATAATAAAACTTGGTTATTTCGACCTGAAGAAAATTTCGAGCGCTTTAATATATCTGCCAAAAGATTAGCGATTCCAGAACTACCAAAAGAAGTATTTATTGAAGGTCTAAAAAGATTATTAAGAGTAGATGATCAATGGATTCCTACAGAAAAAGGCAGCTCATTGTACATCAGACCAATTATATTTGCAACAGGAGAAGGCTTTCATGCCTCCCCTGCTGATGCCTATAAATTCATTATTTGCACTGCTCCGTCAGGTGCTTATTTCGCAGGTAAAGTGAAAGTTCTCATTGAACAAAAATATTCACGATCGGCAAATGGCGGTGTCGGATATGCTAAAGCAGGTGGTAACTACGCTGGTCAATTTTACCCTACTCAATTAGCAATTGATAAAGGCTATAATCAAGTCATTTGGACCGATGATAACACTCATGAATATATTGAAGAAGCAGGCTCAATGAATATTTTTATTCGTATAAATGACACTCTCATCACAGGACCTACAAGTGATCGAATTTTAGACGGAATTACTCGAAAAAGTATACTTGAGATTGCTAAGGACGAAGGAATCAATGTTGAAGTCCGAAAATTTACGGTTTCAGAAGTCGTAGAAGCTTCAAAAAATGGCTGCTTAAAAGAAATGTTTGGAGCAGGTACTGCCGCAGTAATTTCTCCTATTGCAGGTTTTGGATTTAAGGGTGTGGATTATGATCTTCCTGAAATAGAAAACCCGATGGCTTTAAAATTAAAGAGACGAATTACAGAAATCCAAACCAATAAAGTAAAAGATAAATTTGGCTGGACTGTAAGTGTCTAATTTTAAGATTCTAAAATTTGTTTGATCTTTGGCTTAAAATAATTTGGACCTTTTAATACTTTTCCATCTTCTCGAAATATAGGCTTCCCATCGCCTCCTAACTTACTCATATTACTACGCTGAATTTCTTCAAAAACAGTTTCGATCTTATGTTGCATACCGTGTTCTATTATAGTCCCACAAAGAATGTAAAGCATATCACCCAAAGCATCAGCAACTTCAACCATATCATTGTTTTTGGCAGCTTCGAGATACTCTTCGTTTTCCTCTTTCATCAAATTAAAACGAAGAGTATTTTTTGCTAATCCTAGATCAGCTTTTAATGAGTTTCTATATCCTATTTTGAAAGCTTCATGAAATTCTTGAACTGCTTCTATTTTATCTTTCATAAATGTTTTTTTATCATATTTTAAAGTCAAAAATAAGAGACGATAAACTTGGTCTGTTTTGTCTAATTTTATTTAAATTTGTAATCTCTTTAAGTATAAAAATACATAATTATGTTCAGTAAAGGACAACTAATTTTTGGAATCCTATTTGCCATTACTTTTATTGGTATACTCTTTTATGCTTACCTAAAAGATTCTAAACTTCATAAAAAATACTATAAAGGTAGTTTATGGATTTTATTAGTATTCATTGGCTTTATTTCTAGTATCGCTGCAATAAAATTTATTTTGGGTTATTAAAAAAGCCACTTAATAACAAATGGCTTTTCTAATTATTCGGATAGCAATAGCTTAATTCACTTCAGGCAAAAAGCCATACTTAGCAGAATAGTTAAGCATTTGACCTACAAAACTCTTCACATATTTAACTTCGATTGAAGTAATTATTCCTTCAGAATCAATTTGAGGCACCAATACAGGATTCACAAACCCCCCGTATGGAGCAGATTTAAATTGCTTATTACGCTTCAAAACATCAACATGTATAGCTTGATCTACTTTTACTCCGTAATCTTCAACCAATGCTTGTACGGCATCAAAATCACCTTCTGACTTTATACGCTGAGTTTCACGAAGTAACTCTCCAAACAAATTATGTAACTTATTATAGTTTGTAATATTGAAATACGTTTTTCCATCACGAATCACCTTTTCGATAACATTGTCCTTAAGTCCTTTTTCATATACCCATGCACTTACCCACTGACGGTTTCTCATGTGTGCTTCTTCTAAATCATCTCCTAGATTTAATCTAATCAATTGTGTCATTAACCCATTTCGAATATAGCCATCATATGCAGCCATTCCTACGCCCATCCAGTCACTTACTAAGCCTAGTTCTTGTAACTTGGGATTGTACAAATAATAAAGACCTACTAGATCAGCTCGTCCTTCTTCTAAAGTAGAAGCATAATTTTTTAATGTTTCTTTAGTTTCACCAACACCTGGATTTAACTGACCTGAAGCATGACCAACAACTTCATGAAGTGCCGTGTGTAATTTATCACCAATTTTTCCATACATTTTTTCTAATTCATACTCCTTTTGATCATGAACAAATTCTTTTAACCTACCCGAACTTCCAGAATTATTGTAGGCATTAGTAATATTTCCTAATGAAACCGATTTACTACCTACTGATGCACGAATCCAATTTGCATTTGGAAGATTGACTCCAATTGGAGTTGTAGGGGATGCATCCCCAGCTTCACCAGCAACATTCACTGTTTTATAACTAACACCAACAACGTTTTTTTTCTTGTGCTCTGGAAATAATGGAGAATTATCTTCAAACCATTGTGCATTTTGTGATAATACTGCCATTCTTTCAGACATATCAAAGTCTTTTATTTGAACTATTGTTTCATAAGAACCTCTATACCCTAATGGATCGTTATAAACTTCAATAAAACTATTTATGTAGTCTATATTACCTTCTGTTGCAGCGGTCCAAGCTACATTATAGTCATCCCAAGTTTGTAAATCTCCAGTATTATAATATTTGATAAGTAATGCTAATGCATTTTCTTGAGGTTCATTTTCAGCAACTCCTTTAGCTAACTCTAACCATTTAACAATTTCATCGATGGCTGTACCGTAAAGACCTCCAGATTTATAAACACGCTCTAGGATTTGTCCATCAACCTTAACAAGCTGGGAATTTAACCCATGAGATAATGGCTTTTCAGGGTTTGGAGATTGTATTTTTGAGTAAAAAGCTTCAACATCTAAATTAGTAACTCCTAACCCATAAAAGTTAACTGCTGACTCTGCTACATTATCAGTGTCTTTAGCCTGATTAACTTTTTTTAGATCTTTATTATTAAAGAGAACTTCAAAAGCTTCACCCTTTAAAGTTGTAGATGTTGCATCTAAAATGGAAACTAAATAATCAGATGAGAAATTTGGAACCATTTTGGCATTACTATAGTGGTGATGTATTCCATTACTAAACCAGATACGCTTTAAAAAAACTTCAAAAGCTATCCAATTAGAAGTAGATTTATCACCTTTAAAAGTTGTGTAAACATGCTCTAATGCTGTTCTTATAGTCAAGTTATGTCGATAATTTTGATCCCACATTATATCACGTCCTGACAATCCTGCCTGAGTTAGAAAATAAACTAACTTTTGTTCTTTTAGGGTTAAATTTTCCCATCCAGGGATTTGATAACGCAAAACCTTCAAATCTGAGAACTGTTCAACCATAAAAGGAAAGCTTTCTTCTAAACCAACATCTATAAAGTCAGGATAAGCGTCATTAGAATTAATTTCTTTCTTACATGACCAAAAAAATTGAGATAAAACAACAGAGCATAGAGCTATTTTCAATAATAATTTCATATTTTTTTAATTAAAATTTATTTTTTGTGTAAACTTAAAAGAGTTACGAATATAGCGTATTTTAGTATAGTAATAGAAATCATTATTAATTCGTTTGTTTAAGATTGTATTTATTATTTTAGCCTAAATAACCAACAATGAAACAAGTATTATTAGTCTTTTTGGGCGGCGGCATCGGGAGTGCACTAAGATATATGATTGAAAAGGCTTTTAGTATGCCTTCAACAGGGTTTCCCTTGGGAACATTTTCAGTAAATATAATTGGAAGTTTACTGATAGGAATTTTTATGGGGATTGCTTTAAAAAATAATAACTTTTCAGAAAATCAAGCACTATTGTTAGTAACTGGAATTTGTGGTGGGTTCACCACTTTTTCAGCTTTTGCTTACGAAAACCAACAATTTCTTAAAGAAGGAGATTTAACTTCGTTTGCAATATATTCTTTAGGCTCTTTAACTCTTGGAATTCTAGCTGTATTTTTAGGACTCTTTGTTTCTAAAAGTTTTTAGTAATTCTTAAAACTTTTAACTCCTGCCATCACATTTAAAGGAATGTAATTTTCTCTTGGAACAATTGGACAAGAATAATTGTCATTATAGGCACAAAACGGATTATATGCCTTGTTGAAGTCAAGAATTAATGTATCGCCAACAGGTATATACAAATCTATGTAACGCCCTCCCCCATAAGTAGTTAAGCCGTTTGATTCATCCAAAAAAGGAAGAAATAAATAATCAACATCGACATCTTCGTCATTAGTAGATTCACCTTGATAAACGTTTAATTCAAATGGCTGGTTATTAATACTAAAAGATAAAACTCCAAAAACACGTTCTCTCGTTATGCGTTCTGTTGTTGTCTTCATTTCAAAATAAGAAGTATTTGGGGTTCGGAATAATTTAGCCTTAACCATATATGAAGAGTCTATCGAAAAGAAATTAAGTCCCTTAAAATCCTTTAAGTCTTTAGATTTTAAAGGAGACTTTGAAGCATCTTTAAAGAATTCATTTTGATTTTTTTGATATTCAGAATTTGAATTGATGTGTGATTTCTTAGTTTGACACGCTGTGAACATCAGAAAAAAAACAATAAAACAATTACTAATTAGTTTTTTAATAGACATAAAAAAAGTTGTGTTTTTCAAAGAATATTTCTAAAAATATTCTTCTAGAATACTAGCCATTTCATACTGTAAAATTTTTGCTTTTTCTGCTGCTTTGAATGAGAAATCAATACCTGAAGACGCATAAAGGATATCTCTGGATGAATTTATTAGAAGACCAACTTGATGGTTCATTCCAAATCTACAAACCTCTGTTAAACTTCCTCCTTGAATACCAACTCCAGGAACTAATAGAAAACTGTTAGGTACAATCTTTCTGATTTCAGAAAAATAAGAGGCTTTAGTAGCTCCAACCACATACATTAAATTGTTTGAATTCTTCCAGTTCCTTGATGTTTCTAACACGGAATGATACAACGGCTTACCACTGGTTGATAGTGTTTGAAAATCAAAAGCTCCATTATTTGAAGTTAAAGCTAGTATAATAGTATGTTTATCGGAGAATTCAAGAAAAGGTTCAACAGAGTCTTTCCCCATATAGGGAGCAACAGTTACACTATCGAATGCTAAATCTTCAAAAAAGGCCTTAGCATACATAGTACTCGTATTACCTATATCTCCACGCTTGGCATCAGCGATGGTGAATATTTCTGGATAATTTTTATTTAGATAACTGATCGTTTTTTTTAAAGATTCCCAACCTTTAGCGCCATGGGCTTCGTAAAAAGCAGTATTTGGCTTATAAGCCACACACAAATGGTGAGTTGCTTTAATAATTGCCTTATTAAATTCAAACATTGGATCCTCAAACTTTAACAAATGAGAAGGGATTTTTGCAACATCAACGTCTAATCCAATACAAAGAAATGATTTTTTTCTTTTAATCTCAGAAACAAGTAATTTAGTTGTCATAATTATATTGCTCCGTTATCTGCTTTCAGTTTTTCAGTGTTTTCAGCTAACATCAATTCGGATATTATTTTCTGAATATCACCATTAATTATATTAGATAAATCATAAAGAGTTAAGCCAATACGATGTTCAGTAACACGACCTTGAGAGTAGTTATAAGTTCTGATTTTAGCACTTCGATCTCCTGAAGAGACCATACTTTTTCTTTTTTCAGAGTCAGCTGCTTGTTTTTTAGCCAATTCCATTTCATATAAACGGGACCTTAGAACCTTGAGAGCTTTTTCTAAATTTTTATGAGATGACTTTTGATCTTGACAACTAACTATCATCCCTGTGGGCTCGTGATGTAACTTAATTGCAGAATAAGTGGTGTTTACTGACTGTCCACCAGGACCTGTTGATGTGGTACGCTCAATTCTAACTTCTGTCATATCAAGTTTAACATCAAACTCTTCTGCTTCCGGCAACACAATCACTGAGGCTGCACTAGTGTGAACTCGGCCTTGTGTTTCAGTCTGAGGAACTCTCTGCACTCGATGAACTCCTGCTTCAAACTTCATTGATCCATAAACATCTTCTCCTGAAACTTCAAAAATCACTTCTTTAAATCCTCCAGAAGTACCATCATTAAAATCCACAACATCAACCTTCCAACCTTTAGATTCGCAATATTTGGTATACATTCTGTAAAGGTCGCCTGCAAAAATACTAGCTTCGTCTCCTCCCGCACCAGCTCTAATTTCCATAACAATATTTTTAGCATCGTCTGGATCTTTAGGAATCAAAAGAAATTTAATTTCTTCTTCAAGCTCTGGAATTTGAGTTTTAGCTTCTTCCATTTGTGTTTTGGCCATTTCTAACATCTCTGAATCAGTTCCATCAGCAATTATTTCTTTTGCCTCTTCGATATTAGAAATAAAAGACTCGTATTTAAGTCCTATATCAACTAGTCTTTTTAAGTCTTTATATTCTTTATTTAGTTGTATATAGCGTTTTTGGTCAGAAATAATATCTGGCTGAATTATCAAGTCATTAACTTCATCAAAACGTTGTCTAACTATCTGGATTTTTTCTAACATCTACACTAGAGGATTATATTGTAAAAGTACTATTTTTTTGGATTAATAAATGCTCAAAACCAAAGCTAATATTCAAACAAGCCAAACTCACTTTTGATAGTAAGTTTTTTAGTTTCTGCAGATTCTACATAACCTATGATTTGAGCTTCCACGTTGAACGAATTTGATATTTCGATAATTTCATTTGCTATCTCTGGATTCACATAAAGCTCCATTCTATGCCCACAATTAAACACCTGATACATTTCTTTCCAATCGGTATCAGATTGGGACTGTATTAGCCTAAAAAGTGGAGGAACTGTAAACATATTATTTTTAACTATGTGTAAATTATCTATAAAATGAAGTATTTTGGTTTGAGCTCCTCCACTACAATGAATCATTCCTTTTATTGAATTTAAATCACAAGCCTCCAAAATCGCCTTGATAATGGGTGCATACGTTCGTGTTGGAGACAAGACTAACTGCCCAGCATCCAAAGCAGAGCCATTAACTTGATCAGTTAATTTCATTTGACCTGAGTATACTAATTCTTCAGGAACAGCTGAATCATAACTCTCAGGGTATTTTGCTGCTAAATAATTTCCAAACACATCATGTCTAGCAGAAGTTAAACCATTACTCCCCATCCCACCATTATAAGATTTCTCATAAGAAGCTTGTCCAAATGAAGCCAAACCCACAATAACATTGCCAGGCTTAATATTTGCATTATTAATTACTCTACTGCGAGGCATACGAGCTGTAACTGTAGAATCAACTATGATAGTCCTCACTAAATCGCCTACGTCTGCAGTTTCACCACCAGTAGAATGAATATTAACCCCAAAGTCTTTTAAGTCTTGTATAAGTTCTTCTGTTCCTTCAATAATTGCAGAAATAACAGAACCAGGGATCAAATTTTTGTTTCGACCTATAGTAGAAGACAACAAAATATGATCTACAGCCCCAACACATAGTAAATCATCTATATTCATGATTAATGCATCTTGTGCTATTCCTTTCCAAACTGAGACATCCCCGGTTTCCTTCCAATACATATAAGCTAAGGAGCTCTTAGTTCCTGCTCCATCAGCATGCATTATTAGACAGTAATTTTCGTCATTAGTAAGATGGTCTGGAACAATTTTACAAAAAGCTTTAGGGTACAACCCTTTGTCAATGTTTTTAATTGCTTTATGAACATCCTCTTTGGATGCTGAAACACCCCTTTGTGCGTAACGTTTGCTTATTTCGTTCCCCATTTAAATTATTTGTGATGCAAAATTAGTAAAGTATTTAAATTATTTGAATTAAAAAACCCAATAATATGAACTGGGCTCTTTTTTAATTCTAATTGGTGAATAACAATTCACGATACTTGGCTAATGGCCATAATTCATCATCGATCAGCAACTCTAACTTATCACAATGATATCGAATATCATGAAAAAGCGGTTTTACTTTTGAGCAATATACTTTTGCCTTTTTGGTTGTATCATTAATTGAATTAGCCTTTTTTCGTTCATTCGTCATTTTTGTAACTCCCGAGTTAATTGCCTCAATTCGTTTCGATATCTCAGAAATTAGAATTAATTGTTCACTTGCGTATTTTTTAAAATCTTTACCATATATATCTTTTAAACCTTTCACATTATCAATCAAAATATTTTGATACTTAACAGCTGTCGGAATAACATGATTACGAGCAATATCTCCTAAAGTTCTGCCTTCTATTTGTATTATATGAACATATTCTTCAATTTCAATATCATAGCGTGCTTCAATTTCCACTTTGTTCATTACATTTAATCTTTCATAAAGAAAAATAGTTTTTGGGGCAATCTTAATTCTAAGGGCATCTGGAGTATTTTTATTATTGCTTAAACCTCTTTTAGCGGCTTCTTTTTCCCAATCAGCACCATATCCATTCCCTTCAAAAAGGATATTTCGAGAGGTTTTGATGTATTCTCTTAAAACATTAAAAATAGCTTCATCTTTTTTCAAATCTTTATCAACCATCAAACCATCTACTTCTAACTTAAAATCAATTAGTTGATTAGCAACAATTGAGTTTAGAACGGTCATTGGATTTGCACAATTAGCAGTGGAGCCAACAGCACGAAACTCAAATTTATTACCAGTAAAAGCAAATGGAGATGTTCGATTTCGGTCAGTATTATCCAATAATATTTCAGGGATTTTTCCAACAACATTTAATTTTAAATCTGTTTTTTCTTCTGGTGATAATTTCCCTTTGGTAACCCCTTCGAGCTCTTGAAGAACTTTAGTTAATTGAGCACCAATAAATACAGACATAATTGCTGGCGGAGCTTCATTAGCTCCTAAACGATGATCGTTTGTTGCTGAAGCTATACAGGCACGTAATAATTCTTCATTATCATGTACAGCTTTTATTGTATTGATGAAAAATGTTAAAAATTGTAAGTTACTCATCGGGGTTTTTCCAGGTGCCAGAAGGTTAACGCCACTATCTGTGCTTAAACTCCAATTATTATGCTTTCCTGAACCATTTACTCCAGCAAAAGGTTTTTCATGAAATAAAACTTTAAAATTATGACGATCAGCTACTTTTTGCATAACGTCCATTACGAGTGAATTATGATCAACTGCTAAATTAACTTCTTCATATATTGGAGCAAGCTCAAACTGATTGGGTGCTACTTCATTATGGCGCGTTTTCACTGGAATTCCAAGCATCATAGATTCAGTTTCTAATTCACGCATAAAATTCAAAGCACGTGCCGGAATAGTACCAAAATAATGATCATCAAGTTGCTGATCTTTTGCTGAACTATGCCCCAGAAGTGTACGGCCTGACATTTCAATGTCTGGCCTTGAGGCGACTAAAGCTTTGTCTATCAGAAAATATTCTTGCTCCCATCCAAGAGATGCTGTTACTTTCTTCACTGTTTTATCAAAATACCGAGATACATCAGTTGCAGCATGATCTATTGAATTTAGGGCTCTTAAAAGTGGTGTTTTATAATCTAAGGCTTCTCCAGTATAAGCCACAAAAACTGTAGGAATACATAGCGTTGTGCCAAATACAAAGGCTGGAGAGGTTGGGTCCCAGGCAGTGTAACCTCTTGCTTCAAAAGTATTGCGAATACCTCCGTTTGGAAAAGAAGAAGCGTCTGGTTCTTGTTGAACCAATTGATTACCTTCGAAGCGCTCTAATGCTTCTCTATTGCCAACAGTTTCAAAAAATGCGTCATGTTTTTCGGCAGTAGCACCAGTTAATGGCTGAAACCAATGTGTGTAATGAGTTACTCCTTTTGCCATTGCCCAATCCTTCATTGAAGAAGCAATTTGATCAGCAATTGAACGGTTAATTTTATCACCTTTATCTACTGCTCTAACTAAGCTATTAAAGGCTTCTTTAGTTAAAAATTGACGCATGGTTTTAAAACCAAAAACATTAGCACCAAATATTTCGGATTGCTTAAAACCTGTATCTACAGAAGGAGGCAATCTATCTAAAGATTGCTTGAGTGCATGAAACCTGAGTGTTGACATTATTATTAATTTAAGTATTAATAACACAAAAATATAATAATCATACTAAAAAAAAACCTTTGATAAATTATTTATTAACAAATTTAAAATTAATACATGCTTTAAATATGAAATAATCAAATAAACCCTTAAAAAAATAGGGGATTAAATAAAAAACATGCTATGTTAATAATTATACCCCTATGTTAAATAGAGTGTTCATCATAATTTTTATATTTGACTTATTAAATCATTTATTTTAAAAACATGGCAAAAATTAAATTAGAATACATCTGGTTAGATGGATACTCACCAACCCAGAATATGAGAAGCAAAACTAAAGTAGAAGAACATGAAGATTTTCAAGGAACAATCCAAGAGTTAGACAATTGGTCTTTTGATGGTTCGTCAACAAGACAAGCATCTGGAGGGTCATCAGACTGCTTACTTAAACCGGTTGCAATCTATCCAGACCCAGCAAGAATTAATGGATATCTAGTAATGACAGAGGTTTTGAATGCTGATGGAACTCCTCATATTTCTAATGGACGTGCTACGATTGACGATAATGATAATGATTTCTGGTTTGGTTTTGAGCAAGAATATTTCATTATGGATACCAAAACACAACTACCTCTAGGATTCCCAATTGGTGGATATCCAGCCCCGCAAGGAATGTACTATTGCTCTGTTGGAGGACTAAACACACATGGAAGAAATTTAGTTGAAGAACACGCAGATCTTTGTATTGATGCAGGTTTAAATTTTGAAGGTATAAACCAAGAAGTTGCATCTGGACAATGGGAATTTCAATTGTTTGCTAAAGGAGCTAAACAAGCTGGAGATGAAATCTGGGTAGCTCGTTATTTATTAGATAGACTTACTGAAAAATATGGGTACTATATTGATTATCACCCAAAACCACTTGGAAAAGACATGGACTGGAATGGTTCTGGTATGCATGCTAATTTCTCAAATACAATATTGAGGACTTGTGGTGATAAGGAAGTTTATGCTAAAATTTGTGAAGCATTTAGACCAGTTGTTAAAGAGCATATTGAAGTTTACGGCGAGTTTAATGACCAACGATTAACCGGTTTACATGAAACTGCAGCAATTACTGACTTTTCATGGGGTATATCAGATAGAGGAGCATCTATTCGTATTCCTATCATCGCTGTAGAAAAAGGCTGGAAAGGCTGGCTAGAAGATCGCAGACCAGCATCAAATGGTGATCCATACAAAATTGCTGGTCGAATTATCAAAACAGTGAAATCCGCTAAAATATAATTTCACACACAATATTTAACTTGAAAAAGGCACTAACACTAAAAAGTTAGTGCCTTTTTGTTTAGTTATAGAACAAATAATATTAACGAAGAAAATATCTGAGCTTAAAAAGTAAAAAATGTGATAAAATTAAATTGATCACGTGTAGAAGATTCAAATATTTGGTTCATGTATCCAGCCTCAAAACGAATTTTATTATTTAGCTGATAACCAATACCTCCATACACACGATTTCTGTCAAAAAAAGTACTTTTTGTGTTTAGAAATACTTCGTTATAAGCCGAAAAATAAAACTTATTATGACCATCTTTGGATTTAATTAGTGGAATTTTAGCGGCTAAAAAATATCTTAAGCGCATTTTAAAATGTTCTTCAACAAAACGCTGCTCGAATCGATAACGATGGGTTAACGAAATACTCCCTATCTTATCTTTTGAAGTAAATTGCTGAAATATTCTGTGTTCGTTTACAGATTGTTTACCTTGAATATTAGGGATGTAATTTTCTGAAAGAATGTAGCCATATCCAAGAAGTAGATTGTGGTTATTTTCCGATATGTTATACCCAACCCCAGTCCTAAGTAATAACTGTTCTAAATCTCCAACCGCGTCATAATTTCGATATTGAACTTCGTTATGAATATTCCATTTAGTGTTTAATTTTTTATTACCTATGTAAATAAGCCAATTTCCAAAATCACTGTGCTGTGCATTGGCATCAGTTGAAAACATAAGCAAACTAGCCAATACTAGGAAATAGAAGTTGATTTTTTTAAGCATAAAAAGTCACTTTTCCGTTAGAAATATCATACATCCCTCCTATTATGATTAAGTCTCCATTAGCTTCCATCTCCTTTAAAATTTCACTTTTCTTACGGATATCAATTAAAGTCATTTCAACATTTTTGGCTGCAACTGAATTTACAAAATTTATGTTAGATGAATTTCTAATACTTTCGTCAACAGGGATTGTCACCGCATCAACAGCAGGTTCAATTTTATTTATAAGAGCTGTTAAATTTCCCATACGAGCATGATCACAAGCACCCTTGATTGCCCCACAGGCTGTGTGACCAAGAACAACCAAGACTTTAGTGCCAGCTAGTTTACAGGCGAACTCCATACTACCTAAGATGTCCTCGTTAACAAAATTACCTGCAATACGGATACTAAATAAATCACCAATTCCTTGATCAAAAATGTGCTCAGCAGAAACACGAGAATCTATACAATGTAAGACCGTTGCGAAAGGATATTGACCAGAGCTTGTTGCATCTACTTGGGCATTTAAATCCCTCACAACTTGAGATGCATTTATAAAACGTTTATTTCCATCTTTTAGGGCTTGAAGTGACGTTTCTGGCGTCATTTCTTGCTGTGTTTTTTTTGTTTGTGCTTTCATAATTTTTATATTTTTAATAAGATACTAAATTTTTTGAGGCCTTAATTGAAAAAAATGAATAAAACTTTCCGGATTTTTCACCACACCCCTAACAGAGATTAATTTGATATCAATTTGTTTGCGCAGCGCTTTTTCAGAAAAATCTTCTAAAATCTCGATGATATCATTATCGAGATAGCGTGTTTTGGTCACATCAAGTTCCAAACAACTATTGGCAGGTAAAAGGTCTAATTCTTTAAGAATAGCACCCTTGTTGAAAAACGTTACTTCCTCAGCTAAAGTCATTTTAATCTTGTGTACTCCATTACTATGATCTTCAATATGTAGAAAATGTGAATTCTGAAAACTTTTGATCAAAATCACCACTACTCCAACGGAAAGGCCTAATGCAATTCCGATCAATAAATCGGTAAAAACAATTCCTAGAACAGTAACTACAAAAGGAGTAAACTGCTTCCAACCCAATCGATACATTTCAATAAAAAGTGCCGGTTTAGCTAATTTGTATCCAACAATAAACAACACAGATGCCAAAACAGATAGCGGAATTTTATTTAATAAATTTGGAATTAAAATTACCGAAATTAATAATAAAAAGCCATGAATTATAGCGGACATTTTTGTTTTTCCTCCCGATTGTATATTTGCAGAGCTGCGCACAATAACTTGAGTCACAGGGAGCCCACCTATAAGGCCTGAAAATACATTACCAATTCCTTGTGCCAACAACTCTTTATTAGTAGGGGTTACACGCTTTAAAGGGTCTATTTTATCCGTTGCTTCCACACACAACAATGTTTCTAAACTAGCTACTAAAGCGATTGTGAAGGCGGTGATCCAAACCTGTGGATTTGAAATAGCTTGAAAATTAGGAAAACTAAACTGGGCTAAGAATGAGGCTGTATCTTCGGGAACTGGTACACTTACTAATAAGTGAGATGACACACCCCATAAAGTACTGCCTTCAGTGCATACAAAATATATAATTCCAACCAAAACAGCTACCAAAGGTCCCTGAACTAATTGAAATATTTTACCTTTTGACGATAGAACTTCACTCCATAGCAACAAAATCGCCAAAGCGATAATAGCTACAATAGAGGCACCTGGACTAATAAAGTTAATTGAATTTAAAATTTCAAAAAAGAAACTTTTTCCGTCGAGCTGAAAAATACCTAGATTTTCTTGAAGATTTGAACTATATCCGAAGAAATATGGAATCTGTTTTAATATTATAATAATACCAATACCTGTTAACATCCCTTTAATTACTGAAGAAGGAAAATAGTAGCCTATTACTCCAGCTCTAAGAATTCCGAAAACAAACTGAATAGCGCCTCCAAGTACAACCGCTAACAAAAAGTTCTCAAAACTACCGAGAGTTCCAATAGCTGTTAAAACGATGGCTGCTAATCCCGCAGCAGGGCCACTGACCCCAACACTTGATCCACTAATGGAACCTACAACAATACCACCTACGATTCCAGCTATTAAACCTGAAAAGAGTGGTGCGCCACTCGCTAATGCGATTCCAAGACAAAGAGGAAGTGCAACAAAAAACACTACGATACTGGATGGTAAGTCTGATTTTAAATTTTTAAATGGATTTGAACTATTCATTATATTACGATAATTGTGTGCTAACTCATAAATGAGATCGGCATTGTTGGTTTATAATTGAAATTATTTTGGATGATCTGAACGACACTTAGTCTAAATTATAAGTGGCTTCAAATAAAACTAGGAAAAGAATTAGATAACTTGGGGAGGGGGATCATTTAAATCAATCGTTACATTGTTTTTTAGAAAATATAAACGATAATTAGGAACTGTATAATTAAAATGAATAGAACTGAAATCTACAGTAGTAAGCCTTAATTCAACTTTTTTTTCTTTGGAGTCTTCGACTTCTTTATTATCATTTTCATTATTCTCATTTTCAGAATCATGATCAAGCCAAGAAAAAGCTTGGGGATCCATCACTGAAATCGATTTTAAAGTAGGCTGCAAAATAATAGACCCAAACAATAAAACAAAAATTAATGTTCTAAATCCTATGGTAAGAATGTGTAAGCTTTTTTTCATAAATAAACAGGACAAATATAAAAGTAATACTATTAGCTTTGAGTAGTTTAACAATTATTTCACATCATAATAACAATAGCGATACACTACAAAAAAAATATAGTGACTCTTGCCTGTAACCATAGCGGTCTTTTCAATAAAACCTAAATTTATTTAGACTTAAGCAACTTTAAGTAAAGGGCTTCAACTTTTGTACGAGCCCATGGAGTTTTTCTCAAAAACTTGAGACTAGATTTTATAGTTGGGCCATCGTTAAAGCATCGAATATTAATTTTTTGACCCATAAATTCCCAGCCAAAATGAGCTTCTAAAGTGATAAGTATTTGTTCTAACTTAACACCATGTAATGGATTGTTTGGTTGAATTTCCATAATAATTAACGACGACGATTATAACTAGATCGGCTAGCACCACTTGCAGAACCTGATCGTTTGTTGGTCGGCCGAGCTCCTCCTCGACGATGTTGACGCCCACCTCCCTGCTTGGGGGGTACTGTAGATGCATTCGGATCCGGCTCAAAACCATCAACGATTTCTTTCTTAAAACGCTGCTTAGTCAACTTCTCAATAGAAGCTAAATAAGAAGTTTCTTCTGCACAGACTAATGAGAGTGCAACGCCATTAGCACCTGCTCTACCTGTTCGACCAATACGGTGTACATAATCTTCAGGAATATTAGGTAGTTCATAATTAACCACATGAGGTAATAATGGGATGTCTAATCCACGAGCGGCAATATCGGTTGCAACCAAAACTCGAACCTCATGGTTTTTGAAACCTGCCAATGCACGGGTACGAGCCCCTTGGCTTTTGTTACCATGAATAGCCATCGCAGAAATACGCGCATTTTCTAGTTTCTTGCAAAGGTTATTAGCTCCGTGTTTCGTGCGTGTAAACACAAGTACTTGTTGCCAATTTCCATCTTGAATTAATTTTATTAGAAGATTCGTCTTTTTCTCTTTAGCTACCCGATATATTTGTTGAGCAATCGCTTCAACAGTAGTGTTTTCTGGAGTCGCCTCTACAAGCGTAGGACGTTGTAAAATAGTTTGCGCTAAGCTTTTTATTTCTCTAGAAAACGTAGCAGAAAACATCAAGTTTTGTCGTTTAGATGGAATCAATGACCTAATTTTATCAATGTCACGTTTAAATCCCATATCTAACATACGATCGGCTTCATCGAGCACAAAAATCTCAACTTTAGACAAAGTCAGATGCCCTTGGTTTTCTAAATCTATCAAACGGCCTGGAGTTGCTACCAATATATCAACTCCATTTCGGAGATGTTTAATTTGCGGGTTTTGATTCACCCCACCAAATATAACGGCTGCACGAAGGTCTAAAAACTTACTGTAATGCTTCACGTTAGTATACACTTGATCAGCCAACTCTCTAGTTGGTGTCAAAACCAATGCACGTAGTGGTCGGCGATGTGGTACTGGGTTTTTAGATAATATTTGTAACATTGGCAGAGTAAATCCTGCTGTTTTACCAGTCCCTGTTTGAGCAGAGGCTAATACATCCAAGCCGTCTAAGATTGGAGGAATTGCTTTCTGTTGTATAGGAGAAGGAGTTTTATAGCCCTGTAAACGGACTGCTTTGAGTAGGGCTTCTATAAGTCCTAAGGATTGAAATGTCATACTTTATATTTTGAGAATGACGGTATACAATACGATAAGTCATTCTGAACTTTGATACAAAGGTACATCTTATTTTAACTAATTTAACGAGTAAATACCAATTTAGTGTCCGTTGACAAATTAGCGTCATAACCATATCCTTCAACTGAAAAGGTTTTCAAGCCTTCAATTGTTTCAACTGCCCTTTCAATAATGAAACGTGCCATATGACCCCGTGCTAGTTTTGCAAAAATAGCGATAGTTTTGTATTGACCATTTTTGAATTCCTTAAAATCGATATGAATAACCGGTGCTTTAAGAGATTTGACATCGATAACTTTGAAATACTCCTGACTAGCTAAGTTCACAAACAACTCCCCTTCTTTTAAATCATTATTCAACGCTGAGGTAACCTTTTGTCGCCAAAACTCATATAAGTTTTTAGAAGCACCTACCGGCAACTTAGTGCCCATTTCTAGACGATAGGGCTGAAGTAAATCCATAGGTTTTAATAGTCCGTATAAACCGGATAAAATACGAACAGTACTTTGAAGAGCATCTAGTTTTGATTCTCGTATTGTATAAGCGTCGAAGCTACGATACACGTCGCCACTAAAGGCATAAATTGCAGGCCGAGAATTTTTTGAATTAAAAAGAGGACTCCAAGTTTGGTTGCGCTCGTAATTGAGCTGACCCAAATTAGAAGAAATATGCATAAGATCAGAAAGATCTTTAGCGGATTTCTTTTTTAATAAATCGTTTAATTGCTGAGCTTCCCTAAAAAAAGAACTTTCTGTGCTAAAAGAGAATGGTAATTCACTCTCATAATTTAATGATTTTGAAGGTGAGATAACAAGTTTCATATAATACAATTATTACTCAAAGTTAATAAGTAAGCTTGAACAGTCAAAACAATCAGCTTAAAAGTTTAGTCATGCACTAAATGGTTAGAGTAGATTTTCCATTTATCAATACACGTCTCCATATCCTTTGGTATTTCTGTTGAAAAAGACATTTTTTCTCTAGTTGTTGGATGTACAAAACCTAAGGTTTTGGCGTGTAAAGCTTGACGCGGTAAGGCTTTAAAACAGTTATCTACAAACTGCTTATACTTAGTAAAAGTGGTTCCTTTTAGAATACGATCACCTCCGTAACGTTCATCGTTAAAAAGAGTATGACCTATGTGCTTCATGTGCACGCGTATTTGATGGGTACGACCTGTTTCTAAGCGGCAAGCAACAAGAGTAACATAGCCTAATCGCTGAAGCACTTTATAGTGCGTGACTGCAGGCTTTCCTTTTTCAGCCTCATTATCTAAATAGACTGTGTTTTGTAATCTATTTTTAGGGTGACGACCAATATTACCTTCAATAGTCCCTTCGTCTAAATCCATATTCCCCCATACAAGAGCTACGTATTCGCGTTCACTAGTTTTAGCTTTAAATTGAGCTGACAAATGAGCCATTGCAGTTTCTGTTTTAGCAACCACGAGCAAGCCACTAGTATCTTTATCTATTCTGTGAACTAGTCCAGGTCGGTTAGTGCTGTTATTAGGCAGGTTATCGAAATGAAATGTAAGAGCATTAATTAGGGTTCCTGAGTAATTTCCGTGGCCAGGGTGAACTACCATTCCAGCTGCTTTATTCACTACCAATAAGTCATTGTCTTCGTAGATAATATCAACTGGAATATCTTCGGGAACTAATAAGTTTTCATAAGCGGGGTAGTCAAATAAAACTCGAATCTGATCAAAAGGTTTGACCTTGTAATTTGACTTCACAGCGATGTCATTTACCAAAATACTATTCCCTTTGGCAGCTGCTTGTATTTTATTACGTGTTGCATTTTCAACAAAATTCATGAGATACTTATCTATTCTCAACGGCTGCTGTCCCTTTTCAACTGTAAAAGTATAGTGTTCATGCAGATCACTAGCAGTCTCTAAAAATTCGTTTGATTGTTCCATTGTAAGTTGTTACTTTCGAATACCATTCCCCAAAACAAGGTCTATTTTCGAAGTTTTTGGAAGCATCGTGCCTGCTTCTATGGTTTGGCCTTTACACCATATTTCTAAAACTTCATCCTTACCTAAGTCATCTTTATAAGTCAACGAACCTATTTGGAAACCAAGGGCTTCTAAAGCAGGTTTCGTTTGACGGAACGTTCGTCTAATTACGTCAGGAACCGCAAAAGAACGATAGCCCGATGGATTAAGAATTAAATATATTTTTCGGTCTTGCTTGACCTGACTTCCAGCCAAAGGATCTTGCTCAATAACTGCCCCTTTTGGATATCTAGGGTTGTAATTTGAAGAATCTTGAACCTCGCTTCTAAGAGCGTTTTCCTGAATAAGGGTCAGAGCGGCTTGATAAGATTTTCCAGTCAGACTAGGCACAGACACAAATGACCCGTGATTAGTATAGAACTTGAGCCATTTTAAGGCAAAAAAACCAAAAACAACGAAGACAATTAAGACATAAATTAATTGCTTAACAAAGGATTTACTAAATAAGAATTTAATGAAATTCATAAGGTTTTTAATAAAGTAACAAATTTAAACAAATAATTCTGTCCTTAAAACCTTTAGCTTGTTTAGTTTATAGTAAGTATATTTAGATCAAAATGAATTTGATTTAATTTAAAAGTAATATTTTTACCGCATAATAGTTTACATGAAAAAAAATATTGCCATTATAATGGGAGGATATTCAAGTGAATATCTAATTTCTTTAAAAAGCGGAAATGTTGTATACGAAAGTTTACCAGCTAAACTTTACAACTGCTATTGCATCCATATCTTTAAAGACAAATGGGTTTATGTAAACGAATTCTTAGAAGAGTTTTCTGTAGATAAATCAGATTTTACTATTAGTTTAGAAGGAACTAAAATTAAATTTGACTGTGTTTTTAATGCAATTCACGGCGCTCCGGGTGAAGACGGAACGATGCAGGCCTATTTCGAATTATTATCACTACCTCATACAAGCTGTGATATGTACCAAGCAGCACTTACGTTTAATAAACGAGACTGTCTAAGCGCTCTAAAACCCTATGGTATTATTAGCGCAGATGCTTATTTTTTAGATTCTGGAGACTCTATAGATTCTGCAGCTATTGAAGCGGCTGTGGGGTTTCCTTGCTTTGTAAAAGCCAATAAGGCTGGTAGTAGTTTTGGAGTTACTAAAGTTTATTCAAAAGACGAGCTTCCAAAGGCTATTGAAATAGCATTGAAAGAAGATGATGAACTTATTATAGAGTCGTTCCTAGACGGCACCGAAGTTTCTGTAGGTGTCATCCGTTACAAAGGAAAGGTGACTGTCCTTCCAATAACAGAAATTGTTACAAAAAATGATTTTTTTGATTACGAAGCGAAATATTTAGGAAGATCTCAAGAAATCACACCCGCACGCTTAAGTAAAATACAAGCCCATAAAGTAAAAGAAGTTGCTAAAAATATTTATGAAATTTTGAAGTTAGACGGATTTTCTAGAAGTGAATTTATTTTAAAAGATGGTAAACCCCACCTATTAGAGGTTAATACAATCCCCGGTTTCACCAAAGAAAGTATCTTACCGCAGCAAGCTTTAAAAGCCGGAATCACTTTGTCAGACTTGTTTCATAACGCGATTGAAGAGGCACTTCAGAAAAACCATTAAATTTACCTTATGAAAAAAGCAATTTTTCCAGGATCCTTTGACCCCATTACATTAGGGCATGTAGACATCATCAATAGAGGAGTAACCTTATTTGATGAAATTATCATAGCAATTGGCGAAAACTCTTCAAAAGACTTCATGTTTTCACTTGAGCAACGCATCAATTTTATTGAACGCAAATTTAAAGACAACCCAAAAGTAAGAGTCATGAATTATAGTGGTTTGACTATTGATTTTTGTAAAGAAGTAGGGGTTGATTTTATATTGAGGGGCCTACGGAACCCTGTAGATTTTGAATTTGAAAAAGCCATGGCCCAAACTAACAGACATTTATCTGCGTTGGAAACTGTATTTTTATTGACATCTTCTCAGACTTCATTTATATCTTCGTCAATTGTTAGAGAGATTATTAGTCATGGAGGTGACTTTAAAAAATTAGTACCAAATTCAGTTAGTTTATAATACTACAGTTTATAGTCTGCTAATCCTTTTGAAAATGCTTCTGGATTTTCAGCTAAATGATAACGAGGATCGTCAATTGCATCAATAATAACCTCTCTAAAAATTGGACTCGATTTGTGTAGTAAAACTTTACAATCTTCACTTAGATGTTTCAAATAAATCTTTTTACCCTCCTGTTTATATTTTGTTACAAGATTAAAAATCGCTTCTATAGCTGAATGATCGCTTATACGTGACTCAATAAAATCAATTTCTACTGATTTAGGATCGTTTTTAACATCAAACTTATCGTTAAAAGCTGTAATACTTCCAAAAAACAGTGGACCCCATATTTCGTAAACTTTAGTACCATCTTCTTTTGTACGCTTGCGTGCACGAATTCGCTTTGCGTTCTCCCAAGAAAACACAAGTGCACTAACAATCACTCCAGAAATTACCGCAATTGCTAGATCAAAAAACACTGTCATAGAGGATACTAATATCAAAACAAACACATCGGTTCTTGGAATTTTATTCATTATTCTAAAACTTGACCATGCAAAGGTTCCAAAGACAACCATAAACATCACCCCTACTAGGGCTGCAATTGGAACTTGTTCTATTAGCCCAGAAGCAAATAAAATAAAAGCTAATAATGCTAGTGCAGCGACAATCCCTGACAGGCGACCTCTACCACCTCCTTTGATATTGATAATAGACTGTCCTATCATTGCACAGCCTCCCATACCACCAAATAAGCCAGTAATTATATTTGCACTCCCTTGGGCAACACACTCCCTATTAGAATTCCCACGACTTTCAGTAAGCTCATCTATTAAATTAAGTGTCATTAACGACTCTATTAGTCCAATTGCAGCAAGGATCAATGCATAAGGCCCAACAAATTTGAGAGTTGCTAAATTCATTGGGATCTTATAAAAAATTTTCCACTGCGGGATTGGTAAACTACCTTGAAGTCCTTGTCCTCCTCCGTCTCTAATAAAACTTCCAACAGTAGCTACGTCTAAATTTCCAAAAATTACTATCACAGAAACAACCAAAATAGCAACTAGAGCTTCCGGTAGTTTTTTGGTGATTTGTGGTAAACCAAACATAATAAACATTGTTAAAGCTACAAGCCCAACCATTGTAAATAAAGAAGCGCCTTGCATCCAAACCATTTCTCCATTTTCAGATGTCATAAACATACTTAACTGTGATAAGAAAATAACAATTGCCAAACCATTAACAAACCCCATCATTACAGGATGTGGAATTAAACGAACAAATTTACCAAGTTTAAACACACCTGCTAAAACTTGAATAACACCCATCAAAATGACTGTCATAAACAAATAGTAAAGACCCAACTCATCCCCTTCTGTACCCATTGCGTTCCCTCTAGATACAAGACTTACCATAACAACTGCTAGTGCTCCGGTAGCTCCACTAATCATACCTGGACGACCCCCAAAAATAGACGTAATTAGTCCAATCATAAAAGCAGCATACAGACCTACCAAAGGATCAACACCTGCTACAAAAGCAAATGCTACCGCTTCTGGCACAAGGGCTAAAGCAACCGTGAGTCCACTTAACACATCGTTTTTTACATTACTTGATCGTTTACTTATAAACTCCATCATTTTAATTTAGTTTTTTTTGAACGGCAAAAATAAACTTATTCAAAGGTATAGCAACAGTAAAAGAACATTATTTGAAGTTTTTTATAGAGATAATTTAAACATCTATCCTAAATGAGTAATTTGATGTTGGCATAAGAGTTATTCAATACTTTAGTAAGTTTGGATTCTGAAATCCATTTCACGTCTGTTATACCTTCTTTTTCTTGAGGAATTAATACGCCTTCATAATCTGAATACATTTTAAACCAATAGGTAACTTTAATATAGTATTGATCCATTCGCTTGAAGATATGATAAGTAACATCTAGTGGTTTTATGATAGAAAGACCTGAAATACCTGTTTCTTCTTCAACCTCACGAAGCGCTGTTTGATTAATCGTTTCTTTCGGCTCTGTCTTACCCTTAGGGAGGTCCCACTTTCCATTTCTAAAAATAAATAATATTTCATTTTTTTTATTATAAACCTTTCCACCTCCAGCAATCACATTAGGCAAGAGAGATAAAAATTTTTTCAAAAGCAGCTCTTTATTAGAACCAATAAGGTGTACCGCATCGTATTTATGTTTCTTAAGCTTAGAAAGCACTTTGTTAATATCTACAGAATCAATCAGGAAATTCTTGAAGTTTGTCTCTGTCTCCACCTTCGTTGTTAAGATTATTGGTTTATTACCAACAAATATTTTATACATTGTTAATTAAAAACAGATTAATAGAAAGTAAAAGTAGTATTTTTTAGTAATTTTGACACATGATTTTCAACAAAAGTACTGCCAAAAAAACTGCTGAAGTTTTACTTCAGATAAATGCAATCAAATTAAATCCTAGAGACCCCTTTACATGGGCCTCAGGATGGAAGTCACCTATATATTGTGACAACCGAATGGTGCTATCCTATCCAACAGTCCGAAATTATATAAAAGAAGAAATTGCTAAGAATTTAGAAAATGAGTTCGGCAAACCAGATGTGATTGCTGGCGTAGCTACTGGCGCTATTGGAATTGGCGCTTTAGTTGCAGAATTTCTCGGGCTTCCTTTCATATACGTACGACCAGAAGCAAAAAAACATGGCCGTCAAAATCAAATTGAAGGATTTGTTGAAAGAGGTCAAAATATTGTTGTTATTGAAGATTTAATCAGCACAGGAAAAAGCAGTTTAGTTGCTGTAGATGCCTTGAAAGCAATTGGAGTAAATGTCAAAGGAATGGTCGCTATATTTACCTATGGTTTTGACATTTCAAAAGAAAACTTTAAAACTAATAATATAAACCTTTTTACTCTTAGCAATTACGAAAGTCTTTTAGAACAAGCATTAGACACCAACTTCATTAATCAAAAAGAGTTAAACATCTTATCCAAATGGAATACGAACCCCTCTGAATGGAACGATAAATAAAATTAAATATGAACTTAGAATCTCCCAAAGTAAGTATTGAAAAATCATCTCAAATCGTTTTTGATTTTTTGACAGATATTAAAAACTTTAAACCACTGATGCCAGAAAATATTAGCAAATTTGAACTTATAGATGATAAGACCTTTTTATTTGCCTTGAGTGGAATGCCCGAAATAATGTTGAAGAAAAAATATTTGGAAAGCCCTAATCTCATTGTGCTGGGAGCTAGTGGAGGCAAATTAGACTTTTCTTTAACAGCTAACATAGAAAACATTTCTGAAAACAAAAGCGAGATTTATTTAAAGTTTGAAGGAGACTTTAACCCGATGATGGCAATGATGATTAAAGGACCAATATCTAAATTCATTGAAACTTTAGCTCTAAACATCCCGCTAAAAATTGTAACTAATATATAAGCTTTAGTTCTTTCAAATCAAACTCCTTGTTAAAACTTTCCGTCTGAACGCATAACTTACCAGAGACAGAAACCCCTCTTATTATACCTGTAAACAAATTATTATTGTGGCCACTGAAAGTTGAATACTTATCTTTCCGAAATAAATAGGATTCGTATTCACGTCTTAAAGACCCACTCCCACTTTCAGAGTACAGTTTAAAATATATTTTAAGCTTTTCAATAATCTTTGTTAATAATTCATTCTTATCAAGATCTAATAATATAATATTTTTCAAAGAGCTTACCTTAGTTAATCCCTCAAACTTAAGCTGATTCACATTAAGACCAATCCCAATTACAGAATATTCAATTTGACTCTGTTTAATCAAATTTTCAATTAATACACCTGATATTTTAAATTCGTCTGACAAAATATCGTTAGGCCACTTTATAGACAATTTGGGAACATTGAACGACTCAAGTGCTTTGACAATTGACAATGAAACTAATATATTTAACATAAATTGATTTCTAGGACCCGTAGAGGGATTTATTTTCAAAACACTGAATGTTAGGTTTTTACCCTTATCAGAAAGCCATACAGAACCACGCTGGCCTCGGCCATTAGTTTGATTATTTGCTACTACTACTGAAAAGTCCTCCAATGTTCGTTCAAGCATCAATCGTTTAAGATAACTGTTCGTAGAGTCTGTAGAATTAAGTTTAATTATTTGCATAGGAGTCTAAAGGCTTCTAAATTATAATTTTATTAAGACAATATAACGTGTTTAAAGCCAAAAAATTAATAAATTTGCAAAGCAAAAATATTTTATGACTTCAAATAACACAAGTTCTGATAATTTAATTACTTTCACTATAAATGGAATAGAAGATGTCAAAGGACAGAACATAACTATCTTGGATTTACGAGAGATTGAAAATACCGTTTGTGATTATTTCATCATTTGCGATGGAACCTCAAACACTCAGGTAAATGCAATTGTAAACTCGGTACAAAAAAAAGTTAGTAAGAACACTAAAGAAAAACCATGGCACATTGAAGGAAGTGAAAATGCAGAATGGGTTCTTATGGATTATGTTGACGTAGTTGTCCATGTTTTCCAAAAACATACTCGTCAGTATTATGATATTGAAAACCTTTGGGGTGATGCTAAAATTACCGAAATAGAAACTAGTTACTAAATAAAAACCCATGTCTAAAGATAAAAAACCAAAAAATAAAAAGCTCAATCATTGGTTAATATACGGAGGTGCATTAGCAATAATATTGGCTTTTCAGGTGTTTTCTGGAGGGTTAGGGAATTCCTCAAATGTATCCACTACCCCTTCTCAGTTCTTTAAGTATTTAAAAGATGGGGATATTAGAAAAGTTGAAATAGTAAATAAACGTGAAGCACTAGTGTACTTAACAACTAAGGCAAGTTCTAAAGATATTCACAAAAAAAATAAAAAAAGTCAATTCTTTCCAAATAGTTCTGAAGTACCAAATTATAAGTTTGAGTTTGGAGATGTTCAATTATTTCAAAAACAGCTAGAAGATACAATAAAGGAAGAAGACCTAGATACATCTCTTAATTTTAAATCCGAAACGAATGCATGGGGTGATATTTTATCTTCTTTAATTCCATTCATATTAATTATTGGTATTTGGATATTTATAATGCGTCGTATGTCTGGAGGCGGAGCTGCAGGAGGAGGGCAAATTTTTAATATTGGAAAATCTAAAGCTAAGCTTTTTGATGAAAAAATTGAAACTAAGACAACCTTTAAAGACGTAGCAGGGCTTGAAGGCGCAAAAGAAGAAATTCAGGAAATCGTAGATTTCTTAAAACACCCAGAAAAGTACACTGCGTTAGGAGGGAAAATTCCAAAGGGAGCGCTATTAGTAGGTCCTCCAGGAACAGGGAAAACTTTATTAGCTAAAGCAGTCGCTGGTGAAGCGAAAGCACCATTTTTTTCGCTGTCAGGTTCAGATTTTGTAGAAATGTTTGTAGGGGTAGGTGCCTCTAGAGTTAGAGACTTATTTAAACAAGCCAAAGAAAAAGCTCCATCAATTATTTTTATTGATGAAATTGATGCGATAGGTCGAGCAAGAGGAAAAAGTAATTTTTCTGGATCAAATGATGAAAGAGAAAACACTCTAAATCAGCTTCTAACAGAAATGGATGGATTTGGAAGCAACTCTAATGTTATTGTTTTGGCAGCTACAAATCGTGCAGATGTTTTGGATAAAGCACTAATGAGAGCTGGACGATTTGATCGACAGATTTATGTAGACTTGCCAGATGTTAGAGAAAGAAAAGAGATTTTTGATGTACATTTAAAACCTTTAAAAAAATCAAAAGACCTAGATACAGATTTTTTATCTAAACAAACACCAGGATTTTCAGGTGCTGATATTGCTAATGTTTGTAATGAAGCTGCATTAATTGCAGCTAGAGGAGACAAAAAATCTGTTGAAAAACAAGATTTTTTGGACGCAGTTGACAGAATAGTTGGTGGACTTGAAAAGAAAAATAAAATAATTACTCCTAGCGAAAAAAGAGCAGTTGCTTTTCACGAAGCTGGACATGCTACAGTTAGTTGGATGTTAGAGCATGCTGCTCCGCTTGTAAAAGTTACTATAGTACCTAGAGGACGTTCATTAGGAGCCGCTTGGTACCTTCCTGAAGAACGATTGATTGTCAGACCAGAGCAAATGCTAGATGAAATGTGTGCAGCACTTGGAGGAAGAGCTGCAGAAAAAGTTATCTTTGATAAGATATCTACCGGAGCTTTAAGTGATTTAGAAAAAGTCACAAAACAAGCTAGAGCTATGGTAACTATTTATGGACTTAGTGATAAAGTAGGTAATATAACTTACTATGACTCTTCAGGACAAAACGATTATGGATTTTCAAAACCCTACAGCGAACAGACTGCTGAGCTTATAGATAAAGAAATATCTAACATAATTGAAAATCAATATCAAAGAGCAATAAAATTGTTGGAAGAAAATAAAGATAGATTAACTGAATTGGCTGAAGTTCTGTTAAAAGAAGAAGTCATTTTTAAAGACAACTTAGAAACTATTTTTGGTAAACGTCCATTTCAAGAGGAAGAAGTTATTCAATCCAAAACAGAAGTAACAAGCACAGACAAGAAAAAAGATGAAGAAGAATAGGCTTAATTTTACAATATGAATTTATTAAATTTTTATTTTTGTAATAATCCTAGTTAAAAATTATATTGTGACAAAAAATGAGTGTATTTCGTAAAATATTTGGTTCAAACTCTGGCAAATCTAAGTTAGAAAAAGAAGATCAGCAAAGATTTTTGCCTGACGAAGACTCTCCCATAGATGAAAAATTTACAATTAATTTCAACAACAATGGCGGTAAGTTTCTTTATTGTGAGACTAGCACCGAATTACAAACTAATTTAAATAAAATTATTGAAGAAAACAGTTGGAGTGATAAAACAGCACTTATTCTAAACCCTGGACTCAAAGATAAATTTGACTGGTATGATTTTAATACTACAAAAAAAATAGAAGAAGCTGATTTTTTATTTACAACTTGTGAGTATTTAATCGCTAGTGATGGATCTTTATTAATTTCCTCCAATCAAATTGCTGAAAAAAAGTTATCTGAACTACCAGAAGATTTTATTGTATTTGCTACCACGAGTCAATTTGTAGAAACAATTAGCACTGGTCTTCAGGGTATAAAAGCTCAAAACAAAAAAAACATCCCAACTAATATCACTACTATCAAACACTTCAAAGTTGAGGAGACTAATAATTTCCTAAGTTACGGAAGTAGTTCAAAAAACCTATATTTGCTTCTTTTAGAAGACCTATAAAAAGTAGTGAAAGAATTAACCAAAAGAACGTTATCAGGAATATTGTTTGTAATTTTATTAATTACATGCATACAGCATAAATTTGCTTTTATTGTTTTATTTTACGTTTTCGGAATCGTGTGTTTAACAGAATTTAATAGGCTTATTAAACAAAAAAGCTCTATAAGCTATCTTATTTTTTCAGGTGTTTTCCTGTCGTTTGCTCTTTGCGAACTCCTACTTAATAACCCAAGGATTGTCAACCAAACATCCCAAATATTTCATGTATTAAGTATTTTTGTAACTCTATTCTTGATTAGAGATTTATTTTCACCTAAAGAGTTACCCAACCTAATATCAAATCAACTTATCAATACAACCTTCTATATCAGTAGTGGGTTTGTGTTTTTAATTTTAATTGCATTTAACTTTGGAGATTATAACCCTCAAATAATTTTAGGTATATTCATACTAATATGGACCAATGACAGCTTTGCCTACTTAATTGGCAAAAGATATGGGAAGCAGAAACTTTTTGAAAGTATATCTCCCAAAAAAACTGTTGAAGGCTTTTTAGGTGGTGTTTTTTTTTCAGCAATTAGCAGTTATTTTATTGCGCTGATTGCCCCTTCCTTAAGTTTTTCAAATTGGTTAATTATCAGTGTTTTAGTAAGTATATTTGGAACCTTAGGTGATTTAGTAGAATCAAAATACAAACGCCAAGCATTAGTTAAAGACAGTGGTAAGATAATGCCAGGCCATGGGGGTATGTTAGATCGTTTAGATAGTGCTATCTTCGCAGCTCCATTCATTTATTTATTTTTAAGAATATTAAATTATGTTTCATAAAGAAGGTCAAAAAATAATTTTAGGTACTCTCTTTTTCGTTGGAGGAAGTTTCTTAATCTTGGATAATACTATTGAATTACAATGGTTATTGAAA
Organism: Flavobacteriaceae bacterium; assembly: GCA_018608705.1. Classification (GTDB taxonomy): domain Bacteria; phylum Bacteroidota; class Bacteroidia; order Flavobacteriales; family Flavobacteriaceae; genus Hel1-33-131. Next base: position 15,926 of record JABAZD010000052.1, on the reverse strand, counting down.
CTCATTCAGCTATCCTTACTTGGAATACTAGTATTAATCTTACAGTTTTTCAGAAACCCAAAACGTAACACTGAAAAAAATGATGCGCAGGTAATTTCACCTGTAGACGGAAAGGTTGTAGTAATTGAAGAAGTAGAAGAAACTGAATACTTCAAGGAAAAACGACTTCAGGTAAGCATTTTTATGTCTCCCTTAAATGTTCATGTAACACGTTACCCAATAAGCGGTTCTGTGCTATTTAGCAAATACCACCCCGGTAAATATTTTGTCGCATGGCATCCAAAAGCTAGTACTGAAAATGAACGGACAACCATCGTTCTTGAAAATAAGGTTTACGGAAAAGTATTATACCGCCAAATAGCCGGTGCCCTAGCGCGACGTATTGTAAATTACGCAAAAGAAGGACAAAAAGTTGAACAGGGAATAGATGCCGGTTTTATAAAATTTGGTTCAAGGGTAGATTTATTCTTACCTCTTGACACAAAAATAAAAGTAAAGCTAAACCAAAAAGTTAAAGGCGGAGAATGTATAATAGCCGATGTATGAAATGAATAGTGAAACATTAGATACAAAATTTAGAGAAGCTGTTAACAGAATAAATAGCCATGAAGATCCATTTCCTGCGGATACTTTATTAAAACTATATGCTTATTATAAAAAATCAACCAACGACTATAACAGACCAAGTAGTGGAAAGGCCATCATTAATGCCTTCAAGACTAATGCACTATTTCAAGTTGAAAATATAACTCAAGACCAGGCTAAACAACGCTATATTGACCTAGCTAACAACTATTTACAAAACAAAAAATAATATTACTTTAGATTAATCAGACTAGCCTTAAGAGTTTCAATTTTGGCCACTGCATCCATTTCTTTTTTCTTTTCACTTGAAACGACTTGCTCCGGTGCTCCTAGAACAAAGCGTTTGTTAGATAATTTCTTCTGAACTGATTTTAGAAAACCTTCAGTATATTTTAGCTCGTGTTCTATTTTTAAAATTTCTGCATCTATATCAATGGCGTCATTTGCAGGAATAAAATACTCATTAGACTTGACTCTAAATGACAAAGCATTATCAACAGGTGATGTGGTATAGGACAAGCTCGTTATGTTTCCCAGCTTAGAGATCAACGAATCAAAATCTTTTACCTGAGACTCATTATTCAATACCAATAAATCAATCGGATTTTTGAAAGGAATATTCTTTTCTTTTCTAACTGTTCGAATCCCTGAAACCACTTCAGCTGTAAATTCAAAACTTTCTAAAATAGAGTGATCGTATGGTTTTATTTCAGGCCAAGAAGCGACAATTAAAGCCTGTCCTGGAGTTCTTTTTTCCAATATTTGCCAAATCTCTTCAGTTAGAAATGGCATAAAAGGGTGAAGTATTTTTAAATTAGATTCTAAAATACTTACTACAGAGTCATATGTTTTTTTATCAATTGGAGCTTGGTAGGCAGGCTTTACCATTTCTAATAACCAGGAACAGAAATCATCCCAAATTAATTTATAGGTCATCATCAATGCATCACTTAATCGATACTTACTAAAATGATCATTAATCTCAGTCAATGTTTTCTGGAACTTAGCTTGGTACCAATCTATCGCTGTAGCTGCATAGTCAGGCTGAGTAATCTCAATAACCTCCCAACCTTTGATAAGTCGAAATGCATTCCATATTTTATTTCCAAATGCTTTTCCTTGTTGGCATAATGCTTCATCAAACATTAAATCATTTCCAGCCGCTGAACTTAATAACAAACCTACACGAACACCATCAGCTCCAAAGTCATCAATAAGCTTAAGAGCATCTGGAGAATTACCAAGGGATTTACTCATTTTGCGACGTTGTTTGTCACGTACAAGGCCTGTAAAATAAACGTTTGTAAACGGTTTCTGGTCTTTAAATTCATAGCCAGCTACGATCATTCGTGCCACCCAAAAAAATATAATATCTGGACCTGTTACTAAATCATTAGTTGGATAGTAATATTTAATATCTTCATTTTCTGGGTTTCTGACTCCGTCAAAAACAGAAATTGGCCATAACCAAGAAGAAAACCAGGTGTCTAGAACGTCTGTATCTTGAGTTAAGTCACTTATCTGTAACTCTAAATTTTCGGATTTATTTTTAGCCAATTCTAAAGCCCCTTCTATAGAGTCAGACACTACAAAGTCGTCTTTTCCATCACCATAATAATAGGCCGGTATCTGTTGACCCCAAAATAATTGTCTGGAGATGTTCCAATCACGAATGTTTTCCATCCAATGGCGATAGGTATTTTCAAATTTCTTTGGGAATAAATTTATCGATTGTTCTTCTAAAACAGCTTTAATTGCTGGGCTAGCAAGATTTTTCATTTTTAAAAACCACTGATCAGAAAGACGCGGCTCTATTACTGCTTTTGTTCGCTCAGAAGTTCCCACTTTATGTAGGTGTTGTTCAGTTTTAGATAGGTAGCCTTTTGAATTTAGTTCTTTTGTAATTTCTTTTCGTACCAAAAAGCGATCCTTGCCTTCATAATGCATACCAAAGCTGTTAAGGGTACCGTCTGAATTGAAAATATCAATTACTTCTAGATTATGCTTATCTCCTAAAACTTTATCATTTTGATCGTGAGCAGGAGTGACTTTAAGACAACCTGTTCCAAATTCAACATCTACATAGTCATCTAAAATGATGGGTATAACACGTCCGCACAACGGAACAATCGCTTTTTTTCCTTTGAGATGGGTATAGCGTTCATCACTAGGGTTAATACAAATCGCTGCATCACCAAGTATAGTTTCTGGACGAGTAGTTGCGATTGTTATTAGTTCATCACTTTCTTGAATCTTATAATTCAAATAATATAAGTTTCCAAGTCGCTCTTCAAATACAACTTCTTCATCAGAAAGAGTTGTTTGAGCTTGAGGATCCCAATTAACCATCCTGAAACCTCTGTAGATCAAACCTTTTTCAAATAAATTAATAAAAACCTTGATTACAGATTCACTCATATCATCATCCAAAGTAAATTTAGTACGATCCCAATCACATGAACAACCAAGTTTTTTTAACTGTTGTAATATAACTCCTCCATATTGATCAGTCCAGTCCCAAGCATGTTTCATGAATTCAGCTCTAGATAGATCATTTTTATTTATTCCTAGTTCTTTTAACTTAGCTACAACTTTAGCTTCGGTGGCAATCGATGCATGGTCAGTTCCAGGGACCCAACATGCATTTTTTCCTTGTAAGCGTGCACGGCGAACTAAAACATCTTGTATAGTATTGTTAAGCATATGTCCCATATGTAAAATACCTGTTACATTTGGAGGAGGAATAACAATAGTATAGGGCTCCCTAGAGTCAGGAGTCGAACGGAAATAATTATTGGTCATCCAATAGTCATACCATTTATTTTCGACAGCCAATGCATCATAATTAGAAGGAATAGACATACTATAAATTAGTTTGTAGTTGTTAGCTTACAAAAGTACTTATATTTTATTTTCTTTGAAATTATTAATTGAATTTATATGATTACATTTTTGTAGTTTGAAAATAAGTGACTAAATTTACTTATTATAAAAATCAAATCATGAGAAATATTTTAACATTATTATTAATCTCTTTTGCAAGCCTCCACGTTTATACTCAAGATAAAATCGCAAAAATAGAATTTGAATCTCAAACAATTGATTATGGAACTATTAACAAAGGATCTGACGGAGTACGTGTTTTCAAATTTAAAAATACTGGAAATGCTCCACTAATTATTTCAGATGTAAAATCAAGTTGTGGATGCACTGTGCCAAAAAAACCAACAGCTCCTATAATGCCTGGAAAAAGTGGAGAAATAGAAGTTAAATATGACACGAATCGTGTTAACCCTATTCGAAAAACAATTACAGTTACATCAAATGCAGAAAATCAAATTGTGGCCCTAAAAATAAAGGGAACCGTCATCGACCCTAGCAAATCAACTGTAATTGGGGATAAAGATAAAAGTGTATTAGAGAAATAACTCTATTATATCATTGTGAAATATAAACACCCTTGAAGGGTGTTTTTTTTATAAAATATTCAAAATGAATACTTTAGATTAGTAAAAAATTATTGGCTTTATAATAATTTTGAATCTTATTATTTAAATATTTAGTTAAAGCGTTTTATTTTGTATTAACTTTATGATAAATTTACAAAAAATTAGTTTCTAAAAGATGCCAAATATTTCTACAAAAGGGGGATTAATGCCCCTTTCGCCAATCCGCAAACTAGTCCCTTTTGCTGAGCAAGCAAAGAAAGAAGGTGTCAAAGTATTTCACTTGAATATAGGTCAACCTGATATTAAAACTCCAGAAGTTGCTCTCAATGCTATTAAAAACTCAAACCTAGAAGTACTGGAATACAGCCGTTCAGAAGGATCAGAAACTTACCGTAAAAAACTTTCATATTACTATAAAAAAAATAATATACAAATTGGTGCAGATAATATCATAATTACGACAGGAGGGAGCGAAGCTCTGATGTTTACTTTTGGTAGTATCATGGACTTGGGAGACGAAGTCATTATTCCCGAACCCTTTTATGCAAATTATAATGGATTTTCTATTGCACAAGGGGTAAAAGTAGTACCTATTTTTTCTGGAATTGATTCAAATTTTGCACTACCACCAGTTGCTGATTTTGAAGCCTTAATAAACCCCAAAACAAAAGCAATATTAATTTGTAACCCAGGAAACCCTACGGGATATCTTTATAGTAAGAACGAAATACAACAACTAGCGGCTCTAGTTAAAAAGTACGATCTATTTCTAATCGCAGATGAGGTTTATCGTGAATTTACCTACGATGAAACAGAGCACTACTCTATAATGCAAGAAGAAGGAATCGAGACCAATGCGATAATAATTGACTCGGTATCTAAAAGATATAGCATGTGTGGTGCAAGGATTGGATGTATTGTAACCCGAAACAAATCCGTAGTTAATACCGCTTTGAAATTTGCTCAAGCGCGCTTGTCTCCACCAACCTATGGCTTAATTGCAAGTGAAGCAGCATTAGACACTCCTGACAATTACTTTAGTGAAGTTGTCAGCGAATATGTAGAACGAAGAAATGTTTTGATTAAAGAACTTAATAAAATTAACGGGGTAAAAGTTGCAGTTCCAAGTGGCGCTTTTTATTGCATTGTAGAATTGCCTGTTTCTGATACAGATGGATTCGCACAGTGGATGCTAGAGACATTTAGATTAGATAATCAAACCATAATGGTGGCGCCAGCAGCTGGTTTTTATTCAACTCCAGGACTAGGTAAAAACCAAATACGTATTGCATATGTTCTAAGTAAAGAAGAATTAAAAACTGCAGTAGCTATTTTAAAAGCGGCACTTAAAGAATATACTTCTTAATGTTGATTGAAAAAAACATATCGCTCAAACCTTTGAATACATTTGGAATGAATGTGGTTGCAAAAGAATTTGCATCTGTCGAAACTAAGCAAGATTTAGCTAAAATTTTAAACACTAATCTATCTAATTTATTGGTCCTTGGCGGAGGGAGTAATATATTACTTACAAAGGATGTAAACGCATTAGTTTTACATATTAACATCAAAGGAATTGAAATTGTTTCAGTTTACGAAAACAACGTTAGAGTTAGAGTTGCAGCTGGTGAAAACTGGCATGAATTTGTAAGTTGGTGCCTTGGTAAAAATTATGGCGGAATCGAAAATTTATCCTTAATTCCTGGAAATGTAGGGACTGCTCCAATTCAAAACATTGGTGCTTACGGGGTTGAATTAAAAGATGTGTTTATTAGCTGTGAAGCGATGAATATTCAAACTCAAGAATTACGTACCTTCAATAAAGAAGAATGTGATTTTGGTTACAGAAATTCTATCTTTAAAGAAGAATTAAAAGGACAATACATCATCACTTCAGTGATCTTTGAGCTAAGCAGTCTTCAACACGTAATTAAAAAAAAATATGGAGACATTGAGTCTGAGCTCAAAAATAATGGAATTGAAAATCCAACAATTCAAGATATTTCAAAAGCGGTTATTTCTATCAGAAATTCAAAACTTCCAAACCCAAAAGTCCTTGGTAATAGTGGTAGTTTTTTCAAAAATCCTATGATTTCTTGCGTGCAGTTTCAACTTATAAAAAATAAATTTCCAAAAATACCACATTACAAAGTTTCAGAAACTACTGTAAAAATTCCAGCCGGATGGCTAATTGAAACCGTTGGATTCAAAGGAAAAACGTTCAAAAATTATGGGGTTCACAATAAGCAGGCATTAGTGTTAGTGAACTATGGAAATGCTTCAGGAAAAGACATACTTGAACTTTCAAAAAAAATACAAGAAGCTATTTTAATTGTTTTTGATATTGTATTAGAAATCGAAGTAAATATTTTATAGACAGATAGCTTTTTTACTTTATTTTAGCCTTACCTCACTAGACCCTAGTTAAAATACTCATTAAATACGTTTTTTAGCTTGTGTCGAAAAGTGTATCTTTGAAAAAAAAAGATGGCTTTATTCTTAATTACACTCGCACTTTTAGTTGTTGCTGTTGCAGGGATCTCCATAAAATTATGGGCGAAAAAAGACGGTGAATTTGCAGGAACTTGTGCAAGTCAAAATCCGATGCTAAATAAAAATAGAGAAGCATGCGGGTTTTGTGGAAAAACCCCTGAAGAATATGCAGACTGCTCAGAACCTCAACAGACTTAGAATTAACTAATAGCTTCAATTTATTTACAACTTAATTTTAGCTCTAAAATCATTCACTCTATTGGAAATAAATGATGTAATACAAAAAGCTAAGCAAAATGACCAAATTGCGTTTAAGCTTTTGTTACATACTTTTTGGAATGATGTATATGGATTTTTGATTAAACGATTACATAATGAAAATGATGCTGAAGACATAACGATTCAAACATTTTCAAAGGCCTTTGAAAAAATCAAAACATTTGATGAGAAATTCAAATTCAAAACATGGCTGATTACAATTGCAAAAAATACACATTCTGATAGCTTACGTAAACAAAAGATATCTTTTTGTAATCAAACCTCTGAAAAAGAACAGGATCGACTTTATTGGATTATGGATGAAGGCCCTTCCCCAGAAGACAAGCTAATCACTAAGCAAAACTTAGCAGAGCTATTAAAAGATATCAAAAAATTAAGACCACACTATCAGCAAGTCATAAACTTGCGTTATTTTCAAGAATTATCTTACAACGAAATTTCCAAAGAAATTCAAGCACCAGTAAATAATGTAAAAATTAAACTACTAAGAGCAAAAAAGCTACTGGCTGAAATAATTTTGTCAAAAAAATGAAACAATTGATTCAAAAACTAGGCCCAGGACTACTTTTTGCAGGCGCTGCAATTGGAGTTTCTCACTTAGTACAGTCTACCCGATCTGGAGCTGATTTTGGATTTAGTTTGCTTTGGGCTTTATTACTAGTTCATTTAGTTAAATATCCATTTTTCCAGTTCGGACCTCGATACGCAAGTGCGACAGGTGAGAATTTATTAGAAGGGTACCGTAAACTTGGCAATGGGATTTTAAAAATTTACGGAATCCTAACGTTCTTGACCATGTTTACGATTCAGTCAGCAGTAACTATCGTAACTGCCGGAATTGCTACGTCACTATTTGGAAATTTTATAAGTGTAAAGATTTGGACAGTTATAATACTTGGCCTTTGCTTTATCATCTTGAACATTGGAAAATATAAGTTGTTAGATGTCTTAATGAAAGTTATTATCATTACACTAACTTTAACTACTTTGGCTGCAACATTAATGGCATTTTATAATTTTAATAGTACTATTAAAATTGCTCAATATATTCCCCAGGGAAGCATCGAAATTACATTTTTAATCGCCTTTATGGGATGGATGCCAGCCCCATTAGATGTCTCGGTATGGCAATCCATATGGACTATAGAAAAAAATAAAACGTCTGTCAACAAACTGGATACGAAAACAGCACTTCTAGATTTTAATATTGGATACATGGGGACAGTTCTATTAGGCATTTGTTTTGTAAGTCTTGGAGCCCTCACCATGCACGGTACTGGAACTAGCTTTAGCAACAGCGCAGGAGTTTTTTCTGTAGAACTAATAGAAATTTACACTGAAAGTCTAGGTAGCTGGGCTTATTTAATCATTGGAGTCGCCGCATTTACGACTATGTTTAGCACAACATTAACGACTCTTGATGCATCCCCTAGATCTATGAACAAAACCATAGAACTAATATTTAAAAAACCTTTCAAAAAGGGCTATTTAGGATGGAGTCTGACCCTCATTCTTGGAACTTTAATCATTTATTTCTATTTTCTTTCAGACATGGGTAGATTGATTAAAGTAGCTACAATTCTCTCATTTTTAACCGCTCCATTTTATGCCTTAGCAAATTACACACTAATTTGCAGTAAATATACTCCAAAACAATGGCGACCCTCAAGTTTCATGCATGTCTTAAGTTGTTTTGGTATTCTTTTTTTGATTTGTTTTAGTGGATGGTATCTCACAATTTTATAATTTTTTTATAATAATACTTTGTATATTTGTCTATCTAAATTGAATTTATGGCTGTTGAAACTCTCTCAAATCCAATTATAAAACAACCCAAACCTAAATGGCTTCGTGTAAAACTACCTACTGGCAAAAAATACACTGAATTAAGAGGTCTTGTAGATAAATACAATCTTAATACTATTTGTACTTCTGGAAGCTGCCCAAATATGGGTGAGTGCTGGGGTGAAGGGACTGCTACTTTTATGATTTTAGGAAATGTGTGTACTAGATCTTGTGGATTTTGTGGTGTAAAAACTGGGCGACCTGAAACTGTTGATTGGGATGAACCTGAAAAAGTGGCAAGATCAATCAAAATAATGGACATCAAACATGCTGTTCTTACAAGCGTTGACAGAGATGACCTAAAAGACATGGGAAGTATCATGTGGGCTGAAACAGTAAAGGCGGTTAGACGCATGAATCCAAACACAACAATGGAAACATTAATTCCTGATTTTCAAGGGGTTGAAAAACATATTAACCGAATTATTCATGTCGCTCCAGAAGTTGTTTCTCACAATATGGAGACCGTGAGACGTCTCACAAGAGAGGTTAGAATTCAAGCTAAATACGAAAAAAGTCTAGGTGTTTTAAAATACTTAAAAGACAAAGGACAACGGCGTACAAAGACAGGTCTTATGCTTGGCCTAGGGGAAACACGTGATGAAATTATTCAAACACTACATGATATTAGAAATGCAGATGTAGATGTAGTCACTATCGGCCAATACTTACAGCCAAGTAAAAAACATCTTCCTGTAAAGCAGTTTATCACCCCAGATCAATTCAAAGAATATGAAACGATTGGATTGGAATTAGGTTTCCGTCACGTTGAAAGTAGTGCATTGGTCAGATCTTCTTATAAAGCTCAAAAACACATAAATTAATTAATGTGTTGTTCAACATAAGTATTAATTAATTTCTCAAACACGTCTGCTCGGTCAATTTTCAATTTAATGGATAAATAATAAACATTGTTAGAAGTCTCAGAAATCAAACGTGAAAAATCTTTTTCTGTTGTCAAAATTAACGGTTTCGAATAGATTAATTCTCGTTCTGATTTAGAAAAATCATGATGGTCTTCAAATTCTAAATGATCAAAGTCCAATCCTATTGACTTTAAATAGATAACCAATGGTGCTGGGTTTGCAATTCCGGTTACTAGAGTAAAACGAACTCCTGTTAATTCATTAATAGACATTGTCGAAGTTAATGACTTTATTTCATCAGCGTACTGAATACTACTAAAAAAAACCTCCTGATTAGGCAGAGTGTTAAGTTGCTCTACTATACTAGACTTACTATCCTCACTTAAACTCTTAGGACTTTTAGTTACAACTATCGCGTGTGCTCTTTTTGCACCTGACTTAGGCTCCCTCAAGTTTCCTGTAGGCAATACATAATCATAACAATAAAGCTGATCGTAAGCGGTAAGCAGAATATTTAACCCTGCTGAAACATTTCGATGCTGAAAAGCATCATCAAGTAATACTACCTCAATTGAGGGTTTAATTTTTTTTAAAAGAGTTAATCCATTTTGACGGTCCGAATCAACGGCAACTATTATGTCTTTAAACTTGTTAAATAACTGTAAAGGTTCATCTCCAATGATTTTAGAGTTTGCTTTTAAATCAGCGATAATAAAACCTTTGGAATCACGACCATATCCACGACTTAAAGTAGCTAATTGATATTTATTTTTTAAAAATGAAACTAAATATTCAACCATAGGAGATTTTCCAGTACCCCCAACTGATAAATTTCCGACACAAATCAGTGGAAAATCATAAAAGGAAGAATTTAAAAAAGACCAATCATAAAATTTGTTCTTTAAAAATACCACTATGTAATAGAAAGGCACAAAAGGAAATAATATTTTTCTTAAAAGCTTCATTACAACGAAAGTAATTATTTTATCTTTGATGATAAACAAAAACTTATGATAGTTGAAGATGTTGTAATGCACCTTGAGGCCTTAGCCCCAATTACCTATGCTGAAAAATTTGACAACGTAGGCCTATTAGTTGGAAATAAAAACAGCGAATTGACAGGTGTGCTAGTTACTCTAGATACTCTTGAAATAGTAATTGATGAAGCGATTGAGAAAAATTGTAACTTGATTGTTAGCTTCCACCCCATTATATTTAATGGACTAAAAAAGATAACTGGAAGTAGCTACGTTGAAAGAGTGGTTTTAAAAGCAATTGAGAATAAAATTGCAATTTATGCGATTCACACTGCCTTAGATAATGCATTTGTAGGAACAAACGCCGGTCTCTGTGAAATTTTAGGGCTTCAAAATAAAAAAGTACTTATCCCACAAGTTAGCACCATAAAACAACTGACCACCTATGTGCCTAAAGAAAATGCAGAATCTCTTAGAGCTGCCTTATTTGAAGTTGGAGCTGGCAGTATAGGAAACTACAATAGCTGTAGTTTTAATGTAAATGGAAAAGGTACATTTAAGGGTGATGAAAACTCTAGCCCTGTTGTTGGAAAGAAACACGTTTTACAAAAAGAAAAAGAGGTCCAGATTAATATAAGTTTTGAGAAACATCTAGAAAAATCTGTTTTAAAAACATTATTTCAAAACCATCCTTATGAAGAAGCTGCCTATAAAATAATTACACTTGAAAATACTAATCAACATATTGGAATAGGTATGATTGGAGTATTGGAAAACCCAATGAGCAGTCTTGCATTTTTAAAATTTATTAAAAAGAAAATTAACTGCAATTTAGTACGACACTCCAGGTTATTAAATACAAAAATCAAAAAGGTGGCTGTATTAGGAGGTTCAGGCAGTTTCGCAATAGAGGCTGCTAAATCATCTGGAGCTCAAGCCTTTATTACTTCAGACTTAAAATATCATGATTTTTTTAAAGCAGAAAACGAGCTATTATTAATTGATATTGGACACTATGAAAGTGAACAACACATAAAAAATATTTTAGTTGCATATCTTAACAAAAAAATTACTAATTTCGCAGTCGTTTTATCAACGATAAATACAAATCCAGTAAAGTATACATAAGCATGGCTAAAAAGAAAGAATTAACCGTAGAGGAACGATTAAGAGCTCTTTATGATTTACAACTAATTGACTCAAGAATTGACGAAATTAGAAACGTACGCGGCGAACTCCCGCTAGAGGTTCGTGACCTAGAAGACGATGTTGAAGGTTTTAATCTTAGAGTTCAAAAATTAGAAGATAGTTTGAACGATGTTGATGGTCAAATCAAATCAAAAAAGAATCTTATTGAAGAAGCAAAAGGTTTGATTAAAAAATATACCGAACAACAAAAAAATGTTCGTAATAATCGTGAGTTTAATTCATTAAGTAAAGAAGTTGAGTTTCAGGAATTAGAAATTCAACTAGCTGAAAAACACATTAAAGAATTTAGCGCTCAAATTGATCAAAAAAAAGAGGTAATTAGCGGAACCAAAGAACGCTTAGATGAACGTGAAACTCACCTAAAGCACAAAAAAGCAGATCTAGATGCCATTCTTGCTGAGACTGAAAAAGAAGAAAAACTTTTACTTTCTAAATCTGATGATTACAAAACTAAAATCGAAGCTAGACTAGTGTCTGCATACACAAAAATACGTACTAGTGTAAAGAATGGATTAGCTATTGTGCCGATTGAAAGAGGTGCTTCTGGTGGGTCATACTTTACAATTCCACCTCAAATTCAAATGGAAATTGCTTCACGCAAAAAAATTATAACGGATGAGCACAGCGGAAGAATTTTGGTTGATGCTGCATTAGCAGAAGAACAAAAGGTTAAAATGGAAAAACTATTTTCTAAACTTTAATTACTCTAATATAATTACTTTAAAGCCTTCATAAAAATGAAGGCTTTTTTTATTTAATATAACTTTCACATCTTTTAAAAAAAAGAAATGTAAGTTTAAAAAAAATTATGAAAACAATATTGCCCTTAATAATTATCTTAAAACTTACTAATGTAAGTTGTCAAACTAAAACAACTAATACTAAACAAGAAGCTATAATTAATGCCAAGCCCATTGAAGTTCCTCTTAAAGATGGCTTAGCCAAAGCCTATTTTGCAAGTGGTTGCTTTTGGTGCGTCGAAGCAATCTATGAAAGTGTCGATGGCGTAAATGAAGTAATTAATGGATATGCAGGTGGGCACTCCGAAAATCCAACTTACCAATTAAGCAATACAGGAAGAACTGGCCACGCTGAAGCTGTTGAAGTTTTATATGATCCGGCAATTGTGAGCTTCTCTACCCTTATTGATGTCTATTTTGGGTCGCAAGACATAACGCAAGTAAATGGTCAAGGTCCAGATAAAGGATCTCAATATCGTTCTATTATTTTTTATCAGAATGAAAATCAAAAAAGAAAAATTCTTCACAAAATAAAACAAATTACAAAAAAACTAAATGTCACTGTAGCTGCTGAAGTGTATCCATTTTTAAAGTTCTGGCGAGGCGAAGATTATCATCAAAACTATGAAAAACTTCACCCAAACAACTCTTATGTGAGAAATATTTCTATTCCAAGATTAAGAAAATTTCAGCGAAAATTTAAATATTTACTAAAATAAGGGGGTAAACTTTAAATTATCCATTTTGTCTTAATTCGAAAATGCTTATTTTTGAAATAATTCAAATTTAAATAAATTGATAAGTTTTAAGCCTGGAATCGAATTTGCTAAAGAACAAGACCTCATAGATCCTTTAGCTCACTACCGTACTAAATTCCATATCCCTAAAAACTCTCGTGGTGAGGAATGGTTATATTTTACGGGAAATTCGCTGGGACTTCAACCAAAAAAAACTAAACAATACATTGAACAAGAATTAGACGACTGGGCTAAGTTGGGTGTAGAGGGCCATTTTGAGGCTAAAAACCCTTGGATGCCCTATCATGAGTTTCTCACAGAAACAATGGCTGAAATTGTAGGAGCTAAACCTATAGAAGTTGTCATAATGAATACTTTAACAACCAACCTACATCTGTTGATGGTTTCTTTCTATCAACCAACTAAGTTAAAAAACAAAATTCTGATTGAGAGTGATGCTTTTCCTTCCGATCGATATGCCGTAGAAACTCAACTAAGGTACCATGGGTATGACCCAGTAGAGTCCTTGATTGAATGGTCACCCCGAAAAGGAGAGACACTTTTAAATATGGAAGACCTAGAATCAATGCTTCATTCACACGGCCATGAAATCGCATTACTTTTGATTGGAGGCGTAAATTACTACACAGGACAATATTTAGATTTAAAAAAAATAAGTGAATTAGGTCATAAAAAAGAATGCAAAGTTGGAATTGACTTAGCGCACGGGGTTGGAAATATTCAGCCAAACCTTCACGAAAGTGGGGTTGATTTTGCTGCATGGTGCACTTATAAATATATGAATTCAGGTCCTGGGAGTCTTGGGGGTATTTTCGTTCACGAACGTTACGCACATGATCAAACCTTAAAACGTTTTGCTGGTTGGTGGAGTCAAAATAAAAAAACACGTTTTGACATGCGACAACCCTTAGATATCACTCCAGGTGCAGAAGGCTGGCAATTAAGTAATCCTCCTATCTTATCTATGGCTGCAATTAAAGCGTCATTAGCATTATTTAGTGAAGTTGGAATGCCTTCTCTAATCAAAAAGTCAAAAAAACTTACTGGCTATTTGGAATATCTTATTCTAAAATTAAATAATAATAATATTTCTATCATCACACCAAAAGATCCAGAGCAGCGTGGTTGTCAATTATCGATAAAAGTTAAAAATGCTAATAAGTCTTTACATGACAAATTGACCGAAGAAAACATAATTACAGACTGGAGAAACCCTGACGTCATACGTTGTGCACCTGTTCCTTTTTATAATTCGTTTGAAGATGTTTTTAAAATGGTAGAACAATTGAAAAATATTCTAAATGTCTAAAAAAGAAGATATATTAATTATTGGAGCTGGACTCTGTGGATCTCTGCTTGCCTTAAGGCTTGGGCAGCGTGGTTTTAAAGTTCATATGCTAGAACTACGTCCAGATTTAAGAACTACTGACATTAGCGCTGGACGCTCTATTAACTTGGCCTTTTCAAATCGTGGACTTAAAGCTATTAAACTGGTTGGTCTAGAAGCAAAAGTGAAATCTTTATGTATCCCCATGCATGGCCGAATGGTACATGATACCAAAGGAAATACATTTCTCTCAAACTATAGTGGGCGTGAAGACGAATCGATCAATTCAATTTCAAGAGAATTACTTACAGCCCTACTTCTAGACGAGGCGGAGGCTCTTGACAATGTAACGATAGAATTTCAAAAACGATGTACAAACGTAGACTTTGACAATAAGAAAGCCTCTTTTGAAGATTCTATTTCTGGAGCTAAGTTTACTGTTTTTGCAGACCTCATCTTTGGAACTGATGGTGCAGGATCTGCTTTACGAAAAAGTTACTTTAAAGAGCGTAAGTTTTTATTTAGTTTTTCTCAAAACTACCTTACACATGGCTACAAAGAGCTAACCATTCAACCCGACGAAAAGGGTGGTTTTAAAACCTATAAAAACGCGCTCCATATATGGCCAAGGGGCGACTACATGATTATAGCATTGCCTAATTTAAATGGTAGCTTTACTGTCACTCTATTTCTAAGTTATGAATCTGGAATCTACA
This sequence comes from Flavobacteriaceae bacterium, assembly GCA_018608705.1. Classification (GTDB taxonomy): domain Bacteria; phylum Bacteroidota; class Bacteroidia; order Flavobacteriales; family Flavobacteriaceae; genus Hel1-33-131. The sequence goes on along the minus strand of JABAZD010000052.1, from coordinate 682 downwards.
ACTTCAACAACCTTAAAAGTCCTGAAATTGTAACTGAATTTTTTGAAAAAGAATTTCCTGACGCGCTTGAACTCATGCCAAACTTAGCCGTTGAGTTTTTCGAAAACCCAACCGCTCCCTTAGGAACTGTTAAATGTTTTCCATGGAACTACAAAGGGCACAGTCTACTATTAGGAGATTCTGCACATGCAATAGTTCCTTTTTACGGACAAGGGATGAATGCCTCTTTTGAGGATGTTGTAGAATTCGATGCTTTTTTAGATACCCATGAAGGAGACTGGGAAGCAACTTTCAAAGACTTTCAAAACCATAGAAAAATTGATACCGATGGTATTGCAGACCTAGCGATTGATAACTTTCATGAAATGAAAGACCACGTTGCTAATCCAATATTTCAAGAAAAAAGAAAAATTGAAATGGCACTGGAAGCAGAATTTCCTGAAGTTTATCATTCAAAATATTCACTCGTCACTTTTAAAGAAACGATTGGCTATAACGAAGCTATGACGATTGGACGCGCCCAAGACAAGGCGATATTAAGCATGTTGGCAGCTAACAAAATAAGCATAAAAGAACCCCTAGAGGAGGTGCTTAAAAAAGTACAAGAAGAAACGAGTAACATCCTTATGGAAGACACTATTGCTAGAACATTTAAGTATTAATTAAATAGAAAACTATGAGT
>JABAZD010000030.1 GCA_018608705.1 Flavobacteriaceae bacterium | reverse complement strand
TGGAATTTGCAGCCACTCACCGCTACAAAAACGATGTGGTTGTCAAAGGAATACCTGATAAATTTATTGAGCATGGAGCTATCGACTCTCTTCATGAGCACTTGGGGCTTAACGCTGATGAACTTCACAAATTAATTAAGAGTCTAAAAAGCTAAACCTTTGATTTTCTTGTAGGTTAAAACTGCTTTTTTATCAGAAAATAAGGATATAAAATAGCAAACATTCATCACTCTGGTGTAAATACTGTCGTTAAGAATATCGACTTCTTTTGGCAAAAGTCTTAGTAGGAGTTTGTCGTAGCTAGAGGGAGTGTTGTTGTAGTTATTGTTAACTGATAAAATAAACCGGCTTAAAAGTTCATTTAAAATTTCAAATCCAGAAATCTCTTTATCTATAACCTCATCAGCATTGTATATTTTTTCAATACTGAGTCTGATAATGTCGTTAATCTGTGCTTGGTATTTGCTTTTATCAAGAATTGAAACGTGAAAATCCCCATCAAGAATCTCCTTTTCATTAGCCATAAATAAAGAAACAGCATCTTCTATCAAAGTACTAATTGCCAAAGCTCTTAAATAACTCACTCGATCTTTTGTAGAAGACAAGGAATTATACTTTTCCGTGTTGATGGTATGTCTTACTAAGTTTATTAAGTACTCTAATGCATAATCTTCTTCAATAAGTCCAAGATTAATTCCGTCTTCAAAATCGATGATTGTATAACAAATATCATCCGCTGCTTCAACTAGAAATGCTAATGGGTGTCTTGAATACTGAATATTTTGGTTGTTTAGTTTTTTCATCCCTAATTCGCTGGCAACATCAAGAAAGCCACTTTTTTCGGTTTGAAAAAAACCATATTTCTTAGAGGCAATATTAGAGTTTGGCTTAACAGGAAGTGATTCTTTTGGGTATTTAGTAAAAGCTCCTAGGGTGGCATAACTTAACCTTAAGCCACCTTTTGAGTCCTGCTTATCTTGAGTCAAAACTTTAAAACCATTAGCATTCCCTTCAAAGTCGCACAAATCTTGATACTCTTTAGGGGACATCTGATTTTTAAACTGTTGACCAGCGCCACTTTTAAAAAAATGGCCTATTGCTTTTTCTCCAGAATGTCCAAAAGGGGGATTACCAATATCGTGGGCAAGCGCAGCAGCTGCAACAATAGCACCAAAGTCATTGGCCTTATAGCCATGAATTTCTTTTAGATATGGATGCTTTTCTAAAACCTTAACTCCTACCCTTCGGCCCAATGAACGAGCTACTACGCTAACTTCTAAACTATGCGTTAAACGAGTGTGTACAAAATCTGTAGATGAAAGTGGAACGACTTGTGTTTTATCTTGAAGACTTCTAAACTCAGGGGAGAAAATAATTCGATCATAATCAACATCAAAACCTAAACGAGTTTCATCCTGTTCATTTCTAAGACGCTTATTGGAGTCGCCATGACGCTTTAAGGAAAGTAATTGTTCCCAATTCATAATATCTAGTGTTAACCTGCAAGATAATCATTTCAATGTTAATTTAATGTTTCTAAAATTCGTGATTTGTAAAGTATATTAACGTTTTATTAATGGTTTTGTAAATGTTATGTAACCTTAATAAAGAACTTAAGCTTTTAATTTGTGGTAACAATAATTAACTAAACCATTAACAAAAATTAAAATGAAAAAAACAATTTTTACTTTATTAGTAATCCTAGGATTTGCGTTTACTGCATGTATGAACGATGAAGCACCGCCAATTCTTCAAGACACTAATAACCCGGTCGATCCAGCAGACAATATCGTGAATATTTCTGGAATGATTTCTGAAAGCACGACTTGGACAAATGACAATATTTATGTACTTAACCAAAAAGTAGTGGTTTCAAGCGGAGTTGTACTCACAATACAAGCTGGAACTATAATTAAAGGGACAGAAGGAAATGGCTCCTTAGCTTCTGCACTTATTGTTGCTCAAGGCGGAAAATTAAATGCTGCAGGTACAGCGACAGAGCCTATAATTTTTACATCAATAAATGACAATATTGAGGTTGGACAAACTGCTGGAACAAATTTAGACGAGACAAACTCTGGACTTTGGGGAGGTTTGATTGTGTTAGGTAACGCCCCTTGTTCATTTTCTGGAGATGTAGAGGTCGTGCAAATTGAAGGAATCCCTGCGGATGATACTTTTGGTCTTTATGGTGGTGGTGACGCTACTGACAACTCTGGAGTATACCAATACATTTCCATTCGTCACGGAGGCGCACTAATTGGAGAAGGTAATGAAATAAACGGATTAACTCTTGGTGGTGTAGGTTCTGAAACAATTATCGATAATATCGAAGTAGTTGCAAATGTTGATGATGGAATTGAATTTTTTGGAGGGACTGTGAATGCTTCAAATCTATTGGTTTGGGCTCAAGGAGATGATGGTTTGGATATTGACCAAGGCTATTCTGGAACTATTAATAATGCCATTGTTGTATTAGGGAGTAACTCTGATCATGCATTTGAAATAGATGGTCCTGAAGGAACTGCAACAGGATCATTTACATTGAAAAATGCAACTATAATTGGGAACTCTATCACTGAAAATGGTGAATATGCAGATTATCGATCTGGAGCTATGGGGACTACAGAAAATATTTATGCATATGGCTTTAAAGATTCATCAGATGTAGAATTAGACAATGATTTGGTTGCCACAAACTATAATGATGAATTATTAACTTTTGGAGTATGGGAAATTGTATTACCTGCTGGGGTTTCTCAAGCATCAGACATATTTGTCAATAAAGCTGCATCAATTGAAGTTGATGGGTTTGGTTCAGCGTCTATCGCTGTAGATCTGGGAGAAAGTACCGTTGGAGCTTCAACCTCATTACTAAGTTGGAGTTATACAAATTCAAAAGAAGGGTTAGGTTTTTAATTTACAAACAAATATTAGTCAACTTTTCAATTGCTTATGATAATTCATAGGCAATTGTTTGTTGCAAAAGTAAAAACTATGAAAAAAGATAAACTGATCACCTTTTTAGTGACCGCTTTCATTGCGATTCAACTCACAGCTCAATCTGGAAAAATAGTAGGGACAATTACAGACGGGGATTATAATGAACCCATGGCTTTTGCCAATGTACTCATCAAAAACAC
>JABAZD010000028.1 GCA_018608705.1 Flavobacteriaceae bacterium | reverse complement strand
CGTTTTAAATGCTGAATTACAATAAGTTAACAATGAAAAAATTATAAGAAAAAATACATTACAAGTAAATAAATTATACAAATAGTTATTGTTTCAAACCATATATACTACTATATTTGCTTCCTATTATATATGATTAATTATGATTAACATCACATTACCTGATGGAAGTGTAAGATCCTTTGAAAAAAGCCTTACAGTATTAGAAGTCGCTAAAGACATTAGTGAAGGATTTGCGAGAAATGTAATTTCTGCAAAGTTTAATGATATTACTGTTGAAACCTCCACCGTAATATCATGTGACGGTAGTTTAACCTTATATACCTGGAAGGATTCTATGGGTAAAAAAGCTTTTTGGCACTCCTCTTCTCACGTATTGGCTCAAGCCTTGGAAGAATTGTATCCGGGAGTTAAATTATCTATCGGTCCTGCTATCGAAAATGGATTTTATTATGACGTAGATTTAGGTGGTCAGGTTATTTCCGAAAAAGACTTTAAAAGGATTGAAGAAAAAATGTTAGCAATCGCAAGAGGTAAACATGATTTTAAGATAAAGCCTGTATCAAAAGCTGAAGCGCTGAATAAATACGAAAAAGAAGGAAACACATACAAAGTTGAGTTAATTGAAAACCTTAACGACGGAGAAATTACATTTTGTGACCATTCATCGTTTACAGATTTATGTCGCGGTGGACACATTCCTAATACTGGTATTATTAAAGCGGTAAAAGTTTTGAGTGTCGCTGGTGCTTATTGGAGAGGAGACGAAAACAATACCCAATTAACCAGAGTTTACGGGATTACATTTCCAAAACAAAAAGAACTTACCGAATACTTAGCGCTTCTTGAAGAAGCAAAAAAAAGAGACCATAGAAAACTAGGCAAGCAACTAGAGCTCTTTACCTTTTCACAAAAAGTGGGACAAGGATTGCCTTTGTGGCTACCAAAAGGAGCCGCTTTAAGATCTCGATTAGAAGATTTCTTAAAAAAAGCACAACAAAAAGCAGGCTATGAAATGGTCATAACCCCGCATATTGGTCAAAAAGAATTGTACATCACTTCTGGTCATTATGAAAAATATGGTGCAGATAGCTTTCAAAGTATAAAAACTCCTAAACTAGATGAGGAGTTCTTACTTAAGCCAATGAACTGCCCACATCATTGTGAGATATACAACGCTAAACCATTTAGCTATAAAGAATTACCTAAAAGATATGCTGAATTTGGAACGGTTTATAGATACGAACAAAGTGGTGAATTGCACGGGCTAACACGAGTTCGAGGTTTTACTCAGGACGATGCTCACATTTTTTGTATGCCTGAGCAGCTAGACGAAGAATTTCAAAATGTAATAGACCTTGTGCTTTACGTTTTTGGGTCATTAGGATTTGAAAATTTTTCTACACAAGTGTCGGTTCGCGATCCAGAAAATTTAGATAAATATATCGGTGATTCCAAGGTATGGGATAAAGCTGAGCAAGCGATTATAAGTGCTGCAGAAGCAAAAGGTTTGGATTATATTATAGAAACTGGAGAAGCCGCTTTTTATGGCCCAAAATTAGACTTCATGGTAAAGGACGCTCTAGGGCGCCAATGGCAATTGGGAACAATTCAAGTTGACTATAACTTACCTGAAAGATTTGACCTTACATACAAAGGGTCTGATAATGAACTACATAGACCAGTTATGATTCACCGTGCTCCTTTTGGAAGTATGGAACGTTTTATAGCTATTCTATTAGAACACACTGGTGGCAATTTCCCGCTTTGGCTAATGCCAGAACAAGTTATTATACTGTCTATTAGCGAGAAATATGAAAAATACGCCCGAAAAGTTTTAAATTTGCTAGAAAATAACGAAATTCGCGCCCTCGTCGATAATAGGAATGAAACAATGGGGAAAAAAATACGAGATGCAGAAATGTTAAAAATCCCGTATATGATCATCGTTGGTGACCAAGAAGAAGTTGACGAAACTATTAGTGTTAGAAAACACGGTGGAGAAGATTTAGGTACGATAAGTGTAGGGTCGTTCTCAACAATTATTGAAGAACAAATTAAAAAAACATTAAAAGAATTTTAAAGTTTAACTAAAAAATAAAGCCATAGCAATACGTAGAAGAAGAGACAGAGGTCCTCTAAGAATTATTAAAGAAGATCAACATAAGATCAACAGAAAAATTACTGCTCAAGAACTAAGACTTGTTGGTGATAACGTTGAAGTTGGTGTATACAGCTTATCTCAAGCCTTAGCAATAGCAAGAGAGCAAGAGGTTGATTTAGTTGAAATATCTCCGAAAGCTGTACCTCCGGTATGTAAGGTAATGGATTATAAAAAGTTTCTTTACGAACAAAAGAAACGTGACAAAGCGATTAAATCGAAAGCTACAAAAGTAATTGTTAAGGAGATTAGGTTTGGACCACAAACTGACAACCACGATTACGCTTTTAAAAAAAAACACGCTGAAAAGTTTTTAAAAGAAGGTGCAAAACTTAAAGCCTTTGTGTTTTTCAAAGGTCGATCAATCATCTACCAAGAGCAAGGTCAGATTTTATTATTGCGTCTAGCGCAAGACTTAGAAGACCTTGGGAAGGTTGAGCAAATGCCAAAGTTAGAAGGGAAGCGTATGATAATGTTCATATCACCAAAAAAAGTAAAATAAGCGAAGTAACTAAATAAAGTAGAAAATGCCTAAAATGAAAACCAAGTCTAGTGCCAAAAAACGATTTAAGTTAACTGGTACTGGAAAAATCAAAAGAAAGCATGCGTTCAAAAGCCACATTCTAACGAAAAAGTCTAAAAAACGTAAGCTCGCTCTCACTCACAGTACACTAGTACATACAAGTGATGAAGCCAACATTAAGCAACAGTTACGTTTAAAGTAATTAATTGCTAGGTTAAACAAATTTTTATAAACCATGGAGTTAGGCTAATAAAAGTATTCAATATTGAGTCGCCTACTACAAAAAACATCAAAAAATGCCAAGATCAGTAAATTCAGTGGCCAAAAGAGCCCGCAGAAAAAAAGTATTAAAACAGGCCAAAGGATACTTTGGACGTCGTAAAAATGTATGGACTGTTGCAAAAAACGCAGTTGACAAAGCCATGCTCTACGCTTACAGAGATCGTAGAAACAAAAAGAGAACATTCCGAGCATTATGGATCATGCGTATAAACGCTGGATCAAGAGCGCATGGATTATCTTATTCACAATTCATGGGAAAACTCAAAACTAAAAATATTGACCTAAATCGTAAAGTTTTGGCAGATTTAGCGATGAATGATCCTGCAGCCTTCAAAGCTATAATTGACAAATTAAATTAAGGCTTTTGCCTTACTGTATAATATTCGCTTACATAAAAAAGCCCACTCAAATTAGTGGGCTTTTTTAATTTAATAAAGTCAATACTAAAATATTTAGGTTTTTTGTTTTTTCTTGCGTGCAGCTGGAAATAAAACATTATTTAAAATAAGACGATATCCAGGAGAAGTTGGATGTAAGTCTAGCTCTGTTTTAGGATCTCCTATTCTATGTGTATAATCCTCAGGGTCATGTCCCCCATAAAAAGTAAAAAACCCTTTTCCTTTAATTCCGTGTATGTATCGGGCTTCTCCATTTGCCTTATTTTCTCCCATTACTAATACATTTGATTTAATAAGATCTCTGTTGTAAGAAGTTGTTTGCCCCATAAAACCTTTAACAAGTACTGTATGGTTTTGATTAAGCATAGTAGGAATAGGATCCCATTTAGCCGAATAATCCATTAACGTAAAATAATCTAGTTCTTTAGAAATTTGACGCTTCTGGGTCATGTCTATATTTGAAAACTCATAAACTTTTGGATCACGTTCAATAATAAAATCCCTGAAAGCAAATGTTTTTGAATAGTCAAGTTTACTTTGATAGTTTGGAGATGTGCCATCTCCGTCAAACATTGGTTCACAAATATCGACTTCATAAGCTGCTAAAGCTACATCGAAACTATCTGTTGCACTACACATTGCAAACATAAACCCACCACCCAATACGTATTCTCTTATTTTTTTAGCCACCGCTAGTTTTTGATCTGAAACCTTATTGTAGCCCAAAGAAAAAGCAAGTTTCTCAGCGGTTTGTTGTTGATTTATATACCAAGCAGCATTTCTATATGCTCTATAAAACTTCCCATATTGACCTGTAAAATCTTCATGGTGGAGATGTAACCAATCATAAAGCAACAAAGCATCGTTTAAAACTTCTGTATCATAAATAGTTTCATAAGGAATTTCTGCATAAGTCAAAACCATCGTAACAGCATCATCCCAAGGTTGGTTACCATTTGGAGAATACACTGCGATTTTAGGAGCCTTTTCAAGAATCACAGCGTCCATGTTTTTACTGGGGCTCTTAATTTCATTTAAAATAGATTCGACTTTTTGGTTACTTAGAAGTTCATAAGAAACCCCTCTAATCAAACATTCTTTCTCAATAGAGTCAACAAATGGTATTAGAAAAGAACCTCCCCTATAGTTGAGAAGCCACTTTACATCTTGTTGTTTATTTAAAGCCCAATATGTGATTCCATAAGCTTTTAAATGACTTTTCTGACCTTCAGCGTCCATAGGAATTAATATGAATGATGCAAAAGAACTCAAGGAATAAAACAAGCAAAGTATAAATATTAACTTTTTCACTCTATAAAAATCATTAAAATTAAGACGCTAGTAGGGTGTGTCGTCGTTGGTATCTCCAAAAGCTTGACTTGGATCTACTCTAAAATCGTCTTGTTTAAAAGTGTCGTCATTTGCAGCAGCATTCATTTTAGAGTGAAACTCAGTATCAAATGGAGAATCAAAGTCATCCAAATTATCAAACTTACCCAAATGAGCAATAAATTTTAATCTGATGTTTTCTAATCCTCCGTTACGGTGCTTGGCTATTATAAATTCAGCCTGACCTTCTGAAGGAGTATGTTGTTCATCATCCCATTCATCAATCTTATAATATTCAGGGCGGTAAATAAAAGAAACTATATCTGCATCTTGTTCAATAGCCCCTGACTCCCTCAAATCAGAAAGTAGAGGCCTTTTACTTCCTCCACGTGTTTCAACTGCTCTTGAAAGCTGCGATAAGGCAATTACGGGAATACTCAACTCTTTTGCTAAAGCTTTTAGGTTTCTTGAAATCATAGAGATTTCTTGTTCACGATTTCCGTTTTTCTGACTACCACCCCCAGTCATTAACTGTAAATAATCTACAATTATTAATTTTATTCCGTTTTGAGATGCCAGTCTACGGGCTTTAGCTCTTAGATCAAAAATAGATAAAGATGGAGTGTCATCAATGTATAATGGAGCTTTCTCTAGGGACTTAACCTTGACATTTAACTGTTCCCATTCATGTTTTTCAAGTCGTCCTGTTCTAAGCTTATCCGAACTTAAACCAGTTTCAGAAGATATTAACCTTGTAATTAACTGAACTGATGACATCTCTAACGAAAAGAAAGCCACAGGAATATTTTGTGTAACCGCAATATTACGGGCCATAGAAAGTGTCAAAGCTGTTTTACCCATTCCAGGACGGGCTGCTATAATAACTAAATCACTTTCTTGCCAACCAGATGTAAGTTTATCTAATTTATCAAATCCTGAAGGCACACCACTAAGGCCTTCTTTATTTGAAATTTCTTCAATTTTTTTCTTTGCTTGAAAAACTAAATCCTGAGCTGTTTCTGTTGATTTTTTTATATTCCCTTGCGTAACCTCGTATAATCTTGTTTCAGCCTTGTCCAATAAATCAAAAACATCTTTTGTTTCATCAAAAGAATCTTCAATAATTTCATTTGAAATTTTGATTAAACTTCGTTGTATAAATTTCTGTAAAATAATACGTGCATGAAACTCAATGTGAGCTGATGAAGATACTTTTTGCGTTAGTGATATTAAATAAAAGTCGCCACCTACTAAATCTAATTTAGAATTTTTACGTAATTGGGACGAAACTGTTAGTAAATCAACAGGTTCACTATTCTCAAACAGTTGCAATATGGACTCAAAGATATACTGATGAGAGTCTTTGTAGAAGGCATCAACACTAAGGATATCTATAACCTCATCGACTCCCTTTTTATCGATCATCATAGCTCCAAGAACAACCTCTTCTAAATCAGTAGCTTGAGGGGGGATTTTACCTTTCTCTAAGCTAATTAACTTGCTGTTATCAGATTTATATACTTTTACTTGGTCCGGCTGTTTCATTTAACTAAAATACTTAAAATATGGACATTACATAGAAAATTAATCTTTGTATACTTAACAAGAAAACTGTTTATAAGTTAGAAATATTGTTAATAAGCACTAAAAAAGTCAAGTATTAGACTTGACTTTTTGTTTTTTCTGGAAGGAGATTATGAATTAATCGTTAAAAACTCCCATTTTTGAATACTTATTCATTCGTTTTGCAACTAATTCTTTTGGTGATAAGTTTTTGAATTCAGTGTAAGATTTGACAATAGCGTTTGAAACTGTTAAAAAAGTTTTGTTACGATCTTTGTGTGCACCACCCAAAGGTTCTTTTATAATCTCGTCAACTAACTTCATTCTTTTCATATCTTTCGCCGTTAATTTTAGAGCAGTAGCGGCTTGTTCTTTATACTCCCAGCTTCTCCATAGTATAGATGAACAAGATTCTGGAGATATAACAGAATACCAAGTATTTTCCAACATTAGAACTTTATCTCCTACTCCTATTCCTAAAGCACCACCTGAAGCTCCTTCACCGATTATTATAGTGATTATTGGCACTTTCAAGCGAGTCATTTCTAATATATTCCTGGCTATAGCTTCTCCTTGTCCGCGCTCTTCTGCTTCTAAACCAGGATAGGCGCCTGGAGTATCAATAAGCGAAACTACAGGAATTCCAAATTTTTCTGCAGATTTCATTAAGCGAAGTGCTTTTCTGTATCCTTCTGGATTAGCCATACCAAAATTTCTATATTGACGTGTTTTGGTATTGTAACCTTTTTGTTGTCCGATAAACATGAAGCTTTGATCGCCAATTTTACCTAAACCACCAATCATAGCTTTATCGTCTTTGAAGTTTCGGTCTCCATGAAGCTCCAAAAACGAATCTCCACAAATAGAATTAATATAATCTAGCGTGTAAGGACGGTTTGGATGCCTAGAAAGTTGAACCCGTTGCCATGGTGAGAGGTTTTTATAAATTTCTTTTTTAGCAATATCTAATTTTTGAAGGATTTGCAAGGATGTTTCAGAAACGTCGACATCACTTTCTTTTCCAATAATCTGACATTTTTGCAATTGATCTTCTAATTCCTTAATGGGTAACTCAAATTCTAGATATTCCATAGAAATTCAATATTAGTTTAATTCAATTACAAATATAAAAACTTTAATCTCTTTAAATAAATTTCAAAGCTTAGATTTTAGGTTTTTTGATATTTTTAAATAGTGCATTCAATAAAACTGTACAAATAATCAGGCAAGCTCCTAAATAAAATAAAGGCTGCATTGTCTCTGATTCAGGAAATAACACCAAAGCTAAAACAATTCCATATATGGGTTCCAAATTGTAGGTTAATACAACGGAGTACGGAGTTAAGTACTTCATAACTTGAACAGATCCTATAAAAGCATAAGCAGTACAAATAGAAGCTAAAATAAATAAGTATATCCAATCAGAAGACGAAAGTCGGAAATAACCTAAACTAAAACCATCCCCGCTGAGAGCCAAAAAAATGGATATAAATACAACTCCAAATATAAACTCGTAAAATGAAATTATAGAAGGCTTATAGTTCTTAACGAATCTACCGTTAAGAACAGCAAATAAAGTAGAAAATAATGCAGAGCTTATTCCTAGCACGATCCCCATTAAATACTTAAATTCTGTTTGTGTAATCAACCCAACTCCAATGAATACAATAAGACCGAAAAATATTTCATAACCAATTATTTTACGTTTAAAAAATAAGGGCTCAATAAGCGATGCGAAAAATGCTCCTGTTGAGAACATGGCCAAAGTGATTGATATATTTGAAACCTTAATAGCTGCAAAGAAAGTAATCCAATGAAGTGCTATTATTACTCCTGCGATAGAAAATTGAATAACTACTTTTAGAGGAACTTTTAAGGAAAACTTTTTAAGTTTTATATAAATAATCATCAATAACGCTGCTATAATCATTCGATACCAAACTAATGGAACTGCTTCAAGAGTTATTAACTCGCCAATTATAGCCGTAAATCCAGCAATAATCACAAGTAGATGTAAATGGATGTAGTTCTTTGTTTTAACGCTTAGCATTATATAATAGATAAATTGCAAGTGTACCAAATAAAATATTTGGAAACCAAACAGCTAAAAGTGGAGAAAAATCAGATTGTTCAGCCATAACTCCAAAGACCTTGTCAAAAAAAACATAGATCATGGCTATTACAATTCCAAAAGCTAAATTAATACCCATTCCTCCTCTCCTCTTAATAGATGAAACCGCAACGGCTATAATAGTCAAGATAAATACTGAGACAGGTAAACTCCATTTTTTGTATTGAACTACTTTGTAACGACTAATGTTGGACGAACCTCGAACTTCCTCTCTAGAAATAAATCGAGTTAATTCACCATATGTCAGAGTTTCGGCTACATATTTGGGAGGTGTTAGGTCTTCTAAATCAAAGCTAAAAATAGTGTCTTTAGTTCGTAAATACTCAAGCTGATCATTATCTGACCCTATAATTCTTAAATTATAGTTAGTTAAGTTATAGGAACTATCTTTTTCTACATATCTGATAGCAGATGCTGATATTTTGTAAACTAGCTTGTTTTCTTCAAAATGCTCTAGTGTAAAATTATTTCCACGTTTAGTTTTTGGGTCAAAATTACTAACATAAATGTACTCATTATCATTAATCTGTCTGTAAATATGCTGTGTTTCAGAAACCTTAGAATTATTGAGGTATTTATAATTAAACTCATTGAAACCCTTACTTGCTATTGGTGCCCAATACATTCCTAACATTAGAGCTAAAAAAGCAATAAATGTGGCTCCAATAAAGTAAGGTCTTAAAAAGCGTGAAAAGGAAACACCAGAACTTAAGAAGGCTACTACTTCTGTATTGTTGGCTAGCTTAGAAGTAAACCATATGACCGACAAGAATAAAAATAATGGGAATAACAAATTGGCAAAGTAAATAGTGAAATCAAAATAGAAAGAAGCTACTTCATTAAATGGGACTTCGTTTTCTAATATACGATCAATTTTTTCGGCAAGGTTGACTGTTATTCCTATAGGAATAAACAGAAGTAACATCATAAAAAATGTAAACAAATATCTTTTTAATATGTACCAATCTAAAATCTTCATATATCAGAGACGATTATCCATTTGTTTGACCATCATTGCTTTCCAAGTCCCAAAATCTCCAGCTATTATGTGTTTTCTAGCTTGTCGTGTTAGCCAAAGATAAAAACCTAAATTATGTATCGTTGCTATTTGTTTGCCTAATAATTCATTCACACTAAACAAATGTTTTAAATATGCTTTTGAATATTCAGTATCTACAAAAGTAATGCCCATTTCGTCAATTGGGGAAAAATCATCTTTCCATTTTTGATTTTTAATATTTATAGAACCATATGCAGTAAATAACATTCCGTTTCTAGCATTACGAGTTGGCATTACACAATCAAACATATCTATACCTAAGGCAATATTTTCTAAAATATTAATTGGAGTTCCTACACCCATTAAATATCTTGGTTTATTTTCCGGAAGTATTTCACATACAATATCAGTCATAGCATACATTTCTTCAGCAGGTTCTCCAACTGACAAACCTCCAATTGCATTTCCAACAGCACCCGCATTAGCAATATATTCAGCAGATTGACGCCGAAGATCTTTATATGTACTTCCCTGGACTATAGGAAAGAATGCTTGATTGTGATCATATTTAAGAGGAGTCTTCTCGAGGTGATTTATACAACGCTCTAACCAGCGGTGTGTCATATGCATTGATCTTTTAGCATAATTATAATCACAAGGATATGGGGTGCATTCGTCAAATGCCATGATGATATCTGCACCAATGCTTCGTTGAATTTCCATTACATTTTCAGGTGTAAAGGTATGCATAGTTCCGTCAATGTGGCTTTTAAACTTGACACCCTCCTCTTTAATTTTACGATTCGCAGATAACGAGTATACTTGGTAACCTCCAGAGTCTGTTAAAATATTTCGATCCCAGTTCATGAACTTATGGAGACCTCCAGCTTTTTCTAGTATATCAATTTGAGGCCGAAGAAATAAATGATAGGTGTTAGCTAAAATAATATCTGGGTCAATATCATTCTTTAGTTCTCGTTGATGTACTCCTTTGACTGTTCCGACCGTACCTACTGGCATAAAAATAGGAGTTTCAATTACCCCGTGGTCAGTGACTAAAGTAGCAGCTCTTGCTCTAGTTTCAGTATCTTTTTTAAATAAATCGAATTTCAAAGTGTTGAATTACAAGGTTAATTTAAAATAAATTTCAGGAAATATTTGTGTATGTAAAACAAGAATGAGTTGTTTTACTATTATTTATTGGATCGGGCTTTGTAATTGATTAGGTAATCTCCTTTTGAAGCGCCCTGATCAAATGAACTCCCTTTTAACAAGAGTCTTGTTTTTTCTCTAGCTTCTTGGTTAGTATACCCTTCATATTCAATTCTATATATTGCCGAAAACATTTGTGCACGTCCAACCCCATGGTAACAATGGATGAGTACAGGATAATTTGAAAGATCATCCATAATTTCTAAGAACTCGTCGACTGTGTCTTGAGTAGGAACTTGATCGGTTCCTAAATTAAAATAGTTAACTCCATCCAACTTTTCAACTGCTAACTTCTCAGCAATTAATTGCTCTGGAATCTCAGGATTATTAATTTTATCCTTAGTATGGGGAAAACGTAAATCAATAACACTTTTTAATTGATGTTCCTCTATATATTTCGCGATTTTTTCAGGTGGAATCACACCCGATTTATAAACTTTATTTTTTGATACCTCTTCAAAATTAAAATTAAAATGCACATCATATACATATTTTGAAATACCTAAAAGCAGGATACTAAAAAGAAAAATTATTATTATTTTTTTCATTGGTAATTAATTTTTTACAGCTTTTTATCGATGATTCTATCAAAATAATCTTTCAAAAATGCTTTACAGGACAATTCAACGTCATCCATTTTTTTAGTTCTATTTGAAATTAGATTAATTTCTAATCCAAGATCATTAATATCGTAAAAACCAATTGCTTTTACTCCGTCAAATATACAAATTATATTCCCCTTACTATATTGATAGTTTTGACCGTTAAAATTCATTACAAAAGGAATTGTAGAAGTTAAACTTTCGTCTACCAAACTACGTCCCCAGCTTCTAAAGGGCTTGTCATAACCAACAATATTTAAAATAGTTGGATATATATCAATTTGCTGTGATAGATCACTATTTAGACCTGCATATTTATTATCAGGACTATAAATCATAATTGGGATAGCATATCGGTTAATAGGCTTATAATACTCCTTGTAATCTACTTGATTGGTATGATCAGCAGTAATAATAAAAATAGTATTATCGAACCATTCTTCATTTTTAGCAGATTCAAAAAATTGCTTGAATGCAAAATCAGTGTACCCAACACATTGATGCATTGGTAAGTTACCTTTTGGGAATTGGCCCTCAAATTCATTAGGGATAATATAAGGCTCATGTGATGTAACAGTAAATATAGTAGAAAAAAACGGTGTGTTTTTAGTATCTATCGTATCTTTCATAAACTGAAAAAAAGGTAGATCCCAAATCCCCCAAAAACCATCAAATAGTGAATCATTCCCAAATTCTGTTTTTCCATAGTAATGATCAAAACCAAGAATATTAGAAAATCCTAAAAAACCCATAGATCCATTGGGTGCACCATGAAAAAAAGAAGTGTCGTATCCTTCTGAATTTAAAACAGAAACAACCGATTCAATTTCTTGATTAGCGTATGGAGAAGATGTAAAAGCGTCTTTAAAAGAAGGAATGCCAGCCAAAATAGATGACATACCGTGAATGGA
Organism: Flavobacteriaceae bacterium; assembly: GCA_018608705.1. Lineage (GTDB taxonomy): Bacteria > Bacteroidota > Bacteroidia > Flavobacteriales > Flavobacteriaceae > Hel1-33-131. The sequence continues at coordinate 74,367 of JABAZD010000028.1, read as the reverse complement.
TTTTCTGCCATTTGCAAAGGCATTATCAAAAACTAGGCTCTTAGTTGCTAAAGAATCTAGAAAAGGAGTATAACTTTTATAATCAGGAATATTAGTGTTTTGATTAAAAGCACCAATATATTCTCTTCCATAGCTTTCAGTTATAAATAAAACAATATTTGGCTTAACTTTTAATTTATTTTTGTAGCGTTTAATTGGTTGAACTAATGAATCAATAACTAAATCTGGAACAACATATGGGACTCTTTTAAAAGTTTTTTTATTAAAAGTCCTTAAAATTGTAAAAGGCGTATTTAACACAAAGTCTGCATGTTGAATTTTGTTAACGTACCTATTTGCATCTACAAGATTTATAGGGCGGGTACTTTTTTTAAAATCTCCTCTAATTCCACCAACCATAATAGTTGCTGTTAAAAGAAAAGTCACAATTGATGTGGATACGTAAGAAAAAACTCCTTTTGAGTAAGGACGGTCATGAACCTTGACCTTTTTGTATAATAATATCCAGAAAGCAGACATAAGAAAAAACAATAAGAATACATCCCAATAACCTACCATAAAACGGAAAAACATTGCAAATAAATTGTTTTCGTTTTCGATGACAGCCCATTCAGAAATCGTAGTTCTATTGTAGTTAAATTTGTAATAAATTAAGTCCACAAAATTAAAAGCAATACCAACCAAGTTAGTTAAAAAATAAATTGTAAAAAGGAATCTTTGATAAGTTTTATTAGTATTGACCCAAAATGGTAAAATTGATAAAACTACAAACAAACTATTTAAATAAAATATTGAGGTGGTATCAAATGCTAGACCATGATAACTCAATCTAAAATATTCAAAAAGGGAATCTATTTCTAATAAAGAATAATTATATATAAAAAATAAAAAACGTGAAAACGAATACATAAGATATACAAGTAAAACCCTGTATAATAAAGCTTTATATTCATTTAACCTTAAATATTTCATAATTAGTTAGTTCAAAATTAAATGTAAAAATATAAAAGAAATAACACTTTCTTATTCACCTTAACTCTTTTTATAAATTGTTAGTTAAATTGTAAAAATTTAAAGTTTAATAATTTTATCAATCTAAAATTAAAATTATATTTGAAGATCAAATATTTAACTCCTAATTCTTAGTCAATGTCAAACAAAAATTTACAAGATTTAACAACCCAAGTTCGTAGAGACATATTGCGTATGGTTCACAAGGTAAACTCAGGTCACCCAGGTGGATCATTAGGTTGTGCAGAGTTCTTGGTTGTTTTGTATTCAGTTATTATGAACCGAACAGAGGGTTTTAATATGGATGGGGTCAATGAAGATTTGTTTTTCTTATCTAATGGTCATATTTCTCCTGTTTTTTACAGTGTTTTAGCTCGTTCAGGGTATTTCCCTGTTGAAGAACTAAATACTTTTAGGTTGCTAGATTCTCGTTTGCAAGGACACCCAACTACACATGAAGGGCTCCCAGGAGTTAGAATAGCATCTGGGTCATTAGGCCAAGGACTATCCGTATCGCTGGGGGCAGCAGAAGCTAAAAAACTGAATAATGACACCAGCCTAATTTACACCCTACATGGAGATGGAGAATTACAAGAAGGACAAAACTGGGAAGCTATCATGTATGCTTCAGCAAAAAATATAGATAATTTAATTGCCACTATTGATTTAAATGGAAAACAGATTGACGGCGCAACTGACGATGTACTTCCAATGGGGTGTATAAAAAGTAAATTTGAAGCTTTTGACTGGACAGTTATTGAAATAGAAAATGGTAATGATATTGAATCTGTCACTAAAGGTATGGGAATTGCGAAAGCGTCTACTGGAAAAGGAAAGCCCGTTTGTGTACTTCTAAAGACTATGATGGGTAACGGAGTTGATTTTATGATGCACACACACGCATGGCATGGAAAAGCTCCTAACGATACTCAGTTAGAAAATGCTTTAAATCAAAACCCAGAAACTTTAGGAGATTATTAAATTCAAAACCAGAAAAAAAATGAAAACTTACACATATACAGAAAAAAAAGATACAAGAAGTGGTTTTGGAGCAGGTCTTGCAGAGCTTGGCAGAACCAATCCTAATGTAGTAGCGCTTTGTGCAGATCTTATTGGATCTCTAAAAATGAATCAGTTTATTGAAGAAAATCCAGAGCGTTTTTTTCAAATTGGAATCGCTGAAGCCAATATGATGGGAATTGCAGCTGGACTAACTATTGGAGGCAAAATTCCTTTTACTGGAACTTTTGCAAATTTCTCTACAGGACGTGTTTATGATCAAATTAGACAATCAATTGCATACTCAAATAAAAACGTAAAAATTTGTGCTTCTCATGCTGGTCTGACGTTAGGTGAGGATGGAGCTACCCATCAAATTTTAGAGGATATTGGTCTTATGAAAATGTTACCAGGGATGGTAGTGATTAATACTTGTGACTATAATCAAACTAAAGCAGCAACAATTGCTATCGCAGATTATGACGGCCCAGTCTATTTAAGATTTGGTAGACCAGCTGTTCCAGTCTTCATGCCAGAAGATCAAGTATTTGAAATAGGAAAGGCTATTAAACTCACAGAAGGAACTGATGTTACTATAGTAGCAACCGGTCATCTAGTTTGGGAAGCACTTGAAGCAGCTAAATTACTACATAAAAAGGGAGTTTCTGCTGAAGTTTTAAACATTCATACTATAAAGCCTTTAGACAATCAAGCAATTTTAGAATCAGTTTCCAAGACAGGATGTATTGTTAGTGCTGAAGAACACAATTTTTTAGGTGGTTTGGGTGAGAGTGTAGCTAGGGTTTTAGCTCTTAACAAGCCAACTCCTCAAGAATTTGTTGCTACAAATGATACTTTTGGTGAATCAGGAACCCCTACACAACTAATGGAGAAATATGGGCTAAACTGTAATGCTATAATAGAAAAAGTGCTTAAAGTAATTGACAGGAAGTAAAAATAAAATGTTATTCAATTGTGTCAGATTCTGTAGAGTCTAAGTAATTCGGAATACCGTTATTATTGGAATCAACTAAAGTTACTACATCGGCATTGAAAGTTCCACTATTTGAAGAAATTGAAGATATGAACTGATTTGACAATAAAACTATCTCACTAAGAGTAAATTTAAGTGCTTCAAGTGAGGTGTCCGAGTAAACTTCAATCATAATTTCATCAGCAGTAATTGTACCATCTCCATCATCATCAGTATCTAAAAAATTAGGAGCTGTATCGTTATCAGTATCAAGACCATATAAATCATATTCATTCGAGTCAGAAACTTCCATGTAAGAAGGGATGTTATCAGAATCATGATCATTAGATTCTGTCTGCATAAGCTCAAACTTAAAAATTAGATTTGAATAAGTAGGAATTCCATCTTGATAAGTTGAAAAATAACCTAAACCAGATGGAATAAACATAGCTCCCATTCCGTAGCCACTGTATGAAACAGAGCCGTCAATATTGGATACAAAAGAATCTGACACATTAAAGTCTGGTAAAACACGATGCCATCCAGGAATAAAGGTTGACAAATCATTAACTATTGGTGTGGTAGTTTGATCAAATACAGAACCATCAGTTAATGCTCCCCAATAATTAACCTTAATATCATCTGTGAATTCAGGAGACATCTCCCCATCCCCTTGTTTAATTTTTAGAACGTAGTACAAATATTCAACATCCATATGGGAAGTCGTTTTAATTTCTACATTATCAATTAATAATGAATGATCGGAAGGGACTACTTCTCCATCTAACAATTCAATAAATATTAAATCCTGTAAAGATGGATTCATCATAGCATTGACCTCGGAAGAATTATAATAATGTGTATTTAAATATACAACCAGAGAATCATTATCAATAACTTGCTGTTCAGTACGATCATTTTCAGGGGTTGAAATAATAGTTTCCTGGTCTTCTTCACAAGAAAATACAGATAGAATTAATAAAAAAATGAAAATTGGACTGTATTTATAATTCATAATCAAATATTTAGTGGTGCAAGATACAATATTATACTATTTTTGTTAAGAAGATTAACGTTGTTTTAAACTTTTTATGCGAATTGATAAATATTTATGGTGTGTAAGATATTTCAAGACACGAAATGTAGCAACTATCGCTTGTAGAAAAGGTCATGTTAAAGTAAATAACGCTGTGGTTAAACCTGGAAGAGATGTATATCCTATGGACAAGATTACTGTCCGTATCAAACAAATCAACTATCAATTAACTGTTCAAGATATTCCTAAAAGCCGAGTTGGCGCTAAACTAGTTGATATTTACAGGGTAGATAGTACACCAAAAACTGAATTTGATGCTCAGAATCTATTAAAATACTCGAAAGATTATTATCGTGAAAAAGGAGAAGGAAGACCTACAAAAAAAGATCGTAGAGAAATTGATGATTATTTAACAAATGATGAAAATAGAAAATAGATGTACTAATTAAAGACCGTTTTCTATCTTTGAAAAAAATATTTATAATGGCTCTAAAAGAAAATTGTATTTTAAATCAAACAGAAATAAACAACAAGATAAGACGGATTGCATTTCAGATTTATGAATGTAATATTGATGAACAGGAAGTTGTTATAGCGGGTATTTATTCTAATGGTTATTTATTTGCTCAAAAAATAAAATCAGTCCTTCTAAAGATTTCAAATATAAATCCGTTACTGTGTAAAGTTGAAATAAATAAGAACAAACCTACAAATCCTATAACTACATCTATTAGTCCAAACGATTATCAAGGAAAATCACTAGTATTAGTGGACGATGTATTAAATTCTGGTACTACGCTGATATACGGAGTCAAACACTTTCTAGATGTTCCTTTAAAACAATTTAAAACAGCAGTTCTTGTAAATCGAAATCATAAAAAATACCCAGTGAAAGCGGATTTTAAAGGTATCTCTTTATCAACTTCTTTAAATGAACATGTTAATGTAATTTTTAATGAGAAAAATTCAAAAGTTGTTTTAGGATAATTCAGTAACAATTCTTTCCACAACTTGTTGTTGATTTAAATTATCAGTTAAGACACTAACTTCAGCTTGGCTATAGAAAAAAGATCGTTCGAACAAGTGTTTAGCTATAAATTCTTGAAGCTCACCATTTTTTAAGGCACTGATTAATGGACGTTTTGATTTTTTTGTTTCCAAGCGAGTAGTCAAATTAGCTACAGAAGTATTTAGCATAACCGTAACTACTTTGGGATGATTAATTAAATAAGCCATGGTATCAGAATAGCATGGTGTTCCTCCACCCAAAGCTAATATAAGACTATCATTTTTTGAACATAATTCTTTCACTGAGGTGGCTTCAATTTTGCGAAAATAAATTTCTCCTTTAGATTTAAAAATTGAAGAAATTGTACACATTTGCTTACTTTCAATGTAGTCATCTAAATCTTTAAAATCAAAACCTAATTTTTCTGCTAATAAACGTCCGGTAGTAGATTTTCCAGAACCCATATATCCTAATAGAACAACAATCATAAAACTCTAAAAATTTGATTACAAGACCTCGTTAATTTGTTATGACAAAAAAACAAAAAATAATTTAAAAAAGCATTGCATTATTAATTAAACCCTTTATATTTGCAGCCGCATTGAGATGAATAAATGACCTGGTAGCTCAGTTGGTAGAGCATCTCCCTTTTAAGGAGAGGGTCCTGGGTTCGAGCCCCAGCCAGGTCACTAAAAAAAGTTAAGTTTATTCTTAACTTTTTTTATACCTTTAACATTCATAATGCGCACGTGGCGGAATTGGTAGACGCGCTAGCTTGAGGGGCTAGTGGGAATTATTCCCGTGGAAGTTCGAGTCTTCTCGTGCGCACTCTTAATCATCTGCTAACATCTTTATTAAATTAAGTTAAAGATTTGTAAAAACTGGACAGAGAGAGCTTACTGTATGGAGATTTACTTATTTTTATGCTAAATATGAAAAAAACCATACAAATAATTGGCTCTGGATTTTCCTCCCTATCTGCCGCTTGCTATTTAGCAAAGGCTGGCCACCAAGTATCGCTATATGAAAAGAATAGTACTGTAGGAGGACGTGCAAGACAGCTTAACAAAGACGGATTTACTTTTGATATTGGACCATCATGGTATTGGATGCCAGATGTATTTGATCGATTTTTCTCTGACTTCGGGAAAAACACATCCGATTATTACAAAATTGACAAACTTGACCCTGCCTACAAAATATTTTTTGATGATGAAATTATAACTATTGGGGACTCAATGGATAAAATATGCTCTGAATTTGAGCGTATTGAAAAAGGTAGTGGAAATAAACTTAAAAAGTTTATTAAAAAGGCTCAAAATAATTATGGAATTGCTGTAAACAAAATCTTGTACAATGCGCCAGGTATCTCCCCTTTAGAGCTGGTATCCAAAGATACTGTCCTAAGGTTAGATCAATTTTTTAAAACTATAAGTCAAGAAGTAAGAAAAAACTTTAGCAATCCTAAGTTAGTCTCAACACTAGAATTTCCATCATTATTTTTAGGAGCTAAACCCAGTAAGACCCCTTCGTTTTTTAGTTTTATGAATTTTGCTGATTTCGGATTAGGAACATGGCATCCAAGGGGTGGAATGTATGAAGTCATAAAAGGAATGGAATCCTTAGCAATTGAGTTGGGAGTTGTAATAAACACAAATCATCCGGTTGAAAAAATCATTGTAGAAAATAACTCTGTAACAGGTTTGATAATAAAAAATACTTTTATTGAGTCAGACATTGTTCTAAGCGGAGCAGATTATCATCATTCTGAAACTTTATTAGAGAATAAATTCAGACAACATACTGAAGCTTACTGGGATAAAAAAGTATTTGCCCCCTCCTCTTTATTATTTTATATTGGAATTGACAAAAAACTAAAAAACACAGAGCACCACAACTTATTTTTCGATGCTGATTTTGAAAAACATGCCATAGAGATTTATGACGACCCAAAATGGCCTAGTCATCCCTTATTTTACGTAAACGTTCCATCAAAATCTGACCCATCAATGGCACCAGAAGGGTGTGATGCAATGTTTATATTAATGCCTATAGCGACTAATATTGAAGACACTCCTGTGCTAAGAAATAATTATCTGCAAATAATCCTTAAAAGATTTGAGCAAAAAACAGATCAATCAATTCAAAATAATATTATATTTAGTGAATCATTTTGTGTAAAAGATTTTAAGTCAGAATACAACTCATATAAAGGAAATGCCTACGGGATGGCTATGACTTTATTACAAACTGCATTTTTGAGGCCTAAACTGAAAAGCTCCAAAGTGGATAATTTATATTTTACGGGACAGTTAACTGTTCCAGGACCAGGAGTACCTCCGTCCCTAATTTCAGGAAAATTGACATCTGAGCTAATAATCAGTAACCTCAAGTAATGTTAATTTTATTAGAGATGAATTTTTAAAGTTTAAATTTATGAAAACAATTTTTGATTCTGTTTCTCAAGATTGTAGCAAAATTGTTACAAAAACATACAGCACTTCATTTTCGATGGCTACTAAGATGTTGTCCAATACCATAAGACAAGACATATACAATATTTACGGATTTGTACGTCTAGCTGATGAAATTGTAGATTCTTTTCACGACTACAATAAAGAAGAACTATTTATAAAGTTTGAATCTGATCTAGAAGCAGCACTAGCTAATAAGATTAGTTTAAATCCAATCCTAAACTCATTTCAACAAACATATTACACGCATGGAATAGAAAAAAACATGGTAGACGCCTTCATGAATTCTATGCGTCAAGATTTACATAAAACTGTTTATTCGACACAAGAAGAATACAAAAATTATATATACGGGTCTGCAGATGTTGTTGGACTAATGTGCCTAAAGGTTTTTGTAAAAGGAGATAATGAAAAATACGAGGCATTAAAGCATACAGCTATGGCATTGGGGTCTGCATTTCAAAAAGTAAATTTCCTAAGAGATCTAAAGGCCGATCATGACGAACTAAATCGTACATACTTCCCAAATACAGATTTAGATAATTTAGATGAAAGCTCGAAAAAAGCTATAATAGATGATATAGAAAAAGATTTTACTGAAGGCCTTAGCGGTATAAAGCAACTCCCCTTAGAAGCTAAATTTGGAGTATTTATGGCTTACCGTTACTATAACCAACTTTTAAAAAAATTAAAAACAACACCGGCTTTAGAAATAAAAAGTACTCGAATAAGAGTACCAAATTATAAAAAAATAGAACTACTGACCCGTAGTTATGTCAAATATCAACTCAATTTATTATAATATTTACCATGAACATATTTTTTTGGATACTCGTGTTTTTAGGAACTTTTTTAGCAATGGAATTTATGGCATGGTTTACCCATAAGTATATTATGCACGGCTTTCTATGGAATCTACATAAAGACCATCACCACAAAGATCATAAAAATTGGTTTGAGAGAAACGATGCCTTTTTTATTTTTTATGCCGTTGTAAGTATGACCTGTTTCTACTTTTGGAGCTATGATGGATTTTGGGCAGGTCTTCCAATAGGACTAGGGATTATGGCATACGGCGGGACCTACTTCTTAGTTCATGATATATTTATTCATCAACGATTTAAGTATTTTCGAAAAGCTAACAATTGGTATGCCAAAGGATTGAGACGTGCCCACAAAATACATCACAAACACTTAGGAAAAGTAGACGGAGAGTGTTATGGAATGTTAATTGTACCTTTTAAATATTTTAAGCGTTAAGATTTTAAATAAATGGCGCACAAAAAGCAGTATGATTATATTATAATTGGTAATGGTCTTGCCGGTTTTCAGCTAGCTTTAGCGCTTTCACAAGATGTTTTTTTTAACGATAAGCAAATTGCCTTAATTGATAAATCTCACAAAACCAAAAATGACAAAACCATAAGTTTTTGGGAAAAAGGGAATGGAAAATGGGATTCGATTGTTATAAAATCTTGGAGCAAAGCTTTAATATTTTCCAATAAAAAAGAACTCACTTTAAATCTCCCACCTTACAATTACAAAACCATACATGCTTTAGATTTTTATAACAAAGCTAAGCAAGAACTTTCAAAAAAAACAAATTTTCATTTCATAATTGATCAGGTTATTTCTGTTGAAAACAGTAAACAACCTAAGGCCACAACAGTTAACAGTTCCTACGAAGCCAAACATATTTTTGACAGCAGAATTCCAGAAGATTATTTTTCGGAATTAAATAAATATACAAAAGTTATTCAGCATTTTAAAGGTTGGATTATAGAAACTGAGATGCCTGTTTTTAATACAGACCAATTTACAATGATGGATTATCGATTAAAAGATGGAGACCAAACCTCTTTTACTTATGTTCTACCATTAAGTAGCACCAGGGCACTTATAGAGTTCACTTACTTTACTCCAAAAATTGTGGATGAGGCCACCTACGACAGCTATATAAAACAATACATTTCTAATCTATTAAAAATAGAAAGTTATTTGATTAGCGAAACCGAAAGCGGAAGAATCCCAATGACTAGTTTTCCGTTTGAAAAGTATTCTACAAAACACATTACAAAAATCGGAACTGCTGCTGGTTGGGTTAAAGGATCTTCAGGTTATTCATTTAAACATACAGAAAAAAAAGTAGCATCTATAGTCGCTAATTTGAAAGCTGGAAATACACCCTCTAAAAACTTGTTTAGTCAAAAATATAAGTTTTACGATAAAATATTTTTGAAAGTTTTACATGACGAAAATAACAAGGGAGAATGGATTTTTGAACAGTTTTATGCTAAAAACTCTGTAGAAGCTATGTTTAAATTTTTAGACGAAGAATCAACTATTTTGGAGGATTTAAAAATAATGAAATCCTTATTTTCCTTATCCTTTATAAAAGCGTTTTTTAAAACTCTATAAACCTTATTATATAATTTATAAACGCCTGAAATATCAGGCGTTTATAAATCAAAATAAAACAAAATGTATTATTAAATATTTTGTTTCTTAATTAAATTTAGTGCAGAACCTTCATTGTACCACTCTATTTGGGAATCATTATAAGTATGATTAGCTATAATTAAATCTTTAGATCCATCAATATGAATTGCTTCAATCGTTAATGATTTTCCGGCAGAAAACTCTTTTAAATCTAAAAAGTTGAACGTATCGTCTTCTTGAACTAAGTCGTAATCTGATTCATTTGCAAAGGTCAAGCCTAACATTCCTTGTTTTTTCAAGTTAGTTTCATGAATACGTGCAAAAGACTTTACAATTACTGCAGCTACGCCTAAATGACGAGGTTCCATAGCCGCGTGTTCTCTTGAAGACCCTTCTCCATAATTGTGATCTCCTACTACTATTGTATGAATCCCTTTTGATTTGTAGTATCGTTGAGTAGCAGGAACTGCATCATATTCTCCATTAAATTGGTTTTTTACAAAATTAGTTTTCATATTAAAAGCATTAACAGCTCCAATTAAACAGTTATTTGATATATTGTCCAAATGTCCTCTATAACGCAACCAAGGTCCTGCCATTGAAATATGGTCGGTCGTGCACTTACCGTGAGCTTTAATTAATAGTTTTGCTCCATTAATTTTGTTTCCTATCGGGTCGAAAGGAGTCAACAACTCTAAACGTTCAGAATTGGAAGCAACACTAACAACTACCTGACTTCCATCTTCTTCAGGTGCTAAATAGCCCGCATCTTCAACTGCAAAACCTTTTTCTGGTAACTCATGACCTGTTGGTTCTTCTAACATAACTTTCTCCCCATTTTGATTTATGAGTGAATCCGTAAGTGGGTTAAAATCTAATCGACCTGATATTGCTATTGCGGCTACCATTTCTGGAGAGGCTACAAATGCGTGTGTGTTTGGATTACCATCAGCTCGTTTTGCAAAGTTTCTATTAAAAGAATGTACTATACTGTTCTTTGGAGCATTTTTAGGATCTTCATATCGTGCCCACTGTCCAATACATGGACCGCATGCGTTTGTAAATATCTTAGCATTTAATTTCTCGAAAACCTCTAAAATCCCATCTCGATCCGCTGTATATCGAACCTGTTCAGATCCTGGATTAATTCCAAAGTCAGCTTTGGTTATTAAGTCTTTATCTAATGCTTGTTGCGCTATTGATGCAGCACGTGATAAGTCTTCATAAGAGGAATTAGTACAAGAACCTATGAGACCCCAATCAACTTTAAGGGGCCAATCATTTGCTTTTGCTTTTTCATTCATTAAACCAACTTCAGTGGCTAAATCTGGAGTGAAGGGTCCGTTAATATGCGGCATTAATGTAGATAAGTCTATCTCTATTAATTCATCAAAATAATCTTCTGGTGAAGCATAAACTTCTGGGTCAGCAGTTAAACAATCTTTAACTTCATTAGCGGCATCAGCTACATCATTTCTGTCTGTAGAACGTAAATAACGCTCCATAGATTCATCATATCCAAAAGTAGACGTAGTAGCACCAATTTCAGCACCCATATTACATATTGTTCCCTTACCTGTACATGACATTGATGTAGCTCCAGGACCAAAATATTCAACAATAGCACCAGTACCCCCTTTTGCAGTTAAAATACCAGCAACTTTAAGAATAACATCTTTAGGAGCAGTCCAACCAGACAAACTTCCAGTTAATTTAACTCCTATTAATTTTGGGAATTTAAGCTCCCAAGCCATTCCAGCCATAACATCTACTGCGTCAGCTCCACCAACTCCAATAGCTATCATCCCTAAACCTCCTGCATTCACAGTATGGGAGTCAGTTCCTATCATCATTCCACCAGGAAATGCGTAATTCTCTAATACAACTTGATGAATAATACCTGCACCAGGTTTCCAGAAACCAATACCATATTTGTTAGATACTGATTCCAAAAAATTAAATACTTCATTGCTATTGTTTAGTGCAAACTGTAGGTCCTTTGTCGCTCCAACCTTGGCTTGGATTAAGTGATCACAGTGTACAGTTGTAGGAACAGCTACTTGCTTTTTACCTGCTTGCATAAACTGTAACAAAGCCATTTGGGCAGTAGCATCTTGGCATGCAATTCTATCAGGTGCAAAGTCCACATAGTCTTTTCCTCTTACAAAAGCCTTAGAAGAGTTGTCATCCCAAAGGTGACTATACAGAATTTTTTCTGAGAGTGTCAGTGGACGCCCAACTAGTTGTCGAGCTTTAACAATTCGTCCCGGCATCTGTCGGTAAACTTCTTTAATAACATTTATATCGAAAGCCATATTGTGAAAAATTTTGTTTCATTATAATCAATCGTAAAAATACGAATTAATTAAAATTATATTGAAATAAAAAATGAATAAACATACGTTTAACTGAAATCTTATCAAGCCAAGCTGGCAAAATGAATTATCAAGTTGTGAGACTTTATAAAAATTTCAGATAAAATAATAAACTTTAGGCTAAAACAAACTCTCTACGATTGATTCTATAGAAATACCGTCAGATTCTGCTTTATAATTTTTAATAATTCTATGTCTTAATATCCCAATGGCTACAGCTTGTACGTCTTCAATATCAGGTGATAGCTTATTGTTTATAACCGCAAAAGTTTTAGCAGCTAGTATAAGATTTTGTGAGGCCCTTGGACCAGCCCCCCAATCTACATATTGCTTGACTATTGAATTAGAACCTATGGAATCAGGGCGAGATTTTCCTACCATGGTAACTGCATAATTTATTACGTTATCAGCTACTGGAATTTTCATTATAAGTTTTTGGAAATCTAAAATTTCTTCGGCAGAAAAAATAATGTCAACTTTAGAATTAGATTTAGAAGTTGTGCGTTTAACAACCTCTACTTCCTCGTCAAAAGTTGGATACTGCAAATTTATAGAAAACATGAAACGGTCTAATTGCGCTTCGGGCAAAGGGTAAGTCCCTTCCTGTTCAATCGGATTTTGAGTTGCCAATACAAAATAAGGGGAGTCTAAACTATAATGTTTACCTCCAATGGTTACTGATCTTTCCTGCATAGCCTCTAACAAGGCTGACTGAGTTTTTGGAGGAGTTCTGTTGATTTCGTCTGCTAAAAGAATATTAGAAAAAACAGGACCCTTAATAAATTTAAATTGACGTTCATGATCTAATATTTCACTACCTAAAATATCACTGGGCATCAAGTCAGGAGTAAACTGAATACGTTTAAAATCTAATCCTAGAGCATTAGAAATTGTATTTACCATCAAAGTTTTAGCCAAGCCAGGGACTCCAACCAACAAGGAGTGGCCGCCAGAAAATATTGAAATTAATATTTGCTCAATAACAATTTCTTGGCCAACAATAACCTTAGATATTTCATTTTTTAAGGCGTAATACTTTTTGAGTAGTAGCTGCAAAGACCTAACATCTGACATTAACTAGTTATTTAATTTTAAACCAATTGCTATTAAAATCACAAGAACGTAATTCACCATTTATTTTGATGTAGGTATCCATTATTTTTTCTTCTTGCCATTTGGTGACAGCATTTAACTGTTTATCTTGTAGAGCTAAGTCCTTTATTTTTAAATAATCTTGAGCAAAGTTAGCTTCATGTTCATCAACCCTATTGGTAACTGTAACAATTTTAAATTTAATAGGGTTAACTCGATCTCCGTCTTTGATTACAGGACTAATTTGGTTATCCCCTAGACTCTCTATTTGTGCATAAAATCCAGGATCCATTTTTGTTAATTCAAAGTTATAATCTTGTGTTTCTGGATTTCTTAATTGACCACCATCAAATTTAGTTTCTTTTTCATCGCTTGCTTCTCTAGCTGCTTCCTTAAAAGTAATGTCTCCGTCAACAATACTTTGTCTAACCTTTTCAAGTTTATTTTTTGCAGCATTAATTGCTTCTTCTGTAACTTTAGGAATTAACAATATATGTCTAACATCAAACTCTTGTCCTCGAATTTTTTCTAATTGAATTATATGATATCCAAAATCAGTTTTGAAAGGCTTTGAAACCTCACCTTCTTGTAATGAAAAGGCAACTTCTCTGAACTCCTTTGCCATTTGAGGGCGTTTTCTATTTAATGTGTATTTACCCCCAGTTCTTTTTGAACCTGGATCCTGAGTATATAAAACAGCTTTTGTTGTAAAACTACTGCCATTGTCTATAACATCTGATCGAAATTCATTCAATCGTTTTATAACTTTATCTACTTCAGATTGTGTGGTTTCAGGAATAACAACAATTTGGGCAATTCGAAGTTCGGTACCAAACATAGGACGTTCTTCCACTGAAATATTATTAAAAAATTGACGCACTTCTTCAGGTGTAACTTCTAAATTTTCAATAACGCTTTGCCGCATCATAGTTGCCATTTGACCGTTCTTATTTAACTCAAACATTTCGTCTCTGAGTTCTTGCTCAGAAGATTTTTTATAATAGGCTACAAGCTTTTCCATTGAACCAATTTGTTCGGCAAAACCTGCTAATTGCTGATCAACATTTGATCTAATTTCTAAATCATTTACTACAATACTGTCCTGAATAGCATGATGTATGTACAGTTTATCTTCAAGTAGTTTACCAAAAAGCTGACATCGAGTAATGTCATCAGTGGAAATTCCACCAGCCTCTAACTGCATAAATTGTTTGTCTATATCAGAATCTAGGACAACAAAATCTCCTATAACTGCAGCTACACCATCAATTTTAATACGCTGATTAAGAGAATCAACAATGACTTCTTCAGGCTTCTCAGAAACAGGATCATTAATGATTTCTTGTGAATATGCAAACACAGACACAATAAAAAAATAGCTAAATGTGATAATTTTATTTAAAAGTTTCAAATTTTTTGTTTTTAATAGCATCATTAACTATGTCGCTTTTTAGTTTTCTGATGAGATTCAATTTACGATTGTTGATTACTATTTGTTTTATAGTGGGAGAAACATATTCAACTGGAGCAGGTTTTCCTCGCTGCAAAACTTCATTTATCTTTATCAAATATAACCCTAAAGAATCTTTGATCTCTATAAAATTTGATTTTTTTAATAGTACTTTATTAAAACCTAATTCTAATGGTTTGATTTTTGAAATTACATCTTCTTTTTTGATCCAAATAGTATCTCTAAAATAAAAAGAATTGAACTGTATTGATATAGAATCTAATTCAGATCTATCGTCAGAGTTAAAGCGCTTGAACATTTTTTTGACCTCATTTAAATTAGATAATGAAGTATTAATATTGATGTATCTAAGCTTTAATAAGTCTTCTTTTAATGTAAAAAGCTCTTTGTTTAATAGGTAAACATCTTGAAGTTCTTCATAGGACACTAAGGAATCTAAATTATTACCAACCAGTGCTTCTAAATAGGCAGAACTATATAAATCTATTTTATATTGCTGAACAAGTTGCTCAAATTCAAACTGAGTTTCATCATTTAGATTTTGGATTGCACCATCAATCAGAAGTTGATTAGTAGCCCAATCATTAATGACATTTTGGACAAAAATAATACTATCTGATTTTGTAGCTCCATCAATAAAACTAAAATCGATATCATCTTTAAGTAATAAGACATCATTAGCACGTGCAAGAGGTTGAATATTATCTTTAACTTTTGGAAAGTCACAAGTAGTTAATACAATAAAAGTAATAATTAAAAATGTATTTAAATATTTCAAAATTATTTAGAAATTATAGATTTAACTTTTTGAAATACTTCTTCATTTAAATCTACATGAAATTTAGATTTTAACTCTAAAATCCAACGAGACTCTAACTCATTTTGATAATCAGAAATAAGTTGTCCTTTGGCCTCTAAAATAGTTTTTTGAGATTCTGGGACAAATTCATCTATTTTAACAACAAAAAAGTTGTTATTCTCTTTAATCACTCCAGTAATTGGATGTTTACTTAGGATTAAATTTTTTGGAAGAGGAGGATCTCCAAGCTCAAATTCTCCTTTGGAAAAAATCACATTTTGTTTACGTGTATTAAGTAATTTGTCAATTTTATCATTGGAATGATTGTTTAACCATGATTTACGAACTTTTTTGATGGTTTTGTAACTTGAAGAACTAGCAATAGAACCTATAATCCTATCGGGCCATAAATAATTTTTCATATTATTATTATAAAAAACTTTTAAGCCCAAAGTATCGTTCTTAGCACCTTCCCAAATTTTATCTTGCATTAATTCAAATAACAACAAGCCTTCTCTGTATTCATTAAGAATATTAGCGAATTCCTGGTTTTCGTATTCAAGATTATCTTTTTTGTACTGGAATAGTAATTGTTCTAAAAACAAATTATATTGATTTTCTATAATAAACTTTTTTTTCCATTTTTTATTGATGGACTTGCTATTTTTATTTAAAAAATCAATAAAATCTCGGAAAGTATAGGACCTATCTTTGATTTGTAAAAATATTTTGGTGTTATTGATTTTATTAGACAAATCCCAATTTCTATTAGAAACATCAAAAACTACTTCAGTTTGAAATGATACTAAATTTTGATTTTTTTTAGAAAGATTATATTCAGAAAGTAGTTTTTCAAACATCTTTGTTCTGACGAGTTTTGATCGTGAGTCTTTACCTACTTGCTTCTGAAGATCATTTTTTATTTTATTAAAATCAGCAACAGGAGTTTTTTTAATTAATTTCAAGATATGCCATCCAAATTTAGTTTGAATGGGCTCAGAAATATCTCCGATTTCTTTTAAACTAAAAGCTGTATTTTCAAATTTAGTAGAATTGATTTGACCTGACTTAAATGGTTTTAATTCGCCGTTACGAGCCGATGAACTCTTATCATCAGAAAATTGCTTAGCTAAAGCTCCAAAATCTTCGCCCTGAACTAGTAATCGGTGTAATTCTAGTATTCGGTCCTTAGCAACTAATTTATTGTCCTTTTGAGTGTTAGCTATCATTATGTGAGAAACGCTAACTAGTCCTTTAGATTTTCTCTTATCCAAAACCTTAACCACGTGATATCCGAATTTAGTTCTAAACGGGTTGGAGACTTCACCAATCTTTGTATTGAAAGCTTTAGATTCAAAATTATAAGCCATTTTAAATGCTGTAAAAAAACCAAGATCTTCTACAAAAATATTTTTTCCATCATGGATTTCTTTTTTTAAAGAGTCGAAATTTTCATTTTTTAATCGATCTTTAAAAGCAAGAACATCATTAAAAGCTTGTAAGGTATCTGTTTCAAAATTTTCAACCCTTACCAACACGTGCTGTGCTTTGACCTCATTTACGGTACGTTCGTATGCTTCTAAAACTAATTCTTCTGTAACATTCTTATCTGTGAGATAATTTTGGGTAAGTTGATTTTGGTAAGTCTTTAACTCCTTTAAATAAACTAGATCCTTATCATAACCCAGAGATTTTGCTTCAGCTAACTTTAGTTTATAATTTAAAAAAAGTTTAAGGTAAGACTCTACTTCTTTTTGAGAATCGTCTTGAACTAAGTCTAAGTTTTTGTTGTAAACTCTAATAAACTCTGTTGCCAAAACTGGTTCATCAGAAATTGTTAATAAAACATCAGAATCGGAAACCTGTGAAAATGAAATATTTAATGAGAGAAATAATAGGGCATATAAAAAGAATGATTTCTTCATGTAAGATTTTTTTGAGAAGAACAAAAATACTAAATCTGAAGTAGAATACAAGAGTCTATTTAAACTTGATAAAATAAATCCTAAAACTATCTTGAATAGTTTGGAGATTCTTTTGTTATCATCACATTATGAGGATGGCTTTCGCTAATTCCTGATGTTGTAATTTTAACAAATTGACCGGTATCTTTAAGAGTTTTGATATCTTTAGCACCACAATATCCCATACCTGCACGCAGGCCTCCTATAAATTGATGAATACTTTCAAAGAGATCTCCTTTGTAAGGAACACGTCCAACGATGCCTTCGGGAACTAGTTTTTTAATATCATCTTCAACGTCTTGAAAATAGCGATCTTTACTACCTTCTTTCATCGCTTCAACAGACCCCATTCCCCTGTAAGATTTAAATTTACGTCCCTCATAAATAATAGTTTCACCAGGCGATTCTTTAGTACCTGCAAGGAGAGACCCTAACATTACACTGTCAGCACCAGCGGCTAATGCTTTAGGGATGTCTCCAGTGTAACGTATACCGCCATCGGCAATTACAGGTATTCCTGTGCCTTTAAGTGCAGCAGAAACCTCTAACACAGCCGAAAACTGCGGAAATCCAACACCTGCCACCACACGAGTGGTGCAAATCGATCCAGGTCCAATACCGACTTTTACAGCATCTGCTCCAGCATCAACTAAATACTTCGCAGCCTCAGCTGTCGCAATATTTCCAACTACTATGTCTAAATCAGGGAAATTAGTTTTAATTGATTTTAAAACGTTTACAACCCCTTTAGTATGTCCGTGAGCAGTGTCTATGATAATAGCGTCAACTCCAGAACTTACCAGAGCTTTAGTTCGCTCCAAGGCGTCACTAGTTACTCCAATGGCTGCTGCTACACGTAATCGACCGTATTGGTCTTTATTAGAGATTGGCTTTTGCGTTAATTTTGTGATATCTCTAAAGGTAATTAAACCTACTAATTTAAAATTCGCATCAACTACTGGAAGTTTTTCAATTTTTTGTTTCTGTAAAATAACCTCAGCCTGCTGCAGAGAAGTTCCCTCAGCAGTTGTTACTAATCCTTTAGAAGTCATAATTTCAGTAATTGGTCGGTTATCTTTTTTTTCAAATCTTAAATCTCGATTTGTAACAATTCCTTTTAGAAACCCATCATTATCTATAATAGGAATCCCTCCTATTCTATGTTCTTTCATACTGTTTTTGGCATCCATAACACTAGCGTCCATTGGTAAGGTAACTGGATCGATAATCATACCACTTTCAGCACGTTTAACTTTCCTGACTTTAATGGCTTGTTGTTCAATAGTCATATTTTTATGCAATACGCCTATCCCTCCTTCACGTGCCATGGCAATAGCCATTTTACTTTCAGTAACAGTATCCATTGCTGCTGAGCATATAGGAACATTTAAGTGAATGTTCTTTGTGAATTTTGATTTAATACTAACTTCTCTAGGAAGAATTTCAGAGTACGCTGGTATTAAAAGAACATCGTCGTAAGTAAGACCTTCACCGACAATTTTGGATAGATGTGAATTCATAGCAATTAATTTCTAATTGCATACAAATTTAGGTTTAATTTTTTATTTTGTATTATAAATCAAGTAAATTATTGTTTTGATTTAAAAAAGGGTAGCAATAAAATTTAATTAAAATTTTAGCTCTAGAGTTAAATAGATGTTTTTTGGTGGAGAAGGGATAATACCTGGCCCAGGGTAACCAGTAGCGCGGCGTGTAAAATATGCATTATCGAGTGCATTATTTATTCCAGCTTCAGCTTTAAAGTTTTGATACTTGTAAGCTAAAGAAATGTCTAATACATCATAGGAAGGAAGCAAACCTATAACACCACTTAAATTACTATTTATTGAGTTAGATGCGTCTGTATACTGTTCTGACATATAGGTGTATTGGATACTTGTGGACAAGTCCTTAAATGAAAATTTAAAACCAGATTTAAAATTAAGTCTAGGAACAAATTCCACTTTTTTTCCTGTTATACCATTTATATCAGAGGATTTGTATTTAGAATCAATTATGGAAGTATTAACAAAAAAGGAAGCCCCATAATTGTAATCAATATTTAAAAGCTTAATTAGATTAAAGTCAACCAAGGACTCAAGACCATAAATAAAGGCATCTCCAACATTTCCTCTTTCAGATTTTACATTACCGTCTTGAAATATTTTCTGTACGAAACCTATTCTGTCATTATAAATCAATCCAAAAAGACTTATATCATAAGATATAGTCCTATTAAATACTCCTCTTACACCAAGATCTAAATTATATCCTTTCTCATCAGTAATTTCTGGATTAATCACGTATGCTGGGTTTACGATACTTATATCTGCGAAGGTTACTGAACGATAGTTTTGTGAAATATTATTATATATCTCTAAGAATTCGTTGGGCTTATAGCTAGCCCCAACTCCAAAAAGAACAAATGAACGTTTTCGAGTTTCGTCACTATATATAGTTTCATTTAAAAGCAAATTCCCCGCTGCATCTAAATTAATGTTTTTGTAAGAGCCTTTACTTCCTGTTGTAATATGTTCCAGTCTAAAACCAGGTGTAACAGAAATTTTTTTGTTAAGATATATGATTTGCTCACCAAATAAAGCTGTATTCAAATTTGGATATTTATAAGAAGACTGAGCTTGGTAATCAATATACTGTTCAGTATCAAAACCAAAATCAGGTCCAGAACCGTCAGATCCTGGTCCTTGTTGATTGCTATTATTTGCCCTGTAAAACTTAACCCCCAACAATAAAGTGGCTTTTTTCTCTAAAATAGTGTAATCATGTATTACCCTAGATTCAAAACCAAAATTCCTAAATTTACCTTTAATTAAATCTCTTTCTTCAAAAGAATCTACTTGATCAACCCGATTAGTTCTAAAGCCAATAGCATTTCTACTAGCATTGAGTCCAAATAAATTAAAACTAAATAATGTTTGATCAGAAAACCTGTGGGTTAATTTAACATTATATAATAACCAGTTAACTTTAAACCAATTTCTAGAACGCACACTTTGGTAAGGGTTTATATCAAACATAGAATCGTTAAGCCCACCTGCTTGCTGAGCGAGATATTCTAAATAAGTTAACTCAAATTCTAAATTAGTTTTTGGTGAGAAATCATAGTTGATGTATGAAAAGAAGTTTTTAGATTCAAATTCTGAGTTTGGTCTAAAACCGTCTCCTATTTTGTAATTAATGTAAGAATAATAACTTAACTTTTTACTTGTACCACTGAAACTAGTAAAATTAGTGTAAAGGTTATTACTTCCAACAGTATTTCTTAACACCACCTCAAGTGGCTTTTCTGTATTAGGGGACTTTGTAATAAAATTAACTAAACCTCCAAACTGAGTCCCGTACTGCAATGAAGCTGCACCTCTAACAATTTGAATTTCAGAAAGTGATTCGGAAGGCGGTGAGTAATAACTTTCAGGATAACCCAGCACATCTGCACTAATATCGTAATTATTTTGACGTGTATTAAAATTTGAAGTTCTATTGGGGTCTAATCCTCTACCTCCGATGTTAAGTTGCAAGCCAGCATCATCATTTTGGTATATATTAAGTCCAGCAATTTGACTATATATTTGACGTGCATTATTACTTGCTAAATTGGCCATAGTATTATCAACTAAGATTACTTCGTTTTTTTTACCCGCAAATATAGCAGTACCTTGGACATCCTTAAGTCGTTTAATTGAAAAGAGCTTCTGTTTTACTGCGATGAGTTCCACTTCCGACAGCTGTTCAATTGAAGGTTCAATAAATATAGGTTCTGATATTGAGCCGTTAACAATTACAGAACTTTTAAAAGGCTCATATCCATAGCTAAAAAAAATTAGATTAAGCTTAGGTTTAAAAGATGTGAACTCATATTTACCATAAGAATTCGTAACAGCTAATAAATCGCCAAACTCATTATAAATTTCTACAGATTCTAGACCGATTTCAGTGGTTTTATCATAAACCTCCCCAAAAACATTTACTTGTGTAAATGAAAAAAACGGAATAAAAATTAAAAAAATAAGAAGTTTAAAATCCTTTAATTTCATCATTTAGTGGTTTAATCCAAAATTTGTGTTTAAACGAGTCTTTAAGCTCCATCAAGTTTGCTGAAGGATCGATAAATTGCTGACTAAGTCGACCATTCAAAGATACATAACTTTCAACAAAGACAGCTACATTTTGATGCCCTTGACTCTTGAAATGATTACCTAAATAATGTCCATATTCTAATATCATATCAGGTTGAAAACTCATTTGCTTCTGCTGAACAGGGGTAAGAAAATCATCATTATTTACATAAAAAAAGGAATTGGTTTTTGAGTTTACAATTTTAAAAACTGAATTACC
Source organism: Flavobacteriaceae bacterium (assembly GCA_018608705.1). Taxonomy (GTDB): domain Bacteria; phylum Bacteroidota; class Bacteroidia; order Flavobacteriales; family Flavobacteriaceae; genus Hel1-33-131. Next base: position 52,369 of record JABAZD010000028.1, on the reverse strand, counting down.
TTTTTTCTCCATCAACATTACACGCCAAGAAAATCTGTAACCTTGTTCGTTCCAAAAAAGTTCACCAGGATAAAGTAGAGATCTCAAAGGTATAATTATTTGTATTGTCATAAAAACAACAATAATCAATAGAGATGTATTCCAAACTTTATAATGATTTACTTGACTGAAAGATAATTTTAAGTTATCCGTTTTCATTTTAAAAAACTCAAGAATTTTGATTGTAAAGTGAATTATTTTATAATGAACGTTAGAATCAAAAAATATTATCGTTGATAATATCATGATGTATGGAAACATTCCTATTGGAAAAAGGACACGAGTAGTGATATGAAAGGCAACTACTAAAACAAAGGCTATGGATCGTGTTTTCCTGAACAATAACAAAAAGGGGATACTGATGTCGTAAAACATACCTCCCCAACTCATAAAAAAGTGAAACCACTCTTGCTGCATTAATGTATGACCAATAAATGGTAAATCGTATTTAGATTTTAACCAAAGCTTTAAAGGCATAGCATTTAATAACCAATCAGAATTTATTTTTGTTATACCTGCATAAAAATATACAATTCCTAACATTAACTTTAAGCTGTCGATCGTCCATTTTGGAACCGTCTTGTATGATTTTCTGATAGATATAGCATCGATAGAAAACATTGCATTACATGGGATAAATAGCATTATAAAACTCACTAGAGAGACAAAATAGTAATGATTTAAATAGGTGGTTTTATCCATTAATTCAATATAGGTGAAGCTTAAAAAGAAAATCAATATCGATAAACGATATTTATATCCAATTGCAACAAAAAATGCTGAAATACCACAAATAATAAAAAATGCATAGGTATACAATCCAACTGGCTTCACCCATTCAAATCCGTAGTATGAAAAGTGGAAAGAAGGTTCAATATACAAAGATTCAATCCAGCCTTTTGACCAGAAACGAACAAGGCTAATAAACATCAAAAAACCAAAAAACATCCTAAATACCGCTAATGGAGCAGCACTTGATTGTTTATTAAAATAATTAGCTATAGAGTTTATCATATTGAAAAAAGGCTCTCGGATTTAAAAAAGAGAACCTTAAATTGTGGAAATTATTAATTTTAAAATATTTATTAATCACCGTCAGCGTCAATGTAATCAACTGAAATGCTTAAAACAGATAACATGTCTGTTTTTAATAACACTACACCTTCTTGAAGTTTGTTAAAAACATCAATCATAAGTTCATTATTTAAAACTATTTGGTTAACAAAATTATCATCAAGTGTATTAATCAATAGCTTAGAATCGCTAAACTTCATCAGAACAGTTGAACTTAATGTAGTATTATCTGTCATGTAATCTAAATAACTCTTCAAAGATTCACCTGTTGAAGTGGAATTGTAAGTTTGCCCTATAAAAAACCCTTCAACAGCTTCAATTGCTTCTAAAGCCAATGTTTTGGATATCGTTGAATTATAATAGGCCTCTACATTAGCTGCACGTGTATTATTGCCTGAAAAAACACCTGCTGGAATACCAAACTTATTAGTTCTCAATCCCTTTTCGAAATAATAAATAAAATCATTAGTTAGCATATTAAGACTTGAAGTCGCTGAATTTTCAGAAGAAGTTACAAAAACATCCCTAATTAAAATCCAATCCTGATGAACCATATCTGTGACTTGTAACATTTGGGATGCTACAGCTTGTAAATAATTTAAGTAAGCTAAATTTTCATCATTTTGGTAGAAAATAAGAGTCTCTGAATTTGTATCGGCCAATCCGAACAATAAATAATCTAAAGCTGGAAAACCTTGAGCAGACCAATTGTTATTGTTTGAATCAAGATTGTAATTATTAGTATTTATGTTATTTTCAATTCGAGAAACACTGGTTGGATATGTGTTCATTTTTTGTAAAAAATATAACTCTTCAGCCTTCGCAATATTAAACATTTCTAAATGTTGCCAAGACTTGTAGGCATCAACCCATAGCTCTTGAACTGTTTCTAAGTTGGCTAAAGTAGTTGAAATTGAAAATTGGGTAATACTTTCTTTTAACTGAGCAATTTTAGGATTAAAATCATCAAAAGCTGGTAAAATAATATTGTCTGTTACATTTTCTAAAATTGTTTGACGATCAAAATTATCAACAACATTTTCATTAGAATCTGATGAATCAGAGCATGATAAAGCTATTAAAAAAGCTATTAAAAGATATATGCAAGAAGTCTTTTTAATATTCATATTTGTGGTTTAAAATACATGAGGGAGATGACTAATCAAATCCCCCATGCAAAAATAGTATAATTGGATATAAGATCTAAAATATTATTTCTTATAATTGAGTTAAAATATCTGAATGAAATCTATTTTACAATTTAGCTTCAATTTGTGCAGCCATATCATCTAACTCAGAAGGAGTTCTATCCCAAAATCCGTTTCCAGATTCAAGCGTTGATAACATTGTTTCAACTTCTGAATGAGAAAAATAATTCATTCCGTCAGCATCATAAGTGAATTGGAGACTTAAAATAAATCCATATCCCTCAGAAAGGCCGTGGAAATAATCAGCATAATCTACATCAGCAGCTGCTTTAGCTTCTGCAGCACCCCTAAGATAATGAGCTGCTTTATGAAGAATTACTCTAGACATTTTAGTTTTAACAATCTCAGCTTGTTCGTCTCTTACTTCAGAATTACTAGCAACTATGGCTGCTCTACCCAATTTGAATGCATCATAAATTTCTGTAGCGAGCCCAGGCTCTTCAGATTCATTAACTTTTTTAAGATATTTATTAAATAAAATCCCATTACCTTGTGGCGTAGACGCTGTCGTAATATCCGACTCTTGTCCGTACACATATCCGAGACCTTCGTCAAAATGGTGTTCCATGGTTGTATATTCTCCAGCTCCTAATGCAGAAGCGTCATTATCAACATCGTCTCCAATTTTAACTTCACTTAGGTATCCGTAAGCAACCTGGTCCATAACTAAAGCACCTATGAGCGACTTAGCAAATACTTGGTTTAGCTCCATACCTTTTTCGTTTATTCGAACAGTTCGTCCTCCAGAACCTGTATGAGATCCAGAAACACCTACTCCAGCATCTACATTAAAATTAGTAGATACATTTTCTGCATATTCAGTCAAAAATCCAGCAATTTTAGGTTGTACAGAAGCATCTCCATAAGCAGCTGTTTTGTTTCCTAATTTTTTACCAGAACTATTTAACGCATTAATAGCGTCAATTTGATCCTGAGAAGCACCGTCCTCTGCTGTGAAACCGGTTCCATCTTCGAACATTTGAAGAAGCGATGCTCCGTCAACATTCTCGTCATTAAGTTTTCCAAATAAAGAAGCAGCCATATCTAGTCTAGCTGTTTGACCTCCATAACTGACAGTACTTTCTCCTTGTCTTTCGAATACATATGTATCGGGAGCTATAACTTCATTTGGAGTAGTAATAACTTGATCATCATCTGATGAACAGGAGAAGTTTGTTGCAATTAACATTGAAGCAACTAATAATTTAATTGAATTGTAATAGATTTTCATAATAATTATATTTAATTCTTATTTAGACTTATTTAAAATAGTGATATATATTTTTGGCAAATTTAATACCAAAAGTTAAAGTAAACAAGCTTATTTATAATTATTTTAAATAATATTTTCTAACATATCTGAAAGTTGAATATTAAAGCATACTCCTTTTAATAAATCCATCAATCCCATAAGCTCAGAGTTGGACAAAGCGAAACTTATATATTCACAAGGTGAAGGGATTAAATTTTTGGATTTTTCACTACAATTACACCTGTTAAGTATAACGTATTCTATTTCGGATTTGAAAGTAAATAATTGATGTTTAGAAAGAAGTAATCCAGTATTTTTAAATACCAATTGAATTTTATTTTTCGAAAAAACAGTGCTCTCTTTCCAATTGAAAGCTACACCAAAATCATTGTAATGAATTACGCTAATATCGTCATAATTGTCTGTCATTTTTTATATTATTTAAAATCATTCTAAATATAATTTGTAAATATAATGTAGAATGATTCTAAATAAAAATAATAAATACAATTATTTTTAATAATAGTTAGAAAAAATCTTTTTAGCCTCATTATAAGCGCTTTCAAAACTAAGCGCGTTAAGCTGATGTAAAGATTTTTGGGTTGTAAAATAAGAAAGTAGCTTTTCAGTAGGCATATTGCCTGTCAGTTGATCATTAGCCATTGGACAACCTCCAAATCCTTGTACAGCTCCATCAAACCTAATACACCCAGCCTTGTAGGCCGCTTCAACTTTAGAATGCCAATGCAAAGGGTTTGTATGTAAGTGAGCTCCAAACTCAATATGTTTATAAGCAGAAATTAAGTTTTTAAATAAATAAGAAATAGTTTGTGGAGTAGAACTTCCAACTGTATCACTTAAGGATATAATCTCTACACCCATCCTATTTAATCGATTGGTCCACTCCCCTACTATATCAACATCCCAGGGGTCACCATAAGGATTACCAAATGCCATTGAAAGATATACAACTACCCTTTTGTCATGTGTCTCAGCAATAGACAAAACCTCTTTTAAAGTGTCTATTGACTGATTAATAGTTTTATGGGTATTTCTCATCTGAAAATTTTCAGATATCGAGAAAGGGAAACCTAAAAAATCAATTTCTTTGTAACTAGCAGCTTCTAATGCACCACGACTATTAGCTATAATAGCCAACAACTTACTGGAAGTTTTACTGAGGTCCAGTAGAGACAAAACCTCTGCAGTATCAACCATTTGAGGTATAGCTTTGGGGGAAACAAAGCTACCAAAATCAATTGTGTCAAAACCAACTCTAAGTAAGGACTGGATATACTGAACTTTTTTAGATGTAGGGATAAAAGACTTTATACCCTGCATGGCATCTCGTGGGCATTCAATTATTTTAACAGTTGATGACATTCAATTAATTAGGATTTAAAATTACTACTAATTTTCGAAACAATCAGATTGTTGTATTTGATAAAAATTTAAATCTTATAACTTGAAAACTTATGATTGATAATAATTATTAATAGATCCTTGATGACTATGAATATTCTACCTAGACCATATTTAGAAACTCCATATTTTCTAGGGTGGTGAATAATCGGAATTTCATTAATTAAAGCTCCTTTAAAATGTGCATTCAATGCCATAAACCGATGTAAATCTCCATGTAAAGGAATGCTTTTAGCAACCTTGGAAGTCATTACCTTTAGCGCACAACCAGAATCAGTTATTTTAAGCTGAGTTGTAACCCTTATTAAAAAGTTTGCGATTTTTGAAGGTAGGGTTTTTATTAAAGGATCTTGACGGTTATCACGTATCCCTATAACCATGTCTAAGTTTTTATTTGAAATCATACGAACCATTTTGGGGATATCAGAGGGGTCGTTCTGAAAATCTCCATCCATTGTTATTATATAGGTGCCTCTAGCTAAATTAATTCCCGCAGCAAGGGCAGAACTTTGTCCTTTATTAGAATCAAAAACTATAAGGCTTATGCACGAACATTCAAGAGATTTTATATTAACCAAAGTTGAATCAGATGAACCATCATCTATAAAAATAATTTCATAACTGTAAAAATGAAGTGTTTTTTTTATTGAATTAACTAAGGCTCTTATAGAGCCTTCCTCATTGAAAACTGGTATAACAATTGATAATTCAGGACGGATTTTCATGAAAATATTTCAATAAACTAATACACCTATAACAAGCAATAAGTGAATTTAAAATTATTTAAAATCTATGTAACTAAAAAATAATAACTGTTCAAGTTGATTTTAAGTAGACTTAGTATAAAAGATGTTTTTTGGCATTTTTTTGCCATCCCGCTTCATTTCTATATTTAACAAAGAAGATCTTTAGATCCGATTGGTTTTGATACTTAACAAAGAAGATCTTCTTATCGGCTTGATTGGCATAATCAGTGAAAAACCAAAGTCCATTATTTCCATCAGCCTGATTAGAATAATCTTCTTTAAAGACTTTTAAGTCAGCTTGATTTGCATAGTCGACAACAAATACAGAAATGTCTGCTTGATTTTCATAGTCAACCGAATACATCTTTTGAGCAAGCATCTGTTTGGCACTAAAGATTAACAATACTACAATTATAAATTTTCTCATTACGCTAACGGATAAAAAACTTCGTTTGTTGTACCTGGTTTGCTTGTTCAAATTTTAATATGTAAACTCCACTTGAGAAATCAGAAACATCAATTCTGTTATTGCTAATTTCAACCTCTAAAGCTTGACCTAATTGATTAAATATTTGAACTGAATATTGCTCATTAATTATTCCACTTATGTATAAATAATCGCTGGTAATCGTAGGAAATACTGTTAAATTTTTAGTGGTTATTTCAGTATTAGACAGAACACCCCAAGAATCTGTAGTAATTGGTCCATTCCAAATAAGAGTAGCCAAATAAGGGTTGTCAATAAAAGGGTTTCTATTTCCTTGATACGAATAGATAACATCATTTCTATTAAGTTCAAATTCAGAAACAGGATCTTGATCATTCCAATCTAAAAATAAATCAGGAATATCACCATTTTGAGAGTAAGAACTACTCCCAACACCAATATTTAATGGTTCACATTGTGAAGGATAACGCAAATACATATACATTATTATTCTGGCTACATCTCCTTTAAACTCATCTCCAGGGTAAAAGTAACTTCCTGAAGTTCCAGAGTTTCCTGATCCACTTACAAAGAGACGATTATTGCGAGTAGAATTCATTTGACAATCGGCAGATCTTAGATTGTGTATATCTGTCCCTGGGCCTGGCTGGTTTGTGACTAAGCTTGGGTTTGCTAGGCTTTTCGCAAAAACATGTTCTCTATTCCAATACCCAATACAACTACCGCTTTGATTGGAGTAAATATTTCTAGTTCGATCATTTTTGGTAGACTCATCATTATCATCATAGCCATAGATTAACAAAACATTATTGGAGTCAACGTCTACTAAATCACTAATTCTTAAAACATCCCAGGTATCTGTCGAAGAGGAAGTGTAAGGAATTAAGTTTGTATGTGTGTCTATAATTAGCTCTGAAAGTTCATCCTTAAGTTGATCCCCTTGTAAAGTAAAATCAATAGTTGTATAGTACTGCGGTACTTGAGCAACTAACACAAATATTGATAGATAAAAATAAAATAATACGAAACTTAAAAACTTAACAATCATTAGTGAATTATTAAAATTAGTTAAATCAAAATTACAATATATAATTGAGTATTATTAATTTCTTAAAAATGTTTAGAAAAATTTGATTACAACTTACATTTAAAAACTATATTTTTGCATCCATACAAAATTAATTATATGACTTTATTATTGATGGCTGCTGGAAGTGGTAGCCGATATGGCAAACTAAAACAATTTGACGAACTAGGGCCTGCAAAAGAATTCCTAATGGAGTTTAGTATTTCTGACGCCTTGAAAAATAAATTCAATCACATTGTAATTATCACTAAAGCTGCTAATAAATCATTCTTAGAAACATATCTTTCGAATAAACTTCCTAAGCAAGTAAAACTGGATGTCCTAGTCCAAGATATAAAAGATATACCTAAAGAAATTTCGTTAAATACAGAACGTGAAAAACCGTGGGGAACTGCCCACGCTGTTTGGACCGCAAGAAATGTAATTTCAGGCAATTTTGTAATCATAAATGCAGATGACTACTATGGCCAGAACGCTTTTCATGGGGCAGCTCATTTTATAAAAGATAACAAATCATCTACTAATTTCGCCCTTGTATCATATAATTTAAATAATACTCTTTCAGAATTTGGATCTGTATCTAGAGGTATTTGTGAAATAGAAAACAAGCAATTAAAGTCAATAATAGAGCGGACTAAAATCCTGGAAAAAGATGCTCAAATCATTGACGAAGATTCCGGAATAGTTCTTAACCCAAACACAGCTGTATCAATGAATTTTTGGATTTGTAATGATTCAATATTTAATTATATAGAATCTTACTTTACCAAGTTTTTACAAACTCCTGAAAACCTTGAAAAAAGCGAAATTTACTTACCTTTTGTAACTCAAGAAATGATGGAAAACGGACACATAACTGTTGAAGTTATTGAGGCTAAAAGTACATGGTTTGGTGTAACTTATTACGATGACAAAAAAGTTGCTGTAGAAACACTTGGTAAGCTCACCAAAAAAGGAGCCTATCCAACTCCTTTATGGACCTAGGAGAAATTTATTTTTCAACATTCCCGCCGTTAGACAACCATCTAGAAAAACCACCCTCTAGATCATAAACCTTTACATAGGAATTAGATATTAATTTTAAAGCACTCTTTGCACTTCTGCCTCCGCTTTGACAATATACAATAATGGGCAACTTTTTATCTAGTTTTTTTATATATAATTCAAAGTTTGTGTCTAAAAAATCAATGTTTTTGGAGTTTAAAATATGGCCATTTGCGTACTCTTTAGGAGTCCTCACATCAACAAGCTGAACTTCATTAATTTTAGAAAATTTTATAAATTCATCAATACTAATAAGCTGCACTAAATTTAGGTCCTCATTTTTACAGCTTAAAAAGCTAATGACGATAAAAAATATACATCTGAATTTCATAAAATGTTATTAAGGAGTTAAAGATGGACCTGTCCATCCTAAAAAACCTCCAGATAAATTAAAGGTTGACTTAAATCCCATTTGACTCATTATTGAACAGGCTTGAGCACTTCTATTTCCTGACCGGCAATACACATAATAACTTAGAGTTTTATCAAGTTTTTCGAGCCCCGATATAAATTCTTGCCCTTTGTATATATCCATGTGAATTGCATCAGGAATCAAACCTTCTTCTAATTCATCTTTGGTACGGACATCGATAATAATTGATTCTGAATCAGCTTCTTTTTGAGAAGCCCAATCGTTTTGTGATAATTCAATCATAAAATATTTTTATTAATTTAATTATTTGGAGTTATAATTTGATAGAACAACCTATCGCTTTAGTTTTTGTTTGTTTAATTTCATAACCATTCTTGAGCGATTCAATCGCCTCTTCTACATAACGGGTTTTTACTAAAGAAGCATCTTTGTAATTGTCATCTATCCCACCAATATATCTGACTAAAGGGCCACGACTTGTCGATTCTAAAACAAATACATGAGGGGTTTTTGTAGCACCATATTGAGGATATATTTCTTGATCAGCATCAATTAAATACGGAAATGTAAACTCTTTATCATTGGCTCTTTGCTGCATTGATAACATGGAATCGCCTGGTTTTGTTTCAACATTATTAGGCATAATTGCAATAACTGGGTATCCTTGAGGTGCATATTTTTTATTGAGTGCTTCAATTCGATCTTCGTATAATACGGCGTAAGGGCAAGTGTTGCAAGTAAATACAATTATAAAACCTTTAGCGTCTTTAAAATCAGAAAGGGAGACAAAATTACCATCAATATTTTCTAAACTAAAGTCAGTTGCTATATCTCCAATATCATATCCGCCATTTAATAATTGTGAGTGTAATAGTGTTGTAAAAAGAATTAATATGCTATAAATTATATTCATAAGTAATTATTTAATAGTTAAAAATTTTCTAGCTCAGTTTCTAGCTCGTCGTAGGTAAAGGTACGATTATAAAAACTTCGTTTTGAACTGTTGTAAATAAGTGTTACAGGGATAGCTCCGTCCCAGTTAATATCTACCTTTGGAATCCAAGAATTCATGTCAGGATCGTCCAAAACAATAACCTTAGACTTTATTTGGTGTTTTTGAATAAATGGTTTTAATTTAGATTCATACTGACGAGGGAAATCCAAGCTAATCAATAAAACCTCAACATCTTTGGGGTAATTGGCTTGAATAGCCTCAAAATATGGCAACTCTTTTACACAAGGAGCACACCAGGTAGCCCAAAAGTTAACAATATAAGTTTTGGAGCCATCAATATTTAAATACGGCTGAATCCCTGAGAAATCGTGAATTTCTAATATCGGTAAGCTTGCTGAAATTTTGTCCTTTGTTTTGATCTCTGACTTGCAAGCCAAGAAACAAAAGACTACTAAAAAAAGGAGATTTTTCATCCCATAAAGTTAAAAAAACTCAATTATTAGACTAAAAAATTAACAGAAAATTATTATGAATGATGCGAGTAAAAAAATATAAAAATATATATTTGTGTAAACCATTTAAAAAATTAACGATGAGCATAAAAAAATTAATTCTAAAACCTCTACTTGTATTGTTTGCTGTGGTATTATCGGCTTACACGACCACTGACTCTAAAAATATAAATGTTGCTGAAAGTGTAATTAATTGGGTAGGATATAAAGTTACTGGACAACACGAAGGAACTATTAGCTTATTAAACGGATCACTTAACTTTAAAGGTAATACCTTAGTTGGTGGAAAATTTGCAATGGACATGACCACTATAAATACAACTGATTTAGAAGGAAATTCCAAAAAAAAATTAGACGGGCATTTAAAAGCAGATGACTTCTTTGGCGTAAACAACTTTAAAACTGCTACACTCGTGTTTACATCTGTGAATAAGAGCAAATTAGGCTATGCGGTAGTTGGGGACATGACTATTAAAGGAATTACAAATGAGGTTTCTTTTGTTCTAACACTCAATGAAAATAGTGCTTCAACTAATCTAAAGATTGATCGCACCAAATACGGGATCAAATACGGTTCTGCTAGTTTTTTTGATGGTATAAAAGACAAAGCGATCTACGATGAATTTGACTTAAACGTTAAATTAAAATTTTAAAAAAAATAATAATTTCTTTTTGCTTTTTAAAAAAACGTTGTTAAATTTGAATCAATAAAAATTATTATGAAATTTATATTAAACAATCCTTGGTGGTGTAATTATCGAAAAATCAATTCGTGATACTCCCCTATGTTTGTTTAATTCAAAATACCAAGGCTTGTCAATCACGACAAGCCTTTTTTTTATGAAAAATTTTAAGCTAAAAACACATTATAAAAAAATACTAGCAGATACAATATCGCCCGTTAGTGTATATCTAAAAATTAGGGATCAGTTCCCTAATAGTATTCTACTAGAAAGTAGCGACTACCATGGTAATGATAATAGTTTTTCTTATATCTGCTGCAACCCGATCGCATCCATAAAAGTAGAGGCTAAGCTGATTACTAAAACCTACCCTGACCACACAACTGAAACCAAGACTGTGGAACCGAATAAGGTAACGTTAGAAATTGACACCTTCACTAAGCAATTTAAAACTAAAAACGATAAAGTGTTTAAGTTTATCAATAATGGTATGTTTGGATTTACAGCTTATGATGCTGTTAAGTATTTTGAAGATATCACTATTTCAAAAAAAGAAGACTCTATTGAAATTCCAGATATTTATTATGCGGTTTATCAGAACATAATTGCGATTAACCATTTCAAAAATGAAGCCTATATCTTTGCGCATTGCTATGAGTGTGAGAGTAATATAGAGGCTATTGATCATCTGATAAAAATACAAAGCTTCTCATCCTATGATTTCAAATCCAAAGGGGAAATCAGTTCTAACTTAACAGATAAAGCATTTAAATCTAATGTCGATTTAGCCAAAAAACACTGCAATCGTGGCGATGTATTTCAATTAGTTTTGTCAAAGAAATTTCAACAAGATTTTAAAGGAGATGAATTCAATGTGTACCGTGCACTTCGAAGTATTAATCCTTCTCCCTTCTTGTTTTATTTTGATTACGGTAAATTCAAGATTTTTGGAAGCTCTCCTGAGGCTCAGCTTATTGTAGAAAATAAAAGAGCAGAAATTCACCCTATTGCCGGCACATTTGCGCGAACTGGAGATGATTTGAAAGATGCTGAACTGGCAAAGAACTTAGTAGCTGATAAAAAAGAAAATAGTGAGCACGTCATGCTAGTAGACTTAGCTAGAAACGATTTAAGTCGCCACTGCACAAAAGTTGTTATTGAAAAATACAGAGAAGTCCAGTTCTTCTCACATGTAATTCACTTAGTCAGCAAAGTCGTTGGAGCCGTTAAAGAAAACATACCTACCATGCAAATTGTGGCAGATACTTTTCCTGCAGGTACCCTTAGTGGAGCTCCTAAGTATAAAGCAATGCAACTGATTGAAAAATACGAAAAAACAAGCCGTACCTTTTATGGAGGAGCGATCGGATTTATGGATTTCCATGGGAATTATACCCATGCAATCATGATTCGTACCTTTTTAAGTAAAGACTATCAACTGCATTGGCAAGCAGGGGCGGGAATCGTTTCCAAATCCAATTCAGAAAATGAACTTCAAGAAGTATATAACAAGCTAGGTGCTTTAACAAAAGCAATTAAACTTGCTGAAACAATTTAAATATGAAAAAAATAGTAGTCATCGATAATTACGACAGCTTTACCTTTAATCTGGTACACTATCTAGAAGATTTAGACTGTGAGGTTACGGTACTTAGAAATGATAAATTTCACTTAGATGACATTAAGGGTTTCGATAAAATACTTCTGTCTCCAGGCCCGGGAGTTCCAAAGGAAGCTGGTTTATTAAATGCTGTGATTAAGCAATATGCTTCAACTAAAAGCATTTTAGGAGTATGCCTAGGACAACAGGCTATTGGCGATGTCTTTGGGGGGCAGCTTGTAAATTTAAAGGAGGTCTATCACGGAGTTCACACAGATATTACAGTAGTAGTAAAAGACGAAATTCTGTTTAATCAATTGGGACCAACTCTACAGGTTGGACGCTACCATTCGTGGGTTGTAGATGCAAATCTTCCTGATGTTTTGGAAGCCACTTCAATTGATGATAATGGACAGGTTATGTCTTTAAGACATAAAATATACGATGTAAAGGGTGTACAGTTTCACCCAGAATCAGTACTCACTCCCCATGGAAAACAACTACTAAAAAACTGGATTACCTCCTAATTTGAAAAAATAAAAATGAAACAGACTTTAAACAGACTTATTAATCATGAAACAATTTCGAGTGAAGAAGCGAAACAGATTTTGATTAATATCTCCAAAGGGGACTATAACCAGAGTCAAATTGCTTCTTTTCTTACTGTTTTCATGATGCGAAGTATCACCCTGGATGAATTAAAAGGATTTAGGGATGCGCTTTTAGAACTATGCGTTCCAGTAGATCTATCGGCTTACAACCCCATCGATTTATGCGGAACAGGGGGCGACGGCAAAGACACATTTAACATTTCAACCCTTTCATCGTTTATAACAGCTGCTGCTGGTGTTCCAGTAGCAAAGCATGGAAATTACGGGGTATCCTCGGCTTGTGGATCCTCCAACGTACTAGAATCTCTTGGAGTAACTTTTTCCAATGATGTCGACTTTTTAGAACGTGCCATTGCCTCAGCAGGAATTTGCGTTTTACATGCGCCATTATTTCATCCAGCTATGAAAAATATAGCACCCATTCGACAGAGCTTAGGGGTTAAAACTTTTTTTAACATGCTTGGACCTATGGTAAATCCATCGGCTCCAAAAAACCAAATGGTAGGGGTATTTAATTTAGAATTATTACGGCTTTATGCTTATTTATATCAAGACTCGGATAAAAACTACAGTATTGTTCATGACCTTGGAGGCTATGATGAAATTTCTCTAACTAACACAGTTAAAATTATATCAAATAAATCCGAGTTGCTTTTCTCAGCTGAAGATTTAGGATTAGAAAACAATACCCAAGAAGCTATCTTTGGTGGAAATACAGTTGCAGAGGCCTCTAAAATTTTTAAAAAAATTATTGAAGGACAGGGCTCTGAAGCACAAAATAATGTTGTATGCGCCAATGCTGGTTTGGCGATTGCAACGGCCAAACAACTTACACATATTGAAGGCTATGAACTAGCCAAAGAAGCCCTTTACTCTGGAAAAGCAAACAAATGTCTTACTAAACTAATCAAAATATAATGAGTAACATATTAAACCTAATTGTAGCTGATAAACGTCTTGAGGTTGGGCTAAGAAAACAACTCATTCCCATTAAACAGCTGGAGGAATCCGTTCTATTTGAACGCCAATCTCCATCGCTTAGTAAACGATTAATAAATAGTACTTCAGGACTCATCACAGAACACAAACGCCGCTCACCGTCTAAGAACTGTATTAATCAAAATTTTAACACCCAAGATGTGGCAAAAGGATATGAAAGTGCCGGAGCTTGTGGGATGTCCGTCTTAACAGATATGAAATATTTTGGAGGAAGCTTAGAAGATTTACTGACTTCAAGAGCTAGTAGTGAAATGCCTTTAATTAGAAAAGAATTTATTATTGATACTTATCAAATTATAGAAGCAAAAGCCTACGGAGCCGATGTTATTTTACTAATTGCTTCCATTTTGAGTCGCAACCAGATTCAAGTGTTTTCAACACTTGCTCAACGTCTAGGAATGGAAGTCTTATTAGAAGTTCATAATGAGAACGAATTAAATAAATCAATCATGCCGTCCCTAAATATGATTGGCGTAAATAATAGAAATCTTAAGACATTTGAAGTTAATTTAGAAACAAGCAAAATACTAAGCAAACTCATTCCTGACGAATTTGTAAAAATATCAGAGAGTGGAATTCGTTTGGTGGAAGATATTAAGTGCTTACAAACCTATGGCTACAAAGGGTTTTTAATAGGTGAGAATTTTATGAAAACAGAAAACCCTGGTGCCAGTGCAGCAGCATTTATAAAACAATTGAACAGATGAAACTAAAAGTATGTGGTATGCGATATGACCACAATATTGAGGAGATTGCTAGAATCAATCCTGATTATATGGGCTTTATATTTTATGAAGGCTCCTCACGTAACTTGACCACATCGATTCCAACCCTTTTCCCTTGTATAAAAAAAGTAGGTGTTTTTGTCAATGCATCTTTTAATACTATTGTCGAGAAAATCAACACCTACAATTTGCAAGTAGTTCAATTGCATGGCGAGGAAAAGCCTGAGTTTTGCAAATCTATACAAGCACTTAACATAAAGGTCATCAAAGTATTTTCTATTAAAAATAAATTTAATTTTAATGTACTAAGTCCTTACGAATCCGTTTGTGACTTTTATCTTTTTGACACAAAAGGTCCACTATCGGGCGGAAATGGCTACTGCTTTGATTGGGCTGTTTTAGAAAATTACCCGTCAACAAAACCATATTTTTTGAGTGGTGGGATTGGATTAGAAAACATAAATCAATTACAAGCATTTAAAATAAGTACAGCAGCAACCTATTGCTATGCTATAGACGTAAATAGTAAATTTGAAGTTGCTCCCGCTAATAAGGATAAAAAAAGTTTAGAAAAATTTAAACAACTATTATGAGTTATCACGTAAATGAAAAAGGCTACTATGGCCAATTCGGAGGAGCATTTATTCCAGAAATGTTGTACCCCAATATCGAAGAATTGCGTCAAAATTATTTAAAGGTAATGGCAGAGCCTGATTTCAAAAAAGAGTTCGGTCAACTGCTAAAGAATTATGTTGGCAGACCTACGCCTTTATATTTTGCTAAACGATTATCCGAAAAATATAATACAAAAATATACCTTAAGCGTGAAGATTTATGCCATACGGGAGCGCATAAAATCAATAATACAATAGGACAGATTTTAATGGCAAAGCGCCTCAAAAAAACACGTGTCATCGCTGAAACTGGTGCTGGACAACACGGAGTGGCGACAGCGACTGTATGTGCTTTGGTTGGTATGGAATGTGTTGTTTACATGGGAGAAGTTGATATTTCACGACAAGCGCCTAATGTGGCACGTATGAAAATGCTAGGAGCGGAAGTTCGCCCTGCACTTTCAGGAAGTCGTACTCTAAAAGATGCTACAAATGAAGCGATACGAGATTGGATTAACAACCCTGTAAATACTCATTATATCATTGGAAGTGCAGTGGGACCACACCCCTATCCTGATATGGTTACACGTTTTCAATCCGTAGTATCTAAAGAAATTAGATTGCAATTAAAAGAAGTTGAAGGTAAAGAAAATCCTGACTATGTGGTGGCTTGTGTTGGCGGTGGAAGTAATGCCGCTGGAGCATATTACTATTATTTGAATGAACCTGACGTAAAACTAATTGCAGTAGAGGCCGCAGGAAAAGGCATTTACACAGGAGAAAGTGCTGCAACTTCGGTCCTTGGAAAAGAAGGGGTGATTCACGGCAGTAAAACCTTACTAATGCAAACTACAGATGGTCAAATTACAGAGCCCTATTCTATTTCGGCAGGCTTAGATTACCCAGGTGTTGGCCCTATGCATGCACATTTATATAAAACCAAACGTGCCGAATTTATATCGGTAACCGATGATGAAGCTATGAAAGCTGGATTGGAGTTATCACAACTCGAAGGCATCATTCCGGCGATTGAAACCTCTCATGCATTGGCTATTTTTAAAGATAAAAAATTTAAGCCTGAGGATGTGGTAATAATTAGTTTATCAGGACGTGGCGACAAAGATTTGAACACCTATATTGATTATTTTAAACTATAAAATTGTGAACAGAATACAAGTTAAATTACAAGAAGATAAAAAACTATTATCCATCTACTTTACTGCGGGTTACCCTAGGCTAAACGACACTGTTAGAACTATTGAAAATTTAGAATCAAATGGCGTAGACATGGTAGAGATTGGCTTGCCATTTAGCGATCCATTAGCTGACGGACCCACCATTCAGGCAAGTTCTACACAAGCACTTCACAATGGCATGAACTCATCCGTGTTGTTTGATCAGCTTAAAGACATACGAAAAACAGTTACAATACCCCTAATTTTGATGGGATATTTCAACCCAATACTTCAATATGGCGTTGAAGCATTTTGTCAAAAATGTGAAGAAATAGGGATTGACGGATTAATTATTCCAGATCTTCCAGTCGAAGTATATCACGAGCAATACCAAACTGTTTTCGAACAACATGGATTACTAAATATCTTTTTAATTACCCCACAAACAAGTGAAAAACGCATCCGATATATGGATAGCATTTCTAAGGGATTTATTTATACTGTCAGTAGTGCCAGCACCACTGGAAGCCAAATTGGTTTTGGAAAAGATCAAACAAATTATTTTAAACGCATTATAGAAATGAATCTTGACAATCCACAAATTATTGGGTTTGGGATTTCAAATCAAGAAACCTTTAGCCAAGCAACCAAGTATGCAAAAGGAGCTATAATTGGAAGTGCTTTTATAAAATTTGTGTCCGAAAATGGAGTAAATGACTTAAAACAATTCATAGAACCCATAGTTAAAAAATTATAAGATTGAAACAAAACATATTATTTCTTATAATAACTTTATTAATTTTTATTGCTTTTAAACTGATGAATATATTACTGAATCAGAAGCTAAGTTTATAGCAACTAAATACTACAGTGGACGTACAAGTGTTTTAGACTAAAAAAATATTAAAGAGTTAAAAACACAACAAAATCTAAAAGTTTGGACGTTAATAATTTAAAAGATTAATAACTCCTTAACGCATTTAAGAATTCTATATTACGATATTTGTTATAATGGCAGAAAATAACTTTAATTATGGAAAGGGGTTTACGTTCAGTAAACATATCAAAAAAGACGTTTCAGATTTTGATCGGGTGTTTGGAGTGTTTAAAGAACTCCTAACTCATACATCAGGCGATATCGAAGAAGCTTTTGAATGGTTAAATACACTAGATGCGGAATACAACATATTTAACGACAATTACAACCTAGAGGATTTTGAAGAGGACCTTAACAAACGAGGATATATCAAAAAAGATACTAGTACTGATAAACTTAAGTCTGGAAATGGAAAAGGAAATGGAAAAAATATACTCACTGCCAAACTTGAATCGGCCTTGAGAGACTATGCCTTAAACCAAGTTTTTGGAAAGTTAAAAAAAAGTGGGTTAGGAAATCACAGCACTTCGAAAGTAGGAATCGGAGATGAGCGAGATGGCGAAAATAGGTCGTTTCAATTTGGTGATGACTTAACAACAGTAAATATGACTGAAAGTCTTAAAAATGCACAAATAAATAATGGCATTTCAGATTTACGACTCACAGAAAATGATTTGATTGTAGAAGAAACAAAGCACAAAGCACAAATGAGTACCGTGCTTATGATTGACATTAGTCACTCAATGATTCTGTACGGCGAAGACCGAATTACACCTGCTAAAAAGGTAGCTATGGCGTTAGTAGAGCTAATCCACCGGAAGTATCCTAAAGACTCCATCGATATTATTGTATTTGGAAATGAAGCCTGGCCAATTAAGGTTAAAGATCTTCCTTACTTAAAAGTTGGACCATATCACACAAATACTGTTGCAGGGTTAGAACTGGCAATGGATATTTTGCGTAGAAAACGAAATACAAATAAGCAAATTTTCATGATAACTGATGGTAAGCCAAGTTGTATAAAACTTCCATCAGGAGAGTTTTATAAAAATAGTAATGGACTGGACGATATGATTGTCTCTAAGTGTTTGAATAAAGCAGCTCAAGCTAGGAAATTAAAAATTCCAATAACCACTTTTATGATTGCTCAAGATCCATATCTAAGGCAATTTGTAGAGCTTTTTACTGCCCAAAACCAAGGAAAAGCTTTTTTAACTGGATTGTCTGGTTTGGGAGAAATGATATTTGAAGATTACGAAAAAAATAGAATTAAAAAAATATGAGAAAAAACATAACCTTCGAAGAGTTAAAAAGTTCTGATTATGAAAATAAAACCATAAATCAAGAAATTAAATCCAATTTAATTGCACGGATTAGAGCCAAACAAGCTGTATTCGAAGGGCTTTTTGGTTATGAAGACACCGTTGTTCCCCAATTAAAAAAGGCTATTATTGCTGGGCATCACATCAATTTGTTAGGATTAAGAGGACAAGCAAAAACAAAAATAGCAAGAAGCATGGTTGAACTTCTTGATGAATATATGCCCATTGTTAAAGGATCTGAAATAAATGACAATCCTTATGAACCTATTTCAAAATACGCACGAGATTTAATTGACGAAATGGGTGATAAAACTCCTATATCATGGGTTCATAGATCCCAGCGGTTTTTTGAAAAACTAGCAACCCCAGATGTGAATGTTTCTGACTTAATTGGAGACATTGACCCTATAAAAGCTGCTACCTTAAAACTACCTTATTCTGATGAACGTGTTTTGCATTACGGTATGATTCCTAGAGCGAATCGATCAATATTTGTTTTAAATGAATTACCAGATTTACAATCTAGGATTCAAGTATCCCTGTTTAATATCTTACAAGAAGGAGATGTTCAGATTCGTGGATTTCAGCTAAGGATGCCCCTAGATATTCAATTTGTTTTTACTGCAAATCCGGAAGATTATACAAACAGAGGTAGTATTGTAACTCCTTTAAAGGACAGAATTGGATCCCAGATTTTTACTCACTACCCCAAATCAATAGCGCTTGCACGTGAAATTACAGAGCAGGAAGCAAAAATATCACCAGAAGATAAAGAAAATATCCTAATTCCAAACATAGCAAAGGATCTCTTGGAGGAGGTAGCATTTACAGCACGAAAAAGTGAATATATAGACTCTAAAAGTGGGGTGAGTGCACGACTTACAATCAGTGCAATGGAAAATCTTATAGCAGCTGCAAAACTTAGGTTAATTGAAACTGCAACAGATAAAACAACGATACGTTTAGTTGACTTTATGTCAATAATTCCATCAATAACAGGTAAAGTTGAATTAGTATACGAAGGCGAACAAGAAGGAGCTGATCAGGTTGCTAAATTACTTATCGACAGCGCTGTAGAGTCCCAGTTTGATAACCTATTCCCTCGTATTTCTAAACTTGAAAAAGAGGGAGAAAAAACAACTTATACAGACTTGATTCACTGGTTTGAAAATAACTTTATTGAGCTAAACTACACCGATACAGATGATGAATTCTTTTCAACTCTCAAATCTATAAAACCTCTTACTAAACTTATTGAAGAAAATGTTGGTCATTTAGATAGTCAGGACAAAGCGTTTTGTATGGAACTAGTACTTTGGGGTTTAACAATTAACGATAAGCTGGACAGAACTGAAAATAGTACTGCTTATAAGTTTGACTCGTTAGGAATCAATCAGTATTTCAACAGAAAATAACTTTAAATTAAAAAATAATATTTAGATCATTTAATTAAAATATTTATAGATTGCATAAAACAATTAAAATATAAAATATGATTAATGAAAATTCAACGCTCAGGCAAATGGCTAGAGAGTCCTTAAAGGGAAAATGGAATATTGTTGTACCTACTTTTTTAGTATACTTTATTATTGTAGGAGTTATAGAATACTTAGGTGAACAAGCTCCAATTCTAAATGTATTAACCATAATTGTTTCAGGTCCTATTGTTTTAGGGATTTCTATTTTTTCATTAAATATTGCAAGAAATAAGGATGCTAAAATTGAACAATTATTCGAAGGGTTTAGAAATTTTGGAACATCTATATTAGCTTACGTTTTGATGGTTCTTTTTATAATACTTTGGACAATTCTTTTGATAATCCCAGGGATTATCGCTGCAATTTCATACTCAATGACCTTTTTTATCATAGCGGAAGATGAGACTATTGGTGCATATGACGCGCTTAAGAAAAGTAAAGAAATGATGAATGGTCACAAATGGAAATTCTTCTGTCTTGGATTTAGTTTTTTCGGCTGGTTTTTACTTAGTATATTCACATTAGGAATTGGTTTATTATGGTTAGCGCCATATGTAAATGTTAGTTACGTAAAATTTTATGATGATATCAAAGAAGTTAATGCATCAAAATAAAATCACTAAGTGGCTAATTAGAGTTTTATAACATTGTTTTGAAACATAGAAATGCTAACGAAAATGAAACTAGAGTTATACCAAATAGATGCTTTTACAGATAAAGTTTTTGGAGGTAATCCAGCTTGTGTTGTCCCACTCCCTCATTGGATATCGGACGATATTCTCTTTAAAATCACTAAAGAAAATGCAGTTGCTGAAACTGCATTTTTTGTCAAAAAAGAAGATGAAATTCAATTAAGATGGTTTACTCCTGAAATTGAGATGGATTTATGTGGGCATGCTACACTAGCTGCAGCACACTGTTTAAAAACAATTTTAAATTTCTCTAAAGAAACTATTGTGTTTCAAACAAAAAGTGGAGAGATATCTGTAACCTGTAATAATGAAATATACCATCTAAACTTTCCGTCTCGAATGCCAATTGTTTCAGAACTTCCTGATGAAATTAAAAATGCCTTGAGTATACCTCCAAAAAAAATTTATAAGTCAAGAGACTATGTATTAATTTATGATTCAGAAACAGATATTCGCAATCTAGAAATTGATCGTCAAATCTTAGATCAAATAAATTTGGGAACAGGGGGTGTTGTCGCAACTGCCAAAGGAAACGATTATGATTTTGTTTCTCGTTATTTTACACCACAGGCATCAATTTTGGAAGATCCAGTTACTGGATCAGCCCACTGCTCGTTAGTTCCTTATTGGGCCGAAGAATTAAAAAAAGAAAAACTTAGCGCGATTCAGCTTTCTGAGAGGATTGGATATTTAAATTGTGAATTCAAAAAAGATAGAGTTCAAATCAGTGGAAAAGCAAGAACATACTTAATTGGAAATATTTGGACTAGCTAATTTATATAAAATTAGTTCCATAAAATGATTGTACCTTTGAAGTCGTAAACCAATAATCGATATTCTAAGTAAAGGCATGGCTAAACTCCCAACAAAATATCAATTTTTAGATCTATCTGATTATGGAAGAAATGGTGGTCTTTGGATTGCTAGTCGGCTCAAAAATACCCGTTTCACTCCTATCCATGTTACAACTCTATTTATTTTTTCAGGTTTTATTGCCATTTGGTGTATGTTAAATGGATATTACAAAACAGCTGCCTTTTTTATAATACTAAAGTCTGTTTTGGATGCTGCGGATGGAGAACTATCTAGGCTAAAAAATACCCCTTCCTACACCGGACGATATTATGACTCTATAGCTGACATCTTACTTAATTTCTTTTTTTTACTAACCCTTTGGTATATTACGGACAGCTCAATAATCTATATGTTAATTGCATTTTTTGGAATACAACTTCAAGGAACAGTTTATAACTATTACTATGTAATTTTAAGAAATGCAGTAGAAGGAGATTCAACAAGTAGGATATTTGAAGATACTGCACCAAAGGCGCTTAAGGGAGAAAGTCAACGAACAGTAAATATTTTTTATAAAATTTATGATGTATTGTATATAATTTTTGATAAGATCATGTACTACATGGATAAAAATGCTAGTGACAGTCCTCCGTTTCCCAAGTGGTTTATGACATTAGTTTCTATGTATGGACTAGGGTTTCAGCTTTTGTTTATGGCGATTATGCTGGCATTAAATTTACATGAATTTGTGATACCCTTTTTTATTGGCTATTCAGTGCTAATCATAGTTTTTGTAGGGATTAGAAAAGTTTTACTTAAACCTCTATAAAGTTTTAGCAACTTTTTCAACTGCATCAATTGTATAGTCTAAATCTTTGTAAGTTAAAGCATCCGTAATAAACCATGTTTCATAGGCACTTGGTGCAATATAAATTCCTCCAGCTAACATTCCATGGAAAAAATTTTTAAAACGCTCATTGTTAGCTAGTGAAGCTGTTTCAAAATCTACTACCGGAATTTTAGAAAAATGAACCGAAATCATTGAGCCAATTCTATTTATAGTATGTTCAATTTGATGAGCTGATAACACCCTTGCTATGCCCTTGTGTAAGTAAGCTGTTTTTTTAGCTAAACGATCAAACAGTTCTTTATCAGAATCTAATGCTTTTAGCATAGCAAACCCTGCTGCCATTGCTAAAGGATTACCACTCAAAGTGCCAGCTTGATATACAGGTCCTAGCGGGGCTAAATATGACATAATTTCGTGGCGTGCAGCAAAAGCACCAACAGGTAATCCACCCCCAATTACTTTTCCAAAACATATAATATCAGCATTTACTCCACTTAACTCTTGAACTCCACCCTTGGCTAAACGAAAACCAGTCATGACCTCATCAAAAACTAAAATTGACTTATAAGTATCACATAAATCCCGAAGTCCTTCAAGAAATCCAGGTTGCGGTGGAATACAACCCATGTTTCCAGCTACTGGTTCGACTATAACACATGCAATTTGTAAAGGATTTGCTTCAAAAAGCTTAGCTACAGAATCCAAATCATTATAAGTGGCTAAAAGTGTGTCTTTGGCAGTTCCTTTTGTAACTCCAGGACTATTTGGGCTTCCAAAAGTAACTGCACCACTTCCTGCTTGAATTAGAAATGAATCTGAATGTCCATGGTAACAGCCAGCAAATTTTATGATTTTTTCCTTTGCTGAAAAGCCTCTAGCCAAACGAACAGCACTCATACAGGCTTCAGTTCCAGAATTTACAAAACGAATTTGGTCTACATTAGGAACCATGGAGACTGCAAGTTCAGCAATCTGCGTTTCAATTTCTGTAGGCATTCCGAAAGAAGTCCCTAATTTCGCTTTGTCAACCAGAGCATCTATTACAGGAGGAAAAGCATGTCCTAAAATCATTGGACCCCATGAATTGATATAATCAATGAGACGATTGCCATCCGCATCATATAAGTAAGCGCCCTTTGCTTTATCAACAAAAATAGGTGTTCCTCCGACAGCTTTAAAAGCGCGTACAGGGGAATTTACTCCTCCGGGGATCACTTCTGAAGCGGCACTAAATAATTTACTACTGCGCTGATATCTCATAAAGTTAGTTTGTAGGAATTTTAAGTTGTTGACCAATTGATAATTCAATTGAATTTAAGTTGTTTTGTTTTTTAATATCATCAACCGTAGTATTATATAATTTAGAAATAGAATACAAAGTATCCCCTTTTTGTACCACATGTCTTTTTACAATTATCTGTGAGGACTTCTTGTTTTTGGAACGTTTTTTCTTAGACTTTTTATCATACTTGTATAGCTCATAACGCTCTATGATACTGATCAATTTTTTTGGATATTTAGGATCTGTTGCATAGCCCGCTTTTCTAAGCCCCTTAGCCCATCCTTTGTAATCTGTTATTTTTAATTTAAATAAGCCGGAGTATCGTTTTCTATTTGCTAAAAATTCAGAATGATCTCTGTATGAAGATTTCGGATCTTTATATTTTCTAAAACACTCTTGAGCTTTATCGTCGTCATGATAAATTTTTTCCCCGTTCCATGTATGACATTTGATTCCAAAGTGATTATTTGCCTGGCGAGCTAGTCTTCCCTTTCCAGATCCTGATTCTAAAATCCCTTGAGCCAAAGTGATACTTGCAGGAATACCATAAAGATGCATTTCGTTTATGGCGACCGCTTTAAAAAAAGAGATATATTGTGAAGGGGTATTAATAACAGGTACCTTAAATTTATTATCAGATTTTTCAGAAACCACTCCCAATTGTTTGGAACTAGTTTGACTAGTATTTGATTTACGTCTCGCACCGCAACTAGCTATTAAAGCACTTAGAAAAATTAGAATAACAGTTCGCTTCATATCTATATTATTTCTTCAAGTTTTTTTTGTTTCAGCCTTAAATTCATCCCTTCAATACCCTGTAACCCACCCGTGTGAATCGCTAGCACCTTAGCTGTATGAGCTATTTCACCAGAACTAATTCCTTCAAATATACCATACATCATCTTAGCAGTATAAACAGGGTCTAATGGAATATTATAAGTTAACTTAAAATCGTTCATAAAATTAATTAATTTAGAGTCTACTTTTGCATAACCACCAAAATGATAACCTCCCCAAAGTTCCCAATTATTTTGTGTAGCAAATTTACAAATATCTTCCTTTAAAAAATCACCTTTTAAGGCCGGAAATCCAATAATCTTTTGAGTCGGCAAACTTCCGTTAATAACTCCTGCTATGGTTCCTCCGGTCCCTACGGCGCAACAAATAATATCAAAGGCTTGATCTTTTTCCGTAAGAATCTCTTCACAGCCTTTAATCGCTAGTTCGTTAGTACCTCCTTCAGGAATAACAAAGTAGTTTTTATATGTTAACATTAATTGCTTCAAATAGTCTGGATCTGTTTTGTTTTTGTATATAGATCTGGTTACAAAATCTAAGTGCATTCCACAGGATTTTGCATACCTAAGTGTTGGATTATTTTTGACGTGATTTTCAAGCTCCTCACCCCTTATTATACCAACTGTTGGCATATTCAATTCTTTTCCCGCTGCAGCTGTTGCAGCTATGTGATTGGAAAATGCACCTCCAAATGTTAGTATTCCATTATAGTTATTCGACTGCGCTTTTTCTAAATTATACTTCAACTTTCTAAATTTATTTCCAGAAACTGTAGGATGAATTAAATAGTCTGGCTTGAGAGCTAACTGAGAACTTATATATATGTTTTCTAATGTTTGAATTTTAAGCATTAGCGAAGTCTTATGTGTAAAAATACTAAATACTTTAAAGAATTTGCTCACTTAGAATAACTTAAAGCTTAAAAATGATAAAAATCTATTTATCTAAATATTGTATTATCTTTGTTAAGCATGAAAAAAAACACCCCTATTGAAGACGGCGATTACTATTTAACTCCTGATGGCTATCGTTGTTTTACTGAGCAATACCACCTAAAACGTGGCTATTGTTGTGAAAGTGGGTGCAAACATTGTCCGTATGGCTATAACCCACTTACAAATACACAAAAACAAACAAATTGAACGCAATAAATATTACATTTAAAGAGGAAATTTTAGAAGGAATTCCTAACACTCTACCCCCTAGCCAGCCCTACGATGACGCCTACAACCATGCCCCCAAAAGGAAAATAATTTTAACTAAAGAAGAAACTAAACTGGCTCTAAAAAATGCATTGAGATATTTTGATAAAAAACTCCATGCTGTTCTTATAAAAGAATTCAAATACGAACTAGAAACATACGGCCGAATTTACATGTATCGCTACCGTCCAGCTCATAAAATAACAGCAAGGCCAATTGATACTTACCCTGCTAAAAGTAAACAAGCAGCTGCTATTATGTTAATGATCCAAAATAATTTAGATGATGCAATTGCACAACACCCTCATGAATTAATAACTTATGGTGGGAATGGTAGTGTTTTTTCAAATTGGGCACAATATCGACTAACAATGCAGTATTTAGCCCAAATGACAGACTCTCAAACCTTAGTGATGTATTCAGGCCACCCAATGGGACTGTTTCCATCTCACAAAGAAGCACCAAGAGTAGTTGTTACTAACGGCATGATGATTCCTAACTATTCAAAACCTGATGACTGGGAAAGGTTCAATGCTCTAGGGGTTACACAATATGGACAAATGACTGCAGGAAGCTATATGTATATTGGACCACAAGGTATTGTTCATGGAACTACAATCACAGTACTAAATGCATTTAGAAAAATAAATAAAGCACCCCTTGGAAATATATTTTTGACCGCTGGACTTGGAGGGATGAGTGGTGCTCAACCAAAAGCTGGAAATATTGCTGGCTGCATTACTGTTTGTGCAGAAATTAACGAAAAGGCGCTAAATACTAGACATTCTCAAGGATGGGTAGATGAAGTTTTTTACAATATAAATTCATTAGTTGAGCGCGTTCAAAAAGCAAAAATAAATAAAGAAATTATATCGCTTGCTTACCTAGGAAATGTCATAGATGTTTGGGAAGCTTTTTACGATTTTAAAATTCATGTTGACTTGGGAAGTGATCAAACCTCTCTACATAACCCGTGGGCAGGTGGCTACTACCCTGTTGGATTGAGTTATAAAGAAGCCAATAAATTGATGGTTTCAAACCCTAAGCTATTTAAAGAAAAAGTAGAGGAATCTTTACGAAAGCACGCTGAAATCGTTCAAAAACATACTGATAAAGGCACCTATTTTTTTGATTATGGAAACGCATTTTTGCTAGAAGCCTCTAGAGCAGGCGCTGATATCATGGCTGAAAACGGAGTGGACTTTAAATACCCAAGCTATGTTCAAGATATTATGGGGCCTATGTGTTTTGATTATGGCTTTGGTCCATTCAGATGGGTTTGCGCTTCAGGTTCTAGCAAAGACCTAGAAAAAACAGATTCGATCGCTTGTAAAGTACTCGAAAATTTAAAAAAAGAAGCCCCTAAAGAAATTCAGCAACAAATGACCGACAATATTAAATGGATAAAAGGAGCCCAAGATCATAAATTAGTTGTTGGTTCTCAAGCTAGAATTTTATATGCAGATTCAGAAGGTCGAATGAAAATTGCTGAAGCCTTTAATGATGCTATTGCAAACAATGAAATAGGTACTATAATATTGGGACGAGATCACCATGATGTTTCTGGGACTGATTCACCATATAGAGAAACTAGTAATATTTACGATGGTTCGCAATACACTTCTGATATGGCTATTCAAAACGTTATAGGGGATAGCTTTAGAGGAGCAACATGGGTAAGTATTCATAATGGAGGTGGTGTTGGCTGGGGCGAGGTTATAAATGGAGGCTTTGGCATGGTTCTTGACGGTAGTAAAGAGGCAAAACGCAGGTTAAAATCAATGTTGTTTTGGGATGTAAATAATGGTATTGCAAGAAGAAATTGGGCTCGTAATGAAGAAGCAACATTTGCCATCAAACGCGCAATGGATTTAGAGCCACTATTGAAGGTAACCATACCTAATTGTGTTGATGAAAATATTTTAAAAAAACTTTAGAAAATGAAAAACAAAATTATTTCTTTATTTGTATTTGTATTATTATTAAGCGCTTGTCAGCCTGTGAAAGTAGCAGTTGATTACGACAAATCTGTTTCCTTTAATACTTACAAAACTTACGGGTTTTTAAAAGAAGGCATTGATCGTGCTAAAATTAATGATTTGGATAAACGTAGAATCTTGAGGTCCATTGAGAAAACACTCCTCGAAAAAGGTTTTACAAAATCCGAAAAACCAGATATGATTGTTAACTTTTTTACTAAGGAAAATCAGGAGGTAAATATCTTTAACAATAGTTTTGGCAATTTTGGTTATGGAATGGGTTGGGGCTGGGGCTTTTATAATGGAACACGAACTACTGTGTCAAACTCAACTAAAGGAATACTGTATATTGATTTAATAGATAACAAAACTAAACAACTTTTCTGGCAAGGCGTTGGAAAAGGATATTTGTCCTCAGATGTTGATCAAAAAGACAAAACTATTAATGAATTTGTATCTACAATTTTAGCAAAATACCCTCCAAAAATAGTAGCTAAACCTTAACGTCCAAAGCATCCCGTAAAGTATTACCAATTAGCATAAAAGCCATAACCAAGCTCATAATACAAAACCCTGGAATAAGAGCTAAATATGGCTTGCCTAATATTATGTAGTTATAATGATCCTTGATCATTGCCCCCCAGCTGGACATTGGTGGCTGAGCTCCAATTCCCAAAAAACTTAGACCACTTTCAATAAGAATCGCAGCAGCAAAATTTGCAGCAGAAATAACAATTATAGGAGCTAAAATATTTGGTAAAATATGTTTAGTAATAATTCTAAAATCTGTAAAGCCCAAAGCACGAGCAGCTGTAACATATTGCATTTCTTTGACACTCATCACTTGACCTCTTACTATTCTAGCAACTTCAACCCACATAGTCAACCCAACTGCTATAAATACTTGCCAGAAACCTTTACCCAAAGCAAGAGTTATTGCAATTACTAAAAGTAAGGTAGGAATAGACCACGTTACATTAATTATCCACATAATAACCGTATCCCATTTACCTCCAAAATAACCTGCCAAACTTCCCAAAACGAGCCCGATTAAAAGAGATATTAATACTGCAATAAATCCTATTGAAAATGAAATCCTCGCACCTACCAAAACTCGACTTAAAAGATCGCGGCCATACTTATCGGTTCCAAAATAAAAAGTTCTATTTGTTATAAAAGCATTTAATGAGTTAGACTCATCTAATAATTTAATTGACTTTTCTATACCATTAAGCCCAATTGAGGAATAATCAGAATAATAAATATTGTCACCATCAAATCTGTAAGATGAAATTGGGATTTCTTTTGGAGGGTTCAAATTTCCAAAAAATAATCGATCCATTAAATTTTGGTTGTTATCTAATGAATTGGGGATGACTAACATTTTAACAGTAAAACCAGGTGCTTTTGAATGAATTGACAAATGCATTTGATTTGAATACTGAGAGGAGTCAGGAGCTATAACATATGCGAAAAGAGAGATAAAACCAACAAATGAAATGAAACAAAAACTAATAACTCCCCAGAAACTTCTTTTGAATTTATGAAATGCCAAATTCGTTAGTCCTTTCTTTTGCATCAATAATTATTTTTTGACTTGTGCGGTATTCTCATTATTGTAGGAAATATTCAAATCATTTAAAACATTTAGAGCCTCTTCCATGTAGATGTCCTTCGAAAGGTTTTTATGCCACCTATTTCTGTTAATTTTAAAAATAGAGTCTTGTTTCATTTTTGGTAATTCATATGATAAAGGTTCAAATGTGAGATCTGTTTGATAATCTAACAATTGATCGAACCGCTTAGACTCTTTCTCATTTAAATTAATATTCTCTGAATATTTTTCATAATTAAGCTGATAAACTTCTTGATCTCTTACGGATTTAATCCAACGCGCATTATCGTCTATTAATTTTATTTCGTCACTTAAGTTCAAACGAGTATAGCTATTTTCAATTGTAGTTTTGTAATTAAGAGAACTTTCCCAAGTCTGATAATTAGCAGGTTCGATTTCATCCCATTCTAATGGGTTATCTTGTTCCTTCTCTCCCATTTCCATATAACTAAAACGTCCTGGGACAATGATATCACTTTTCACTCCTTCAAGTTGTGTAGACCCACCATTAATTCTATAATATTTTTGGGTAGTAAACTTAAATGCCCCCATATCTCCATTTGTATTTGCTTTGATCATCCGGTTTAAATCAATAATATTTTGAACAGTACCCTTACCATACGTTTGTTTACTTCCAATAACAATAGCCCGCTTGTAGTCTTGCATGGCTGCAGCTAAGATTTCGGAAGCAGAAGCAGATAATTCGTTTACCAAAATAACAAGTGGTCCATCCCATTCAATTCCACGTTGTTTATCTTCTAAAACCTCTTTGTTGTTACCCGTTGAACGAACCTGAACTATAGGTCCTTGATCAATAAAAAGGCCTCCTATATCTACAACTGTTTTTAAAGAACCTCCACCATTATTTCTTAAATCTAAAACTAAACCCTCCATACCTTCAGCTTTTAAAAGTTCAATTTCCTTTTTTACATCAGTAGCTGCATTTCTACTGTTTGAATCTTGAAAATCAATATAAAATTTAGGAAGGTTAATTACACCAAATGTGACTCCATTTTTAACTACTTTGGTAGACTTCGCATAGGTTTCTTCTAGTAAGATTTCATCCCTTGGAATACTTAAATCTTCAATTGTACCATCAACTTTTTTTAATGTAAGAATTACATTTGATCCTTTTGGACCCTTAATTAGCTTGACAGCATCATCTAATCGCATACCAATAACACTGATAGCTTCTTGTTCATCCTCCTGCCTTACTTTTATAATGGCATCTCCTACTTCTAACTTGTCTTGACGCCAAGCAGAGCCTCCAGAAATAAGTTCAGTGATAGTAATCTCATCCATACGCTTTTGTAGACGGGCACCTATACCCTCATACTTGCCTGTCATTTGTGCATCAAACCTGTCCTTGTCACTTGGAGCAAAATAGAAAGTATGAGGGTCAAATTCCACAGCTATGGCGTTGATGTATACCGATAACCAATCTTGTCTTCTGATATCTTCTAGAACAGAAAAATTTTCAGTCATTGTTTTTAAAATGGATTCTCTAGCTTCAATTTCAATTTGGGAGCGCGGCCTTGATTTAAAATTTTCATCTGCTTCCTGTGATTTTTTATCGGCCGTTATTAAATCATAATAATTAGAAATTGTGTAGAACTTTAATTGTTTTCTCCACCTCTCAAACATATCTGATTTTGAATTAACATAAGAATTGTTTTCATAGTCAGTTGAATAAACTTCTTGTAAACTGAAATCAAAGGGCAGCTCTAAAACCTTAGAATACATATCTCTAGAATCTTCAAATCTAATCAGAAACCGGTCATAAACTAAATTAAAAAAACTTACATCATGTGCTAAAATTTGATTATCTAACTCTGTTTTAAATTCTTCAAACTCATCAATATCTGATTTTAAAAAATAATTTTTAAATGGATCAATTTGATCTAAAAAACTTGTATAAACAGCCTGAGATAAATCATCATTTATTTCTTTAGGCTGAAAATGGCCTTCTTCTAACAAATAAGTAATTAATTTCATTAATAGCTTATCCTTATCTGGGTCATCAAAGGATTTAGAGGTGAAACTACAGGATGCAAATGCAATGAGTAGAGTCACTAGTAGAACATTAAAATTTCGTTTCATATAACAAAAAGGATTGTATATTATAATATTCTAAAATAAATGAAAAAATAATGCCAAAGTAATCTATTAGTAATAATTTTTTGTTAAAGCTGGTTTAATCTCAAAATAAGGAACAATTTGTGTATTTTTGTTATAACAGTAATAAATTTGAAATGACAAAAAGACCTTTAATTTTAGTAACGAATGACGACGGAATCACAGCACCAGGTCTTCGTACTCTAATCAAAGTCATGAATACAATTGGAGAAGTCATCGTTGTTGCGCCTGACAGTCCTCAAAGTGCTATGGGCCATGCCATCACTATCAATGACACTCTTTATTGTAAGAAAGAGCAAATTGATGGAGGTCCACAAAAAGAATATAGTACCTCAGGAACTCCTGCAGACTGTGTAAAACTGGCCATCCATGAGCTTTTAGACCGTAAGCCAGACTTATGTGTTTCTGGTATTAATCACGGATCTAACTCATCTATTAACATTGTTTATTCAGGCACTATGAGTGCAGCTATTGAGGCAGGGATGGAAGGTATTCCATCCATTGGTTTTTCACTATTAAATTATCACTGGGAGGCTGATTTTAGTCAAATAGAATCCTTCATTAAAACTATCACAAATCAGGTGTTAAATCAAGGTTTACAAAAAGGAGTTATTTTAAATGTTAACTTCCCAAAACTTTTAGAAAATGACATTAAGGGTGTTAGAGTTTGTAGACAAGCTAATGCTAATTGGATAGAAAAGTTTGACAAACGTCAAACTCCACTTGGAAGGGACTACTACTGGCTCACTGGAGAATTTAACAATTTGGATAATGGAGAAGACACTGATGAATGGGCTCTTGAAAATGGATATATTTCAGTAGTTCCTGTACAATATGATCTGACTGCTCACCACTACATAGAAGAACTAAACAACTGGTCTTTCAATGGATAAAAAATCGATAATTACAGGTATAATAATTGGGTTAGTTTCAAATACAATAGGATTGCTTATTGTTGGCTTATTAACAGCAAAGATGGCCGGACGTTCAGAAAGTGTATTGCAAGTTTTTGAGGCTGCTGTATTAGAAAACTTCATAGGAAAATTAATTAGCTTAGGGGCTATTTTAAATTTGATTTGTTTCTTTTATTTTATTAGAAAACAAAAAGATAGTCATGCAGCTGGAATTTTAATTGCTACTATTTTAATTGCAGTCGGAACCTTTATAACTAAACTATAAATGAAATATTACATCATAGCTGGTGAGGCCTCTGGAGATTTGCATGCTGCAAATATGATGAAAGCTTTAAAAAATATTGATTCTAAAGCAGAGTTTAGGTTTTGGGGTGGTGAATTAATGGAAAATATTGACGGTCAACTAGTAAAGCATTATAAAGATCTAGCATTTATGGGCTTTTTTGAAGTGGTTATGAACATTAGAACCATATCAAGAAATCTAAAGTTTTGCAAAGCAGATATTAAAAAATTTAAGCCAAACTGTTTGATTTTTATTGACTATCCTGGGTTTAATTTACGTATTGCAAAATGGGCAAAAAAAGAGAGCATAAACACTCATTATTATATTTCTCCACAAATATGGGCCTGGAAAGAAAGCAGGATCAGTGCTATCAAACGTGATGTTGACAAAATGTATGTTATCCTACCATTTGAAAAAGGCTATTATGAAATCAATCACTCTATGCCAGTAAACTTTGTAGGACACCCACTTATTGACGCTATTGCAGATAGAAAACCTACTAATGAAATTTTATTTAGAAAGACTCACGGACTTAATCAAAAACCTATTATTGCCTTACTTCCAGGAAGTCGAAAACAAGAGATAAATAAAATGCTTTCAGTAATGATAAGTGTAGTAAAAAGTTTCACAGATTATCAATTTGTGATTGCTGGTGCTCCAAGCCAAGACCCTATATTTTACAGTTCATTCATAAAAAATAAAAATGTTTATTTTGTTGAAAATAATACTTATGAC
This sequence comes from Flavobacteriaceae bacterium, assembly GCA_018608705.1. GTDB lineage: Bacteria > Bacteroidota > Bacteroidia > Flavobacteriales > Flavobacteriaceae > Hel1-33-131. Next base: position 18,844 of record JABAZD010000028.1, on the reverse strand, counting down.
TTATTAAGTGTGGCGCATGCTGCAGTAGTAACATCTGGAACTGCGACTTTAGAAACTGCATTGTTTAAAGTTCCTGAAGTCGTATGCTACAAGACTAGTTGGATCTCATACGAGATCGGAAAACGGTTGGTCAAATTAAAATATATTTCGTTAGTAAATTTAATTCTTGATAAAGAAGTAGTTACAGAACTAATTCAAGGAGCTTTTAACACAAAACAACTAACAAAAGAGTTAAACTCTATTTTAAATGGGAAAAGACGTGAGGAACAATTTATGGACTATCATGAACTGGAAACTAAATTAGGAGGACAGGGCGCTAGTCAAAAAGTGGCTAAACTAATATATAATTCTTTAAAATAAATACCTCTTTACAGCAATATTCTAAAAACTGCGTTAATCATTTAAGGTTGTGTTTAACAAAATAATTTAATAGGTAATATTTGCTTTGCAGCTTGTTATAAAGTGAACGTAGGTTTGAAGCTTTTATAATAAGTATTAAACGCCTCTTGACTGTTAATATCTTTATACGTTTGATCTTTAAATAGTTGAAGATATATCTCAATTTTTTGGACGGTTTGGTAGCCTGGAATTGGTGCAATTAATTCTGCGTTATCATCCAAAAAAACTATGGTTGGGTAAGCCCTAACTCCCAAATATTGAGAGAATTGATGTGCACTATTTCTACGCTTTGCTTTGGCTGGATCATAGTTTGGATTTTCAAACAGTCGATTTTTATAATTTACTGATTCATTGCCTTCAGCATTAAACTTAACTGCGTAATAATTTGCATTAACAAAAGTAATTAGATCTTTGTTAGTAAAGGTATTTTTATCAAGCATTTTACAAGGACCACACCAGGTCGTATAAATATCTATCATTATATTTTTGGGTGTATTTTTTTGTAACTCCAAAGCTTTGTCCATAGTAACCCAATTAATCGATTGAGATACTAAATTCAAAGATGAAAACAGTATTAAGACAGGCAAAATATAAAACTTCATAACTAATTAATTTTATTTATTCAAAGTAGTAGGTTATACTAACGAACTCCGTGCATTAATTTTTTGATAACAGGGTATAACAATGCTGAAATAATTCCTAAGCCAACAGCTACGGCTGTTAATACCCAAAAGAAGTAACTTAAGCCTTGCGCTTTAGCAATTCCTTCTGAAGCTTCTCCAAAAACACCTGCTAATTTCATTCCAATAGCAACAGCTAAATACCATATACCAAACATCATAGCAATCATTCGTCCGGGAACCAACTTACTCACATAAGATAAAGCTACAGGCGAAATACAAAGCTCTCCCATAGTGTGAAAGAAATAAACTAAGATTAACCAAATCATACTTACTGATGCCGTCTTAGCTCCTGGTTCAATGGAAGATGCGCCAATAGCCACACACGCCATTCCAATGCCCAATAATACCATCCCAATGGCATACTTCATGTTTGCATTGGGATTGTATTTACTCTCCCACCATTTAGAAAATAGTGGAGCAAATGCTATAATAAACAAGGAGTTTAAAACACCAAACCATGAAGCTGGAACTTCTGCTATATCTTTCCCAAATTCTACGGACAACATCCAAATTGCTATTGTCCAAATTATAATAAAACTAATAGCTAAGAAAATATTTGAAAGTGCATATTTTGAAAAAGTTTTTTTAAATAATAACCATAAGACCCATGTGATAATTCCTAATGGAATAATAGTCATTAGAGTATTTACTATTTTAAATATAAAAGCTGAATTTCCTTCAAGAACTCGTTGAGTATAATCACGTGCAAATATAGTTAATGAGCTAGGTGCCTGTTCAAAAATAGCCCAAAAGAAAATCGTTATGAAAGCGAAAAACATTACTGCTAACATACGATCTCGAGTTATTCTATCGTATTTAGGTATTCGAATCACTAATAACAAAACAAATAGAGCTAGGGCAGTTAGAATAGCGACATTAGAGCCTTCCATTCCATACATATTAAAATCAAATAGATTGTAAGCCCCTTCTGATATTTTAGAGATTGGATCATTAAAAATCCATGAAATTCCTAAAACACCAGCAATGGCTATCAATCCTAACTGTAGCTCCGAAAATGGATTTAGTTTTGGTTCATTAGAACTTGATTCCACAGCAGCTTTGTCTTGTTTAATTGGTTTGGTTCCAATATCTCCAAAAATATTTTGAGCAAACCAAAATTGAAGTAAACCAAACAACATGAAAATTCCTGCTAAGCCAAAACCCCAGCGCCATCCAATTTGTTCCCCTAGATAACCACAAAGAAGAATTCCTAAAAAAGCACCAGCATTAACTCCCATATAAAAGATAGTGTAAGCTCCATCTTTCTTCTCGTCTTTACCTTTGTACATTTCAGAAATAATAGATGTCATATTTGGCTTAAAAAATCCACTTCCAAAAACTAGTAAAGTAAGACCTAAGTAAATGAAAAAAGGAGTTTCAACAGCCATGGCTCCATGGCCCAGCGTCATAAGTAATGCTCCAATAACCACGGCATAACGATAGCCTATTTTTTTATCAGCAAAGTAACCTCCCAAAAGAGTAGATAAATAAACTAGGGAAGTATAAGTTCCAAAAATAGCATAAGCATGTTCTCGTGGCCAGCCCCAACCACCATCTAATAGTGAAGCAGTAAAAAACATTACCAGAAGAGCCCTCATTCCATAGTAAGAAAAACGTTCCCACATTTCAGTAAAAAATAATACAAAAAGCCCAGCTGGATGACCTAAGACTTTATCTTTAAACATATTTTCAATTGCTGTTGTCATAATTATTTAATTAAGTATTTACTTATTTATTAATCGATAGGATTGATGTTTATATAAAAATTTATTCTAATATTCTTTCGTTTTCTTCAACGTTATGTGTAAGACGCTTTAGAGGTTTTAGTAGTGCAATTACTAATAACCCAAAAACTACAGTGAAAATTACAATTCCTGAGAAAATAGTATACTCTCCAAAATCCTCTGATTTTTCACCTAATATACCAGCAACTTTGCCTCCAAGCCCAGTAGCTGCAAAATAAAGCCCCATCATAAGTGAAGCATATTTAACCGGAGCCAACTTCGTTACAAAAGACAAAGATACGGGAGACGAACAAAGCTCTCCAATTGTATGAAATAAATATGCTAAAACTAACCACTGCATACCTGAACTACCATTAGCATCATATTCTCTAACAGCTAAAATCATAAACACAAATCCTAAGCCCATAATTATTGTACCTGTAGCCATTTTAAATAAAGAAGAAGCTTCTTTGTTTTTCAACTTACGTTTTGCCCAGATATTTGCAACCCAAACTGCAAGTAAAATAATAAACCCCGCATTTAAACCTTGGAACATTGGCGTGGGTATTAAATAACCGAATAATATTCTATCAGTTTTTGTTTCTGTGTATACACTCATTAAACCACCAGCTTGCTCAAAAGCTCCCCAAAAAACAATTACAAGTAAAAAGGAAAGTAACAACACCAAGAAACGATCTTTTAGGATTTGAGTTTCTAAACTTTTAAAAATCATCATTAAAAGACCAACCACAAAAGAAAGGAATATAAACAGAGCACCATATCCCCAATGATCAACTCCTTCAAACGTAAAACCTGAGTATATTGACAATGCTAATAAAACAACTAGTGCAGCGAGCTGAAAAGGAGAATTAAATATATTGGAAAATATCTTCCAAAGAGAAACATCATTTTTCTTTTCTTCGACTGTTGGTTTGTTTCCCACGTGCGAAATGTATTTTTGCCCCCAAACATATACCAATAAACCAAATAACATTGCAATACCTGCTAATCCAAAGCCTGCATGCCACCCCCATTTGGCGACTACCAGTCCAATAACCGACGTGGCTAATAATGATCCTAAATTAATACCTATATAGAAAATACTAAATCCTTTATCTCTACGTATATCACCTTTTTTGTACAAACCTCCAACCATAGTTGAAATATTAGGTTTTAAACAACCTACTCCTAATATAATTAAACTTAAACCAGTGAAAAATGCCCATTCAGCTTCTATGGCTAAAGTCCCATGACCTAAACATAAAATAATAGCTCCAAGCATTACAGTTTTTCTCTGACCTAGGACCTTATCCGCTAAGATTCCACCAGGGATGGAGATCACATAAACTAACATTACATACCAACCATAAAGTTGATAAGCTTCTAACTTTGACCAACCCAATCCAGGACCGTCAGCATGAGAAGCTTCAGCTATCATATAAATAACCAATAATGCGCGCATTCCATAATAAGAAAACCGCTCCCACATTTCAGTGAAAAATAATACATAAAGCCCTGTAGGATGCCCAAATAATTCTTTTTGAGTTGTAGAAGTTGTTGTTGACATTATATTAGCATTAATTATTAATTGATTTTATAAATTTAATTTATTCGTTTATCTCCTAATTTTTCATGTAAAAAATTAGTCATTTTGGTATACAAGTGCATAGTGGTGTTCCCACCATAAATACCATGATTTTTATCTGGATAAATAGACCAATCAAATTGCTTATTGGCTTGAATAAGAGCTTCCACCATACGCATAGTGTGTTGCACATGAACGTTATCATCTCCTGAACCATGAACAAGAAGATAATCTCCTCTTAGTAGTTCTGGATAATTAAATGGCGAATTATCATCATAGCCACCAGGGTTTTCTTGTGGAGTCCGCATAAAACGTTCTGTGTAAATTGTATCATAGAAACGCCAACTAGTAACTGGAGCTACTGCAATTGCCATTTTAAAGACGTTATTTCCTTTCAACAAACAGTTTGTGCTCATATGGCCTCCAAAACTCCACCCCCAAATTCCAATTCTACTATTGTCAATATAAGATAAACTGCCTATTTGTTTAGCAGCTTGAATTTGATCCTCTGTTTCATATTTAACTAAATTTAAGTAGGTTAATTTTTTAAAGTTAGATCCTTTAAATCCAGTTCCTCGTCCATCAACACAAGCCACAATATAGCCTTGTTGAGTTAGAAATTGGTGCCAATAATCCCTAGAATTGTTCCATTTGTTAGCAACTTCTTGCGAACCTGGACCTGAATACTGAAACATTAAAAGAGGATACGTTTTAGTTGCATCAAAATCTACTGGCTTCAGCATCCACATATTAAGCTCATTACCGTTAACATTTATTGTACTAAATTCTTTATTTGAATACTTATAGTTATTCAAACTGTTTAAAAGTGTTGAATTGTCTAAGATGTTTCTAACTAATCTTCCTGTTTTAGAATCGTTTAAAGTATATTTTGTAGGAATTTTAGCACTAGAAAAAGTCTTGATAAAATATGTGAAGTCCGCGCTAAAAGAAGCGTCATTAGTTCCTTCCTGTGTAGTCAAACGCTTTTTTCTTTTACCATTCAGCTTAACTGAATAAACGTCTCTATTAATCGATCCGTTTTCAACGGATTGATAATAAATAACGTTATCAAATTCGTTATATCCATAATAGGCTGTTACTTCCCAGTCCCCTTTGGTAATCTGGGTTTTCAATTTACCATTTTTTGAGTAATGGTAAAGATGATTATACCCATCTTTTTCGCTGGTCCATAAAAAACTATTGTCTTGTAAAAACGTAAGATTATCAGTTACATCAACATATGCTAAGTCAGTTTCTGAAAGAACCAAATTAGCTTGTACTTTCACTGGATTAATTAACCATAAATCCAATTGATTTTGATGCCTGTTCAGATATTGTACTGAAAGTAAATCTGCGTCGTTGGTCCATTTGATCCTTGGAATATAAAAATCAATATAGGTCTTTGGAAGAGAAACTATTGACGTTTGATCGGAGTTAATATCATAAAAGTGTAAAGACACATTCGCATTTTTTTCACCCGCTTTTGGATACTTAAATACATTTTGTGTTTGATATAGATCTTTTCCATAGACATCCATTGAAAATTCTGGAACATCAGATTCATCAAATCGAATAAATGCAATTCTGTTGCTATTGATATTCCATTCAAAAGCTCTCACAAAAGCAAATTCTTCTTCGTAAACCCAATCAGTAATTCCATTAATAACTCTATTCTTTTCACCATCAAAAGTAATTTGATTAGTCTTACCTGTTATTAAATCTTTAATAAATAAGTTGTTATTCATAGCAAAAGCTACTTTAGTACCATCAGGAGAAAATGTAGGTTCTTGAATTTTATTCTCAGAAATTATATTTAGTTGATCCAATTCAATATCATAAACATAGTAGTGTCCCAAAACAGAATGCCTAAATATTGATTCTGTGTTTGTTTCCAAAATCAGTTTAAGTTCGTTGGAGCTAAATGTATAATTTGTAAAATATGGAATAGCTTCCATTGTTTTGGAGGTTGCTATGACTTTAACTTTTGAGAATGTAACGTAATCATACAGATCAACTGATGTTGAACCTGTTGATCTATCAAAATTCAACACCGAATATTGCTTTCCATTGTTCATAGAATGGAGGGAATTAAGACCTTGTGTTCTAAATGATCCATCCCATATTTGAGCCAGCGAAAAAGAGTCTTTTTGAGATGTTGCCGTGAACATAAAAAAGCAACTCAATAAAAAGATAAAAGGAGTTTTCATGAAAAATATAATTACTCTGTAATAATATGTCAAGTTTACTAAAAAAATAGGAGAAATCAGTGGATATTTACATATAAATACGCAATAAAAATAATTGAAGTTCCATAATAAATCGAAGAATAGTATCTTTGTCTTTTAAAATATTTATTCATGCAAAATTCTGTTTCTGGATTTTCAAAGTTCACAAAAGCTGAAAAAATTGACTGGCTAATCAGCAATTATTTTCAAAGTAATACCAATGCCAAAGCAAATTTGGAACGTTATTGGAATTCTGATCTAGCTCTTCAAAAATTACATGATGAATTTACTGAGAATACTATCTCGAACTTCTACCTTCCATTTGGAATTGCGCCTAATTTTTTAATTAACGATAAAATCAAGGTCATTCCAATGACTATTGAAGAGAGTTCGGTTGTTGCTGCTGCTAGTAATGCTGCTAAATTTTGGATGCAAAGAGGTGGGTTTAAGGCAAAAGTTATTTCAACCACTAAAATAGGTCAAGTTCATTTTATGTTTAATGGTAAAACTTCTGAGTTAGAAGCCTTATTTAAAAAAGTTAAACCTCAGTTACTCAAAGACACAAAATCAATAACTAAAAACATGGAAGCTCGTGGAGGCGGCATAGTAAATATTGAGCTGATTAACAAAACATCTAAACTAAATGACTATTACCAATTACATGTGTCTTTTGAGACTATTGATGCCATGGGTGCTAACTTCATCAACTCATGCCTGGAACAAATCGCTAGCTCACTTGAGAAGCATTCTGTAAATATACATATAGTCATGAGTATCTTATCTAACTATGTTCCTGATTGTCTAGTACGCGCAGAAGTTAGCTGTAAGGTTGAGAATCTGGTTAATAATGAGGAATATTCGGGACAAGAATTTGCTGAAAAGTTTATTCAAGCTGTCCAAATTGCTGAAATAGAGCCTTTTAGAGCCGTAACCCATAACAAAGGGATTATGAATGGTATAGATTCCGTAGTATTAGCAACTGGGAATGATTTTAGAGCTGTAGAAGCTGGTGTCCATGCCTATGCAGCACGATCGGGAAGTTATTCTAGCTTAACACATGCCAGTATTGAAAATGGTTTTTTTAAGTTTTGGATTGAAATCCCATTAGCACTTGGAACTGTTGGTGGATTAACAGGGTTACACCCTTTAGTTAAAACCGCAATGGAACTACTGGGGAATCCATCTGCTAAAGAGTTGATGGAAATCGTCGCTGTCGCCGGGTTAGCTCAAAATTTTGCTGCAATAAAATCTCTGACTACCACTGGAATTCAGCAAGGACACATGAAAATGCACCTTTTAAATATCTTGAATCAATTTGAAGCAACTGAAAAAGAAAAATCCTATCTGATTGATTACTTCAAAACAAATACTGTCACCCATAGTGCCGTAGTAAAAGCCATAGAAATACTCAGAGCCTGATGCAAACCTTTTATAGCCATGGTAAATTATTAATTACTTCTGAGTATGCTGTTCTGGACGGTGCTCAAGCACTTGCATTGCCAACAAAATTTGGACAAAAGTTAAAAGTAGAATCTACTTCAGGCAATTTAATTCATTGGAAAAGTATTTCTAACTGCGGAAAAATCTGGTTTGAAACTCATTTCAATATTGGGGAGGCTTTAAAAATAACTTGTAATGACAACTCTAAAATAGCCTTAAGATTGCTTCAAGTTCTTGAGTCATTACAGCAACTTAATCCAAATATTTTCACGCGAAAGACTGGCTTTAAAATAACTTCCAAATTAGAGTTTCCAGAAAACTGGGGTTTAGGTTCCTCCTCCACCCTTATTAATAATCTTGCCCAATGGGGCAGGGTTGATGCTTTTAGGTTATTAAACTTGACCTTTGGTGGTAGTGGATATGATATTGCATGCGCACAGAATAAGACTGCTATTTTATACCAATTAAGTAGAGGAATTCCATCAATAAGCCCGGTAAAATTCAAACCTAAATTCTCTAACCAATTATTTTTTATTCACCGTAATAAAAAGCAAAATAGTAGAGATGGAGTTGAAGCTTACAAAAAAAGTACAAAATATAAAATAGTTGATTTTAATAAACTAAACAAATTGACTTTAGAGATATTAAATAGCCAGAACTTAGAGATATTTAAAAAAAATATCGAAACTCATGAAACATACATTGGATCTTTACTGCAGGAACCAACATTGAAACAATCTTTATTTTCGGATTATCAGGGAGAAATTAAAAGCTTAGGTGCTTGGGGAGGCGACTTTTTCTTAGCAACTGGAGATTTAAGCTCAATGGAATATTTCAAAATAAAGGGCTACCAAACTATTCTTTCCTTTTCAGAAATGATTTTATAAAAAAAAGGGGTTCAATTATGAACCCCTTTTTTTTATTAGAAACAAACACTAATAGAATGTAGCTCTATTATCTTCAATATCAGCAGCGTCTTTGAGTGCTGCATAAAGCTTAGTATTAACTGCATTTGATTTTGCTAGTCCTACACGGTTGGCTGCTGCTTGGTAATTAGGTAGCTCATCAGCTGGAGTGAACTTAGTTAATTGAACAGCGTAAACACCATTAGTACCAATGACTAGTTTTGAAGTATTTCCTTCACTTAATCCAAAAGCTGTTCCAATTACCAATGGTTCTCTACCAGCTCCAGAAAGAGTTGGGTTCTTCATGTTTACTGCAAAAGCTGATTTCACTGTTTGATTCTCGTCTGATGCAATCGCATCTAGAGTAGTTGCTGAAATGCGATTCTTTATAATAGTAGCTTTCTTTTCTTTTCTTATTTCCGGAAGTGCTGTAACTGAAGCTTTCTCAAGATTCATTAATCCTTTTTTATTTACTGCTGTGATTTTAGCAACTACAAAACCACCACCTGAAACATTAAAACTTTTGAAGTCACCTACTTCAACTCCGTCTTCATGTGACCATCTGACAATTGCTCTTTGCATTCCAATTCCAGGGATTGATTCGTCAAGTATTTTAATACTGCTTACTGGCATTGTTTTGTAATTACTTTGGGTTGCTACCTCATTAAAGTCAGCATCAGCAATCGCAATTTCAAATTTAGACTTGTTCTTAAACACATCGTCAATTGTTTGAACTGAGGGCTCAATTTCTTGAACGATAGTTGCCATTTTGTAGGCCTGTTTTTTAGATCCTTGGCTTAAGATTTCAATCACGTGGTATCCAAAGTCTGTTTTCACAACTCCTAAACTTCCTTTGGGGTTTTCAAATGAATAAGCTTTAAATTCATCAGCAAATCCGTCAGTGTATGCAAATTCAATTTCACCATCTTTTTCATTACTTACCTTGTCAGATGAAAGCTCTAATAAACTTTTAAAATTTGATCTATTTGATTTGAGTATTTTATAAATACTATCTGCCTGTGTTTTGGCTTCAACATCCGTAGCAGTAACAGAAACATCAGCGCGAGTTCCACCAACAAAAGGAATTAAAATATGACGAACTTTTGCTGAATCAGATATCATTTTCTTAGCAACTAACTTTGATATTCTATAAGTTGAACCATCTTTATAAGGTCCATGTATTTCATTGAATCCTAAGCTTTTTATCTTTTCTACTTCGGTCTTTGGAAGGCTTGACTCAAAAAGATAAGAATCATTATACTTAACAGATGAGTTTGCATTAACAAAAGATTGAACATCTTTGGTATTTCTAAATCCAATCAAAGTCTCATTGGCCTTGGCGGCTTCGTTAAACTCTAACTTGTCATCGATAAGAGACGTTAGTTCAGATTGAATAGCCTGTTCATCTTCTAAAGATGCTTCTTCCTTAAACTGAACATATACCAAATCTCTTGAGGCTTCAACTTCATACTTACTGGGATGAGTATTAATATAGGACTTGATGTCAGATTTATTTACATTAACAACGCTGTCCGGTATAGACGAGAAAGGGATTTGAACGTATTTCAAATCAACTTTATCATTTTCAAGCTGATAGTCTAATTCACCTTCCGTTAAAGTTCCAATCATACCAGCTTTGACAAGATTGAAATATGTCTGCTGAACGCCTGTTTGTGAAATCGTTTGTTCAAAATCAGTCCAAGCTTTATAATTGACAGCGCTTCCATTTAAGGTTGTAGTTTCTGGAGCAATAGCTTTTAGGTTAATTATAAACTCATTTAACTTATTTTCATCAAAAAGACCTGCTTCATTTTTAAATTCTTCAAAAGAACCTAGATTTTGTTTTAACAATTGACGCATAAAGTCTCTTTCAACAGTAATACCAACTGCATCATACTGGGATTGCATAACTTTATTTCTAACTTCTATATCCCAAACACGATTCATTGCTTGAGTGTTAGTAACAGAACCTCCTGATTGACGTTGAATACTCTCAACCTGGTTCATAAAAGCTCCTCTTTCGATATCATTTCCATTTATCGTAGCTACTACATTTTGTGACTTATCAGAAGCCCCCATATTTGAGAATATATCTCCAATTATAAATGAAAATAGTGCGAGAGCGATAATAATGATCAAGAATATAGAGCGTTGTCTAATTTTATTTAAAACTGCCATTTGTAGTGTGTGTTATTTTTTCAATATAGTCGACGAAAATACCAATTTCTTTGAAATAATGAAAGCAGAAAAGAATATAATTCAAAGCTAAAGCTCAATTTATTAATCTTGAACAATTTTGAGATTAATTAATTCAATTTTAGTATTGGAAACTTCGTTGATTATGAAATGAAAACGACCAATAACAATTTCTTGACCTTTGATTGGAATTTGCTCAGTATGGTTGACAATAAAGCCCCCTAAAGTTTCATAGTTTTCATTTTTAGGAATCTGAATCTTATAAGTTTCGTTCAGATAATCTACATCTAAACGTGCTGAAAAAACAAAATTATTATCATCAATCTTTTCTTCTGTAAGTTCAACTGTATCATGTTCATCTTCAATCTCTCCAACTAATTCTTCAATGACGTCTTCCACAGTTATAATTCCAGAAGTTCCACCATATTCATCCAAAACTACAGCTAAACTTTTTCGCTTTTTAGTTAAAACGTTTAGCACATCTTTAATAAATATAGTTTCAGGAACATACTCGACAGGGCGTAAAATTGATTTAATATTTTTTGGATGTTTAAACAGGTCAAAAGAATGTACATAACCCAAAATATCATCAATAGTATTATTGTAAACTAGTATTTTAGAATGTCCCGTTTGAGTAAAACATTCATTTAGGCTTTTGATAGATTCATGAATCTCCACAGCTGTCAACTCGGCTCTGGGAACCATTACCTCTCTTGATTTTAGTTCTGAAAAATCAAGTGCATTTCGAAATATCTGAATTTCACTATCTACTGAGTCATTTATATCTACAGACTCCATTTGTTCGCTAATATAATTTCCAAGTTCAACTTTTGAAAATGCTAACTGGACCTGATCTCCATCAGTTTTAAATAAAAACTTTAAGATTAAATCAGTAATCCAAATAACGAAACTTGATATAAAAGTAAATAGTGTATAAAAGAAATATGCAGGAAAAGAAAATAGTTTTAGTAAAGAATTTGCATAAATTTGAAAGAAGACTTTTGGCAGAAACTCAGCTGTAACTAATATGATTAGTGTAGAAATCAAAGTTTGAGTAAGCAATGATAATTCCACAAAAACATAATGTACTATAGGATTTGATGTTGTCATATAATCTGAGAAATATGTCACCAATATATCACCCATATACAAACCATAAACAACTAAAGCTATGTTATTACCAATTAGCATGGTTGCGATAAACTTTGATGGCTTTGATGTTATTTTAGCTAGAAGGTTGGATAATAAACCTTTCTGTTTTTTTTCAATTTCAATATGAATTTTGTTAGCAGAAACGTAAGCTATTTCCATCCCTGAAAAAAAAGCGGAAAAACAAAGACTAGAAACAATAATGATTAAATCTGTAGGCATGGTTATAATTTACCACGATCTTGAAAACGCTTTCTAAATTTTTTCCGAAAGAAAAACATAAAAACCGCAAGAACAGCAAAGAAAAGAGAAATGTAAGCGGAGTTTCTATCACCACCCCATTTGTTGTACATGTCAAATAAAAAGAGAACGGCAAATCCTAAATATAGATATTGTAAAAAAGATAGTAATTTCATTTAAAATTAATTTTAAGTGATTTTATCACACAAGTAAATATACAAATTAATCATCAATAAAAATTCGTCCTGTGACCTCAATAACTTGAGCATTTGTAACATTTTTATTTGAATCAAATCCATTGCCGTTAGTCAAATAATCTTTGGTGCGAAATTTAACAGGAAAATTGGTGAATAACCATTGTTTTTCTTGATCATAAAAAAGTTGATCTGTAAATAGCGTATCGTTGGCTGCTGTTGTAAGTACAACATTTCCCTTAAGGTCAATCAAATCTGTTTGACTATAAACCACAGCTCGATCGGCAATAACCGTGTTTTTATTTAGTTTATCGTCAAATAATGTTAAATCGATTCCATTTGGGAATTCATAATACGGAAACTTATTATTTGTAAAATTATACATTTTTGGACTTACTAAAACTGAGGTAAGACGACCAGAATCTGTGTACTTAGTATTTATGTTTTCTGCTATTGAAACAGGACCGTAGGACGCCATATTTAAATCCTGAACTTCTTTCAAGGAATTATTGCAAGAAAAAAACACCATAACAAGGAAAATTGTAATAATGTTTATTGTTCTTATGTTTCCATACAACGCCATTAAAGCGACGGAACTGTTACAGATCGACCAATCCAACAACCTACCTTGATAACTTGCCCTGTTCGACCAGATGAAAATATTTCACTTTTCTGAGGAGCTTTAGCTTCATAATTAGCTATTGATTTACTTGCATTTTTCTTCATCGTAGGATCTATTCTACCCGCTTTAGCTGCCTCTTTAGCCGCTAGCCAATAGACAGCTCTTTTTGAAAAATTATCTGTTCCACATTTGTTAGCACTTTTGGCGTACATAGCTGCAATTGATAAATGACATTTACCCATACTAGGATTAGCTTTTAAAGCTTTCATATAGTAAGACCTTGCCTGGCTAAAACGCCCTTTTTTCTTAAAACTTGTAGCAATTTTGTATAATATTTTTGACTTCTCGAAGCTCGAGGTTTCTAAATCAACTGCCTGATTGTAGAAAGCTAAAGCCTCTTTTGAATTACCAGCCTTGTCTTTCAAAATACCTAAATAAAAGGCAGTGTCTGCGTTAGGCTCCAAAGCATTTTTTTGTTCTACTATAGTAACAAATAAGGGATCATCATTGCAACCTTTGGCATACATTCTATTCATAGCGCGTTGCAACCATATGCCATCATTTTTGAACTCCTCAAAATCTCTTGCGTATAATGGTACTAAATTCTCACAATTAGCCCTTGTACCCAGTTTTGTATCAATACTCCCAGCAATTTGGTTGTATGCTTTTAAGTAGCTATTGTAAGACTTCAATCTTGAGTTATCTTTTCTACTTAATTCTATAACTTCACCATCCTGGTCTAAAAAAGCATTCCGTTTGTTAGTGTAATTTTTGACTTCAAAGTCAATTTTCTCACTAATATCATCATATTTACTAAACAACTCCTGTGCTGATTTCGATGAAGAATCATATAAACCAACCATTAATGAAAAATATGTATACAGGCTCTTTGGATTTGTAAAGGTTTTTACATCAGAATTGTAAGCCGAGTCAAAGTTAGCGTACAAGATCTCATTTGATTCTCCTAATAGATTTCTATTATCATACTTTAACTGGCTTGCCTTTGCTAAGTAAGCACCCTTTGGAGTAATCTTGGAAAAATTAACACTTCTTTCTTCCCAGAGCTTTAATAAATCTAGTATGTAAGCTGTCTTTTGATCTCCTTCAGAATTTGAAATTTTATCTTTTAGGATTCTTTCTCCAAAAATATAAATTGCTTTATTTAGTTTTGGAGTAGTAGTTCTGAGTTCCATCCATGGAGCATAAGCTGCATCATAGTTTTTTGATTTTACATACTCGCTAAAAATTGAAAGCTTTTCTAACTCAGCTTCCGTTTGGGCATCAATTTTAGATGCTCCTAATAACAGTACTAAAAGTGTTAGTAATAATTTTGACTTCATTTTTATTTATTTTTATTTTAATAGTCTTGATAGACTCTTTTAGTTACTAAATTAGGGTTAATTAAATCTTAGTTTTTCAAACCACCTATCGTTGAGTGATAAACTTAACTGAAAGTTTACAAAGTTTTCTTCAACCAAATTAGCATTAGTTGTTCCTCTTTTACCTAACTCCAAACCTATGTTGGCATTTGAAAATATTCTTCCTACTGGTAAACCAACTCCAAAAGATATGCCAAACTCTTTAATAACCTGGTTATTAACTTTCAGACCAGTATTTTCAAAGCGAATCCCAGTTCTATAAACAATACGTTTCCAATATTTGTTAAATGAATCAAATTCCGGGATGTAAAAACCTCCAACTGAAATTGTTGATGCATCTTCGTAAGTTGAATTATCTACTACTATTAAACGATTTGAAAATTGACTAGCCTTCAAAAAAGTATAATCAACTCCTGCAAACCATTTCCTTGGAGTTCCAAAACCAAAACCAATAGAGGTTTTGCTAGGTATTTTAAGATCTGTTGTCTCTAAACCTATTTCGCTCAAATCAACATCAATTGTATTTAGAGCAACCTCTTGCTCCGTATCTAAATTAACGACTACAGTTGAAAAGTTACGTTGGTTTTTTGACTTTAAATTTGTTGACGGAGCGTAGGAGCCAGAAGCGGTAAATTGTAAATTCGATTTCAATAATTTAGTATATATAATTCCAAAATTATAAGAGATACCTCCAAGGTCAGAACGATTAACCTCTCTTGTGTGATATTGCAAAAATTCTCCCTGTTCGTTGTAACCAAAAGCTATGTTGGTGTTAGTTATATTTCCAAAATTATAACTAGCATCCACTCCAATCCTAATATTGTTACTTAGCTGATAACCTAAACCTAAAAAAACTTTATTAATACCCCCCTCACCTCTATATTTGTATTGTAGTGTTTCTTCAGAACTAAAAGACTGTAATTTATATCCGACAGAAGAATATGGAAGTAAACCAAAACCTGCCCCAAATTTCCCAAGGGGAATAGCAATTGCTAGGTAATCAAGTGAAGATGTACTGGATGATTCAGAAGCAGAAACACCCTTAAGATTTATTTGAGACTGACTACCTCCCACAGTATATTTGATAGGCCTACCCTCGTCATTAAATGACTTTAAGTTTTGACCTGCATATCCTGCTGGATTACGTAAGTTAACATGGATACTATCGTTAAAAACACTAATACCTCCCATTGATTGATTTTCAACAGTTCCTTTGAATTTTAAACTTCCAATGCCATAGAACGAATAAGGAGAGCTGGATCCTTGTTGAGCTAGGGTAGATATTGAAATAAAAAGGGCTATGACAGCTAAAAACTTCTTCATAATTGATTTGAATTTATTTCTAATAGAAAATTTAAACCTTCTAAAAGAAAATCCGAATTGGCAAATATGCTAATTTTTAATTGCTTACACAAGAAATCAGTGTCTCCACCTGTTAAAATAACTGTTAAATCTGGGTGTTTATTTTGATATTCTTTAACTGCACCCTCTATTTCGTTTAAAACCCCATTTACAATTCCAGAGTGAATGCAACTATCCGTAGAATTTCCAATTAAATGTTGAGGAATTTTTTTTTGTAGATTAGGCAATCCAGAAGTGAAATGCGCCAAAGAACTATAGCGCATATTAATTCCGGGAGCTATAGCTCCTCCAAAGTAATTTTTATTTTTATCTACAAAATCATAAGTAATACAACTCCCCGCATCAATTACTAGAACGTTTTTACCATTATATTGATTGCATGCAGCGGCTACTAGAGCTAATCGGTCTGAACCTAAAGTATCAGTAGTGCTATACTGCAATTTAAATGGAAGTTTTGAATCTTGATTCAAAAAAATTAAAGAAATCTTCTTTTGAATTTTTTCAATTTCTTTTTTAGGCAATATGCCAACACAGGAAATAATACCTTGATTTATTTTTGGAAATTCTAAAAGTACGTTACCTACCTCCAATTCAAGCTTACAATCTTGTAATGTTCTAGTATTTACAATCTTATTCATTTGGAATACAGCGAGTTTAATCGACGTATTTCCAATATCAATTATTAAATTCATTTGTTACGTTCTTAATACAAATTTACAAAACCATTTTTTATAAAAATTTACTTTGGGAATATTAAAATTCCATTATATTTGCAACCGCATTTAATGCGAGGAGGTGCCTTAGCTCAGTTGGTAGAGCAATGGACTGAAAATCCATGTGTCCCTGGTTCGATTCCTGGAGGCACCACTTCAAACCCACAACAATTTACGTTTGTGGGTTTTTTATTTTAACAAATACCTTTCTAATTATTTACTACAAATTTATTAAATACCTATAAATTAAGACATAAAACATTGATTTACAAGCCTTCAATATGAGTAAGAATTTAATATTACTTTCTAGGTTTTTGATGGATTAATAAATAATTAAGGTTTATTTGTTTAACTTTTGTTAAAATGGGTAAAACCTAGCTAATAAATGATGTATTTTTATTGACATATTTTATCGTTAACCCTAGATTGTAGGGTTTATAAAACTTTGATTGTCTTACATATAGTTACCTTATAATACTTATGCAATATATTTCTAAAAAATTATTTTTTTTTATTTTATTTCTTACAAGTTTTTCTGCTACTTCACAAGGGGAAGCTAACAATTGGTTCTTTGGATATGGTGCCGGTCTTGTATTTGACAATATAAACAATACTGTAACCCCTTCTGCAGATGCTCAAAATTCAATTTCTACCTTTGAAGGTTGCTCTTCTATTTCTGATCCTAGCGGGAACTTACAATTTTACACAGATGGCCGAGATGTGTGGGATGCTAACCATACTTTAATGCCTAATGCTAATTATTTTTCTGGATCTGGCTTATTAGGTGACCCTTCAAGTACCAGTTCTGCAGTTATAATCCCTAAACCAGGTGATCTAGAAAAATATTATATTTTCACAGTTGACGAACCACACCACCAAAATGCCTGGGCATACCCAGAGTCTGGACCTGCACAGGAAGACGGATCACCAACCTTTGATGGAACATACAGTCCAGGCGATGGAGTTCCTGACGAAGATGATGGTTTTAATAATGGCCTTAACTACTCTTTAGTTGATATGGCGCTAAATACTGGAATGGGTGATATTGATCCTTCAGAAAAAAATATACCACTTTTGACTTACAACCCAAATATTCAAGAACATCTTGAGTATAAATGCGCTGAAAAAATAACTGCTGTTGAGCATGCTGATGGACAATCCTATTGGGTCTTAACGCATTTTGTAAATGCTTTTTATGCTTTTCGAGTGGATTCAAATGGAGTTAATACAGCGCCCTCTATCTCAAATGTAGCCCCATCTATAGGGGTTGAAGGTTATAGACGAAATGGAATTGGCTATTTAAAGTCATCTCCTAATGGAGAAAAAATAGCTATTGCTCACAGTCAAAATGGTAATCAAGAAGGTGGAAATTCTAATAATGGGTCTTGTTGGATCTATGATTTTAACCAAGAAACTGGACAAGTATCTAACCCAATTGAAGTATTATCCAATGATAGTTTTTATGGCGTGGCATTTTCTCAAAATTCAGAAAAAGTTTATTTTTCAAGTAATAGTGGAGTGCAACAAATTGACCTAACCGCAGTTAACCTTCCAGACTCTGCAACATTTGTATATCAAGACTTTGCTTTTATGGGTGCCATGCAACTAGGACCGGATGGTAAAATTTATGTTTGTAATACAAATGATCAAAGTTCCCTGGATGTTATCAATGATCCAAATGCATCTGCTGCTGACGTAGACTACGTCTATGCTGGCCAGCCATTAGCAGCAGGAACATTTGCTGGATACGGCCTCCCCCCTTTTATTCAATCATTTTTAGTTGCTAATATCAGTTATGTTAACGACTGCTTAGGCTCATCTACTGAATTTTTGTTATCAACTTCAGAAACAATCGTCAGCCTAGAATGGGATTTTGGTGATTCTGAAACATCAACTGAAATCAATCCCCAACATGTATACACCTCGCCAGGCGAATACACAGCAAGTGTAGTTATTACAACTGCTACTGAAACACAAACTTTTGAAACTTTAGTAATTATTTTTGACACCCCTACTGCTAATTCAGTA
>JABAZD010000059.1 GCA_018608705.1 Flavobacteriaceae bacterium | reverse complement strand
CACTCGCTTAATTTATATCTGAAAAAGTCCACTTTTATTTGACGACATACACTGAGGCGATAAATTCAAGATTGAAAAGTATCTCTGTATTTTTCTCTATTAAAGATTGAATTTCCCTCTCTTGCTTGAAGGGTTTTAATTCTACTTCTTCAATTTTGTCATTCTTTAAGTTGAATAATTCCATATCTCAGTTAATCAATGATTCACTTTCGTAATATCGCTCAACTAAATTAACATTTTCTTTTTTACTCTCTGATAGGCATTCCAAAGGATAGCTTCCATTTGGTTATCTAGTTCTATTCCTCTCCGCATAAATAAGCCTTTCTAAGAGCCTTTGTGGGTGTGTCAGAGTGTTATTAAATGTCTTAATTGATGTGTCACACATCTATTGATTGTTATTCTTCCAAATACGTTTTCCAAATAGAATAACCAAACCTATGGTGATAAATACTAATCCTATTGAATCATCTATGGAACTATAGTTTATATAATCTCGTGCAACCATAATTAACCCAATTAAAATGAGAATGAAATGTTCATATTCTCGTAGTTTTTTCATATCTCAAAAATAATTAACCTCCACTTAAATAAGCCTTTCTAAGAGCCTTTATGGATGTATCGGCGTACAAACTATTTAACTGAATAAAGTTTTATTTACTCCCTACGGGTGAATGGGGGATCAATGCGATAATTTTATATTTATTATTTTGTTTTCTCAGAATATACGATGCTGTTCTCTCCTTGGGATTCATTACTGTGCTATCTGTCAAAAATCTAGTGAAATTTTGCTCTATAATTATCATATCATTTTTGGATTGATAATTTTCCCAATTATTCCTTATTGAATATCCATAATTATTTGCTTTTAAATCATCAAATGTGGTTTGTAAAAATGATTTAACTTCATTTTTTGTGAAAAACATTAGTGTGGTGTCATTCAAGTAAAGGGTAAATGGTACAGCATAAATTTCTTCAGAAATAAAATTAAAATCACCATTGCTCCAAGCCTTGTTATAACTAGAGTAAAATTCCTCAATTTCTTTTGGAACTTGAATTGTTTGTGTTTGGGAGCAATCTAAGAAGATAAATCCCATAAGCAGTATTAAGAATCTTTTCATATCTCAAAAGTAATCAAAACGGATAATTAACCACACCTTAAATAAGCCTTTCTAAGAGCCTTTGTGGGTGTGTCAGAGTGCGTTAACATCAACTATTAAACCCTAGTATTAATGATACTACTACTAAATATAGTGAATACTTTTGGCTATTTCTAGTTATTGATTGAAAGTACCCCGTTTATATACATTTGTAGAGTGAATTGTTTTCTATACTGAGGGGTATGGAAACAGCAGCCACTTTGGGTAAAGGTGGTTGCTTATTCTTACTAATCATATGTCAATCTTTTTTCCTCTTCTAAAGCAGTCGCAATTTTGTGGCTGCTTTTTTAGTTTGAGAACCTAATCTTATCTCCACTTAAATAAGCCTTTCTAAGAGTCTTTGTGGGTGTGTCAGAGTGTTATAAAAGATATTTTAATTAATCCTTTGTGGAGGCTTATTCCGTGCAGTTAGTGAAGTTAGGTTTGGGTTTTGTCCAAGCGGTTGCTTCTAGGCTGAAATCTTCGCATGAAAACACCTTACTCACATCCCAAGAACTAATGTCTTAATTGAAAGCAGTAGCATTTTTAAACATCTCCTCCATATACAATACATTACCTACACCCCAAGCCCCAATGTCTTGGTTAAAAACACTATTATTTTTAAACATCGCCGACATATTTTCAACACTACTCACATCCCAAGCTCCAATGTCTTGGTGTATACCGTCATCAATTAAAACAGTTTCACTAACAGCATCAAAAAACTCTTTGAATTCAAAATGGATTACACTTTGATCAAAAAAGATTACATATTCTAGAAGATCATTCCAAACAGCGTCATGAGCACTATTAGTAAATTTACCTTTGCTTTTTGGATTTGATTCATCATTTAATTGCACTAAAGAATTTGCTGATCTCTTATATGTGCCATGAACAAGATATACTTCCTCGTTTCCAATTGAAATCCATCCATTACGATCCAAATCTTGTAGAGCTTTTTTTAATTCCCCAAGGGGAGTATTTGTAGTATTCATTATTACAATTTCAGATACACCATGAAATCCCGAAGTTGCTGAATTTTCGGACATATAACTCAATATATTTTGTGCATAAGCACTTAAATCTCTGTGTTTTTTAATGTCCATCTAAGGTTAGAAATTAATCGTTTTTTTGCCATTATTTTGTGTTTTGAATGATTTTTAAAAATTGTTTACATTGAGTTGTTATTGTATGAGAACCACCCACTTTAGAAGTTCTCAAATTCTCAAATTCATATTGAGATAAGTAGCTGATAATATCTTGCTTATTTATTAATCCTTGCTCTGTTACAAGCATAGGAAATAGAATAGGAAATCTATCCTCAGACATCTTTAAAGCCTCCTCAAATGAGGGTATTTTAACGCTCTCTAGAGGACGATTATTCTGCCAACCATTATTCACTACTTTCTCTCCCGTAATTGATTCTAGAGCCTCGTAAAACGTCATATTTTGTATGTCTCGTAAGTACTTTATAGAATCAAAATGTGCCTCACAACTAAAGCAATGTGCATGGTGGTTTTGTATTCTACATGAAGGTGATTTTTCTTGGTGATATGGGCAAAGCATCCATTGCCAATTACCCTTGAGATTTAGTTCTTCATATTGAACAAAAACTCCCGAGGCTTCTACGTCTCTAGCTTTATTTAAGAGAGAATTGAAGTTGTCTTCCATTACTCAAATTGTTAGTTGAACATGAAAGCAACTATAGGTAATCCAAATGAGCTAAAACGCAAAATTAAGAATGGTAAGTATTATTAGAACTTATTATGGATAACCTTATAATAAGTTATTAATCAATATGTTATCTACAATAATAGATAGTTTTAAATGCTTATTATGAGTAATTAGAGAGGTTGAAAAAAAAATAAAAAAAACCTCAATTATTTATTCACATCTGATTTATACCTTGAATATGTTAGGATTTTCATCTATTAAATAAGTCGTTATTTAGATTTATGCCTTTTTAAAAACGTATATTTTTTTTTAATAAAGTAATTGATTTGGAGTAACTGCCAAATAACTGCCAAGAAATATCTATATTTCACCGTAATCTGAAAATAAAAAAGGGTTATACAACTAAGTACAACCCTTTTCAATGCTCCCCCTATT
>JABAZD010000053.1 GCA_018608705.1 Flavobacteriaceae bacterium | reverse complement strand
AATTATTTGAAATGGCAAGATTAACAAAAAAGCAAAAGGAAGCAGTTGCTAAAATAGAAAAGAATAAAATTTATAGTCTAGAGCAGGCTTCAGTTTTAGTCAAAGAAATCACAAACACAAAGTTTGATGCATCCGTTGATTTAGCGATACGTTTGGGAGTAGATCCTAGAAAAGCAAATCAAATGGTTAGAGGCGTAGTATCGCTTCCACATGGAACAGGTAAAAATATGAAAGTATTAGCCTTAGTTACCCCTGACAAAGCTCAGGAAGCTACAGACGCTGGTGCTGACTACGTTGGTTTGGAAGAATACCTTGATAAAATTAAAGGTGGTTGGACAGATGTTGATGTAATCATAACGATGCCAAGTGTAATGGGCAAGTTAGGCCCACTAGGACGCGTGCTAGGCCCACGTGGTTTGATGCCTAACCCAAAGACTGGGACTGTCACAATGGATGTTGCTAAAGCAGTGACAGAAGTGAAAGCAGGAAAAATAGATTTTAAAGTTGACAAAACAGGAATAGTGCATGCTGCAATTGGAAAAGTTTCTTTTTCTGCAGATAAAATTCAAGATAATGCTCAAGAGTTATTATCAACTTTAATAAAACTAAAACCAACATCATCAAAAGGGACTTATGTGAAAAGTATTTTTATGTCTAGCACAATGAGCCCTAGCATTGCTGTAGATTCTAAAGTAAGCAGTTAAACAATTTTATTATGACAAGAGAAGAAAAATCAAAAGTAATTAAAGAGTTGACTGCAGAACTAGCTGAGAATTCAAATCTATATTTGACTGATATTTCAGGTTTAAATGCATCAACTACTTCAGCGTTACGACGCGCATGTTTTAAAGCAAACATTCGTTTAGCCGTTGTAAAGAATACCTTGCTTGAAAAGGCAATGGAAGCTTCAGATAAAGATTTTGGAGATTTACCTACTACATTAAAAGGTAATACTTCAGTAATGTATTCTGAAACTGGAAATGCACCAGCAAAAGTTATCAAAGCTTTTAGAAAAAAATCGGATAAGCCTTTTTTAAAGGGTGCTTATATCGAAGAAGCTGTTTACTTAGGTGATGATCAATTAGATATGTTAGTAGACATCAAGTCAAAAGAAGAGTTAATTGGAGAAATCATTGGGTTATTACAATCTCCAGCTAAGAACGTTATTTCGGCTTTACAATCAAGTGGTGGTAAACTTTCAGGTATCTTAAAAACATTGTCCCAAAAAGAGGGATAAATTAATTAGTACGCACTATTACAATTATATTATATTAAAAAATTATTAAAACGATAGAAAAATGGCAGATTTAAAAGATTTCGCAGAACAATTAGTAAACTTAACAGTAAAAGAAGTTAACGAACTAGCAACAATTTTAAAAGATGAGTACGGTATCGAACCTGCAGCCGCAGCTGTAGCAGTCGCTGCTGGACCAGCTGGTGGTGGAGACGCTGCTGAGGCCCAAACAGAATTCGATGTAATTCTTAAAGCCGCAGGTGGATCTAAATTAGCAGTAGTTAAATTAGTTAAAGAATTAACTGGTTTAGGTTTAAAAGAAGCTAAAGGATTAGTAGATGACGCACCTAGCGCTATCAAAGAAGCTGTGTCTAAAGATGAAGCTGAAGGCTTGAAAACTTCTTTAGAAGAAGCTGGAGCAGAGGTTGAAGTTAAGTAAGCTTACTCCCTAATTCCATACATTGGTTTAGGTCCTAGAGTTATACGCTCTATGACCTAAACCCTTTTGTGTATAAACATATGTACACTAACAAATAATTATTTTTTAATCAATAATTCGTCCATCGATGTTAGCAAAAAAAGCTGAAAGATTAAATTTCTCGTCTATTAAAAATAGAACCGAATATCCGGATTTCCTGGATATTCAGATAAAATCCTTCCAGGATTTTTTCCAGTTAGAGACAAAATCAGAAGAAAGAGGTGATGAAGGGTTGTATAACACCTTCATGGAAAATTTTCCAATAACTGATACTCGTAACCAATTTGTGTTAGAGTTTTTGGACTATTTTGTGGATCCACCAAGATATTCATTAGAAGAATGTATAGAAAGAGGTCTTACTTACAGTGTACCGCTTAAAGCAAGATTAAAATTATTTTGTACCGATCCTGAGCATGAAGATTTTGAAACCATTGTACAAGATGTTTACTTAGGTACCATCCCTTACATGACTCCAAGTGGTACATTTTGTATTAATGGAGCTGAACGAGTTGTTGTTTCTCAACTACACCGTTCACCCGGTGTCTTTTTTGGTCAGTCTTTCCATGCTAACGGAACCAAATTATACTCAGCAAGAGTTATTCCTTTTAAAGGCTCTTGGATCGAATTCGCTACTGACATCAATAGCGTCATGTACGCCTACATTGATCGAAAGAAAAAATTACCTGTGACCACTTTATTTAGAGCTATCGGATTTGAAAGAGATAAAGACATTCTTGAAATATTTGACCTTGCTGAAGAAGTTAAGGTATCAAAATCCGGTTTAAAAAAGATTTTAGGACGTAAACTAGCTGCTCGTGTGCTAAATACATGGCACGAAGATTTTGTTGATGAAGACACAGGCGAAGTTGTCTCTATAGAAAGAAATGAAATTGTTCTGGATAGAGATACTATTATAGACAAAGATAATACTGAAGAAATTCTTGAATCTGGCACTAAAACTGTTCTCTTGCACAAAGAAAGTGCACAACAAGGAGATTATGCTATAATCCACAATACACTTCAAAAAGATCCAACTAATTCTGAAAAAGAAGCTGTTGAACATATCTACAGACAATTACGGAATGCTGAGCCGCCAGATGAAGAAACCGCTCGTGGTATCATTGATAAACTATTTTTTAGTGATCAACGTTATAATCTTGGAGAAGTTGGTCGTTATCGAATGAACAAAAAATTAGGTCTTGATATTGGAATGGATAAGCAAGTGCTTACTAAAGATGATATCATAACTATTATTAAGTACCTAATTGAGTTAATTAACTCTAAGGCTGAAATTGATGATATTGATCACCTTTCTAATCGTCGGGTTAGAACTGTAGGTGAGCAACTATCCTCACAATTTGGTGTAGGTTTAGCTCGAATGGCTCGCACCATTCGTGAACGTATGAATGTTCGTGATAATGAAGTATTTACTCCTATCGATTTGATTAATGCCAAGACATTATCATCTGTTATCAATTCTTTCTTTGGAACTAATCAGTTGTCTCAATTTATGGATCAAACGAACCCTCTAGCTGAAATTACGCACAAGCGTCGTTTGTCTGCGCTAGGGCCAGGAGGTTTGTCTAGAGAACGAGCTGGATTCGAAGTTAGAGACGTTCACTATACACACTATGGACGTTTATGCCCAATCGAAACTCCTGAAGGACCAAATATTGGTCTAATTTCATCTTTGTCTGTATTCGCTAAAGTAAATTCTATGGGATTCATAGAAACGCCCTACAGAAAAGTTGAAAATTCAGTTGTAGATATTAAAGGCTCTCCTGTTTATTTGAGTGCTGAGGAAGAAGAAAATCAAATGATTGCACAAGCTAGTATCGCTGTAGATACTAAGGGTAAAATTTTATCTGATAAGGTGATTGCACGTCAAGAAGGAGACTTCCCAGTTATTGATCCTTCTCAAGTAAACTATACAGACGTTGCACCAAATCAAATTTCATCTATATCAGCTTCCTTAATTCCTTTCTTGGAACATGATGATGCTAACCGTGCATTGATGGGGTCAAATATGATGCGCCAAGCAGTACCACTATTAAGACCGGAATCTCCAATAGTTGGGACTGGTTTAGAGCGTCAAGTTGCTTCAGATTCAAGAGTACTAGTAAATGCAACTGGTGACGGAGTCGTGGAATACGTAGATGCAAATAATATCATAATCAAATATTCAAGAACTGATGATCAAGCTCTAGTGAGTTTTGATTCAGAAGTAATTACATATCCGTTAACTAAGTTTAGAAAAACTAACCAAGGTACTTCTGTTAACCTCAAAGCAATTGTTAAAAAGGGAGATAAAGTTAAAAAAGGACAAGTTCTCACTGAGGGATATGCAACACAAAATGGTGAGTTAGCACTCGGTAGAAATATGAAAGTAGCTTTCATGCCTTGGAAGGGATACAACTTTGAGGATGCTATTGTTATTTCTGAAAAAGTTGTTAGGAATGATGTATTCACTTCTATACATATTGATGAATATTCACTTGAAGTAAGAGATACAAAACTTGGAAATGAAGAGCTAACAAATGATATTCCAAATGTTTCTGAGGAGGCTACCAAAGATTTAGACGAAAACGGTATGATTCGTATAGGTGCTGAAATTAAGCCAGGTGATATTTTAATCGGAAAAATTACCCCAAAAGGAGAATCTGATCCAACCCCAGAAGAGAAGCTGTTAAGAGCCATATTTGGTGATAAAGCTGGGGATGTAAAAGATGCATCATTAAAAGCTTCTCCATCACTTCATGGAGTAGTTATTGAGAAAAAACTATTTTCAAGAGCTGTTAAAGATAAACGTAAACGAGCACAGGATAAAGAAGATATTTCTAAATTAGAAGATTTTTACGACACCAAATTTGATGAATTACAATCACTTTTGGTTGAGAAGTTATTCTCAATTGTGGGAGGTAAAACTGCGCAAGGGATTTCCAACGACCTAGGAGAAGATGTTTTTCCTAAAGGGAAGAAATTTACACTAAAGATGTTAAATGCAGTAGATGATTATGCGCACTTAATTTCTGGAAAATGGACAACTGACAACTCAACAAATAAGTTAGTTTCTGAATTAATCCACAACTACAAAATCAAAGAAAACGATCTTCAGGGTAGTCTAAGAAGAGAGAAGTTTACAATTTCTGTGGGTGATGAATTACCTGCAGGTATTATAAAACTCGCAAAAGTTTACATTGCTAAGAAACGCAAACTAAAAGTAGGTGATAAAATGGCCGGACGTCATGGAAATAAAGGAATTGTTGCACGTATTGTACGTCAAGAAGACATGCCTTTTCTTGAAGATGGAACCCCGGTTGATATAGTATTAAACCCTCTTGGTGTACCATCACGTATGAACATTGGACAAATTTATGAAACTGTTCTTGGATGGGCAGGTCAGGATCTTGGAAGAACTTACGCAACACCAATTTTCGATGGAGCTACTTTAGATCAAATTAACGAACTTACTGATGAAGCAGGAATACCTAGATTTGGTCATACTTATCTATATGACGGCGGGACAGGTGATCGTTTTGATCAGGCAGCAACTGTTGGTGTAATTTATATGTTAAAATTAGGACATATGGTAGACGACAAGATGCACGCACGTTCTATTGGTCCATATTCTCTTATTACACAGCAGCCTTTAGGTGGTAAAGCACAATTTGGTGGTCAACGTTTTGGAGAAATGGAAGTTTGGGCATTAGAAGCTTATGGAGCCTCTAGTACGCTTAGAGAAATCCTTACTGTTAAGTCGGATGATGTTATTGGAAGAGCCAAGACATATGAGGCTATCGTTAAGGGAGAACCAATGCCTGAACCAGGCTTACCAGAATCATTCAACGTGTTAATGCACGAGCTGAAAGGTTTAGGACTAGACATAAGATTAGAAGAATAATAGAATTTAATTCATTATCATAACCATATATTATGGCAAAAAAGCAAGATAATAATACAGTACAGAGATTTAATAAAATCTCAATTGGTTTAGCCTCTCCAGAGTCGATCTTAGGAGCGTCTCGTGGTGAAGTTCTTAAACCAGAAACAATTAACTATAGAACACATAAACCAGAACGTGATGGTTTATTTTGTGAGCGAATTTTTGGCCCTGTAAAGGATTACGAATGTGCTTGTGGAAAATACAAACGTATCCGTTACAAAGGAATAATTTGTGATCGATGTGGTGTAGAAGTAACAGAAAAAAAAGTTCGTAGGGATCGAGTTGGACATATCAACCTTGTTGTGCCTGTTGCACACATATGGTATTTCCGTTCTTTACCAAACAAAATTGGTTACTTATTAGGATTGCCTTCCAAACAATTAGATATGATCATTTATTACGAACGTTACGTCGTAATACAGCCAGGTACTGCTACTAACGCTGAAGGTGAAGCGGTAAAGAAAATGGATTTTCTAACTGAAGAAGAATATTTAAATATTCTTGAAGTACAACCACCAGAAAATCAATATTTAGACGACACAGATCCTAATAAATTCATTGCTAAGATGGGTGCTGAATGTTTGATTGATATTCTTTCTAGAATTGATCTGGATACATTGTCATTCGAATTGCGCCACAAAGCAAATACAGAGACGTCTAAGCAACGTAAAACAGAAGCATTGAAGCGCCTACAAGTTGTAGAATCTTTAAGAGAGTCTAACCTTAATCGTGAGA
This sequence comes from Flavobacteriaceae bacterium, assembly GCA_018608705.1. GTDB lineage: Bacteria > Bacteroidota > Bacteroidia > Flavobacteriales > Flavobacteriaceae > Hel1-33-131. Next base: position 15,741 of record JABAZD010000053.1, on the reverse strand, counting down.
ATAAGCCAGAGTGGATGATTATGAAGGCCATTCCTGTTATTCCACCAGAACTACGTCCCTTAGTTCCGCTTGATGGAGGTCGTTTTGCAACATCTGATTTAAACGATTTATACCGTCGTGTTATTATTCGTAACAACCGTTTAAAGCGACTAGTTGAGATCAAAGCACCTGAAGTTATTTTACGTAATGAAAAACGTATGCTTCAAGAGTCTGTTGATTCACTTTTTGACAACACGCGTAAGTCATCAGCAGTTAAAACTGACTCTAACCGTCCATTAAAATCTCTTTCAGATTCGTTGAAAGGTAAACAAGGTCGTTTCCGTCAAAATTTACTAGGTAAGCGTGTAGATTATTCAGCACGTTCAGTAATTGTTGTTGGACCAGAACTGAAATTATTTGAATGTGGATTGCCAAAAAATATGGCAGCTGAACTATACAAGCCCTTTGTAATCAGAAAATTAATTGAAAGAGGTATTGTTAAAACAGTTAAATCTGCAAAGAAAATAATAGACAAAAGAGAACCGGTAGTATGGGATATCTTGGAAAATGTTCTTAAGGGACACCCTGTGTTGCTTAACCGTGCCCCTACCTTACACCGTCTCGGAATTCAAGCATTCCAGCCTAAATTAATTGAAGGAAAAGCAATTCAATTACACCCATTAGTGTGTACAGCCTTTAATGCTGATTTTGATGGCGATCAGATGGCAGTACATTTACCATTAGGTCCAGAAGCAATCTTAGAGGCACAACTTTTAATGTTGGCTTCTCACAATATACTTAATCCAGCTAATGGATCTCCAGTAACAGTTCCTTCGCAGGATATGGTACTAGGCCTCTATTACATGACTAAGTTACGTAAATCGACCCCAAAAGTTAAGATTATTGGCGAAGGATTAACCTTCTATTCACCTGAAGAAGTTACCATTGCATACAATGAAAAACGTGTAGATTTAAATGCTCAAATTCGCGTTAGAACAGTTGATTTTAACAACGAGGGAGCACTAGCCTCTCAAATTATTGAAACTACCACAGGTCGAGTACTTTTTAACGAAAAAGTACCAGCCGCAGCGGGTTATATCAATGAGGTTTTAACTAAAAAATCTCTAAGAGATATCATTCATGATATCTTGAAAGTTACTTCTGTTCCTGAAACAGCCGCTTTTTTAGATGAAATTAAATCTTTAGGGTACAACTTTGCCTTTAAGGGTGGGTTGTCATTTAGTTTAGGAGATATTATAATTCCACCAGAAAAGCATACTATGATAGCTGCTGCAAATAAGCAAGTTGATGGTATCATGGCTAACTACAACATGGGACTTATTACTAATAATGAACGTTATAATCAAGTAATTGATATTTGGACTTCAACTAATGCTGAGTTGACCGAGCTTTCTATGAAACGTATTAGAGAAGACCAACAAGGATTCAACTCTGTATATATGATGTTAGATTCTGGTGCTAGGGGTTCTAAAGAACAGATTCGTCAGTTGACAGGCATGCGTGGTTTGATGGCTAAGCCAAAAAAATCCAATGCTGGTGGTGGTGAAATTATTGAAAATCCAATTCTTTCTAACTTTAAAGAAGGGTTGTCAATTCTTGAGTATTTTATATCCACACACGGTGCTCGTAAAGGATTAGCCGATACAGCATTAAAAACAGCCGATGCAGGTTATCTTACACGTCGTCTAGTAGATGTTTCTCAAGACGTTATAGTTAACTCTGAAGATTGTGGAACTCTTAGAGGGATTGAGGTTAAAGCTTTAAAGAAAAATGAAGAGGTAGTAGAAAAACTAGAAGAAAGAATAGTTGGTCGTACCTCGCTAAACGACGTATTTAATCCTTTAACTGAAGAGCTTTTAGTTGCTGCAGGAGAACATATATACGAGTCAGTAGCTAAGAGAATAGAAGATTCTCCTTTAGAATCTATTGAAGTAAGATCTCCACTAACATGTGAAGCTAAAACTGGAATCTGTGCTAAATGTTACGGAAGAAATTTAGCTACTGGTAAAATGGTACAGCGAGGAGAAGCAGTTGGTGTTGTAGCAGCCCAATCTATTGGAGAGCCAGGAACTCAGCTGACATTAAGAACATTCCACGTTGGAGGAATTGCTGGAAATATTTCTGAGGAAAATAAATTAATAATCAAATTCGATGGAATTGCAGAAATTGAAGACCTTAAAACTGTCAAAGGAAAAGACAACGAAGGCAATGAAATTGATATAGTAATTTCAAGAACGTCTGAAATAAAATTAGTTGACAAGAAAACAGGTATTGTTTTAAGTACAAACAACATACCTTATGGGTCTTCAATTTTTGTTAAGAACGGAGACAAAGTTAAAAAGGATACTGTGATTTGTCAGTGGGATCCATATAATGGTGTTATTATTTCAGAATTTTCCGGAAAAGTTCGTTATGAAAATATTGAACAAGGAATCACTTACCAGGTTGAAATTGATGAACAAACTGGATTCCAAGAAAAAGTCATATCTGAATCTAGAAATAAGAAATTGATACCAACTCTTTTGGTAGAAGATGCCAAAGGAAACCTCATTAGATCGTATAACTTGCCTGTTGGAGCACACATCATGGTTGAAGATAGTGAGAAAATAAACTTAGGAAAAATTTTAGTTAAAATTCCTCGTAAGTCTGCTAAAGCAGGTGATATTACAGGTGGTCTTCCTAGAGTTACTGAGCTGTTTGAAGCCCGTAATCCTTCAAACCCAGCGGTTGTAAGTGAAATCGATGGTGTTGTTTCTTTTGGTAAGATTAAAAGAGGTAATCGTGAGATTATCATTGAATCAAAACTAGGAGATATTAAAAAGTACCTTGTCAAATTATCGAATCAAATATTAGTACAAGAAAATGATTTTGTAAAAGCAGGTATGCCATTATCAGATGGTTCTATTACTCCCAATGATATTTTAAATATTAAAGGTCCATCCGCTGTGCAGCAATACTTAGTAAACGAAGTTCAAGAAGTATACCGTTTACAAGGAGTTAAAATTAATGATAAACATTTTGAGGTTGTTGTGAGGCAAATGATGCGGAAGGTAAGGATTAAAGATTCTGGAGATACTATCTTTTTAGAAGATCAGTTGGTGCATACCTCTGACTTCATCAAAGAAAATGATGAGATTTTTGGAAAGAAAGTTATTGAAGATGCAGGAGATTCTGTAAACTTTAAATCTGGCCAAATTATCACAGCACGTATTTTGAGAGACGAAAATTCATTGTTAAAGCGTGAAGATAAAGGATTAGTTGTAGCTAGAGATGCAAGTCCTGCTACAGCTACGCCAATACTGCAAGGGATCACAAGAGCATCATTACAAACTAAATCGTTTATTTCAGCAGCATCATTCCAAGAAACAACTAAAGTTCTTAACGAAGCTGCTGTGAACGGAAAAGTAGATAGTCTTGAAGGTTTGAAAGAAAATGTCATTGTTGGACATAGAATCCCAGCCGGAACAGGCCTTAGAGCTTATGAAAATATTATTGTAGGTTCAAATGAAGAATTTGACAAGTTAACTGAAGCCAAGGAAGAATTAAATTTTAATTAATTGATATGAGTTCTACCAAAGACCCTACAAAAAAAGGACAGATTAACATTGAGTTAGACGATAAAGTAGCTGAAGGCATTTACTCTAATTTAGCTATTATTAATCACTCTGTCTCAGAATTTGTAGTTGACTTTGTCAGTATTATGCCAGGCACCCCAAAAAGTAAAGTGAAGTCACGTATTATACTGACCCCACAACACGCTAAAAGGTTAACTAAAGCATTACATGATAATGTAAAACGCTTTGAAAAAGCGCATGGTGAGATTAAAGATTATGAGCAACCGCCAGTTCCCTTAAATTTTGGGCCTACCGGACAAGCTTAGACATCTTTTAAATAGAAAAATCCAACTTAAATAGTTGGATTTTTCTATTTAAAAGCTTTTTTAATATTCTGATGTTAAATGAAATTTTATTGAAGGATATTTTTGTTGTGTCATTTGAAGGGAAAATACAGAATCTGCAAGATAGACTAACTGCCCTTGTTTGTCAGTAGCTAGATATCGTTGTTTAACCCGTTTAAACTCTATAAATTCAGGATGGTTTGTGCTTTCTGGTTCAATCCAGCAGGCTTTATGAACATTTAGGTTTTCATAGCTACATTTAGCACCATATTCATGTTCTAATCGATACTGAATTACTTCATATTGTAGCGCACCTACAGTTCCTATTACTTTTCGTCCGTTCAAATCTAACGTAAAAAGTTGAGCGACTCCCTCGTCCATTAATTGGTCAATTCCTTTAAATAACTGTTTTGATTTTAAAGGATCTGCATTGTTAATATAACGAAAATGTTCAGGAGAGAAGCTAGGTACTCCTTTGTAATTTAAAGATTCACCTTCGGTTAGGGTATCTCCAATTTTAAAGTTACCAGTATCATGAAGACCTACAATATCTCCAGGAAATGAGATGTCTACTATTTCTTTTTTTTCTGCAAAAAAGGCATTAGGGCTTGAGAATTTTAATTTCTTTTTATGTCGTACATGAAGATAGGGAGTATTCCGTTTAAACTCTCCAGAAACAATTTTTATAAATGCTAAACGATCCCTGTGATTTGGATCCATATTAGCGTGGATTTTAAACACAAATCCTGTAAATTTATCCTCACATGGGTTAACGATGCGTTCTTCACTTTGCTTAGGGCGTGGCTTTGGAGCGATAGATACGAAACAATCTAACAGTTCACGAACTCCAAAATTGTTTAAGGCAGAACCAAAAAATACTGGTTGTAAATCCCCATTCAAATAGCTCTCTTTACTGAATTTTGGATAAATGCCCTCCACAAGTTCTAGTTCCTCGCGAAGTGTTTCTGCAGCATGGTCTCCAATTATATTATTTAGTTTTGAGTCAGAAAGTTCTGAGATCTTAATTGTTTCTTCAATATCCCGTTTACTATTCCCTGTAAATAGATTAATATTTTTTTCCCAAATATTATAAATCCCTTTAAAGTCATAGCCCATTCCAATTGGAAAACTCAAGGGCACAACTTTGAGACTTAGCTTTTGTTCAATTTCATCGAGTAAGTCAAAGGCATCTTTCCCTTCCCTATCCATTTTGTTAATAAACACAATGATCGGAATATTTCGCATGCGACATACTTTTACAAGTTTTTCGGTTTGCTCTTCAACCCCTTTAGCTACATCAATTACTACTATTACACTGTCAACAGCGGTAAGTGTTCTAAACGTGTCTTCTGCAAAATCTTTATGTCCAGGTGTATCTAAAATATTAATTTTAATGCCATTGTATTCGAACGCTAAGACTGACGTAGCTACAGAAATACCACGTTGGCGTTCAATCTCCATAAAGTCACTTGTAGCTCCTTTTTTTATCTTATTGCTTTTAACTGCCCCCGCTTCTTGAATTGCACCTCCAAATAGTAGTAGTTTTTCTGTTAAAGTTGTTTTACCAGCATCAGGGTGTGATACAATACCAAAAGTTCGGCGGCGTTCTATTTCACTTAAAAATGACATAAAAGATAATTTTTGCAAATATACTATTATTATCTGTTGTACAAAGAAGCCTGTTTTGAAGTTTTAATTTTTAAATTCAATTAGGTAACCTTTGACTTAGACTGCCATTTTACTGCCAACACTTTCTTTAAGTTGATTATCATCAAAATAGAAATCTATTTTCCCAACATATAATCCAAAACAACCTACTTGATTGATTATTACTTTTTTCCCTATGGAGTTATTTACTATAGTTGGTTCTTTTAAAAATGTATGAGTGTGTCCTCCTATAATTAAATCGATTTCCTTGGTAGATTTGGCAAGTTTTAAATCCGATATTTTAGAAGGGGTTGTTTTATATTCATATCCTAAATGAGAAAGACATATAACTAAGTGACATTGTTCTTCAATTTTTAGAATACGGCTCATGTCTTGAGCTATTTCAATAGGATCTAGATATTTAGTCTCTTTATAATCTTCTTTGTTTACCAAACCTTTTAGTTCGATCCCCAACCCAAAAACTCCAATTTTAATTCCGTCTTTAATAAATATTTTATAAGGCTTTACATGTGTATCCATTAAAGTATTAGAGAAATCGTAGTTTGCTGAAATAAAATCAAATTTTGCATGTGGAAGTTGAGAATAAAGTCCATTTATTCCATTGTCAAAATCATGATTTCCTAGGGTAGCAACATCATATTTTAACAAACTCATTAGTTTGAACTCTATTTCACCTCCATAAAAATTAAAATAGGGGGTTCCTTGAAAAATATCGCCAGCATCTAAAAGTAAAGTATGTGGATTATCCTTGCGTACTGATTCGACTAACGCAGCTCGTCTAGAAATACCTCCTTTGTTAGAATTTTCTCCTTCATTTGGACCAAATGCATCTATATGGCTGTGAACGTCATTGGTGTGCAGTATAGTAATTTTTGTGGTTTTTGACTTTGTGCACGATAATCCAATTCCTGTTATTGATAATAAGGCTGTTGAAGCTGCTGTTTGATGTATAAAATCTCTACGTTTCATAATTTAATTTTTAAGTTTTATAAAGCGCTGGTCAGCTTTAGGATTTAGCGTGTCATACATAGAAAAGTAATCTAATAATACATTTCTAATTTTATAATTTAACTTATATAATGAATCACTTTTTTTAAAAAATTCCATTCTGTCACCTCCTTTATATAGGTAATCATTGGTAGCTACGTAATATAATTTTTCTGAGTCGATAGCTTTGCCGCCAATTCGAATTTTTCGATAGCTATCATCCGCATTAATAACTAATTCAAGTCCAGAAATCGGATGAGCTTTATTAGAATCCTTCAAATAATTTATCATTTCTAAAACAATAGACCCTCTGATAGCTACTACAACTACGCTGTTTTCAAACGGCATTAGTTTATACGCAGTTTTTCTTGTGATATTTCCTTTAGGGAGTATAGACCTAATACCTCCATGATTTAGTAAAACCATATCAATATTTTTTCCTGTTCTGCCTTTAAATACTGGATTAGTGAGTTCAAAAACAGCATCTGCCATCAAGTTTCCAATGGCAGTATTGTAATCCCCATCATTTTTTGAGTAGTCATCAACAGAAAAACTTAAAACCTGATTCATTGTTTTGTCTAAGTTCAACTTGTATGGATTAATAATATCTTCAACCTCTTTTGAAATTTCAATTTCTCTGTCTATCGATATATTTTCACCTTCAGTATTTACAAGTGTTTTTGAATTATCACATGACAAAATCAAGGAAATAATCATAATTATTTGAACTAGTTTCTTCATCATTTGTGTTACATTTGTAATATCAATAAAGGTACATGTTTTTCAAACGATTAAAAGCGCTTTCACTTCAAAAAAATATCACATTGATTCTTAAGTCAAGGGCTAAAGACTTTCATCGTGCTAAAGTAACATCTGTTGGGATTATTTTTGATTACGATTCGTATTGTGATTATGCATTTTTTCAAGACTTAATGAACGGATTAGGGATTATGGATAATAAAATTCGTTTTATTGCAATGATAAATCAAGAAAAAAATAGACCAAACAGTTGGGATTCTTTTTTTAGTTTGGAAAATTTCGACTGGTTAGGTAGACCAAAGAATGTTGAAATTGATACGTTTACAGATCAAAATTTTGATCTTCTAATCAGCTATTATAAAAAAAATAAGGACCAGCTTAATTTTGTTACTGCACTTTCAAAGGCTAACTTTAAAATTGGTATTAACAATCAGGATCCTAGGTTACATGACTTAATTATAGATGTTGAGCCTTCTCAGACAGAGGTTTTTAAATTTGAGTTGTTAAAATATTTAACCCAACTAAACAGACTATAATATGAAGGAATTAACAGGAACAGGAGTTGCCTTAATCACTCCTTTTAATTCAGATTTAAGTATAGATCACAAAGCGCTCGCAGCACTTGTAGAATTTAATATAACTAATGGGGTCGACTTCCTAGTAGTTTCTGGTACAACAGGTGAAAGTGTAACTATAACTTCGGATGAAAAGAAAGATATTTCTCAGACAGTTATAGCTGCTAATAAGGGTCGTGTTCCTTTAGTAATAGGAATTGGAGGAAATAATACTTCAGCCGTTGTCGATGAAATTAAATCCACAGACCTTTCTAATTTTACTGCCATTCTTTCTGTAGCTCCTTATTACAATAAGCCAACTCAAGAAGGTTTTTACCAACACTTTAAAGCAATAGCTAAATCAACAACCACACCCATAATTTTATATAACGTACCGGGGCGAACAGCTAAAAATGTTAAACCTAGCACTGTTCTTAGATTAGCTACAGATTTCAAGTCAATCGTTGCGGTTAAGGAAGCTGGAAATAATATGAACCAATATCTAGAGTTAATAAAAAATAAGGCTAACGATTTTCTGGTTATTTCGGGTGATGATGATTTAGTTTTAGGAGTTACTTTAGCAGGTGGGGCAGGAGTAATTTCTGTAATTGGCCAAGCATTTCCAAAAGAGTTTTCTGAGATGATTCAGTTAGGTTTAGATAATAATGTAGTTGCATCACGAGCAATAGAAATGCGTTTAATGCCAATTATTAATTTGATATTTGAAGAAAATAACCCTGCAGGAATAAAGGCTGTTCTTAAACATAAACGATTATGTTCTGATTTAGTTCGTTTGCCTTTAGTTCCAGCAACTAATAAATTACAGTCTAAAATCTCTACATTTTTAGCTCAATTTTAGAGGTATAATTTATTAATCTATAGTTATTAGCTTATAAAAGTAACAGCTTAGCTAAAATAATAGTTTTTTAAATCCGTATTAAATCCGTAATTTCGCACACATTCTTGAAAAGATTCATGAGAAACTTTATATATATATTAACTATCATTTTTTCATTAAACTCTTGTAGTGAATATCAAGCTGTGCTCAAAGGAGATGATGTCGCTACTAAGTTTAAGTTTGCTACCAAGCTCTTTGAGTCTGGTAAGTATACAAAAGCAAATCGTATTTTTGTTCAAATTGTACCTAAGTATCGTGGTAAGCCTCAGGCTGAGAAGCTAATGTTTATGTATTGTATGACATTTTATGAGACAAGAGATTATTTCACTTCAAATTATCAAATGGAACGATTTGTCGAAGCATATCCCAAAAGTGAGAAAGCGGAAGAAATCGGTTTTTTAGCTGCTAAAAGCTATTACATGTTATCCCCTGCTTACACTAAAGATCAGTCGGAGACATTAATAGCAATAGATAAACTTCAAGAATATATCAATAAATACCCCAACTCTAAGTACATGGCTCAAGCAAGTAATCTAGTAAGAGAGTTAGATTATAAGTTAGAACGAAAGGCTTACAACATAGCACTTCAATACAATATCACAGGTCCGTTTCATAGAGACTATAATTCCGCTATCTCTGCATTTGACAACTTTTTGGTTGAATTTCCTGGGTCAATTTTAAAAGAAGATGCATTATTTTATAAATTTGATTCAGCTTACAAACTTGCTATCAATAGTGTTGCCTGGAAAGAATCTGAACGTATAGAAAAAGCACTAAATTATTATAATTCATTATTATTTGTATTTCCTGAAACTAAATACTCCGACCAATTAACAGAGATGTATAAAGATTTACAATTAATCAAAAACAAAACAACAACGACTAAAAGTTAATTTCATTATGGATTTAAAAAAAGTAAATGCACCCGTTAATACAGAAACTTACGACCGAAATAAATTAGATGCACCTACGCAAAATATTTATGAAGCTATTTCTGTAATTTCCCGTAGAGCTGAACAAATCAATACTGATATTAGAAAAGAATTGATTGACAAGCTAGAAGAATTTGCTACCTATAACGATAGCTTAGAAGAAGTCTTTGAAAATAAAGAACAAATAGAAGTGTCTAAGTTTTACGAACGTCTTCCTAAACCACATGCTCTAGCTGTTCAAGAATGGCTTAACGATAAAATTTACTATCGTAATGTGGAAGACGATTCTCAAGAATTATAAAAAATGTCAATTTTACGCGGTAAAAATATTCTATTAGGAATTACTGCGGGAATAGCTGCATACAAATCGGCATCTCTTGTTCGTTTGTTTATTAAGTCTGGGGCTTCAGTTAAGGTGATCATGACTCCAGCTGCAAAGGAATTTATTACCCCTCTCACGCTTTCAACACTATCAAAAAATCCTGTCATTTCGTCTTTTACGGATGCCGATGCTGAAAACGCTGTTTGGAATAACCATGTGGAATTAGGCTTATGGGCTGATTTGTTTTTAGTAGCCCCAGCTACTGCAAATACGCTCTCAAAAATGGCTTCTGGTAGAAGTGATAATTTTTTGGTTGCTACCTATTTGTCAGCTAAGTGTCCCGTTTATTTTGCTCCAGCAATGGATTTAGACATGTACAAACACCCTTCAACAAAATCATCTTTAGAGACTCTTGAATCTTTTGGTAATATTATGATTCCAGCCACGACTGGAGAGCTAGCTAGTGGATTAGTTGGCGCTGGAAGAATGGCTGAACCTGAAGCAATTATTAGTCTCATAGAATCCAATACACTAAATCAATTACCGCTTTATGGTAAAAGATTTCTTGTTACAGCAGGACCCACATATGAAGCTATTGATCCAGTTCGGTTTATAGGAAATCATTCAAGTGGTTTAATGGGCTTCGAAATCGCACAAAAGGCAGCACTTCTTGGCGCTGAAGTTGTATATATCACAGGTCCTACTCATTATAAGCCAAATAATTCACGTATTAATACAATCCCAGTTGTAAGTGCACTTGAGATGTATACTCAGGTTCATTTACATTTTAAATCTGTTGATGTAGCTATATTATCTGCTGCTGTAGCCGATTATAGACCTAAGAATATTTCAATTTCTAAAATTAAAAAGTCAACCCAAAATTTATCAATAGAGTTAGAGAAAACAGCAGATATCTTAGCATCACTAGGGACTATAAAGTCAAATCAAATTCTTGTAGGTTTTGCTTTAGAAACTAACAACGAAATAGAAAACGCGATAATAAAGTTAAAATCTAAAAATTTAGATTTAATTGTTTTAAATTCGTTAAATGATCCTGGTGCCGGTTTTGGTGGCGAAACTAATAAAGTTACTTTGATTGATAAAAACCTAGTGCAGACCGCTTACCCTTTAAAATCCAAAGCTAATGTGGCAGACGATATAATGACTGAAATTCAAAATCAGATTAATGCGTAAAAAGTTTTTATTTATTTGTTTCATATTCTCTATGTGTTTGAATTCTCAGGAACTGAACTGCACTCTTGTTGTTAATGCACAGCAAACTGGAAATGAAAATGTACAAGTTTTTAAAACTCTTGAAAAACAGCTAAACGAATTTATTAACAATACACGTTGGTCATCCAAAAGCTTTGAAACTCAAGAGAGAATAGAATGCAGTATGGTCATCAATATTCAAAACTATCAGACTGATGCTTTTCAAGCCTCAATTCAGATTCAATCTGCCAGACCTGTTTATAATTCATTTTACTCTAGCTCAGTTTACAACTTCAATGACAAAGATTTTAATTTCAATTATTTAGAATATCAGAATTTAAATTTTAATACTACACAATTTGAATCAAATTTAGTATCTGTAATCGCTTTTCATGTATATATGATTTTGGGAATGGATGCAGATACTTTTGAACTTAACGGAGGGAGTTCGTATTACAAGCAAGCACGAGATATTGTTAGCTACTCTCAACAAAGTGGTTTTAAAGGCTGGGAGCCTCCAGCTGGCGGCGCTCAAACTAGGAGCGCGCTAATTAATAATATACTTTCCCCTACCTTCAAGGATTTCCATTCGATTTTATTTAATTACCATTTCACAGGGCTTGATCAATTGGCTAAAGATATTAAAGGAGGTAAAATAGCGCTAGTTAATTCACTTATGAAACTAGAAGACTTAAATAAAAGACGTCCTAATTCATTTCTTTTACGTGTTTTCTTTGATGCAAAAGCAGATGAAATTTCAGATGTTTTTTCTGATGGTCCTAGTGTTAATATTGCGAAATTAGTATCCATGCTTAATAAGGTTGCCCCTACGCACTCAAATAAGTGGAAAAACATTAAATTTTAATTTTTTTATAATTTCATTTCCAATTAGTTTACCATAAAGATTAACTTAGTTCCAAAATATATAATATTCATTGCTTTCTGAACTTTCCATAAAAAACTATGCTTTAATTGATGCCCTTCAGGTCAAGTTTGATAGTGGTTTAACTATAATCACTGGTGAAACAGGTGCTGGTAAGTCTGTTTTACTTGGTGGTTTGGGATTAGTACTTGGTAAGCGCGTTGATTTTTCTCACATCAATGATATTAATAAAAAGTGTATCATTGAAGCTGTTTTTAATATTGATAAATTTAATCTTAAGTCATTTTTTGAAACTAATGACATAGATTTTGATGCTCAGACGATTTTGCGTAGAGAAGTTTTGCCCTCTGGTAAGTCAAGAGCTTTTATTAACGATTCCCCAGTTAATCTCTCTGTTCTATCAGCTCTTGGGGAACAATTAATTGATATTCATTCACAGCAACAAACACAAGAACTGACAAGTGATGATTTCCAGTTTCAGGTCTTAGATTCGCTTGCGAAAAATTATAATTCTATTCAAACATACCAACAATCATTAAAATTATATAAGTCAACACAAAAAGAATTAGTTCAATTAAATATTTCGAAGTCCAAATCCCAAAAAGACACGGACTATCACACATTTCTTTTAGATGAATTAATAGAGGCAAATTTAGAGTCAATTGATTTGGAATCTCTTGAATTAGAGTATAATTCCTTAAATAATGTAGAGCTTATTCAGTCTGAACTTGCTTTAGCGAATCAAATAATTAGCTCTGAAGACTTAGGGGTAGCTTCAAATTTACTTAAGCTAAAACAAGTTTTTCACAAACTGACTAATATATCTTCAGCATATCAATCATTTTCAGAAAGAATTCAAAGTGCTTCCATAGAAATCAATGATATTTTCAACGAAATCGAATTTGAACAATCCAAGGTTGATGCAAATCCATCACGATTAAGTGAGATTGAGAATATTCTTCAAAAAGTAAACAACTTGTTTTCTAAACACAGCGTTAATTCGATACAAGAACTTATTGGTATTCAGTCTGAGCTGGAAACAAAAGTAGATTCTTTAGCTTCAATAGAGGCATCTATAATATTAGCCGAGTATGAACTAAAATCTCATGTAAAACAATTAGATAACGAAGCTCTTACGATTCACAAAAAAAGAAAATCTATAGTTTCTAAATTGGTTACGCAGTTAGAAGCTAACCTTTATGATTTGGGTATGTCTAACGCACAATTTAAGATTAAGTTAAATCCATCAGATTCTTATTTAGATAACGGAAAGGATCATTTAGAGTTTTTGTTTAACGCTAACAAAGGAGGCCAGTTTTTACCTCTTAAAAAAGCTGCATCTGGTGGTGAGCTTTCAAGAATTATGTTAACAATCAAATATATAATATCTAAATACCAAAAGTTGCCAACTATCATGTTTGATGAAATTGATACAGGACTTTCTGGAGAAATTGCCCACAAAATGGGAGATATTATGAATCAAATGAGTCTTACCATGCAAGTTTTCTCAATCACGCATCTACCTCAAATAGCGGTAAAAGGAAAATCTCACTTTAAGGTATTTAAAAAAGATATAAATAAGAAAACTGTAACTTCCCTTAAGAAATTGTCAAAAGATGAGCGTCTTGTTGAAATTGCTCAAATGTTAGGAGGTAAGCAAGTTTCTGAATCTGCTATGACTCATGCACAGCAGTTATTGAATTAATGTTATCTTTGCATCCATAATTAAACTAATACAGGTACTTAAAACATATAACTATGTCTTACAATTTATTAAAAGGAAAACGCGGAATTATTTTTGGAGCTCTTGACCCTAACTCAATAGCTTGGATTACGGCAGAACGTGTACATGAAGAAGGCGGAAAATTTGTATTATCAAATGCGCCAATTGCTATGCGAATGGGTCAGATAAATGAGTTAGCTGAAAAAACAGGTTCACAAGTAATTGCAGCCGATGCAACATCTGAAGAAGATTTAGAAAATTTAGTAAAAAAATCTGTAGAAATTTTAGGGGGTAAATTAGATTTCATACTTCATTCTATTGGAATGTCAATTAACGTTAGGAAAGGGCGTGCTTATACTGACCAAAAGTATGATTGGACTCAAAAAGGTACGGACGTTTCTGCGATGTCTTTTCATAAAGTAATGCAAACATTGTACAAAAACAACGCTATGAACGAGTGGGGAAGTATTGTAGCCTTAACATATATGGCAGCACAACGTGTATTTCCAGACTATAATGACATGGCTGACAATAAAGCATTATTGGAAAGTATAGCACGAAGTTTTGGATACTTTTTTGGACGCGACAAAAACGTCCGTGTTAATACTATTTCCCAGTCACCAACTCCAACTACTGCTGGCAAAGGTGTCAAAGGATTTGACGGATTTATTTCATATGCTGAAAAAATGTCCCCGTTAGGAAATGCTACTGCACTAGACTGCGCCAATTATACAGTAAGTCTATTTAGTGATTTGACTAAACGTGTTACTCTTCAAAATTTATTTAATGATGGTGGTTTTAGTAATATGGGAGTTAGTGATGCTGTAATGGACATGGTTACAGAAAATTAATTTTTTTTATTCTACACTTAGCCCTACTAAACAATTAGTGGGGCTTTTTTGCTTTTTTTTAATGACTTTTAGATAAGCTTAGTTATATCTAATTTTTTAATCGAAAATATTAAACATTTAATCGATTTTATACTTAATTGGTATTAATCTGTAAATTGTAAATTGTATATTTAGTTTTGATATAAATAATTAAATCTGCTTCAATTCTTTCACTAATTTCCTCAAACTTAATAAAGTTGTAAAGTTGTTATAATTATATTTGTATCAATTACATTAATTATTTAAAAAAAAATTAACTAATCTAAATTAAATTATGAAAAAAATTACTCAAAATTTAACTAAATCAATTTGGCATAGCGGTCTTCTAGCTATTGCATTTTTATTTAGTTTAACAATTAATTCCCAGGAGGTTGGACAAGAATATCTCGCTAATCCAGGAATAAACACAACAGCTGTCGACCCAGATACTGGCTATGATGCTGCTGGAACTTTCAATAATGGCGGTAACGGAAATTACGGAGGTTGGGGCAGTGGTACTGGTGGAGCTTATGCTAGTGCTACGACTAACAATGGCGATTGTCATTCTCCAGATAGAATGTTTAGAATGTTTAAAACTGGAGGAACTGATGGTCAATTTATCCATCAAACAATCACTGCTCTTCCTGCAGGGAACTATAATTTTGGCTTTTGGAATAAGTGGGATGCAACAAGTTCTAGTGGTGAGGCATTACCAACTTGGAGTGCTGAGGATGATACCACTCCTAAATTTACAATCAAAGTTCAAAATGCTGAAGGTGCTTGGGTAACAGTTCACACTCACGTTCCTGCAGAACCTACTGCAGATATGACTTGGACTGAAGAAACAGGTACTTGGACTAACGATGAGACTAGAGATGTAAGAGTTATGTTTTACAAAAATGGTGGAACTGGTGCAGCTCCAACTAATCTTAACAATTTATGGTACATAGATACTGCTACACTCAATTTTGCAAGTGCTTTAGCACCATCATCGGATTTAGCTTTACAAGGTATTTTAGATCTTAATATTGTTGAC
>JABAZD010000082.1 GCA_018608705.1 Flavobacteriaceae bacterium | reverse complement strand
AAGAGGTTGCAGGTTTGAATCCTGCCAAGGTCACAAAGGGGATTACTGAAAAGTAATCCCCTTTTTTATGTTCTTGCGCGCACCCTTTAGTTTTTTTAATAAACTTCAATTTGGACTCATAATGCGCTATATTTTCTCTTATAATTTTATATTTTGTAGTTTTGTTTTGTATTATATTTATTTTTTAATTGATGGTTTTATTTTCCCAAGCAGCACTAATTATACTCATTTCAGTAACCGCACTATGGATCTGGAGTGTTTTTATTAAAAACGTTAGTATAATAGATGTTTTTTGGGGCTTTGGTTTTGTTATCGTCAATGTGTTTTATGCATTTATGTATGGAGATTTAACTCCAAGAAAACTATTAGTTTTAGCCCTTGTAGGTATTTGGGGGCTTCGGCTTTCGATTTATTTAGCCATTAGAAATAGCGGTAAAGGCGAAGACTTTCGTTACCAGGAATTTAGGAAAAACTATGGACCCAAACGCTATTGGTGGTTTAGCTATTTTCAAACATTTTTACTGCAGGCAGTCTTGATAATGATTATATCAATTCCTCTTTTTGCAATCAATACCAGTAGTAGTTCTGGCGATTTAACTGGCCTTGATTATTTAGGAATCCTGGTTTGGTGTATTGGTTTTATTTTTGAATCAGTAGGAGATTATCAATTGATGCGGTTTAAGCAAAATCCAAACAACAAAGGAAAGGTATTAGATAGTGGACTTTGGAAATACACTCGCCACCCAAATTATTTTGGAGACTCAGCTGTTTGGTGGAGTTATGCTCTTTTTTGTATTGCTTCAGGATATTATTGGCAAATAATAGGTTCAATTATAATGACTTTATTAATAATACGTGTTTCTGGAGTGAGCTTGCTTGAAAAAACATTAAAAGACTCCAAGCCTATGTATAATGATTACATAAAAAAAACTAGTTCCTTTTTACCCTGGTTCTCTAAAAACAAATAACTATGGATATAAGTGCTAAAAATTTTCTGTTTTTTATCTTCATGATTTGGGGGTTCCCACTAGGCTACTACAGAAGCAAATTTCGTAAAATAGTATATAATACCGATAATTGGATAATAAATTTTAAGCCTCTTTTCTGGAAAGAGTTAAAGGGACTATTTGGAAATATTTACCCTAATAATCACGAGTATATAAAATTCAGAAATTTCTACTTATTTTACCTCAGTATTTATTTATTATTACTTTTGTCTTATTTATTTATTTGATTTTAACAGATTCAATTTATTAAAAAAGTATTATCTTTTAGTCTTAGATTTCAAAGTTAATATTAGAGATAATGCATAGAAAGCAGTTTTTAAAACACGGTACTATTATTGTTGGAGGATTAGTAATTAATCCTTTGCCAATTATTGCTTCAAACTTTACAGATTTTAATATTGAAAATAAATTTACTTCAAAAAGGCCTGACTTAAATCAAAGAACTTTTGTGAGTAAACAGGTTGAATTAGTTATTCAAAATATGAAGTCCCTCATACAGGACAAAGAGCTTAAATGGATGTTTGAAAATTGTTATCCAAACACTTTGGATACTACCGTAGATTACGAAAAAATTGATGGTAAGCCAGATACATTTATTATAACAGGTGACATAGATGCAATGTGGTTAAGGGATTCGACAGCTCAGGTATGGCCTTATATGCCACTAATAACAAAAGAGCTAAAGCTTAAAAATTTAATTCTCGGATTAATAAACAGACAAGTTAAGTGCGTTCTTGCCGATCCTTACGCCAATGCATTCTATAAAGATTTGACAAAAAAATCTTATTGGATTTACGATAGTCCAATTCCAGGTCCCGGGATTCATGAACGTAAATGGGAAATAGATTCTTTATGTTATGTGATAAGGCTTTCTTATAAGTACTATGAACTTACAAATGATGCTTCTGTATTTGATGATAGTTGGGACAAAGCAATGCGATTAATAGTAAAGGTTTTTAAAACAGAACAGCGAAAAGATGAACAGTCACCATATCTTTTTTCAAGAAAAACAACTTCCATGCTTGATGCTCCAATTTTTGAAGGTACTGGTAGACCAATAAAACCGACTGGAATGATCTGCTCGATGTTTAGGCCTTCAGATGATGCTACTTTATTTCCATATCTTATACCATCTAATATTTTTGCTGTTATTTCACTTCAGCAGCTATCTGAGATCTATCAAGACGTTTTAAAAGATCAAGAGTTTGCCATTGAATGTGAGGCCTTTTCAATTGAGGTTGATTCTGCTATAAAAAAATACGGAGTTTTCGACCATTTAACTTATGGGAAAATATTCGCCTATGAAGTTGATGGTTTTGGAAATGCTGTATTTATGGACGATGCTAATGTTCCTTCACTAATGTCTTTGGCCTATTTAGATACTCAAATGTCTTCAGATCCAATTTATAAAAACACCCGAAACTTTTTACTTAGTGATTCTAATCCTTATTTTTTAAGGGGAAAATATGCTGAAGGTCAAGCTAGTCCTCATACTGGAAAAGAAAAAATATGGCCCATGGGTATTATTCTTCGTGCGATGACTTCTAGCGATGATAATGAAATAATTAAATGTTTAGAAGCTCTTAAAGCTACTCACGCTGATACGGGCTTTATGCACGAAGCATTTCATAAAGACAACCCTAAAGACTTCAATAGAGAGTGGTTCGCTTGGGCAAATACATTATTTGGGGAGTTAATTATAAAAATATACAACGAGCGCCCTAATATTTTGTCTCACTCAATAAATAGTTACTAAACTAAATTTAATCCAATGAATTCAATAAAGTCATACATTCGTGATGTTCCTGATTTCCCCAAAAAAGGTATACTATTTAAGGATATAACCCCACTACTACACAGTCCAGTTGGGGTTGCATTATGTTTGGAGTCCTTACTGTCAAAGTTGCAAAACTTAAAAATTGATAAAGTTGTGGCTGTAGAAGCGCGAGGATTTTTTTTTGGTATTTTGTTAGCACAAGCGTTAAAGGTGCCATTTGTGCCGATTCGAAAGGCTGGTAAATTACCTGGAAAGGTAGTTGCTGAGTCTTATGACTTAGAATATAATTCTGATACTTTAGAAATGCACGAAGATGCCATTCAAATTGGGGATAATGTTCTTGTACATGACGATGTGCTAGCCACTGGAGGAACTGCAGAAGCAGTCTGTAGGATTGTTGAATCTTTAGGAGGTCAGATTGTGCAATGTAATTTTATTATGGAAATTAATCAGCTTGAGGGAGCAAAGAAAATATCACCATACCCTATTTTTGCAGCAGTAAGTTATTAGTCTAGTGCTTTTTTTGTTACATAGAGTCGCCAGCCAAATAAAATCATTTGGAATTTATTTGCTTTAGCTAGATCTACACGTTTTTTTGTTAAACTAGGAAGTAATAATTTATTTATTCTTGCTATTATCCTAAACATTTTTTGTGATTTCATTGTTCAAAAGTATAAAATCTTATTATAAATGTAAGCAATTTTAATATCTTAGATTTATCTTCGTAAAAAAATAGGATATGGACGTTATTTTAATGTTAGTAGGGTTTGTTTTGCTAGTTGTTGGAGGGGACTTCCTTGTGCGAGCTTCTGTCGCATTATCTCTAAAATTCAATATTTCTAAAATGGTTATTGGTTTGACTGTTGTTTCTTTTGCAACATCACTTCCAGAACTATTAGTCAGTTTAAATGCCGCTTTAAATGGATCGCCTTCGATTGCGATTAATAACGTTGTAGGTTCTAATGTAGCAAATATAGGTTTGGTTCTTGGAATTACTGCCCTAATTGGAGCAATCTATGTAAATAAAACCTTTTATAAATTTAATTGGCCAGTTCTCATGCTATTTTCATTAGCATTATATTATTTTTTAAGTAATGACAATCAACTTGCTGCTCTTGAAGGTGCTGTTCTATTTGTTGCTCTAATTTTATTTGTTATTATAGTTTTAAAAACTTCAAAACTTACTGAGAAGGATGATTCAATAGACGTGTTATCACTAGTCTCTACTTTTAAAATTACAGTATGGCTTTTAATTGGTGGAATTAGCTTGTATTTCGGTTCTGACTGGCTTGTCAAAGGTGCTGTAGTTATAGCAAAAGAAATAGGGGTCAGTGAAGCTGTTATTTCTGTTTCAATTATTGCCGTTGGCACAAGTATTCCTGAGCTTGCAGCTTCTGTTATGGCGGTTGTAAGAAATGAAAAGTCTATTTCTTTGGGTAATTTAATCGGTTCAAATATTTTTAATATTGGATCAGTACTAGGTTTAACTGCTATGGTCAAACCTATAGTCGTTGATGATCCTTTAATTGTGTCAAGAGATTTAATATGGATGTTAATCTTTGCTGCAATACTTTTACCATTCTCATTGATATTGAAACGAAATGAAATCAGGAAAACTGAAGGGTTTGCCTTAGTTTTTGTTTATGGAGTATTTATCTATACAGTATTTGTATCGTAAACTATTGCTGAGAGAAGTAATTATAATTCTCTGTACAAAACCTGCCACTTATTTGATATTTAGTTTATTAAGTAGTTACTTAATTCTTCAAGGCCAATAACGGTAGCAGAGGATGGTAATTCACCTCCACCTCCAGTTTGTTCAATAAGTGCAATTATTGGTGGAGCTAGCTCAAAACCTTGATTGCTTTCAGCTCTTAGAAGTCCAATATTAGCTCCATAATAATAATTGATTAAGAGAATATCTTGAGATTCAAGGATGTCTATATCAAAAAATGTAATTGTACCTGTAACAGATAAATTAAGGCCTAATGATCCTTCATAAACATTTGAATAAGAAGTTCCATTAATTGTTTTAGATTCATAAAAATTTTCCTTTGCAGTGAATAACTCATAGTTTACATTAATAGGAATAACATTCCCCTGAATATTAATATCTTCAGAGAAAGTTCCCTCGAAACTTGAAAGTACAGCTCCGTTATCAGCATTTAAATCTAATAATACTAAGTCACTAATTTCTAACGATTGATCAATGTCAAGATCAATAGGAAGGTCTAAGGCCCCACTATATGACAATGCCGTATTAGTTGTTGATAGTGTTCCGCTAGTGAGAATACTGTTCATACTGCCATCTGCACCTATTCCATTGTTAGCATCAAGTGTATAGGATGTACTAGAGGTTGTGGCAACATATAATGAGTCAATTGAATTAAAGTCCATGTCTGGAAGATCTTCACTAGAGCTGTTAACATTATACTTCCAATAATCACCTTGTGTATTTGGGCTAAAATCTGAGGCTGTTAATACTGGCTCATTTGATTCGTTTGTGTTATCATCATTGGAACAACTAATAAAAATAAATAAAAACAAAAATAGGTATGGGGATTTCATATGTATGGAGTGTAAATTATTTACAATATAAAATATTTTTAACTAAAAAACCCACTCAACTAGTGGGCTTAAGGATTAAAAATAGTTTAATGAGTTATTTCTTATTAGCTTCTTGAATATACTTATTTAATGCCATTGTCATTGATGGCATCTCAGCAGTCGGTGCCGCGATGTCCACACGCAGACCTTTGTTTTCAACAGCTTTGACAGTTGTATTTCCGAATACAGCAATTCGTGTATCATTTTGTTTAAAATTTGGAAAATTGTGAAACAAAGAGTCAATTCCAGATGGGCTAAAGAAAACTAAAATATCATAATATACATTAGCAAGATCAGACAAATCACTAATAACTGTTTTGTAAAAAACAGCTTGCTTGAATTGAACTCCTATTTCTTCAAGAGTGTTAGGAATCAGAGGTTTTAGTTTATCCGAAGAGGGTAATAAAAACTTTTCGTTTTTATATTTCTTAATCAAAGGAACTAAATCTACAAAATTACGTTTACCTACATATATTTTACGCTTTCGATATACTACATAATTCTGGAGATATAAAGCGACTGGCTCTGATTGACAGAAATATTTCATGCTATCAGGCACTTTGAAGCGCATTTCTTTGGCAATTCTAAAAAAATGGTCTACAGCATTCCTACTTGTAAGAATAACTGCAGAGTATATTGTAAAGTCTACTTTTTGTAACCTAATATCTTTTGCAGTCAATCCTTCAACATGTATAAATGAGCGAAAATCAATCTTTACTTTTTGCTTTTCTTCAAGGTCAAAGTACGGAGAGTTTTCTATTTTAGGTTCTGGCTGGGAAACCAAAATGGTTTTTATTTTCATAGATCAATTACTCTAAAAGGTTAATTTATATCATACGAAAATAGCTTACATAAAATCACGTAAGGTCCAATTTCGAGTGTGCAAAGATACAAAATAAAATAAAATAAATTATTGATTAGTAGTTTTTGATAGGATTTTATCGACTTTAATAAGCCACTAAATATAATTAAACAAGAAATTGTAAAGATTACTCCAAATAACAAAGGTTGTTTAGGGAAGCTGAAAACAGCTAGAGCATTAAAAGGGAGTAGAATGACACCCAAAATATTGAGGGTGCTAATTTGCTGGAATACGTGACTAAGAGAGATATTTTTGATTTCAAAAACAGAGCCTATTATTACTCCTATTATTAATTTCGCAGTAAGCCCAAGACCTAACAAGATTGAAAGCACAATGAAATCATTGTATTTTAAATTAAATTCATTGATTGTAGAGTAGAATAGAGACATAATTAGTACTCCATTTATACAGAAGTTTGTAAATAGTAATATATCAAATGGGTTAAAAAATTTGTGATCTTTTATATAGATTCTTAAATAGTTAGGGTTGTTTATCAATTCACGAAAGCGATTAGTGTTCAAAATTTTGGCACTAACCATAATAATAAGACTAACTATTATAATTGCTGTATACCAGTCTTCAAATAGAACTTTTCTAATCATGTTCAAAGTTATGAAGAAATTTTATAAAAAGAGTCCGCAAAAAATATCTTACTTTTGTTGAAATTTATCTCCAATGCAAGATGCAATTGTCATTATACCAACTTATAATGAAATCGAGAATATCGAAGCTATCATAGATGCTGTTTTTAACCAGTGTGATGAAGTTCACATCCTTGTAGTTGATGATAATTCTCCTGACAAAACTGCTCAAAAAGTAGAGTCATATCAATCCAAGTATTCTGACCGTCTATTTTTAGTGAAGCGTAATGGAAAACAAGGACTAGGAACTGCTTATGTTGAAGGTTTTAAATGGTGTTTAAAACGTGATTATGAGTTTGTGTTTGAAATGGATGCAGACTTTTCTCATGACCCCAAAGATCTCAAGCGTCTTTATACAGTCTGTAAAGAAGATAATATAGATCTAGTTATAGGGTCAAGATATATTCAGGGAGTAAATGTTGTTAACTGGCCTTTGTCAAGAGTATTGTTGTCTTATACAGCTTCATTATATGTTAGGTTAATTACGGGGATGAAAGTTCTAGATCCTACTGCGGGATTTGTTTGTTACAGACGAGTAGTTTTAGAGGCAATCAATTTAGATCAAATCAAATTTATTGGCTATGCTTTTCAAATAGAAATGAAATACATTACTTACAAGAATAAGTTTAAAATTAAAGAAATTCCAATTATCTTCACTGACAGGCTATTCGGAGATTCAAAGCTAAGTAAAGGGATTATAAGTGAAGCTATTTTTGGGGTTTTACAAATGAGATTAAAAAATTTTTAGGAAACTAATAAATGCATACAAAGTCTATAATCATAAAGAATGCTCAAATTGTTAATGAAGGTATCACCTTTTCTGGAGATGTTTTAATTGAAGGTCAATACATTAAAGAGATTGCGAGTTCAATAAGTATTAAAAATTCAAATGTCACTATTATTGATGCTAAGGGAAATTATTTACTCCCTGGTGTTATTGACGATCAAGTGCACTTTAGAGAGCCAGGTTTGACTCATAAAGCTTCTATAGAATCAGAATCAAAAGCCGCTATAGCAGGCGGAATAACTTCTTTTATTGAAATGCCAAATACTAAACCACAAGCAACAACTATTGATAAATTAGAAGATAAGTTTCAAATTGCTTCAAAAACTTCCTCTGCAAATTATTCATTTATGTTTGGTGGAACCAATGACAATCTTGATGAAATTCTAAAAGTTGATTGTAGAAAGGTCGCAGGTCTCAAACTTTTCCTAGGCTCTTCGACAGGCAATATGCTGGTTGATAATCCTGAGGTTCTAGAAAAAATTTTTAGAAGCACAGACCTATTAATATCAGTTCATTGTGAAGATGAAGATACTATCAAACAAAACACATCACATTATTTAAGTAAATACGGAGAAAATATACCAATCAAATATCATCCAAAAATTAGAAGTGCTGAAGCCTGTTATATTTCATCCTCAAAAGCGATTGCTTTAGCTAAAAAAACAGGTGCTCGTTTGCATGTTTTTCACTTAACAACGGCAAAAGAAATGGAGTTGTTTTCAAATACGAAACCTCTTAAAGATAAGAAAATAACTGCTGAGGTTTGTGTCCATCATTTGTGGTTTTCAGACTTAGACTATGAAACAAAAGGAACGTTTATAAAATGGAATCCCGCAGTAAAATCAGCTAATGATAGAGCTGCTTTGTGGGAGGCTTTGTTAAGTGATAAAATTGATGTCATAGCTACTGATCATGCTCCACATACATTTGAAGAAAAGTCTAATAGCTACATGAAAGCGCCCTCAGGAGGTCCATTGGTTCAGCATGCACTAGTTGCCATGATGGAAGCTTATCATAATGGTAAAATTTCAATAGAAAAAATGGTAGAAAAAATGTGTCATAATCCTGCTGTTTTGTTTCAAATTGAAAAACGAGGGTATATTAAACAAGGGTATTTTGCAGATCTTGTTTTGGTTAATCCAAATAATCCATGGACCGTAAACAAAGACAATATATTATATAAATGCGGTTGGT
Source organism: Flavobacteriaceae bacterium (assembly GCA_018608705.1). Taxonomy (GTDB): domain Bacteria; phylum Bacteroidota; class Bacteroidia; order Flavobacteriales; family Flavobacteriaceae; genus Hel1-33-131. The sequence continues at coordinate 13,283 of JABAZD010000082.1, read as the reverse complement.
CTCCTTTTGAAGGAACCACATTTAATTCGCGTATTTCACATACAATCCTAAATGGTGTAATAGTTTACGAAAACGAAAACTTTACAAATGCTAATGCTGCGATGCGACTAACATTTAATAGATGAGAAATTTAGCTTTTGTAGTGATTATATTATTGTTGTTGTTGTTGTCTTGTGGAAATCAACAGCAAAAAAAACCAGCTAATTTAATTTCGGAAGATTTAATGTCTGAAATAATTTTTGATGTCTTATTAATTAGTTCTGCAAAAGGAATAAATAAACAGCTACTTCAAAATAATATTGAAAATCCATTAAACTATATTTACCGTTCCTATGGAATAGACAGTCTTAGGTTTGCTGAAAGCAATGATTATTACACTAGAAATTCTGTTCTGTACAATTCAATTTATGACAAAGTAGAAGCTAAGCTAAAGTCTGAAAAAATTGAATATAACGCTATTATCGATGAACAAAAACGGATCAAAGATTCAGTTAGAATGAGTCGTCAAAATCAAATAGATACTGTCAGTATCAATTATGACAAAAGTATTTCAACTAACAAGCTTTTGATTCCTTCAAATAAACCTTACTCACCTCCAAAATAGTCTGTGATATAGGTTTAAAATGAAAATCTTTTTCAAGTCTCAAGAATTTTTCTGAGCTGTATAGGTTCTTTGAATGCAGTGTCTTACACATGTTTTTAGTTAATTTTCTTTTTTTGCCCAAAACCTTGTGTTTAACCCAGTCCAAACGCCATGCTAACGATAGCATCCATTTTTTAGCAATTTTTTCTGGAGCTTTAACTCCCAGTGACTTTGAAATTTTTGAAGTTAGTTCTGAAAAGGAAAGTGTCTTACCAACAATAATATAGCGCTCATTTAAATGTTTGTCACTCATCAACAGTAGCATGCTTTTAACTACATCATTAACGTCAACGTAGCCAGTAATGCCGTTGGTCTTGTACATAAGCCCTTTTCTGATGATTTTAAATATAAGGCCACTTCCAGAATTGAAATATCCTGGCCCTAAAATAACTCCTGGATTGACAATAACACAGGGTACTCCTTCTTGTATCCCTCGCCATACTTCTTTTTCAGCAGCATATTTTGTAAGAGCATAAACGTTTTTCACTTCTTCTGATTTCCAGGTTGTTTCTTCAGAAATTCTAATGGGATCAAACCCCATTGTTGCTACAGAACTAACATAGCAAAGTTTTTGTATTGAATAACTAATACATAAGTTTACAATATTGGCTGTTCCTTCAATATTTATTTTTTTTAATTGATTATAATCGTTAGGGGCGAACGAAATTAGGGCCGCACAATGAAATACTTTTGTTATTCCTTTAAAAGCCTCTTCAAGTTTTGGTATGTCATTTAAATCTCCTTGAACCCATTCAATTTTTTTAAATTGAGTTTCTATTTTATCTGAGTAGTACGAAAAAACTTTCTTGACCTTTTTAATGGATTCATTGCTTCTATATAAGGCGCGAATGTTTTGATCGTTTTTGGTAAGTTTAAACAATAAGTGACTTCCAACTAGGCCTGTACCTCCAGTTACTAATATCATAGTACTAAATTACTATTTTTTCTTTTCACATCCTTTATGAATCTGTTATCTTTGTTGTAATTAAAAACATTAAAATGGCCAGTAACTTTATAGAAGTCTTGCGTTGGAGAGGTATGATTCACGACGTAATGCCAGGAGCAGAAGCGCATTTATTAGAAAAAATGAGAAGTGCATACGTAGGTTTTGACCCAACAGCTGACTCTTTACATATCGGAAATCTTGTACCGATTATGCTCCTAGCACATTACCAAAAATGTGGTCATAAACCATTTGCTTTGGTTGGAGGCGCCACTGGAATGATTGGCGATCCCTCAGGAAAATCGACTGAAAGAAATTTTTTAGATGAAAAAGCTTTACGTCACAACCAAGAGGCTATCAAAAATCAGTTAAGTCATTTTTTGAATTTTGATAATGATAAAAAGAACGCGGCGGTAATGGTTAATAACTACGACTGGATGAAAGACTTTTCTTTTTTAGACTTTATTAGAGATGTTGGTAAGCATATAACGGTCAATTATATGATGGCTAAAGATTCAGTAAAGAACAGGATTGCCGCAGAAAGTTCTGACGGTATGAGCTTTACGGAGTTTACTTACCAACTTGTTCAAGGATATGACTTCCTGCATTTGTTTGAGACTAAAGACTGTACAATCCAAATGGGCGGAAGTGATCAATGGGGTAATATCACTACTGGAACCGAATTGATCAGACGTGTAGCTAATGGAAAAGGATATGCTATTACTTGTCCTTTAATTACCAAGTCAGATGGATCAAAGTTTGGAAAAAGTGAAGGTGGAAATGTGTGGCTAGATGCCAACCGAACCTCGCCATATAAGTTTTACCAATATTGGTTAAATTCTAGTGATGATGATGCAAATAAATATATCAAGATATTTACATTTTTAGAGGAGCATGAGATTCTTAACTTAATAGAATTACACCAAGACCAACCGCACTTGAGGTTACTTCAAAAGCGCTTGGCTCAGGAAATTACTACAATGGTACATGGTCAAGCTATTTTTGAAAATGCAAAAATGGCTTCTACTATTTTATATAGTAAATCTTTTAAATCAGACATTCAGACACTGGATGAAGTCACTTTTTTAGATATTTTTGAAGGTGTTCCTACTGCCGAGCTACCAAAAGACTTAATTGCTAATGGCTTAGACATGATCGCTGCGCTTTCTGCTGAAACAAAATTTTTAGAATCTAATGGTGAAGCACGACGTGCTTTAAAGGAAAATTCAATTTCTGTTAATAAAGAAAAAGTAGGGGAGGATTATAAAATTTCAGAATTTGATTTGATTAATAACACTTACATCATAATCAATCGTGGTAAGCGTAGTACTTTTATAATACGTGTAGTTTAAAGCACCATAAGGTTACACCCTCGAACATCAGACTGATCAAACCTTCCTATGATTTCAAACGTGCCATTACTGTGAATTTTACCTAAATCTTGTGTGGCAATAAATGCGCATGAGTTTATATTTGCCAAGTCTATCACATTAATACCACCAGATTTTGTAGTGGGCTGAATACTTAAGGCGTCTTCTGGGTCCCTAGTAATAATTTTCATCCAAGGAGGGGTTTCAAATATACCTCCCCCTTTAGAATATGCTTGAGATAATAATTCGGTCATGCCGTATTCACTATGTACTTTATCAACTCCAAATCCATTTTTTAATATGGAATGTAACTCAGATTTTACAAGCTCTTTGCGCTGGCCCTTCATGCCACCAGTTTCCATAATAATTGTGTGTTTTAGCTTAAAATTATGAATTTTAATCAAATCTAATAAGGCATATGAAACTCCTATGAGTAAGGTTTTTTTCCTCTCTTTTTCTAGTTTCAATAAAGTATCTTTTAACGCTTTTAAATCATGTAGGAAAAATCCACTTTCAGCTTGATTAGACTCTTTAATCATGTCATTAGCCATGTAAACTAATGAAGAGTCTTCACGTTCCAAGTACGATGGTAATAATGCCAAGATTGTATAATCTTTGATATTTCCGTAAAACAATTGAAAGCTTCGCCTAAAACTTTTTTTGTAAATTTCTAAATCACTTACGTAATGCTTACTCAGTTTATTTCCAGTTGTTCCACTACTTGAAAAAGCTACTTGTATAGGTGAGTTTCTGGTTATAATTTTGTGGCTTTTAAAAAATTGAATTGGCAAAAAAGGTATTTGTTCAATAGTTTTCACCTCACTCGGATGCTTATAAAGCAAGTCACAAAATGAACGATATACAGAGTTGTGTTCAAATTGATAGTCAAAAATTGATAAAGCGGCTTCACTAAAAGTTGCTTCGGATGTGACTCTGAAAATTAAATCTTCGCTAATCATGTTCCTAAAATTCAAATACAAAAGTAGCTAAAAATAAAAAGAGCGCATTCATATCTCAACACTCTTTTTATTATACTTTTAAAACGTATATCCCAAAAAATTAAATTTATTTTATGATGTAATTCGATTATATTTTTTAATCAATCAGTATTTCATTTAACCTTTCAATCAATTGTTATGCAAGATTTAAATTAATGTTATTAAATTGATAACTGCCTTAACAGTATTTAAATTTTTTATCTTTATAAAAAATTTAAAATGAATAAGGATAGTATTAAAATACTTTTAGTTGATGACGAGCCAGATATTTTAGAAATTTTAAGCTATAATTTGACTGCTGAGGGATACAATGTTTTAACTGCAAGCAATGGACTAGATGCTGTTAAGTCAGCTAAAGAATACCTTCCTCATCTTATTATTTTGGATGTGATGATGCCAGAGATGGATGGGATTGAAGCTTGTGGTCAAATCCGTTTAATTCCTGAGCTAAAAGATACATTAATTGCTTTTTTAACAGCTCGCGGTGAGGATTACTCTCAATTAGCTGGCTATGAGGCAGGGGCTGATGACTACATAACAAAGCCCATAAAGCCTAAAGTTTTGATTAGTAAAATAAGAGCCCTCTTGCGGCGTCTAAGCGGTTCGAAGTCTCATAGTATTACAGAGCTAATTAATGTAGGTGATTTAACAATAAATAGAGAAACTTATCAGGTTTTACATAAAGGGAATGAGTTGGTTTTGCCACGAAAAGAATTTGAATTATTATCATTGTTAGCTTCAAAACCTGGCAAGGTTTATAAAAGAGAGGAGATTTTGGATAGAGTCTGGGGAAATGAAGTGGTGGTTGGGGGTAGAACCATTGATGTTCACATACGAAAGCTTCGTGAAAAAATTGGAAATGACTCTTTCAAAACTATTAAAGGAGTCGGATATAAGTTTATAAATTAATGAAAAATAAAATTACAAAATCAAACAAATTTTCTTTTCTGACAGCGCTTTATATAACGCTTCTGCAAATATTCCTGTTGTTTGTTTATTTGTACTTTTTTGGTTTGTTAAATTTATATTTTTTGTGTTCTTGGACTGTTTTTTCTTTTCTTTTTTCTTTTGTTTTAATTCACTTCCGTCTTGAAAAATATATTTATAATAGTATCAAAAAGATTTACCAAGATCTTACATTATTAGAGTCAACTACATTTAATAACAGTCCTGTTAATACAGACATGACAGCCTTAAAGATAGAAATAGACAATTATGCTAAAAATAAAAAACTTGAACTAGAAGCTTTGAAAGGTAGAGAGGAATATCGCAAAGAATTTATTGGAAATGTGTCCCATGAACTTAAAACTCCACTTTTTACAGTTCAGGGATATATTTCTACACTTTTAGATGGAGCCGTTGAGGATCCTAATGTTAGAGATAAATACCTAAAAAGGGCTGAAAAGGGAGTAGATCGATTAATTTATATTGTTAAAGACTTAGATATGATTTCTAAGCTTGAAGTTGGTGATGCAAATTTAAATCTCGAAGCTTTTGATATAATTGAGCTTATTTCAAATGTATATGAACTATTAGAAATTAAAGCAGACAAGAAAAATATTTCATTAATTCTTGACAAAAAGTACTCTGACCCTATTATGGTTATCGCAGATCAAGAACGTATTCAGCAAGTTTTAACAAATTTAGTTGTGAATTCTATTAAATATGGACATAATAATGGAACAACAGAAATCAGTGTTGAAAATCTAAACTCTAGTAAGTTAATTGTACGTGTGACTGATAATGGAGAAGGAATTGAAGCTAAACACCTAACTCGATTGTTTGAGCGTTTTTATCGTATTGATAAAAGTGGTTCTAGAGAAGAAGGAGGGTCTGGCCTAGGGTTATCCATTGTCAAACATATTATTGAGGTACACTCGGAGAAAATTTATGTTGAAAGTAAATTAGCTGTTGGTAGTGAATTTTCATTTACACTTGAAAAACAAAACTAGTGTCTAAATTTCTTTCATTATTTTTGCCCAAAACAAAACAAAGTGGGAAGTAAAAATAAACTTAAAAGATTTAATGAAAATGATTCATTTAACAATGTGTTTCAGCCTAAGCGTGGAGAACTAGTTGATCAGACATATCCATTAAAAGGACACTGGAATCAAGAGTTTTTTAAAAACAGTAATCCATTAGTTTTAGAGTTGGGTTGCGGAAAAGGGGAATATACTATAGGTCTGGCAGAACGTTATCCAGACAAAAACTTTATTGGAATTGATATCAAAGGAGCTAGATTTTGGCGAGGAGCGAAAACAGCAGTTGAAAAACAACTTCCAAACGTAGCTTTTATTAGAGCTCAAATTGAACTTGTAGAATCTTTGTTTGCTAGCAATGAAATTGATGAAATATGGATTACATTTCCAGATCCCCAAATTAAGTATAAGCGCACCAAACATAGGATGACCAACGATGCATTTTTAAAACGCTACAAAAATATACTTAATGATAACGGGGTAATGCACTTAAAAACAGATAGTGAGTTTATGCATGGATATACCTTAGGTCTTTTACACGGCCAGGGCCATGAGGTCTTGTATTCGAATCATGATGTATACCGTCAGGAAGGAAGCCCTGATGAAGTTATTACTATACAAACCTTTTATGAAAATCAATATTTAGCAGTCCAAAAAGCGATTACCTATATTAGATTTAAAATAAAATAAATCATTATATCTTACAAAGATTTAATAGCTTACTATTTTTGTCATTTTTATATTAGTTATGCAGGATTCAGCACTTTTTTTTGATAAATGTTACGATGTGGTTCGCCGAATTCCATATGGAAAAGTGACTTCTTATGGAGCAATTGCTCGTTACCTAGGAGCAGCTAAAGGCGCTCGAATGGTCGGATATGCAATGACAGCATCTCATGGTAAGGATGTCCCTGCCCACCGAGTTGTTAATCGTAAAGGGCTTCTAACTGGAAAACATCATTTTGAAGGTACTAATTTAATGCAGCAGCTATTAGAAAGTGAGGGTATTAAGATTGAGGACAACAAGGTTATAGAATTTGAATCCGTGTTTTGGGACCCTGTAAAATCACATTAACTAACAACTTTATCATTTAATCTATTCCCCTTCTATTTTTAAACATTTCACTGTATATTTGCACTTTAGAATCCATCTAAATTAGAAGCTTTGAATTTAAATAAAAATGATATTGAGCAAGCGCTTAAAACAATCACGGTTCCTGGTGAAGGCCAAAACATGATTGATAGCCAAGCTGTCAAGAATATAATTGTTTTTGGCGATGAGGTTATAGTTGATATTACTATATCTAATCCTAGTTTACAGGCCAAAAAGAGAACTGAGGTCGATATACTTAAGACAATTCATGAGTTGGTCTATGCGAAAGCAAAAATAACTGTCAATATTAAAGTAGAGGCTCAAACTCAGCCAAAAAACAATATCAAGGGTAAACCAATTCCTGGAATTCAAAATATTATAGCTATTGCTTCTGGTAAAGGTGGGGTTGGTAAATCCACCGTTACTTCTAACCTAGCTGTTACACTTTCTAAAATGGGCTTTAGAGTGGGTGTCTTAGATGCTGATATCTATGGTCCTTCAATTCCAATTATGTTTGATGTTCATAACGAAAAGCCTTTAGCTGTCAATGTTGATGGAAAGTCTAAAATGAAGCCTGTAGAAAATTATGGCGTTAAAATACTATCTATTGGATTTTTCACCAAACCAGATCAAGCAGTAGTATGGAGAGGTCCTATGGCTGCAAAAGCACTAAATCAAATGATTTTTGATGCTGATTGGGGTGAGCTTGATTTTCTTTTAATTGATTTGCCACCTGGCACAGGAGATATTCACTTGAGTATTATGCAGGCCCTACCGATTACAGGATCAGTAGTAGTAAGTACGCCTCAAAAGATTGCCCTAGCTGATGCTAGGAAAGGGGTTGCAATGTTTCAGCAGGAAAGTATTAACGTACCTGTTTTAGGTATTATTGAAAATATGGCTTATTTTACTCCAAAGGAATTACCAGAACATAAATATTTTATTTTTGGAAAGGAAGGTGCTAAGCATTTAGCAGAGGACTTACAAGTCCCTTTTTTGGGTGAAATACCTCTGGTTCAAAGTGTGAGAGAAGCTGGAGATTTCGGTCGTCCAGCTGCAATGCAAACTGCTACTTTTGTTCAAGAAGCATTCAATAAAGTGACTCAAAATGTTGCTCAAGAAGTTGTTCGAAGAAACTCAGATTTACCTCCTACAGACGCAATAAAAATAACAACCATGGCAGGCTGTGCTGCAGTGAAAAAATAACAATTATGACCTCAGAAGAAATTAAACTAAACGTTGAAAAAGCTTTAAATGAGATTCGTCCCTTTTTAGAAAATGATGGAGGAAATATAAATCTTATTTCTATTGAAGATGACCGCTTGGTCAAAGTCCAACTTATTGGGGCCTGCTCCTCTTGTACTGTTAATCAAATGACATTAAAGTCGGGTGTGGAATTAACGATTAAAAAATATGCACCACAGATTGAGTCGGTTATAAACATTGAAGTGTAGCATGATTACGACTGATATCATAATTATTGGAGCTGGGCCAACTGGTTTATTTGCAGTTTTTGAAGCTGGACTTTTAAAACTTAAATGTCACCTGATAGACGCTTTACCACAACCAGGTGGACAGTGTTCTGAAATATATCCAAAGAAACCAATCTATGATATACCTGCTTATCCAGAAATATTAGCTGGTGATCTTACAGATAAACTCTTAGAGCAGTCTAAGCAATTTGAAGCTGGATTTACTTTGGGTGAACGAGCAGAAACAATAGAAAAGCTAGCCAACGGTACTTTTGTAGTGACAACAAATAAAGGTACACAACATAATGCACCAATAGTAGCTATTGCTGGCGGGTTAGGAAGTTTTGAGCCAAGAAAACCTTCTATTGATCACTTACAGGATTTTGAAGATAAAGGGGTAGCTTATATGATAAAAGACCCTGAAATATACAGAGGAAAAAAAGTAGTTATAGCAGGGGGGGGTGACTCAGCATTAGATTGGGCTATATTTTTAAGTGAAGTTGCTAGTGAAGTTATACTTATTCACCGTAGAAATGAGTTTAGAGGTGCCCTAGATTCTGTTGATAAAGTTCAAGATTTAAAAAATAAGGGATTAATTAAACTAATAACTCCAGCTGAAGTGACAGGATTGTTTGGAAAAAGTAAGCTTGAAGCAATTGAGGTAACTGAAATTGGTGGATTGTCTCAAAGAATAGTCGCTGATAATTTTATTCCATTATTTGGATTGTCTCCAAAATTAGGGCCAATTGCTAATTGGGGACTTGAAATCGAAAAAAATGCAATCAAGGTAAATAATGCCCTTGATTATCAAACTAATATTCCTGGGATTTTTGCAATCGGAGATGTAAATACATATCCTGGGAAATTAAAACTTATTCTTTGTGGGTTCCATGAAGCAACTCTAATGTGTCAAGCCGCTTACAAGATTATCAATCCTGGTAAGAGATATGTATTGAAATATACTACTGTAAGTGGGATTGATGGATTCGATGGTACTCGAAAAGAAGCTCCTAAAGCAGTTATAAAATCTATAAACTAATATGTCTAATGATGTAAACATACAAATCACTGATCGTGATGGGGTCACACATTGTGTCTTAGCGCCAACTGATATGGCTTTAAATCTTATGGAAGTAGTAAGGCTTTTTGAATTAGCTCCAGAAGGAACTGTAGGAGTTTGTGGAGGTATGGCTATGTGCGCTTCTTGTCAATGCTATATTGAATCGAATCATGAATTGACAGAAAAATTAGAAGACGAAGATGCAATGCTTAGTGAAGCATTTAATGTAAAATCGACAAGTCGATTGGGGTGTCAAATTCAAATAACTAATGAATTAGAGGGGCTTAAGATTCAACTTGCTCCCGAAGCTTAGAAATATAAAATAGATTTACTGTTCTAAAACTTCTAACGCTAATGGTAAAATACGCTCCACAAATTTAGTGTAAGCGAGCTCAGATGGGTGTAAATTGTCTGTAGCTACCAGCTCAGTGTTTGTAAGCCCTTGCTGTGTGATGTCAGTTATATAAACATAATTAAGGTTATTTTCATTACAATATGTTTCTGCGTAGTCATTATACTGCAAAAGTTGTTCACTTATATATGACGGGTTATAGTTTTGACCAAAAGGAGTGTATGCATAATCAGGAATAGAAACTACTATAAGTTTTGAAGCATCTCCATTAGCTAATGTAATAGCTGTATTAGTAAGCTCAATAAACTCAGTTTGATAAAGACTAAAAGGTTTATTCTGATATTGATTATTCACACCTATTAGAAGAGTTACTAAGTCAAAATCAGAAGAAGGTTCAGCTGCAGTAATAGCACTTTTTAAGTTAGAGGTGGTCCAGCCAGTTTGTGCAATAATTTCAAGACTAATAGAGTCATTTTCTGAAAAATATGTTTGTAAACTATCTCTCAACTGCGCCGGAAAGCGGCAGTCTTCACAAACACTCTGTCCGATAGTATAGCTATCTCCTAGTGAAATTAGCTTAATATGTCTGGGTTCAGGTTCCTCATTTATAGGGTTTTCATTTTGTTCATAATTTGGAACTTCTGGGATTTCCGCGTTAATATTGCAACTAAGAAAATTTAGACCTACAATTAAGGGGACTATAACTAATCTAATATAATTCACTTAAAGGCATTTAGACCGGTAATGTCTAGTCCGGTTATTAATAAATGTATATCGTGAGTCCCTTCGTAAGTAATAACACTTTCGAGGTTCATGGAGTGGCGCATTATACTGTAATCTCCGCTAATCCCCATGCCACCAAGAATTTGACGTGCTTCTCTTGCTATTTTTATAGCCATATCTACATTATTTCTTTTAGCCATTGAAATCTGAGCAGTAGTAGCACGGTTTTCATTTCTTAAAACACCAAGACGCCATGTTAGTAATTGTGCTTTTGTGATTTCAGTAATCATTTCTGAAAGTTTCTTTTGTTGTAGTTGAAATTGACCAATTGGTTTTCCAAATTGTATACGTTCTTTACTGTATCTAAGTGCTGTGTCATAACAATCCATAGCTGCTCCAATAGCTCCCCATGCAATGCCGTATCGTGCAGAATCTAAACACCCTAAAGGAGCACCTAGTCCTGATTTGTTAGGAAGTAAGTTTTCTTTTGGGACTTTCACGTTATCAAAGATAAGTTCTCCTGTTGAACTAGCTCTAAGAGACCATTTATTGTGTGTCTCTGGAGTTGAGAACCCTTCCATACCTCGTTCAACAATTAATCCGTGAATTCTACCTTTTTCGTCCTTAGCCCACACAACAGCTAATTGTGCTATTGGAGAATTGGAAATCCACATTTTAGCTCCATTTAATAAATAGTGGTCACCCATATCTTTGAAGTTTGTGGTCATACCACCAGGGTTACTACCATGGTCAGGTTCTGTTAAGCCAAAACAGCCAATCCAGTCACCACTTGCTAGTTTAGGCAGGTATTTTTGTCTTTGTTCTTCATTTCCATATTTCCAAATAGGATACATTACTAATGAGGATTGCACTGAAGCCGTACTTCTTACTCCTGAATCCCCACGTTCAATTTCTTGCATTATTAATCCATATGATATTTGGTCCAGTCCAGCACCACCATACTCAGTAGGGATGTAAGGTCCAAAAGCACCGATATCAGCCAAGCCACCAATAATTTGAGTCGGAAACTCAGCTTTTTGGGCATAGTCATTTATAATAGGGGAAATATCTCTTTTTACCCAATCACGAGCAGCACTCCTAACAAGTTTGTGTTCTTCTGAAAGTAAATCGTCTAAATTGTAATAATCAGGGGCTTGAAAAGAATCTGCTTTCATTGGATTTTTTTAAAATTAAATCATTTTTTTTAAATAAAAATGAGAATTCGTTAACCGTTTTACAAATTTAGTTAATCTACTTGAAAATTCTATAATTTTAAATAAAAATCTTTAGTGAGATTTATATACTTATCGGTGTATTTATGGCGGGTAATTTCTATAGTTAGTTCACTAATTTCTACCTTTTTCTCTTGAAAAGTGAGACTTATTAAACTTCGTTTTAATGGACTCTCTTTTTGGCCTCTAACTCTGAGAATTCGATTCGGATTGAGATCTGCTTTTTTAGCAAGACTAATAAAGTTTGTTTCTTCACTAAATGGAATTACTACATTTAGTTGTCCCGATTTAGTTAATAATTTTGAAGCCGAATTTAGTAGTTGTTCAAAGGGTAGAGCCTCTTCAAATCGTGCTTTGTCGCGCGCCTCATTTCCAGATTTAAAATTATCTGTAAAAAAAGGTGGATTAGATATTATTAAATCATAAGAATCTTCAATTTCGACTGTAAAATCTTTTAGAGCAGCATGGTAACAGAACAAGCGATCCCCCCAGTCCGAGTTTTCAAAATTATAAACGCATTGTTCGTAAGCTTCAGCGTCAATTTCTAATGCATCAATAATTTCTGCAGAACTCCTTTGTGCCATAATAAGAGCTAGAACTCCAGTACCTGCCCCAATGTCTAAAATTGATTTTGGTGCATGCTTCAAAGACGACCATGCTCCCAATAATACAGAGTCGGTACCTACTTTCATTGCACATTGATCTTGTAAAACACTAAACTTTTTAAAATGGAATGGTTTTGACATCAATCTAAGTAAAGTTCAATAAGTCCTTTTGGAGTATTCACTGTAATACTCTTGTTTGTTCTGTCTATTTTTTTTATAAAATCGTCATTCAGAGGGATTAGAATTTCAATACCGTCACGGTCAACTTCAAATAATGCCTGAGCTGTAGTGTCATTAACTCCTTTAACAACTCCAACAAGGCCAAAATTTTCATCAATCAGTTTAAAGTTAATTATCTCATGAAAATAAAATTTATTGCCTTCTAGTTTTGGAAGCAGTTCTAAAGGCAAGTATAAATCACTCTTAAGAAGCGCCTCTGCATCCTCCTCATTGTTAATGTCATCAAATTTTAATCGCAGTAAATCAGATTTATGTAGTTGTGATTTTTCTATAAAAAACGGTATTAAGGTACTATTAAGATCAATAAATATAGCATCTAAATTTTCGTAAATAGCTGGCTCATCGGTGTCAAGTTTTGCTAACAGCTCTCCTTTGAAACTATATTTCTTTACGATTTTACCAAGATAGAAGCAGTCCTTAATTGTCATGATTTAGCTCATAAAAAAACCTGGCAATATTGCCAGGTTTAAAGATATAATTTTTTTTATATTTTTTATTCAGTTTCTGAATCAGGAGTAGCTTCTTCAGCAACAACTTCTTCAGTTGCAGGCGCTTCTTCAGCAACAACTTCTT
>JABAZD010000038.1 GCA_018608705.1 Flavobacteriaceae bacterium | reverse complement strand
TTTCAGCGGAGTCATAATTTACTTTAACTGTATTTGGTGCGGCACAGGCATTGATAAAAACAAGTATGACTATAATTGCAATGATTTTTGGCACCATATTTTTCCAGAAAAGGGTGTTGATGTGATTCGATGTTACCAGTTTATTATCAACTTAAAAACTAGTACAAAAATCACTATAGCCTTGTGTGATATATGAATTAACAACTGTGAAAGTTTGCCAAGTAGTAAGTTAATTTACTTAAAAGATTGATTGGAATATAATTTAAGCGTGAATAATCTAACTCAGGACAAAACAATAAATGAAAAAAATTCTATGTGCATTTGTAATTTCAATCTTTCCTCTAACGTCGGTTGCTGAAAATTTAAACTTTTTTTCCAATCAGTTTCATGAATCAAGTGAGGATGTGAAAGGTCATTCAATTGCTGTTGACAGTATTTTGTCTGAGGGCCAATACAATGTCGATTTTAAGCGTGTTCATCAGGAGTCAGAAAACAATGTTGATTCTTATGCCACAAGCATCTCAGCTGATTTAGCTCTTGACTCATTTATTGAGGGTTCGGCTTTCATTGGCTTATCTTATCTAAACCCAAGTAATGATGGTGCTTTTGGGGACTCTAATCAGGGTTTCCTTCGTGCGGGCTATGCCAAAATAAATGGCGAGGGTATCGACTACAAAGTTTATTTCCAAACATGGGATGAAAATGTCGACTCTTCACTTGGAATTATGCTGAGAGGGCCGTTGCTTGGGGATGCGCTTAATTGGACGGTGGGTTATGTCAGAAATTTAGAAATTGGACAAGCTGATTTGTCTGGTGGTTTAAGCTTTAGGTTTTAGTGACTATACTTAGCTAAATTAAACCCTTGTGAAATATATTCAACAGGGGTTTTTTTTTGCTGATATTTCTTTGATAAAGTCTTTTATCAAGAGATTTAAGTGTTAACTTTAGCTATAACCAAAGTGGAATCTAAATTTATCTTAGCTACAATTTCAGTTTAATTATTGCGAAATATTCTTGGTTTAATATCAATTAAATCAAAGAATATTTTATTACAAATTTTTTGGGTACCGATTATGAAGTTTTTGAATATTATTTATGTTTTTATTTTCACAATATCACTTGTTGGATGCGGTGGGGGCGGTTCTCCAGGGATTAAAAATGAATCTGCGAATGGTGTTTGGGTTGGTTTCTCTACTAATAATCAAGCTGTTAGTTCTGGAATAGTGTCGGTCTATTATGATAATAAGTATGTTACTTTAAATACTGCTGATCAAAAACTTTACAGTGGTTCATATACAGTTGCAGTAGACAATATTACTTCGCAGGATTCCAAAAGTTTTAATTGGGATGGGTCTTATATAGCTGATGGCTCGATGACTGGTACTGTCTACACAAAAAGTACTATTCAATCGACATATACAGGAGACATTGAAGCAGGTACAGCTGAGCTAGAGAAAAATTCTGAAATTATTGTTTATGAAACATCGTTATCGGATAAAAGTCTTAATAATAATAAATTAAAAGGAAGTTGGATCACCAATGACGCTGATAATAAGCTGCTCTATGCTTTTGCCATAGATAATGGAAACTTTTCTGCTGAGGCTTCAGATGGCTGTTCCATAGATGGCGATCTAAACATACCTAATGGAAATTTAAATGTTTTCCAGTTAACCCTCGTCATTTCTGGTGCTAGCTGTTCATATAGCGGGGATTATACAGGTCTCGGTTACTTAAAAGACGATAAAATTACATTTGCCTATTCAAATGATAATTATGGCTTTGTTTTAGAGGCTGAAAAATTTGGCCTTTAATTTTAAATAGTGTTCGGGAAACTATCCAAGTCTTTTTAGATTTAATTTCTTGCTAAGAATCCCCGCTATAGGCGGGGATTTTTTGTATCTGAAGTTCATGAGTCGACGCATTTAAATAACTGAGTTATGGGGTTTTTAACTTGAGATTTAATAAATGCTGTATGAATCCTTTATCCAGCAAGTAATTTCTACTTTGATACAACATCATTGATTACTTAAACTCGCCTAGTTATCAACCCAATTTTTTCCTGCATTGCCCTTATGCAGTGTAAGTCCATTGCAAGCACAAAACCAAATTCATATCTTGATCGTAACTTTTAGAAGTGAGTTGTTTGACTGGAAACCAGAGTTTGGAAGGCTTTTATAACCTTAAGACGGATGATAAACCAAACTTCTCCACTAAAAATAACAACAGAGGTATGACCATGCGTTTTAACTTACAATTATCAATTCCCTTATTATTTTTTATATTTCTAGTTGGCTGCGGAGGCGGTAGCGGCGACAGTAGTGATGGTTATGCAACACCATCTGAGGTGAAATCGGAAGACGTCGAAACAACACCGGTTGAGGGCGCCTCTGATGCTGAGGGTACCCTCGAAGATGACAACTCACCAGCATTTGTATTAACCTCAGATAGTTTCACCGATGGTAACGCAATACCTCTTTTGAATGCATGTACAGCATTAGGAGGCACAAATACGTCACCACAGTTTAGTTGGGCTAATCCGCCAGCTGAAACCGCTGGATATGCACTAATCATGGACGACGAGACTTCAACATGCGAAGCTGAACCCCTCTCATGTGTTCATTGGGCATTGTTTAACATTCCAGCGTCAACCACTTCTTTAGATTCTGATCTAGATATTTCAACTATCGATGGGGCAGTTGAAGGGTACAGTTATATACCGACAATTGATTACGAGGGACCCTGTCCTCCAAGTGTTCATAGCTACAAGACTACGATTTATGCCTTAGACTCTTCTATGGCTGAAGTGCCTGCTAATCCGACATTTACTCGTAGTATGTTTACGTCGGAATTTAGCAATAACATTCTCGGTCAGGCCGAAATAGTGGGCACATTTACACCTGACTCCTCACCATCACAAGAAACCTTTTCAGTAACGGTAGCGGATAATAATAATGGGCCGGGAAGGGTGTACGTGATAAATGGTCAACAAAAAAGCTCGCTTACCCTAAATGCTGGCACAAAATACATTTTCACTCATCCGGCGGGGCACCCGTTAAGATTTTCTACTACAGCAGATGGAACTAATAGCAACGGTAGCGAATATACGTTGGGGGTAGATAGATCAACTAGCGGGACTACTGAAATCGAAGTGACGTCCAGCACACCTGCCACTCTTTATTATTACTGCTCTCTTCATGCTGGCATGGGTGGCACCGCTACAATCTCTGGAGCTGGGTCTTCCGGCACGAGGTACTAGGATTTTGCTGGTTCAGTAGGGCCTTTACTCAGGAATAATCGATTATGAGTCGGCTTAACTTTTATGGGGATTTTTTAGTAC
>JABAZD010000017.1 GCA_018608705.1 Flavobacteriaceae bacterium | reverse complement strand
CTAAAATCCAAGCTAAATGTTTAGCTACATCTTTTTTAGATGGAGGAACAATTTTTAATACTTGACATCTAGATTGTAGAGGATCAATGATACGCTCTACAAAATTACAAGTCATAATAAACCTCGTCGTACGCGAGAAAGTTTCAATGATATTACGGAGAGAAGCCTGCGCTTGTATAGTAAGAAAATCAGCTTCATCCAAAATGACCACCTTAAGTGGTTTAAAAGAAGCCACGCTCGCAAATCCTTGTACTTTATCACGAATCGTTTCAATACCCCGTTCATCTGAGGCATTAATATAAAGGTGATCGCAATTAAGATTTTGAACACAAAGTTTTGCCAAAGTTGTTTTTCCTGTACCAGCGGGTCCATAAAATATTAAATTTTGAATATCATTTTGTTCTAAGTATTTAGAAATTGATTTCTTGATATTTTCATTACCAACATAATTTTCTAAAGTAGTAGGTCTAAATTTCTCAACAAGTAAACTATTAGTTTGTTTCTGAAAGTTCTCCATAGATCGAATATGTTTTAATTGGTTCTATTGTAATTTGTACCTCTTCAACACTAACAGCATATAAATTACCTTTTAAGGGTGCTAACCGATAGTCACCTCTAAATCCGGATTTTTGCATATATGCTTCTAAAACATCTGTTAGGTTAGTGTATATTTTCCCTTGAGGTTCATCTGCTAATTGCCAGCGATCACCAGGTGGTTGTCTTATAGCTATTAATATATTAGTTTCTTCTATTTGTGTTTTTTGTTTTTCCATGTATATAATATACGAAAAATAAATGGGGGAACCAAAAGTTCCCCCAATTACTTTATTTAGATTCTGCTACAGATGCTTTCTTGTAATCTGTAATTACTCTCTTAATAGCTTGTGCTGCTTTTCTAGCTCGTCCTTGACTTGCTTTTGTAGTTCCTACGTGTTCTGCTGCTAAGATATTAAAGTTTTCTTCAATTACCTCAAAAATTTCTTGTTTTGTCATTTCTTTTTTATTTATTAATTAAAATTGTTGTGTTTGTTGTGTTTGTTGTTGTCTAAGTTTTTCTTCTCTGGAATCTTTATCTTGGGTTAAAGTACATTCTGTTAATAACACAGTTCCAGCAACTGATGCAGCATTTTCTAATGCTAATCTAGTTACTTTTGTTGGGTCAATAATTCCAGCATCTTTAAAATTTTCGATTAATCCTGTTTTAAGATTAAATGATTCCCAATTAGTATTATCTTTAATAATATCACGGGCTAGAATAGAAGAATCAGTTTTTTCAATTCCGGCATTAGTTAAAATTTGTTGAAATGGAGCACTACACGCCTCATATACAATCTGCCCACCTCTAGTACTTACATCAATTCCTTTACGTGCTATAAGTAGGGCTTTACCACCACCTGGAACTATTCCTTCTTCAATTGCTGCTTTAGTTGCATGAAGTGCATCATCAACTCTATCCTTTTTTTCTAACATCTCAGTCTCAGTATTACCACCAACATGAATAATGGCTACTCCTCCTACAAATTTGGCTAAACGGTTTTGTAATTGTTCCTTTTCAAAGGGTGTTGTAGACTTATCAATTTGTGTTGTTAATTCTCCAATACGCTTTTCAATGGCTTCAATTTCTCCTTTACCATCTACAATAGTTGTTTGGTCTTTAGTTATTGTAACTTTTCGAGCTTCACCGAACCAATCCCAACTAAATTTATCAAGTTTCATTCCTTTTTCTTTACTAAATACTACACCACCAGTAGTAATAGCAATATCTTCAAGAACTAGTTTACGTCTTTCTCCAAAATCTGGGGATTTAACAGCACATACATTAACTGTTCCTCGCATTTTATTTACAATTAAAGTAGCTAATGCTTCATTGTCAATATCTTCAGCAATGATTAGCAATGACTTACCTTGAGCAGATACTGCTTCTAAGATAGGTAATAATTCCTTTACAGTGTTTAATCTTTGGTCTAAAATTAAGATTGCGGGATTATCTAATGTAGAGGACATTGTGTTGTTGTCTGTTACAAAATATGGAGATTTATAACCCCTATCAAATTGCATTCCTTCTACTGTTTCTAAAAACGTTTCTCCGGTTTTAGATTCTTCAATATGAACTACACCTTCTAATCCTACTTTATCAATTGCTTGAGCAATTAATTTACCTACTTCGATATCATTATTAGAAGATATACTTGCTACTTGTTCTAGTTGTTCATCTCCTGAAATGTCTTCAGATATAAGACTTTTAAGATTTTTAACTACTTGATTAACGGATTCATCAATATCTCTTTTAATTTGCACTGCATTTTCTCCGTTATCTAATGCTGAAAGTCCTTGGTTAATCATTTCCCGAGCTAGTAATGTTGAAGTTGTAGTTCCATCTCCTACTTTTTCAGCTGTTTTTACTGCAGCTTGCTTGATAAGTAACACTCCTAGTTCTTCACTAGGGTCATCTAAAACAAATGAACTAGCTACTGTTACTCCATCTTTGGTAGATTGTGGAGGTTCCATTATTCCTTTAAATATAACTACATTTCGACCATTAGGTCCTAAAGTTGAGACTACAGCATCTGCTAATTTATCAATTCCAACTTTTAATTTTGTTCTGGCATCTTTGCCAAAATTTATTTGATTTTCCATATTAATGTTTTATGATGTTTTTTAAATCTTCTTCTGATACTTCTGTATTAGCTACTATTTCTTCTAGATCAACTGTTTCTTCGATTACTGCTAATACTTGATTTTCAGGTCCTACAAAATATTCTTCACCTTCAAATGGTAATTTTGTAAACCCCTGTGTAGGTAATACTACTTTATCTCCAACTTTTAGTTGAGTTGGGATTCTAACCCCAGAAAAGGAAAAATTACCGTCTCCTACAGAAATAACTACACCGAAGGTATTAGTATCTTTCCCCATATCAGGGACAATAATATTTCCATAAATTGTTTCTTCAGCCTCTATAGGCTTTACAACACATGCATTGTAAATTGCTTTAATTTTCATTTGTTATTTTTTATAAATTGATTGTTTGTGTATTTCATTATATTCATCTGTATATGATTTAATTTTTTCAGATATAATTTTATATTCTGCTATAAAATCATCTAAATTATTATAATTATCCCCATCAGCTTGTAATTGGGATATTTTATTCAAAGCTTGACCCATATTGGAGTGATAATACAAAGCTTTTTCATAAGTTTTGCTTTTACCTTTACTTCTAAAATGATCAGCATCTGATGTAACTACTTGTTTAATAGTATAGCTATACTCATCTTTAGTAATAAAATAAGGATCTAATCTAGGATCTCTAATTGTTTGAATTGATTTCCGTTTTTTTGGAATTTTTGTTTCTGGCATATATAACTTGTTTATTTAGACGTGAATATACGAATAATATTGCGTTAGGACACGCTTTTTTGGTAAAACTTTTATTTTATTTTAATTGTTTTTGCTTTT
>JABAZD010000020.1 GCA_018608705.1 Flavobacteriaceae bacterium | reverse complement strand
ATCTGATCTTGAAGTTTTTTGAATTGTGTATTGATCTCTGTTTTCATATTAAAAAAATCTTACTCAATAAATCCTTCATTACGCTATCTAAATTAGCTTTTTTAATACAAAAAACAAATAAAGTAAGTAGAATTCCACAACTACTTGATATCCGAGTATGATACCCCTTGTTTGATGTATGTAACTCTTGATGAACTACACCCGACCTGCTTTGCGATTTCCCACTGGCGAAGCTTTCCTTCTGCTAGTAATTCTCGTCAAAAGTACCTTTTCTTTGGTCATATTTTTAGACTGAAGCGTGATAATTTATAGAAACCTTGCAGCCATGCCCAAGTGAATGGTCTAATAATATAGTAAGAGAAGAGATAATAGAGTGGACAGATTTGTCCAAAAGTCTTGAGTTGTTTTGGGGTGGCGTGGGGTGAGTTAGCTATAAGGTGAGGGGGGAAGACTATGGCGATTAGATAAAGAGCGAGAAGAAATTTCAATCGCTATATTATGGCGATTGAGTGACATCTTTTTATAAAGAAAAGTATTATCTGTGCTGATGGTAGCGCAATAGGCTTTTATTGGTCATCACTTCCATAAATGACTTAAATCCCATTTCAAATCACCATCAAAGACCCACTCCTTCAGCGATTCCAAATCCGCACTTCAGGTTCAGGAGCCACACACCACATAACCCCACTATCTCTACAATACAAATTATAAAATAAAAACGAGGCTTACGAATTAGGCAAAATAATAAAGCTATTCAAATAATAATAATGCGGATACCTATAATAGATCAGAAGTAACTCCTTGGATATCTATTGGTGGTATAACCTTTTAGATTTGGTTTAGTCGCTATTTAGAGAACCCTCCCTCTAGTACAAAGCGAGACTAGAGAAAGGACCTTGGACATGGCTGCAAGGCTTATTGGGGAAAAGTTGTTTATAATGAATCCCTTAATTCTCAATTAATTGATTGCGGAAACCTAATCTTTACACCATATATGAACAGATTCGATACAATTGATTTCAATCATAATGACTCTAAGCTTTTCAGTCACTATTCAAATTTCTTTGATGAATTTGTTGTTGAAGCGTTTAGGAGGAAGCACGATGCTGATACTTCATTTAAGGGGCACAAGGCATTAATGCTTGAAATTGAAACCTATGTTTCGGATAATATTAAGTTTGATTCAAAGGATGATTATGCTTATCTAGTAGATACTCTCAAGCTCCTTGCTGAAAACGATGTTTAAATCAATCCTCTTTTGATTCTTTTTTTTGTTTTTTTTCTAAGACCTCTCCGATGCCCGCACCAAAACATAAACCTAATGCAATCCATAAGCCAACATTATTAGTGACATTTCCAATTATAATTCCAGCAATCAAACCTATTCCTGCTCCTAATGATGTTTTAGATTCTTGCATGAGGCTAAGGTAAAGAATAATTATAACCGATCTAAGTCCTAGTGCTTTGGCAAGTCTTGGGAATAGATTCAACGCATTCTTAAAGGTTTGGATGTTCCTCATCTTTATTTTGAATGGATCATTATCCTCATCATTCCAAGAAATGGTCATAACAGCATTGTTCACTTCTAGAGGGTTGTGATGGGTTATTCTTTTGACAAGCGTGTAGGACTCCAGTAATATTTGCATACCCTCATTCGCTTATTCGGTACAATTAAGTGGGCTACAGATAATGACAAAACGGTTATAGAATTATATTTTACTGTTTTTTTAATCAAAAGACTTCGTTCAAACACCCTCAAAGGTTAAGATAAGCTCTTCGAGCGATTATTAGATACTTCAAAATAGTATTGAAATAAACTTAATGTAATTTAAGAATTTTAGTTTATTACATTTGAATTAAGATGATGAACGAAAACCTATAAACAGGACGTTTGTTCTCCAAATACGGCGTTATAAATGATTAATAAGTTATGCTAAAAAGTAAGCATTCAGTACTTTTAATTTTAATGACAATCGGACTGGTCAACTTTTATTCTTGCTCCCAAAAAGAATCGATAAGTCTTAAAATAATGTCGTACAATATTCGTCATGGCAATGGTCTTGACAATGTTCAAGATTTATCTCGCGCCGCAAAAATAATTGAGTTTGAAGCACCTGATTTATGCGGTCTACAAGAAATAGATAACTTTTGTTTACGTTCAGATAGTATTGGACAAACAGAATATCTAGCAAAGAAAACATCGATGGCGGGGACGTTTTCCAAGTTTATGGATTTTGATAAAGGAGCGTATGGAATGTCAACTTTATCGACTAAACCAATTGTTTCAACAAAAATTTTGAAGTTGCCTGATGCAAAATATGAACCTCGCACATCAATTATTAATGAAGTACAAATCGCAAAAGGCTACACTATTCTATTTGCAAACGTGCATTTTGATTGGGTTAGAGGGAACGAGGGTTCCTCTAATCGATTGAATCAAGCCAAAGCACTTGTGAAATATCTTAATAAATCAGAACTCGCTTGTGTTGTCGTTGGCGATTTTAACTGTATCCCTGAATCAGCAACAATGCAATACTTCTATAGTGAAGGATTTATATTCGTAGATAAGGGCCATGATAAATTTAGTTATCAAGGAGAACACCAACGGGAAATTGATCATCTATTATTTAGAGATTCAAGAGAAGTACAATTTGAAAAGAAAAATGTGCTGTTATTAAAACAGCCTATAGTATCAGATCACCGACCTTTAATTGTGGAATTAGAAGCAACATTAAATTAAAATTTAGCTGATAATTTATATATAATTAATTCCTGGTTAAAGTTTATTTAAGAAAGACCTACTGACCTTCTATCTGTAATCATGAAGACCCCAAACAAGTATTATGAAAATGTATACAACATATCGTTCTGGAAAATGTTATGGTTTTTAGTTCACTTCAATTCATCCTCCAATCAAAAGGCTTATTAGTAGTATGAGATATGCTATTTACCTTAAGTAGGGTATAAGGCATTAGCTTAAGAACAAGTACGCTAGGAGGATTATTTTAGTTTACATCAGCCAGGCACTTTAGATGTGTTATTGTAGAATCCAGCTTCACCTTCCCAATTCTTTTGGTTGTTATCTAAGTACTCTCTGTTCAAAGCAACTACAACATCTATATAAGAAGTCACAGAGTTATTATACTAGAGATAATCGTAAGGTGATCTACTCTGTAGATGCAATTGACTTGAGTTTCAAAAGGCTTACATACACTAGAAGTGTTTTTGCTATTGGGTTGAATTTAACTTCATTATTCTTTTTTTAATTCAAAATGCATATTAATATGTACGTATTATATTTTACATAAATATGCTTTTATAATAAATAATAGTATATTATATGAAAATCAATTCGTTTTTAAATTTATTATATATATTTGCATTATAATTATAAAAGTCTAGTGTCCGCTTGTTATTTGGGTAGTGGGCATTAGACTTTACTCACAGGATCTGCCATTCCT
>JABAZD010000048.1 GCA_018608705.1 Flavobacteriaceae bacterium | reverse complement strand
CAAAACTGTCAGTATTTATAGCGTTACTATCTCGGGTTTCAAAAAAAGCATCCCAGGCCATTTTATAGGTATTGATGTTTTTATTTGTTTGTTCACTCACTTTTGCTAAGGACTCACACTCTTTATTTAATTCTTGTTTACAACCAATTAGTAGAAAAGTTGTAATTGATAATAGAATAATTTTTTTCATAATTGATTATTTAAATTAATAATAGAAATCTGTAACAAATTTTTGGGTTACACGTCCCATAGACAAATGTAATTAAAAATTAACTTATGAAAAAAATTAAAAATATGATATCGTTTGTAGACAATGTTCTTGTAAAATTTAGAAGGGTCTTTATAAATATACTTACAGTTCTTTTTTTAATGCTAATAACACTTAGTTTTTTTTACGTCATGGGTTCTTTGTTTGAATCTGACAAAGTAGAAACTGAGGACCAAGTTTTATACTTGGAGCCAAATGGAGTGATTTTAGATAAAGCAATTACAAGAAATGAACCTTTCGAAGAATTTGAGATTTTTGGGAATTCCACCAATCAGATTGAGTTAGAAAGTTTTTTAAAAGTTATTAAAAATGCTGGTGCAGATGATGATCTTAAAGCCATTTATGTAAATGTTGACGACTTAAGTGCTTATTATACTTCAGCACTAAAAATAGCAGATGCTCTATATGAAGCGAGAGAAAACGGTAAGGAGATTATTGCTTTTACAAGTGGTCTGGGAACTACTGGATATCTCATGGCTTCACAAGCGACTGAGATAATTTTGGAAAAAGATTCCTATGAATCAGTACTTCCGTTTGGGTTCAGTAGAGTAAGGCAATATCAAAAAGATTTCTTTGAAAACATTAAAGTAGATATGAATGTTTATGCCGCCGGAGATTTTAAATCAGGCCCAGAAGGTTATACAAGAAATGATATGTCTGAAACTGACAAGCTGGCTTGGTTAGAGTTTGTTACCCCAGTTTGGGAAAAATATAAAAGCAAAATGGAGGCTGGAAGAGGCTTCGAGTCAGGAAAAATTCAGTATGTAGGAGATAATTACCATTTACTTAGTGCTGAAAATGGTGGTAATGACAATGAAACAGCTCTTGCAATTGGTCTTGTTGATAAGCTAATGTCAAAGCAAGAATTAAGAAACTATATGATTGAAAAATATGGTAGTAAAGAGGAATACGAACGACCTGAAGGAATTTCAGGAAGAGAATATCTGTCCACTCTCAAAGATCGGCATGTAAGCAATAAGAAAAAAAGGGTTCAAGAGAAAAATAAAATTGCTATTATTCATGTTGAAGGAGAAATTGTGACTGGCAATATAGGTTTCAATACTGCTGGGTCAGGAGATATTGTAAAAAACATTAATAAAGCAAGAGACGATGAAAATGTAAAGGGAATTGTCCTAAGGGTTAATAGTCCTGGAGGAGATGTCTATGCTTCCTCAATGATTACAAATGCTTTGGAGGAATTTCAATCTACTGGAAGACCTGTAATAACATCTATGGGTGATATAGCTGCATCTGGAGGGGTTTGGGTAACCACTACATCTGAAGAAATTTGGGCTGAAGAGACTACCCTAACAGGGTCAATTGGTGTCTACAGTATTATTCCAGATTTTTCTCCATTAGAAAACTGGGTTGGAATGAGTTATGACGGCGTAAGTATGACAAAAGCTGGAGATGTTTATGATTTGAGAAGAGGAATGAGTGAAGAACTCAATAATCAGTTCAGAGAAAATACAGAAAACATATATAAGGATTTTGTTACTAAGGTTGCCAACAATAGAGACATGGACTTTTCTGAAGTTCTTAAATTCGCTGGTGGAAGAATATGGAGAGGTGATACAGCTTTTGAACTAGGTTTGGTCGATAAATTAGGCTCCTTAGAAGATGCTATTGATTCTATGGTCACAAAACTTGAGTTAGAAGAATATAAAGCTTTCTCTTACAATAACGAGATTGAATTTGAGGATTATTTAAATTCACTGACAAAGGATATACTTCCAGTTCAAATCCAAGGTTTATTAAATAAAATTAGCGGCTTGAATAGGATGTTCCTGTCTGAAAGAGAAAGATTTGTGGTTGCTTATTGCTTTGATTGTGGTTTTAGAAATTTTGAATAACTTCTTTAGTAATATGAAGTAAAAACATAAATATTTAAAAGAGTAACACCACAGATGTTAGTTGTTGCGTTATTCTTTAATAATAAGAGTCATCAAATTATGTGTGTCGATTAAATCTATTGGAGTAAAACTGATGTTCGATATTTCAATAGGGGCATTTACTAAAACAATAAAAAGGTTATACTTTTATAAAGTGTAACCTTTTTTTTATGTGGATTGTGCAAAAGTTATTTTATTTGCAATAATTTAATCATAATAACTTGCTAATTGCAAGTTTATATGATATATTTACTTGCTAATTAAAACTAATAACTTGTAGCTATGAAAAAAAATATTACAACTCTTCTATTATTCATGTCCCTTGGACTATTTTCTCAACAACAAACCGCCTACTCTGCAGCATGGCCAGCTGATTGGACTCTAGACGAAAATACGTCAGCTTTAGAATTGGTGCTAAAGCTCCAAAAGGCTGCGGAAAACTCAGATTACACAACTGCAAGGTCATTATTTCATTCTGACTTTACAGCCATATTGTCTGATGGCTCACCATTGAACGGCTTAGTTGAATTAGATGCGGCTTTCAAAGATTTTATAAACAATTACAAAATAAGAATCCGTCCACTAACATGGATTCCTCTTAAAGATAAAGCTGCTGATCAGCGATGGGTATTGCTTTGGACTTATGAAGAGTATGTAGCTTCCGACGGTAGCTCCCAACAGCTTGCAGCACATGAAATGTTTAGAATCGAAAATGGCAAAATCATTTATCTTAGTCAGTGGCAAAGACCGCTTAAATAAAGGGACTAATAAATCGTATTTATCACATAATTCAATTAGTTTGAAAGATTTGATCTAACTCAAGAGTGATGTTGGGTTAATAAATACTTCAATCTTATTATTCTCAAAAATCAGGATTAGACTACTAAAACAATTTTAGAAACATTAGGGTTTTTTTATAGAAACTGAAATAACGGTTTTTCCCCACCCCATTTTTAGAGTCATATTTTCATCAAACATCATTGAAAAAGCCTCAATATTTTCTTCTGTTTTAGTTGTTTTTCCTGAAACTCGAATAACATCTTGGTCTTGATTGTAGTAATATGATCCCCAAACATTTCTAGCTCTGTTAATGATTACTGTCCAATCTCCGTCAATGGAGGGTATTGTAAATAATGAATAAGTACCTGCTTTTAATGCTTTTCCTCCAAAAACAACATCTATATAAAATGTGATTTCTACAGCTTCATTAGCTCCAGTTCTCCAAACCTTTTCAGGTGGTGCTAGTTTTACTAATTCTCTTCCTTTTAATTGAGGCCGACTGTATATTACTTTTACTATTTTATCTGATATTTTGTAACTAATAGGAAATGT
>JABAZD010000031.1:2717-3610 GCA_018608705.1 Flavobacteriaceae bacterium | reverse complement strand
TTGTAACAGTCCCAACCCCAATTAATCAGTTTAAAGCCCCAGATCTTAACCATCTGTTAAAGGCCTCAAAAATGGTTGGGGAAGTATTAAAGCCTGGAGATATTGTAATTTATGAAAGCACGGTATATCCAGGTTGTACAGAAGAAGATTGTGTCCCGGTACTTGAAAAATTCAGTGGGTTAAAATTTAATTCTGATTTTTATTGTGGTTATTCACCAGAAAGGATTAATCCGGGGGATAAGGTAAACACACTTACAAAAATTAAGAAAGTCACTTCAGGTTCAACACCTGAAATTGCAGAAATAGTTGATTCTCTTTATAAAAGTATAATAACGGCCGGAACACATAAGGCCCCGAGCCTAAAAGTTGCAGAAGCATCAAAGGCGATTGAAAATGCGCAAAGGGATATTAATATTTCTTTTGTGAATGAATTAGCCTTGATATTTGATCGTATGGGTATTGATACAACTGATGTGCTTGAGGCTGCTGGAACCAAATGGAATTTCTTAAGATATAAACCCGGCCTGGTAGGTGGCCACTGTATTGGTGTTGATCCTTATTATTTAGCTCATAAGGCAGAATCATTGGGATACCATCCGCAGGTGATATTGTCAGGCAGAAGAATTAATGACAATATAGGTATCTTTATTGCCAATAAAGTTGTTAAGTTAATGATACAGAAAGGATCCTCAATAAAGGGCTCCAAGGCTCTAATTTTGGGTATTACTTTTAAGGAAAATTGCCCAGATATCAGAAATTCGAAAGTTATTGATGTTTATTCGGAACTAGTCCAATTTGATGTTGATGTTGATATTTATGATCCATTTGCTAATAAGGAAGAGGTTTTTAATGAATACGGAATTACGCTTTGTGATACGTTCAAAACATATGAT
>JABAZD010000031.1:0-2707 GCA_018608705.1 Flavobacteriaceae bacterium | reverse complement strand
ACATATGATTCAATAATTCTGGCTGTTTCTCATGATAGTTTTTTAAACCTTGATTTTGATAAGCTAAAGAAGGGCACAAATTCCATTATATTCGATACTAAGGCATGCCTTTCTAGAGATATTGTAGATTCAAGGTTATAATTCATGAATTTGAAGCAAAAATATTGTTAAATTCCCTGATACATTTTTTTATAGTGCAAAGCATTTTTGATTCAAGAAAAGGCTTGAACTAAATGAGATATTTGCATTTAATGAAAGTAGTAAGATTGAAACTTTCAAATATTTTTAAGTTAGTACATTTTATTATATATTCACGAAATGATGGAGTTTGATAGCTTTTTATATTTTCATTCAGATTTATGAACTATGCCGGATTACATTCCCAATTGAGGGGTTATTATTCGTTGTTCCAGGTACTGCATCAGGTTATAAACGCCATCCTATTTGTTTGAACATAT
The DNA here is from genome assembly GCA_018608705.1 of Flavobacteriaceae bacterium. GTDB lineage: Bacteria > Bacteroidota > Bacteroidia > Flavobacteriales > Flavobacteriaceae > Hel1-33-131. The sequence continues at coordinate 2,249 of JABAZD010000031.1, read as the reverse complement.
GGTGATAGACCTGCTTCAAGTCAGTAAAAACCAAACCAAAACCGCTAAATTGATGCGCTGTGGGTTCAATGTGATCAATAGATTTTTGCACCAAAGTGTCGAGCGAGGCATGAAAAGAAGGAGTAATTCTCAGGTTGATTTTGATCATTTAAGTATTAATGAAAAGTTGTTTAAAAAAGGTCATCATTATATCACTGTATTCAGCCATCCTGATTCAGGACCTGTTCTTGATATAGAAGAGGATCGAACCAAGGAGGCCTGTAAAAAGCTGTCTAATAAGTCATTGATCATTGATCAGCTAGAGAAAGTAGGTTCAATCACCATGGATATGTGGAAGACATATATGCTATCAGCCAAAGAATTTTTATCCAATGCATCAATTGTTCATGACCGCTTTCATCTAATAAAATATATCAATGAAGGCATTGATAAAATTCGTAGAAGAGAAGTAAAGCATCATCAAGAACTAAAAAATAGCCGATGCCAATTATGGGGTAAGCAAATCTTGGCAGGTTCGAGAAAATTTCAAGGATCTGTTCAAGACAGAAAACTATATGCGTGGTCTCTGTTTAAAAACCACATTACAGGGGTCGTGAATGCTTTGATATCCAATCTTACAGACGCGATGGCTGAAAGACTAAATGGGAAGATTCAATAATTCAAAACGGTCGGAAGAGGGTATCGAACTTTCAAGAATTCTAGAAGCGCAATACTGTTCTTCAACGAAAATTAAACCTATATCCTCATTTACTTAGGGGGAGAACCAAATAAACGTTGATTATATGGGTAATTTTACCAATGTTACAGAAATTCCGGGGCAAGGGGCTTCAAAAGATCAATTATCATATATGATGACCCGATATCATTTGGCAAAGCAGTATGCTAAAGATAAAGATGTTTTGGAAATTGCTTGTGGTTCAGGTACCGGGCTAGGCTATATGGCCGAAGAAGCCAAAAGTATTATGGGAGGTGATATTGATGATAACTTAGTAAATATTGCCTCAGATAGTTATGTAGGAGATTCCAAAGTAAAAGTTCAGAGGATTGATGCACAAGCCTTACCTTATGAGGACAAAAAATATGATCTTGTACTCTTGTTCGAGGCATTATATTATATACCTGACGTTAGCAAATTTATTTCAGAGGTTAAGAGAGTAATTCGACCTGGGGGCGTATTAATTATAACCTCGGTTAATTGTCAGTGGCATGGATTCAATAAGAGTCCTTTTTCACACAAATATTTTGCTGCAACTGAGCTTTTGGATATGTTTAAAGTGGAATCGAAATCAGAGGTATTAATGGGCTATCACGACCTACCATCAGGGAACAACCGTACTGTCAGCTTCATCCGGCAATCTGCTGTTAAGCTTGGACTAATTCCAAAAACAATGAAAAGTAAGGAGTTGCTGAAAAGAATATTTTATGGCAAATTAACCCCGATACCAAAAGTGATTTATGACGGACTTGGTAAAATAGAGACTCTTGTTACTTTTAACCAAAAAAAAGATGACGTAGAAAATTATAAATTTTTATATTTAATTGCTCATTTTGATTAAGAAGAAATAAATTAACATTTCTGACCATTGAAATTATCAGAAGCCGATTTTATTCAAAAAAATGGGTGTTTTGATTAAATACTAATATTACTAAACCTACATTGCTATGTCTTCCGTAAGTTCGAAGTTGATTGAGTATGAGAGGTATAATAAAAGATCCGAAGAGAACTTAAAAAAATTAAATTCTGAGAACATCCACCTTAGATTAGGGGTCAAATCACTTCCGAAATTCCTTCAGCCTCCATATATTAAGTACGAAGAATTAATCAGGCAAAATTCTACTCCGGGAAAGGTCCTATTGGATGTTTGCTGTGGTGATGGAATGCATTCATTGGCAGGGGTCGGGCGGGGTGTTGAAATTTATGTTTCTGATATCTCTGAAAAAAGTGTCAAATTAATTGTGAATAAGGCAAAGCTATTAGGTTATGAACTTCATGGTATTGTAGCAGATGCCGAAAAACTTCCTTTTTCTGATAATTCTTTTGATATAATAACATGTGCTGGAAGCCTTTCATATGTTGATTTGAATGCTTTTATGAACGAAGTAGATAGAATATTGAGTCCAGGAGGAGTATTTATTTGTGTAGATTCATTTAACCATAATCCAATTTACAGTTTCAATAGATTTATCCATTTTCTTAGAGGAAACCGAACATACAGCACATTGAAAAGAATGCCTAATTTAAAAACCAT
>JABAZD010000011.1 GCA_018608705.1 Flavobacteriaceae bacterium | reverse complement strand
GGTTAATTCGGTATATGTCTTCAAATGTGTAATATCTTTCAAGGATACCCCGTAATATCCGCGGGTATTCAAATCGTTTTGCCAAGTTTTTAACGATGGCGTCATTTTTTGCTTGTATATTTATGTTTAATTTCGTACTGTTTTGAAGTAGATAATTAAATATATCCATGTGTTTATAAAAAAGTGATAAATAAAGTGCATTTTCAAAGGACATGTGCCCGAAAGGCAACTGAGAAAAGTATTTTATGATTTGAATAAATCCATTCTCTGCTGCTTTTGAAATACCTGCTTGAACGATACTTGGTGATATATCGTATGTTTCAAACAAGTATTGAACAACTCCAATGTGTCCATTCCCACAAGCCAATTCAAACGGACCGTAGTTATAATAACACGAACCATATTTAAAATCACCAATGGGAGGAAAATGTTCACAAATATATTGTACAATGTTTAAATGTCCACGAGCACAAGATTGTCGTAAAATAGCAAAGTCTTCAAACCGTACAGAATTTGGTCCCTCCGTTTCTATTAAGTAATTAATCACAATGTTAAAAATGTCAAAATTTCCTTCGCGAGCAGCATAAATAGCTAATTTTTGTTTATTTTCCAACATTCTATTTGTTAAATCAAACATTAAAATTCTTGAAAGTAATCACCACCATCACTTAATATTTCATCGGCATACAAATCATCGTATCCACCTCCGGAACTTTTATCGTCACCATATTCAATGAATCCATTTGTTGCTAACTCTGGGTTGATGTAATAAGAATTACCCAAGTGTTCAGGATATTCTAACAAATCCATATATTGATCTGTTTCTTCGGTCATCATATCAGTGTGTACATCATTGACTAAACTAATCCATTGAGAACGATCATATCCCGCGATTAAATTTTCAAATCGGTTGTAATACTGTTTATTATCTTTTTCTCTTTTTTGTGTTTCTGTTTCATCACCAGTTACGACATTAGTAGGGTTAAATGGACTAAATGTTTTACGATAAAATAAATTATCAGCATAATCATAATGATAATCATATTGTCGACAAAAGTGTAAGATACATTTTATCATTTCTTCCTTTGAATAATCATCTGGATTTTCGATTACATCTGCACAACTTTTATAAAACATTCGCATCATCGCTCGACAAATTTCATAATTTCCTTTACATAAAAATTGACTAACATGTATACTTTGTGGTAAAAGGTTATATTCTCCTGCTCTTTCTCTATATCCCGATGGATCAGACAAATACGCTTTAATACTCGAAAGTTCTAATAACTTTGGTTCGTATCGCCCCGATTCTGACATTATATTTTTTAAGTGTAAATAATTTAAAAACAAAAAATAAGAACAAGTAAATAATAGGAATAAGTTAATTAATAAAAAACAATGAAACTCGAAAACAATAATACACTTAAAGCTTTCAAACCCGAAACGTATGAAAAAGAATTACTTTTCGAAGCATTCAAATGCCCTGAAAAAGATACACAAGTAGATATGATTCATTTATTACTTGATTTAATTCCAGACACCATTGATTTTCACTTTTCAAAATTTGGAAAACATAAATTCAGTGAAGCATTTTGTATCTCGACTGATGTTTCGTGGGACATTCTTAGATTTTTGGAAACGCAGTGTAAAAAGAGTGTAAATAAAGATTCAGACTTTCGAGTGGATCATTTGGAACGTTTAGATGATTTATTGGTTCGGTTATTTGAAAGGGGATACATTGCATCGAAAAGTACAGTCGGGGTGTTATTCCGATATTTTGGAACGTATGGTTTAGTGAAATCGTTTGAAATGGCGATTAATATTCCTGAAATTTCAAATGATTCCAGATACCCACATTACATAAATCACTCGTTGGATTACGCAATTCAAAATGGGCAACACGAATTCGTAAAAAAAATGACTCACCATCAAATATTTAATGAAATAATCGATTGGAAACACATGGCAAATGAAGCAGCAAAAGGTAATTCATTAGAAACATTTAAAATTGTATTGCAAAAATTAGACATAACAGATTTCGAAACCGGTAAAAAAATGTTAGAAACGGCATGTTCAGAATCTTCAAAGCGTGACCCATACATTATTGAATATATGTACCAATTATTTGACATTATTGGTGTAGTGTTAAAGTGGGGAATTGAAAATGATGAATATGATATCGCTCATTTTTATTTGAAAAACGATTTGAACAATTCGAAAACATTTAAATATGGTCTTGAAATCAACTCGGTTGGATTAATACGATTAATGCTTCAAGAGTGGCTTGCTCCTAAGGAAGTTTCAGAGATAATTGTTCAAAACGAATCGTTATTGACACGTGAAATGATTACGTTATTTGAAGTATCCCCGGCAGATATAGACATCGTCGAAACAATTTTAAGATGGTCTGTGAAAAACGGGGACATCGAACTTGCCAAGAAAATGATAAAAAAGAAATCATCAATATTGGTAAAAGAATTGGCACATAAAGAAGATTCGTTAAACATTATGGTTATTGAATATGTTAAAAAAAACGGATGTTTCCCCGATAACGTTAAATTAGAACGTAGTAATTAAATAATTTAAAAATAAAAAATAATTAAGATTAATAAGTACAATGAGTATAATCAAAAAACAAAGCAACTTTGACCTCGAAAAAACTAAACAAGCGTTGTCGCCTTCGGCGACCATGGTCCCCACAGGGGACCGAATAAACGAAGCCTTTAAACTGGCTGCGTTGAAAGGTGAATTTGAAACTGTAAAAGAAATTGTGAAAGAGTATTCAGACGAATTAGAACCATTAGACAAGTGTACAAAACGATTAATTGCTTTTCGTGGGAATGTAAAAATATTAAAATTTATCGACGGCGCGACAGGGGCGCCTACGGCGCCCCGTTAATAAAGAAAGTCCATAATATGATTTGTAATTTCATTTGGTAAATCTGTTGCTTTATCTTGCTGTTCAATTAACATAATAATAAAATATTGTTTATTTAAAAATAGTAGAATGCAATGCCGTTAAAAAATCATAAACAGTACGTCGCGAAATTAAAAAAGATTGATTATTCTCGTTTTTATCAAAAAATTGACGTGATGAAAAATGACGTTTTAATGGTAATTGATATGCAAAATGACTTTATCGATCGTAAATATCCAGGACACAAAACAGGAAAGTTACCAACATATAACGCAAAAAGAATTGTAAAACCAATCGTGCGTTTGATTAAGAAATGTAATAAACCCAAATTGGGTGCCAAAGTTATCGCAACTCGTGATTATCACCCAAAGGGTAAAACAAAGGCGGACCAACATTGTTCATTTCCTATATTTGGTGAACATTGCGTTAAGGGAACAAAGGGTAGTGATCTTGCCAAGGAAATTGAACAAGAGATGACCACGGGAAGTCAAACCAATCGTAAATTAAAGAAAAACAATCACGTTGTATTCAAAGCCTTCCATAAACAAATCGATTCGTTTGGTGCGTTTAAATACGAGAAACGAGACGCGCTTGGAAGAGTGTGTGGATGTACCAAGTCAAAGTGCCCTGTTGCACTTACTGGGGGAAAAGGACCCGTACGTTGGAGTCGGTATCCTAAAATATTAAACAATTTAAAACCTACAAGTTATTTTATGAAACCATTTAACAAGAAACAAAACTTTATTTTTATCTGTGGTGT
>JABAZD010000041.1 GCA_018608705.1 Flavobacteriaceae bacterium | reverse complement strand
AAGAATGTTAAAATGGCTTCTTAAATAATGTTAAAAAAACTCCCAAGACACCACACCCCAGGAGTTATTTCACAAATCAAACAGCATACCCTCACTTCAACAACTCATGAAATACTTTCCTTTCTAACACCTCAAAATAAGCCTCAAACTCTTCCAACTTTTCTACCGATTTTTGAAAAATAAAAAAAGTACGTAGATCAACTTTAAAGGGCTATTTAAAGTAATTAGGATTTTTGATCAATAAAAAAGACTTAATAAATTTTATATATTTAAGGATATGAAAAAACTATTCATTCTGTTATTATTAATTCCATTATTTTCTGTTGGCCAGAATAGCCCTCAAATATCAAAAAATATAATCTATTACGGAAAGGATTTTTTTAGATTAGAGGGTACTGTTATTCCAGATTCTCTCAAAGAAAATCGCTATGATAGATTACCTTTTTCATATAAAAATATAGTTCGAGATTCATTGTGGGAATTATCAAAAGCGTCAGCAGGAATGTCTATTCGGTTTTTTTCTAATTCAAAAAGTATTAGTGTAAAGTGGACACTTTTAAATGATTTTAAAATGAATCATATGGCTGAAACTGGTATTAAAGGTGTTGATTTATATTTTAAAGATAAAGACAACTGGCAATATCTAAATACTGGCCGCCCAGAGGGTATTAAAAACGAGTCTTCTTTAATAGATAATATGTCTACTGAAATGCGGGAGTTTAAAATATTTTTACCCCTTTATGATGGTATTTCAAATATTGAAGTGGGAATTGATTCAAAGAGTATTATTGAAAAACCTGTAAGAAATGGTAACAAACCAATAATTTTTTATGGGACCAGCATCACGCAAGGTGGTTGTGCTTCTCGTCCAGGAATGGCACATACCAATATTATTTCAAGGAAATTGAATATTGATTGTATAAACTTTGGTTTTAGTGGAAATGGAAGGATGGAACAGTCAATAGCTAAATTGATATCAGATTTGGATCCTCTTTTCTATGTGATTGAATGTATGCCAAATATGATTAATACTGAAAACGTAACGAATAAAACCATTCCTTTAGTAAATACGATACGAGATAAAAATCCTGAAACTCCTATTATTTTGGTAGAAAACTTTATTTCTGAGCCTTCAGTTTTAGATAAAAAAGGCAAAGAGTGGATTGAAAAAATGAATAGAGCTCTTAAAGATGAATATGAAAAAATGATTGAAAATGGGTATAGTAATCTGTTTTATGTTAATAGTAAAAATGCAACAGGCCGTGATCATGAAGGCACAGTTGACGGAGTGCATTTTACGGATTTAGGATTCTTAAGGTATGCAGATTTTTTAATAGATAGGTTTGACGAGTTTAAGCTGATAAACAAAAATTAACTTCTCCTAAAAGAGTACCAAATAATAATATTTGCATTGTATTACTCAAAATTCTAAACTAGCGAAAATCATCTCCACCCTCAGTACATTATTCTCATCCGAAGGTATTGCTTTGGTCCAATTTAATTTTGTGTAATGGATTTAAGCTACGCACAAATTAAGAGGCTCAATAAGGAAAAAAAGCACAAATTCTCTGTAGGTGCGTATCAGTGGATTCAACTGGGCATGTGTTTGCCGATATGAAGTTGAAAGGGTAGCTGCGACATTGATGATCTTGGTTGTGAAGCTTGTGGGTCATAAAAATAAGGGCAATCAAAACAGAAAGAGAGAAATCTGTTTATCATACCCTTAAAAATCAACTAAAACCAAACACTTATATGAAAACTCAAAATTGATAAGGATGGATCGTTTTCCACTTTAAATTCTCATAAAGAATGTTAAAATGGCTTCTTAATTAATGTTAAAAAAAACTCCTGAAACATTATATCCCAGTAGTTATCCCATAAATCAAACAGTACCCCCTCACCTTAACATCTCATGAAATACCCCCATCTCTAACACCTCAAAATAAGCCTCAAACTCCTCCAATATCACCTCTTTACAGGAACACTCACAAGTACTATTAATCTCCTTTAAAACGGCTGTATGCATGCTCGATTCCAGCAGTCCACAGACAAGCTTTAAAGCTATTATGAAGACGTATCAATACAGAATTATAATTCTTACTTAGCGAGAAAGAGAATGCTTTATATAGGCTTATATGAGGTCTATAAATAATGGTTTACACCCTTTCCGAAGATGCCAAGAATAAATTGAAAGAAATGATTTTAAGGATGAGAAAAAGGCTTATTGCTAACCAAAACAAGAGTGGAATAACATAAGTGTACAAAACACACTTACAATTAAGATTTCAATAAAGAATGCTTTTCGAAAGGGGTGTTTAAAAGGAGTCATATTTCAAGTTAAAACTAATAAATATTTTCCACCCTCAGTAAATTCTTCTTATCCGAAGGAGGAATTCCTAGTTACAAAACGTCATGAAGGCTTTGACTGGAGAATCAAGTGGTAGAAAGTCAAGAAAGAGGAAGGTGTTTTTACTAGTGTAACACTTCATCCCCTTCTACAAAGAAGTCAAAGACTACGGTGTAAGAAATGATTTTAAGGATAAAAAATAACCTCCACTCTTAGCAAATGAAGGTTAAGAAAATTACTAATGTTAAGTCCAATAATTCAGACTAAATACGTTTTATTTAGGGAAATTCATCTTATTTTCTAATGCTTTGAAACGTTCGGTGTTTCTTATTGGGTCATACCAATGTTCAATTTGCATAAATTGTAAGAACCATGATTTTTCTTCGTAGGCTTGTTCTAATAAAGACATTGCTTTATCATTTTCGCCAATACCCAAGTGTATAAAAGCACGCTGGCAAGCAGGTAAATATTTTGTTTTTGAAGCTTCATCATAAAAGTCAGCCATTTCCTTGGCTAATTCGTATTCTCCAGCTTCTCCTAATGCGTGACCTAATCCGCCACCAACTTCAACAGTTCCATCGGATAAATTGAAGGCTTTGAAATAGGTTTCTAATGCATCACCGTGTTCTTCTAAACCATTGTATGCCATGCCTAACCAATCTAAAGTCCAAGGCGATAAAGAATCTTTTTCAAGTGATTTGTACATCAATGGTTTCATCTTTTCAAAGTCTTCCAAGAAATAAAAAATGGATGCACGAGCGACTAAAAAATCGCCTGTTTTATCCATGTCGTGTACAATTGTTGATTGAGCAAAACCTTCATCTATGCGTTTTAAAGCCATCAAATACAGCGTGTACCAATGTCTTGCTTGTAAGTTTTCAGGATTTAGTTCTAAGGATTTTTTGAATGCTTTTTCTGAAGCTTCCCATTCAGAATCCATAAAATGCAAAATACCAGCCATTTCTTGAACCCGTGAATTCAAAGAATCCATAGCATAAGCTTTTTCTTGAAAAACTTTGGCTTCTGGAATCGTTTGCTCTCGCGACATAAAACCAAAAGCGAACATGATAATATTGCTTTCGGTAATACTAACGTAATCGCTAACATGGGTTGAATCTTTGGCAATTTCTTCTTTATGTAATTTTATTCGGTCTATGTAACCATCCCTGTGTTTAGCACCAAATGACCTTAAAATTGTTTTATCTATGGTGTATTCCTTTTTGGTTTCACATGAAAAAATAGTACATAAACTTAAAAGTACAACAGCTATATTTTTAATCATAATTTAATCTTTTTTCCAGCGTAATACTTACACTCGTAGTTATAATAAGTGTATGTCGTCAAATAAAAGTGGACTTTTTCAGATATAAATTAAGCGAGTGTT
>JABAZD010000039.1 GCA_018608705.1 Flavobacteriaceae bacterium | reverse complement strand
CACAACTAGCTCCTGTTGAATCCTCCAGGGCGGGAACGCAGCAAAGGTAAATGGTTGTAGCAGTGTGATGTAGGTAGCTTGCCATTTTTTACTCCATACTTTTTTTATTTAAAGTTTTATATATCAAGACTATTTGATTTTTTAAATGTTTTGAAATAGTTTTTAATTTAAAAACAATTTTAAGCTGTTTGCTTGTTTATGTATATTAATCAATTATTTTTGTTAAACACTTAAACATAAAAACCATGAAATTTTTTATCGATACTGCTAATTTACGCCAAATTAAAGAAGCTCAAGACTTAGGAGTTCTTGACGGTGTTACAACTAATCCATCACTGATGGCAAAGGAAGGAATTACCGGAGTTGAAAATATTTTAAATCATTATAAGTTAATTTGCAATTTAGTTGAAGGTGATGTCTCTGCTGAAGTTATTTCAACTGATTATGAGGGTATGATTTTGGAAGGAGAGGCTTTAGCTGCTTTAGATCCTCAAATAGTAGTTAAGTTACCAATGATAAAAGCTGGAGTAAAAGCATGTAAATATTTTAGTGATAAAGGAATAAGAACTAATGTTACTTTAGTTTTTTCATCAGGTCAGGCATTGTTAGCTGCTAAGGCAGGCGCTACATACGTATCTCCATTCATCGGACGTCTAGACGATATTTCATCTGATGGGTTAAGTCTTATTGCTGAGATTCGTCATATATACGATAATTACGGATTCGTAACTGAGATACTTGCTGCATCTGTAAGACACACAATGCACGTTATTGATTGTGCTAAGTTAGGAGCAGATGTAATGACTGGTCCCTTAAGTTCAATTGAAGGCTTATTGCGTCACCCTTTGACAGATAGTGGTTTAGCTAAGTTTTTAGAAGATTATAATAAAGGAAACTAGTTTTAAAAAATTTGAGAAAAAAACAAGTAAGGCTTAGGTCTTCTGTATTTTTACTTATTTGTAATCTTCAAGAACATCTTCAAAATTTGAATCAAATAAATCAGCTGTAGAATTTAAAATAAATCCTTTCTTATCAACTATCAAAACCTTTTTTATATAGTTGATAGCTAGACGCTTTTTGGCAAATGATGGGTTTGCAAACCTGTATTCATTATTAGTGCTGTACTGTTTTGCATAAAGCATATTTTTCCAAGCATTAGTATGCATAGAGTTAATGTTTATGGCAATAAAGTCAATTTCTGGAAACAAATCATTTAAAGTGTTTACTTTGATATGACTATTTTCAAAATGGTAACGGCTTGCATTATCCCAAAAATAAAGAACAGTGGTGTTATCAAATATTAAATTTAAGTTGGACTTGATATTGTCACTGTCAATGACTTCAACTGAAGGCAACTTATGACCAGGTTGTAGTCCTTGAGTGTTTTTAAAAAGATTTTTTATATAAGTTTTATCTTTAACGTTTGAGCTTTTGTCCAAATAGGATTGGTACAAAATATAACTCTTGTCAATGGATTTAGAATTAGAAATAAAATTACGTACTGTATATTTTAAAAGATTATTTTTAATCAATGGATTAGTAACTAGGCTATCTATAAGTATTAATTTATGGTTGGTATATTCTAAGTTATTAGATTCTAAGTCACATATTTTTTGATCTGCTTTAAGTTGTTCAAAAGATAGGTTGTTGATATGAGGAAAAAGAAAATTATAATATGGATAGAAGTCTTTTAAATCTTTGTCATTGTATATAATTTCTTTTCTAAACTCATAAAAGTCAGAAGGAATTTTTTTAGAATTAATGGAAGAGTTATACCCAAAGTGTCGATGTTGATATAGTTCTTTTTTTGTGAAATAATGATATTTGATAGTGGATAAAGCAATCTTCACAAAAAGATCTGAGTTAGGACTATTTTTTAAAAATAAATTAAGATCCTCAGAGTTTTTGGAAATTTCAGAAATGATAGTTTCATGAAAATCTGAAGGCTCTTGTTTATAAAGGTTATTGTTAGTTGAATTTTGATTTTCTAATCTTGATAACAATTTAATTAAATAGTTATTTTTCTTTGCTCCATTTCCATTAAAAGTTAACGAGCCATCAAAGTCGTTTGTATTAATATGCATCATTATGCTATCGCTATGTTCCAACAATAATGACTGGTGTTTACCTCCATGAACAAATGAGTGGATTCCTTTATTGAAGTCAGTAAAATGATGTAAAAACTTATTATCAGAATTTAAATATAGTGTATCAACATGTCCCTTAGGATCGTACAATGTGACGTAGCTGTTAGAAGGATTTATTATATCCCCGCCGATAAACACATTTTCGTTACTCATATCATTGCTTTGGCAGCAATAAAAAGTAAGTAAAATAAAAAAACAATATGTGAGTTTTGTCATAATTCAAAAATACACCTATGAACGATTTGTTGTTGTTAATGCGTTGTTAAATTACAACTCCGATTTATTTGATGGTTAATTTGATTTATATACTTTTGCAAAAAAAACTAATGTTATCAGTTTCAAACTTATCAGTTCAATTTGGAAAACGTATTCTTTTTGATGAAGTAAATACATCTTTTAACTCCGGAAATTGTTATGGAATTATTGGTGCAAATGGTGCTGGAAAATCGACTTTCCTTAAAATATTATCTGGAGTTCAAGATCCAACTTCAGGTCATGTTCACTTAGAGCCAGGCAAACGTATGTCTGTTCTTGAACAAAATCATAATCTTTGTGATGATCACACTGTTTTAGAAACAGTTATTATCGGAAATAAACCATTATTTAAAATAAAATCAGAAATTGATGCTTTATACAATGATTATTCAGATAATAATGCTGATCGAATTGGTGAGCTTCAGGTTCAATTTGAAGAAATGAACGGATGGAATGCTGATAGTGATGCAGCTTCATTACTATCCAACTTGGGTATAAAAGAACAAAATCATTATACTTTAATGAAGGATCTAGACGGAAAACAAAAAGTACGTGTTTTGTTAGCACAAGCTTTATTTGGTTCCCCAGACGTTTTAATAATGGATGAGCCTACTAACGATTTGGATTATGAAACTATTTCTTGGTTAGAAAATTTCTTAGCTAACTATGACAATTGTGTAATTGTTGTTTCTCATGACCGCCACTTTTTAGATGCTGTTTGTACTCATATTTCTGATATTGATTTTAATAAAATTAATCATTTTTCTGGAAATTATACCTTTTGGTACGAGTCCTCTCAATTGGCTGCAAAACAAAGAGCACAACAAAACAAAAAATCTGAAGATAAAAAGAAAGAATTAGAAGAGTTTATTAGACGTTTTTCTGCCAATGTAGCTAAGTCGAAACAAGCAACCAGTCGTAAAAAAATGATTGATAAATTGGATGTTACAGAAATTCGTCCATCTAGTAGACGCTATCCGGCTATAATTTTTGAACGTGAGCGCGAGGCTGGAGATCAAATATTAAACGTTGATAAAATATCATATGATTTAGATGGTGAGATTCTTTTTGATAAAATAGATTTTAATTTAAATAGGGGCGATAAGGTAGTGGTTTATTCAAAAGATTCTCGTGCTACTTCTGCTTTTTATGATATTATTAATGGTAATTCCTTTGCCAAATCTGGTAAATTTCAATGGGGTATCACAACTTCTCAATCTTATTTACCTCTAGACAACAGTACTTTTTTTAGTGAACCTATGAGTTTAGTAGATTGGTTGCGCCAGTGGGCAAAAACTGAAGAAGAACGTGAAGAAGTTCATGTGCGAGGTTTTTTAGGTAAAATGATATTTAGTGGAGAAGAAGCACTTAAACAATCTAATGTTTTATCTGGTGGTGAAAAAGTACGATGCATGTTGTCTCGCATGATGATGATGCGTGCAAATGTGCTAATGCTTGATGAGCCTACAAATCACCTAGATTTAGAAAGCATTACTGCTTTTAATAACTCACTTAAGAATTTTAAAGGAACTGTTTTGTTTACGACTCATGATCACGAGTTTTCACAAACGTTAGCGAACAGAGTCATTGAACTTACTCCAAATGGGGTTATTGACCGTTACACCACATTTGATGAATATATGCAAGATTCTAGAATAAAAGAATTAAGGTTAAAAATGTATAATTGTTAGCTAATTAACTATTTAGCATTACTGGCATAACTAGCATAGTCACTGTTTCGCCCAACTCTAATCCGTCAACAGGAGTCAAAATACCCGCACGGTTGGGCATACTCATTTCCAGTTGTACGTCGTCAGCATTTAGATGACTTAACATTTCAGTTAAAAATCGAGAGTTAAATCCTATTTGCATGTCATCACCCTGATAATCACAGGTTAGTCTTTCTTCAGCTTTGTTACTGTAATCAATATCTTCAGCAGAAATATTTAATTCAGCCCCAGCAATTTTTAGGCGAATTTGATGCGTTGTCTTGTTTGAAAATATAGAAACTCTTTTTACGGAATTTAAAAATTGATTACGACTAATAGTCAAATGATTAGGATTTTCTTTTGGAATTACCGCTTCATAATTAGGGTATTTTCCATCAATTAAACGGCATATGAGCACAGAATTTTCAAAAGAAAATTTAGCATTAGAATCATTATATTCAATACTAACGTTATCATCGCTTCCAGCCAATATTCCTTTTAGTAGATTAAGTGGCTTTTTAGGCATAATGAATTCTGCAGTTTCGTTAGCTTTAACATCTGTTCTAGAATATTTCACTAATTTATGTGCATCGGTAGCAACAAAAGTTAAACTTTCTGTAGAAAATTGAAAAAACACCCCGCTCATTACTGGCCGTAAATCATCATTGCCTGCTGCAAAAATAGTTTTAGAAATTGCTGTTGCTAAGACGTCAGCACCAACAACTGTAGTACTTGGGTTATCTAAAGATATAGATTTGGGAAATTCGTCAGCACTTGAATAAGCTAAAGCGTATTTCCCATGGTTTGAACTTATTTCTATAGTGTTGTTGTCTTCAATCACAAATGTTAAAGGCTGTTCAGGAAAGGTTTTAAGCGTTTCTAGTAATAGTTTTGCTGGAATAGCAACTGATCCTTCGCTATCACTTTCAACCTCCAATGTGGAAGCCATAGTTGATTCTAAGTCACTGGCAGAAACTGTAAGTTTGGAATGTTTTAATTCAAATAAAAAATTATCTAATATCGGCAGCGTGTTGGAATTATTAATTACTCCGCCAAGTACTTGAAGTTGTTTTAGTAAATAATTACTGGAAACTATGAATTTCATCTGTTATGAATGTTATAAATAAAAATAAGTGTACAATACAAATATATCTTTTTGGGGTTAATTATTAAAAGAAACTTATTAACATTAGTTTGTTAAATTTTGGTTTACAAGTGTTGAATAAATTTGCGTTCTAATTCTTAATAAATTTAATTGATATTGTATCCAACATGTTAAGCCCTAACAGAGAAGAAGCGCTTCCAACTGTTGCTAAATTACTACGATAGACAGCGATTTCGAGGTACTCTGAAGAATTAAAAACCACCAAACCTTGCCCTTCGTTATTTCGAGATTCAATAGGAATGTTGAAATCTACAATGTCACTGTAATGGTTATATATATGTTTAAATTTATGATTTCTTGCCGATATCTCAAAACGTCGACCCTTCTGTACAGACTCGAACAATCTTTTTTTGATATTGGTTATAACATTTCCATAATGATCTATATATATTACATTTCCGATAAGTTGTTTTCCTTCATATTTTATTAATGGAGAAATATTTTTGATAGGCTTAATATTTGTGACGAGTTTGCCAATTACTTCTAATGTGCCTCCACGAGCTATATGTGCTGCTACTTTAACAAAAACATCTAACACAGGAAAACTTGACACTATTTTGTCATGAATATTTATTTCAACAATTTTTTGTGGATTAATTTCGGAACAAATCATACTCATAATTCCGTTGTTAGCACAAATAAAATAATGATCGTTTAGTTGAACTACGATATGTTTGTTTTCTTCGCTAATTTCAGAATCGACTCCAATTATATGAATACTTCCATTAGGAAAGCTCTTGTAAGCATTTTGAATAACATATGCAGCTTCTAAAATACTAAAAGGGGAAATATTATGAGAAATATCAACAACTTCAGCTTCATTAATTTCTGAAAGTAAAGCACCTTTTACAGTTCCTGCAAAATGGTCTTTAATTCCGAAATCTGTTGTTAACGTAATGATAGACATTGAAGGATTAAATTATTTTGGTTATATAAGTTTAGATTTGATCAACTTAGATATACAAACCTACACAATTTTGTTTTAAATTTTTATTAACAGTACTTAAAATTACACCAAAATGTTATTACTTTTATACATCATAAATAAACATACAAGTAACTAAATATTTAAGGCCTTTGAATGAATTAATTATTGAGCTAACTGACATTACACCAAAAGAGTTTTTTGGTACTCATAATAATAATATTGAACTTATAAAAACCTACTTTCCTAAAATTAAAATTATAGCTAGAGGTACTAAGATTATTGCCTTGGGCGATGGTGAATTATTAGCCGAATTTGAAAAACGAATGGCAATGATGCTAAATCAATTTCAAAAATTCAACAAATTAGATGATAACATTATTGAGCGAGTTCTCACAAGTCAATCTATGGATGATTTCGAATCCTCCAAGGCAAGCGGGACTATTCTTGTTCACGGAGTGAACGGTCGTAAAATTAAAGCACAGACAACTAATCAGCGTAGGCTGGTTGACAGCGTTTCCAAAAATGACATGGTTTTTGCTATTGGCCCAGCTGGAACTGGGAAAACTTACACTGGAGTAGCCTTGGCAGTTAAGGCTCTGAAAAACAAAGAAGTAAAACGTATTATATTAACACGTCCCGCTGTAGAAGCAGGTGAAAACCTCGGCTTTCTCCCTGGAGACTTAAAAGAAAAGTTAGATCCATATATGCAACCACTTTATGACGCTTTAAGAGACATGATCCCTCATGAAAAGCTAGAAAATTACATAGAAAATGGTACTATTCAAATCGCACCTCTTGCATTTATGAGAGGTCGAACTTTAGATAATGCATTTGTTATTTTGGATGAAGGACAGAATACCACACACGCCCAAATGAAAATGTTTTTGACTCGGATGGGAAAAGACGCAAAATTTCTTTTAACTGGAGATCCCGGGCAAATTGATCTTCCACGTCGAACAATTTCTGGTCTTAAAGAAGCACTTCTGATACTAAAAGATATTGAAGGCGTTGGTATGATTTTTCTTGATGACAAAGATGTAATTCGTCATAAACTGGTTAAAAAAGTTATTGAAGCTTACAAACATATTGAAAATAGAGATTAAAACTAAATTATGAGTTATTCAATTATAGATACGAATTTTCATTTCCCATCCCAATTAAGCCTATATAAAGGAAAGGTTAGAGAAGTATATACTTTAAAAGATGACCTCTTAGTTATGGTGGCAACAGATAGATTATCTGCCTTTGATGTTGTTATGCCTAAAGGAATTCCATTTAAAGGGCAAATTCTAAATCAAATTGCTACTAAAATGATGGAGTCAACAGCTGACCTAGTACCTAACTGGTTAGTAGCTAGTCCTGATCCTAATGTGGCTGTGGGGTATTTGTGTAAACCTTTTAAAGTCGAAATGGTTATAAGAGGCTATATGTCAGGCCATGCAGCACGTGAATATAAAGCAGGCAAGCGCCTTATTTGTGGTGTCAATATGCCAGAAGGAATGAAAGAAAACGACTTATTTCCAACCCCCGTTATCACCCCAGCTACAAAAGCTGAAATGGGTGACCATGATGAAGATATTTCAAGAGAAGACATCATTAAAAGAGGTATTGTTTCTGAAGCTGATTATGTAGTTTTAGAAGATTATACACGAAAACTTTTCCAAAGAGGCTCTGAAATTGCTGCTTCTAGAGGTTTGATTCTAGTGGATACTAAATATGAATTTGGAAAAACAAAACAAGGTAAAATTGTTTTAATTGACGAAATCCACACGCCTGATTCCTCTCGATATTTTTATGCTGATGATTATGAATCGCGTCAAGCAGCAAATGAGCCACAGAAACAACTCTCTAAAGAATTTGTTCGACAATGGCTTATTAGTAATGATTTTCAAGGACTAGAAGGGCAATCTATTCCATACATGTCTGATGAATATATAAAAACTGTAAGCGATCGTTATGTAGAACTATATGAAAATATTACTGGGGAATCTTTTGTAAAAGCGGACATCTCTAATATCCAAGAACGGATAGAAACAAATGTGCTTAATTATTTAAAGACTTTGTAAGGGACTTTAAATAGTGTAGTTTATCTATAATGTATTTATAAATGTGTGTATTAGCTTTAATGATATAAATTGAAATAAGACTTACAGTTACAAGAAAACAAATAGCACCAAAAACAACTTCAAAAGGGGTGAGAACTTTACCAAGGATTTGATTAAGTCCCAGTCCTGTAAAACTTCCGTAAAGTAATATAAAGTGTATTACATAAATAGATAAGGTCTTTTGTCCAATTATAAGTACAACCGGTTGTTTTAAATAGTCTTCAAAAGCATAAAACAAACCAAATATAACCAAGACATTTCCAAGCCGAATAAATAAATAATTGAAATTAGCTACTTCAGTAAGTAAGGTCCAGTTGATTAGCTTGGCCAGTTCTAAAAAGACTGGAGTCGACCCATAAACTAAGATAAGACCTGTAACAAAAAATCCTGTTATAAGCCCCGTTTTAAATTTAGGTCGTGTTAGGTAGCCGTAAAATAGGGTCGCTATAAAAGCCCCATAAGCCATATATCCAAACCACGGAAGGATCGTAAAGACAGATCCATTTACTTTAGTTAAATAATTTGCGAAAAACAAAGGAATTCCTTCAGCTGAATAAGTTCTGTAAAGAGGTTCGCATAAAAATATTAAGGTCCCTAAACATAACATAACAACTGAAAATATCAAAGTTTTCTTTCGCGCCAATAAATAGATACTAACAATAAGTATCAAGGAAAGACCAATGCATTGCAAAACGTCAATAACCATAAAATAAGTTCCAAATTTTCCTGTTAGCCATCTAAAAATAGGAATCCGTAGCGCATACCCTATCCCTATTAACATAAGCCCGCGCACCAATCCTTTTCTGATTCGTATGGAGAGTGTTCCTTTTTCTTTAGCCTTAATAAGTAAATAAGTGAAAATTAAGCCCGAAATTGTAAAAAACACAGGCGCTGTAATACCTCTAAAATAAAGCCAAGTACTATAAGCGATATTGTCTGGATCTCGATATTCAATTGCTAAAAGTGTATCAATAAAGTGACCCTGCAGCATCATTAAAATTGCGAAAGCCCTAATGGCATCAATAAAATAAAGCCGTTTAATTTCCAAAATTGGTTGTTTGTCGACAAAGTTAGCACATATTAATCACTAAGTCGTATATTTATTATAAATGGGCCACTTTTATTAAATCTACACAAAAATTTTACCGATGGGGACATACCATATTAAAGATAAGCATTCATATACTCAAAATTATAAAACATCAATTGAAGACCCTGAAACCTTTTGGGGCACGATTGCTAAAGATAATTTTTCATGGAAACGGCCTTGGAATCGTGTTTTAGATTGGGATTTTTCAACTCCAAAAGTAAGCTGGTTTGAAGGTGCACAACTCAATATTACAGAAAATTGTATAGACCGACATCTTGATGGTAATGGAGATAAAACCGCTATTTTATTTGAACCCAACGATCCTAATGCAGCTTCTGAAGCCATTTCTTATAAGGAACTACACAAACGCGTTAATAAGTTTGCAAATATCTTAAAATCTAAAGGGATTCAAAAAGGAGATCGGGTTTGTGTTTATTTACCGATGATCCCCGAACTGGCTATTTCTATATTGGCATGTGCTCGTATTGGAGCGATTCATTCTGTGGTATTTGCGGGCTTTTCAGCCACCGCTTTGGCATCTCGAATCAATGATTGTGACTGCAAAATGTTAATCACTAGTGATGGTGGTTATAGAGGCGCAAAAACAATTGATTTGAAATCTATCGCCGATGAAGCTCTTTTAGAGTGTAGTGGAATAGAATCGGTACTAGTTGTCAAACGACTTCACTCAGAAATCCCAATGGTTAAGGATCGTGATTTTTGGTTACAACCCTTACTAGAGGATGCGTCTGAGCTATGTGATGCTGAAGTTATGGATGCAGAAGATCCCTTATTTATATTATATACTTCAGGGTCTACTGGCCAGCCAAAGGGTATGGTTCATACCACTGCGGGTTATATGGTATATGCTGCCTATAGTTTTAAAAATATATTTCAGTACGAGCCGGACGACATCTATTGGTGTACGGCGGACATTGGTTGGATCACAGGTCACAGTTATATTGTGTACGGACCGCTTTTAAACGGGGCGACAACCGTGATGTTTGAAGGGGTTCCTAGTTATCCAGATTATGGCCGCTTTTGGTCTATTGTTGAAAAACATAAAGTGACACAGTTTTATACCGCTCCAACCGCTATTAGAGCCTTGGCCAAGGAAGGATTAGAGGTTGTTGAACCTTATGATATTTCATCTTTAAAAATTATAGGAACCGTTGGGGAGCCCATTAATGAAGAAGCCTGGCATTGGTACAATGACCATATTGGAAAGCGAAAATGTCCTATTGTAGACACTTGGTGGCAAACAGAAACTGGGGGTATTATGATTTCTCCAATCCCTAATAGTTTTGAAGGTAAGCCTACGTTTGCAACCTTACCATTTGTAGGAGTTATTCCAGCGCTTATGGACGAAAATGGAATAGAACTTAAAGGCAATTCTGTGGAAGGTCGTTTGTGTATTAAGTTTCCTTGGCCGTCAATGGCCCGTACTATTTGGGGAAACCACCAGCGTTATAAAGAAACGTATTTTTCAGCCTATGATAATATGTATTTTACAGGAGATGGTGCTCTAAGAGATGAAAATGGCCATTACCGCATCACAGGCCGCGTTGATGACGTTATTATTGTTTCTGGTCATAATTTAGGAACCGCTCCAATAGAAGATGCCATCAACGAGCATCCAGCCGTAGCCGAATCGGCAATTGTTGGGTATCCTCATCATATTAAAGGCAGTGCTTTGTATGGTTATGTAACTCTAAAAAATGCTAACAATTCTAGTGAGGCACTAAAAGCTGAAATCAATCAGCTCATTTCTAAACAAATTGGTCCTATTGCCAAACTTAATAAAATACAGTTTACAACGGGACTTCCAAAAACACGTTCAGGAAAAATTATGCGTCGAATTCTGCGTAAAATTGCCAGTAAAGATACCTCAAACTTAGGGGATATAAGCACGTTATTAAATCCTGAAGTGGTAGAAATGATTATGGAAAACTCTCAATAATACTGTATATTTATAATAAAATTATTCCCATGAAAATCAATTCGTTTTATATTTTTATAGTTGTATTAGTTCTAACCAGCTGTAAAACAGAAATTAACAACTCTATTAACCCGTCTAATCTTGACTACTTGGACAGCTCACAAAATGACGATCAGTACTTAGGAGGTATTAAAATGATTCCAATTTCTACTCCTAAAGGAAAGTTTAATGTTTGGACTAAACGTGTTGGAAATAATCCAAAAATTAAAGTTTTGTTATTGCATGGTGGTCCCGGAATGACTCATGAGATTTATGAAAGTTTCGATGGCTATTTTCCAAGTGAGGGGATTGAGTATTACTACTACGATCAATTGGGGTCTTACTACAGTGATCAGCCTAAAGACTTGTCGTTGTGGGATTTAGATCGTTTCGTTGAAGAAGTAGAGCAAGTGCGAATTGCATTAGGGTTGACTAGCGATAATTTTTATTTATACGGACAGTCCTGGGGAGGTATTTTAGGAATGCAGTATGCTCTTAAATATCAACAAAACTTAAAAGGATTGATTATTTCTAATATGGTACCTTCAATTCCTGACTATCAAAAATACTCCGATGAAGTATTAGCGCCTAAGTTAGACCCAGAAGTATTAAAAGAAATCATGGTGTACGAAGCAAAAGAAGATTATACAAACGAGCGCTATATGGAGTTGGTGGTTAATAACTACTATACAAAGCACATCATTAGATTGCCAGTAGAGGCTTGGCCAGAACCTTTAAATAGAAGTTTTAAGCACATCAATCACGATGTATATGTGACTATGCAAGGCCCTAGTGAATTTGGGATTAAAGGCAATGCTACTCTTAAGTATTGGGATGTGAAAGCAGAATTACATAAAATAACAGTTCCAACGTTAAGTATAGGAGCTAAACATGACACTATGGATCCCGAGCAAATGAAGTTTATTTCTGAGGAAGTTCAAAACGGGCGTTTTTTATTGTGTCCTAACGGCAGTCATTTATCTCAATTTGATGATCAAAAAATATATTTTCAAGGCTTAGTTCAATTTATTAAAGACGTCGATTCTGGAGCGTTTTAAATAGTACGCTGCAGTGGTTTGTTGAAAAGGAAAATGACTATAGAAGCAAATCCACAACATGTAAAGCCCAGAAATAGCGGCCAAACCGTAGTCTCAATAAAGGCCCCAATAAGAGTCGCTATGAACACGCCCATAACGGTAGAAATAAAACCATTAATAGCAGCGCCGACACCAGCAATATGCCCAATAGGCTGCATGGCTAGGGCTCTAAGGTTGCCAAATAAAAATCCAATGGCTGTAAATTGAATGCCGAAAAAGAAAAGCAATATCCACAAGTGGGGATTTACTTTATTAATAAATAACAAAACATAAACCAAAGAACTCAAGCTATAAGCTATCAAGGAAATCAAGGCAATGCGTTTCATGCCAACTTTTAACACAAAGACGCCGTTTAAATAGGTAGCAAACCCAACCCCAATGGCTAAACTGGCAAAAATTAAAGGGAAATCTTCTCCCAATCCATATTGAACTTCAAAGATATGTTGTGTAGAACTTAGATAAACCATAAAAGAACCGGTTATAAACCCGCTTATTAGGGTAAAAGCGACGGCTTGTTTAAATTTAAAAAATACTTTAAAACCTGAAACTAATGCTGCAGTTTTGAAGGGGATTCTTTTAGAAAGATCTAAGGTTTCCGGCTGACGTTTCCAAAACCAAAACATAACCAAGGCACCGAGTATCAGTTGAACGTTAAAAATAGACTGCCAGTTGTATGTGAGCATTAGAAACTTACCTAGGGTGGGTGCTATGATTGGAATTAGGATAAAAATCATGACAATAAACGACATTACCTTAGCCATATAATCGCCTTCGTAGGTATCGCGAACCATGGCAATACTTAAGGTCCGTGGCGAGGCCAGACCGATCCCTTGTAATATGCGTCCTG
The DNA here is from genome assembly GCA_018608705.1 of Flavobacteriaceae bacterium. Classification (GTDB taxonomy): domain Bacteria; phylum Bacteroidota; class Bacteroidia; order Flavobacteriales; family Flavobacteriaceae; genus Hel1-33-131. Next base: position 11,758 of record JABAZD010000039.1, on the reverse strand, counting down.
CAATTAGTACTTCATAACTATCGGTATTCACACAAATGATACTGGCAATGGCAAAGACTAAAAAGCCTATATAAATAATGGGTTTTCGACCATAACTATCCGATAAGGGGCCAAAAATTAATTGTCCAAGGCCTAAACCCAGAAAAATCATGGTAATCAATAACTGATGGTCTTTGGTATTTGTCACTCCCAAATCGATTCCTATAACGGCTAATGCAGGGAGGATACCGTCTATAGACAAGGCCACTAAAGACATTAACAGGGCCATGATGGCTATGAACTCGATTTTAAGGACGGGTTGATTTTGCATTTTTCAAAATTAGTGCAAATTAAAGTACTTTCAGTACGGAATCCATGACAAACTGATAATAATGCATATCGGCTGGAACAATGGTGTATTTAGGGTGGGTTTTAAGTCTGCATTTTTGAAGTTCTTTAAAAGAAAAAAGTCGTACAGCATACACTTCAGCTTCTTGAATTTTAAGGTTGGAAACGGAAGTTTCTAGTTTTGCTAAAAATACATGCTGGAATTCACAGTCTATAATTCCATTATCAAAACGATTGGTATTTTTTCGAACGTCAATAAGCTTTAAATCTTTTTGTTTTATATCCAATCCAATTTCTTCTTTTACTTCTCTCAAAGCACCTTCTAAGATGGTTTCTCCAGCACTCACATGTCCGGCAACAGAAACATCCCAAAAGCCAGGGTAGGTTTGTTTAGATAAATCGCGTTTTTGAAGTAGTAGGCTAGGGGTGTTAGTATAAAACCAAATATGCACTGTTGGATGAAACCAACCCTTTTGGTGAGCTTCATCCTTCAAGCATTTTTTTCCTGTGGGTTGCCCGACATCATTCCAAATATCTAGATATTCGTCCACTAATTAATCAAAATAAGAAAAGGTTTCACCGTTTTCTATTTTTAATAAAGTTTCGTAAATCATTTTAATAACATCCTCTACGTCGTCACGATGTACCATTTCAACTGTAGTGTGCATGTAACGAAGAGGTAATGATATTAATGCTGATGCTACCCCTCCGTTACTATATGCAAATGCATCAGTATCAGTCCCAGTAGCTCTCGAAAGAGCAGCACGTTGAAATGGGATTTTGTTTTCTTCTGCAGTCTCGGTAATTAAATCTCTTAATTTTTGCTGTACTGCAGGAGCATAAGCAATAACTGGACCTTTACCCAATTCACAATGTCCTTGTACTTTTTTATTGATCATTGGAGTTGTTGTGTCATGAGTGACATCAGTAATGATAGCAACGTCAGGCTGTATTGTGTGGGATATCATTTCAGCTCCACGAAGTCCAATTTCTTCCTGAACAGAGTTTGTAATATATAACCCAAATGGGAGTGTTTTTTTATTTTCGTGTAACAAACGCGCAACTTGAGCTATCATAAAACCTCCCATTCTATTATCTAAGGCTCGGCATACAAAATGTTTTTTATTAAGTATATGAAATGCATCTGGGTAAGTGATTACACAGCCTATATGAACACCAAGGTTTTCTACATCTTCCTTTGTCTTGCACCCGACATCAATAAAGATATTATCCGGTTTTGGAGTTTGTTCTTTTGATAAAGTACGCGTATGAATTGCTGGCCATCCAAAAACACCTTTAACAATGCCTTTTTTTGTATGAATATTTACAATTTTACTAGGAGCAATTTGGTGATCACTTCCTCCGTTTCTTATAACATAAATAAATCCATCATCAGAAATATAATTAACGTACCATGAAATTTCATCAGCGTGTCCTTCAATAACCACTTTGAATTGAGCCTCGGGATTAATGACCCCTACAGCAGTTCCATAAGTGTCGGTAATAAAAGTGTCAACATAAGGTTTTAAATAATCCATCCATAGTTTCTGACCCTTCCATTCGTAACCAGTTGGAGATGCATTATTTAGATATTCTTCTAAAAATGAAATTGCTTTTTTATTTAGTATAGTTTTCTTAGCCATTTTGAATAAATATTTCGATAAAAATAACAATTATGAATGATAATATCATACAGATTAACGCATAATTCGTAATTTTGAATTCGAAATACCATAATAATTTATGAAACCAATTATTTATCTTATTTTTTATTTCCCCTTTATAATATTTGGTCAAAATTTTGATAATAAAAAAGATTCAAATAATGATCAATACATAATTGTAGTTGGAGACACAATTTTGAACAATTCAATTAGTTTGAATGAAATATTTATTCTTCCTAAGTTAAAATTTTCAACCTCAGATTCTAGGCGTAGGTATTTAATTTTACAAAGAAAGACAATCAAAGTTTATCCTTTTGCTAAGTTAGCATCTGAACGTTTAGAAATCTTAAATCAAAGAATGAATCTGTTAAAGTCAAAAAGTGAGAAAAAAAAATATGCGCGTTTAGTACAAAAATTTGTTAAAGAAGAATTTACTGATCAATTAAAAAAAAATACAATTACAGAAGCTCAAATTTTAATTAAATTAATACATAGACAAACCGGAGTCTCAGCTTTTAATTTAATTAAATCACTAAGAAGTGGTTGGAGTGCATATTGGTACAACAATACTGCAAAATTATATAAGATGTCCCTAAAAACTCCTTTTGACCCTTACGTTTCCGAAGAAGATTATTTAATTGAAGATATTTTACAACGTCAATTTCAAAATGGCCGACTTGAGTACCAAGAACCGTTTCAAACTTATGATTTGTATAGTTTATCAAAGAAATGGATGTACAATGATCTCTTAATTAAAAATTAGTTCATTTTTATTTAATCTAATTCTCATTTTTTTGATAGCTTTTAGATAAAATAAGCCAAAACGATAGCACTTACTATAATTAATATTTTGTTCATATTGAAGTTATGACCTTCGCTGCTTTCAAACAAAATTATTGTAGAAATATGAAAAAACATCCCTATCACAACCGCGTTTACGCTTTGAATAATATTTGAGGGGATATTTAGAAAACCACCAATTAAAGATCCTAACGGAGTCATTAGAGTGAATATCAATATAAAAATAATAACCTTGGACTTAGCTAGTTTTGATTTTAAAAGATATGTTGCAATTAGAATTGCTATTGGTATCTTATGAATGACAACACCTATTATAAGATTTTTATGCTCCCTTAACGGAAATCCTTCAAAAAATGCATGAATGCCTAAGCTCATAAATAAAAGCCAAGGAAACAAGCTCTTAGGTTCGTTGATATGTAGATGTCCGTGTTCAGCTCCTTTGGAATAAAATTCCAATATTATTTGCAATAAAATACCACCCATAATAAAGATTCCAATTCGTTTTGGTTCTAAATGTGAATATACTTCTGGAAGTAATTCAAATATGGTTGAAGACAGTAAAAAAGCACCACTAAAGGCTAAAAATAATTTAAGATTTAAAGGTTTAGATTTCCGATGTAGTAAAACAATTAATACTCCAAAAATAACAGCAAAAACAGGAGCAAGAAAGCTAATCATTATTTACAAAAATTAAAATTAAACGATCTGATTTTTTCTCTTTGAAAGGCTCCAAATTATAACTTCCAAAACAATCAATTAAATCTAAGCCAGCATTTGATAGCATTAATCTAAATTCTTCAAACGTGTATGCTCGTACTCTTTCCTTGTATTTAAATATCTTGTTTTTATCAATAACTTCTATATGTTTATTAATGAATCCATTCGAACAATTACGATTTAAGTTAAATGTGATTTCATCTCCTATATAAGTGTTTTTAGGTATTAAGTTTTCAATAACCTTGGGGCTATTCATAAAATCTATTACTCCAATTCCTTTAGGTTTTAAGCTTGCTTTTATTGTTTCTATGACTTTAATATTATCATTTTCGTCGTCAAAATATCCAAAACTAGTGAATAGATTTAACACAACTTCATATTTGTTATTATAGACATCCCTCATGTCATGAACTTCAAAGTTTAATGAATTTGATGCATAGTTATTAGCTTTATTTATACTCTTTTCGGAAAGATCAATACCAGTTACATTATATCCAAGACTGTTCAGGTATTTAGAGTGTCTTCCTTGACCACAAGCTAAATCCAAAATAGAATCTTTTTCAGGAATTAGATTTAAATAATAAATTAAATTTGAAATAAAAAGCTCAGCTTCTTTATTGTCTCTATTTTTGTAAAGAATGTGGTAATAGGTGGTGTTAAACCAAGATTGAAACCACTTTTGATGTTCTTTTGTCATAAATAATTCTTACTCGGTCAAAAATACTGTATTTTTGGTAGTTAATAAATGTTTTTAATGGAGAATAATTTTAAAATGGTTGCTAAAACCTTGTATGGTTTTGAGGAACTTTTAGCCAAGGAATTAACAACACTAGGAGCTCAAGCTGTTAAAATAGGTGTTAGACATGTTAGCTTTTTAGGAGATAAGGGATTTATGTACAAGTCTAATTTAGGATTACGCACGGCTATTAAAATTCTTAAGCCAATTGCAAATTTTAAAGTAACAAATGAAACAGAGCTTTATAACAAAGTATATTCTCTCCCTTGGGAAAACTATTTGAAATCAAATGGATCCTTAGCTGTTGGAGCTACATTAAATGGAGACAACTTTACACATTCTCAATACGTTGCTCTTAAAACTAAAGATGCCATTGTTGATCGTTTTAGAGATAACACTGGAGAGCGTCCCAATGTAGATTTAAGATACCCCGATTTAAAAATTGACATTCATATTGATAGACACTTTTGTACTGTTTCTTTAGATAGTTCTGGAGAATCTCTTCACAAAAGAGGATATAAGATAGCAACTAACATAGCACCCATAAACGAAGTTTTAGCAGCTGGTCTTGTGATGCTTTCTGGCTGGGATGGACAAAGTGATTTTATGGATCCAATGTGTGGGTCAGGAACTATTCTAGTTGAAGCGGCAATGATTGCTTGTAATATTCCACCGAATTTAATGCGTAATCAATTTGGATTTGAAAGATGGGAAGACTGGGATGTTGATTTGTTTGAGAAAATTGAAGAATCCTTATTGTCAAAAACACGCGATTTTCACCACAAAATAATGGGGTTTGATAAATCTCCTAGCGCAGTTAAAAAAGCTATTCAAAATATTGAAAATGCTAAGCTAGATGATTTTATATACATTAAACATGAAGATTTTTTCAAAACACAAAAAGGTGGCGCTAATCACCTCCATATGGTTTTTAATCCTCCTTACGGGGAACGTTTAGATATTGAGATGGAGAGTTTTTACAGTACTATTGGAAGCACTCTAAAACACAAGTACCCAGGAACCATTGCATGGTTGATTTCATCTAATATTGACGCTTTAAAACACATAGGTTTGAGACCATCCAGAAAGATAAAATTATATAATGCCAAATTGGAATCAAAATTAGTAAAATTCGAAATGTACGAAGGATCCAAAAAAACACATAAATATTTAGATAAACTAGTTTGACATAAATTTAAATATTTTAAAAAAAAATCATTTTAATTCTTCAAAAACTCAATAAAGGACGTATTTTTGCAAAAATCATCTATAATTTACTATGCTTTCTATTACAGAACAAGAAGAACGTAAAACAGGAAAAGAGCTCTATAGCTATCAAAAAGGTGCAATTCAAAAAATATTTCAATGTTTTGAAACTGCACAAGATGATTATCACCTTTTGTACCAGTTACCTACTGGTGGCGGAAAAACAGTTATATTTTCTGAGATCGTAAGTCAATATTTAAGTACACATAAAAAAAAAGTATTAGTCATGACTCACAGGATAGAGTTGTGCAAACAAACATCTTCAGTGCTAACAGAATTTGGTGTTCAGAATAAAGTAATAGACAGTAAAGCAAATTTAGACAATCAGTCTGAATTTGAGTGTTTCGTTGCTATGGTAGAAACCCTTAATAATAGATTAAAAGATGATAAGTTAGATATTTCTGATATTGGGCTTGTTATAATTGATGAAGCTCATTACAATTCATTTACAAAACTATTCAAGTTTTTTGAGAAATCTTTTATTTTAGGTGTAACAGCAACTCCTTTAAGTTCTAATATAGAACTTCCAATGACTGACAACTATAATGAATTAATTGTAGGGGAGAGTATAGAGTCCTTGATAGAAAATGAGTTTTTAGCTCAAGCAAATATGTATTCTTATAATGTGGGATTAACTTCACTGGTTGTAGGTGCTAATGGAGACTATACAGTTAAGTCTTCTGAAGATTTATATACAAATAATGAAATGCTTTCCAAATTAATGGAGGCTTACAAAGAACGCTGTGACGGTAAGAAAACTCTTATTTTTAATAATGGAATAAACACCTCACTGTTTGTTTATGATTTATTTAGATCTGCTGGATACCAAGTTGCTCATTTAGATAATACAGCCTCTAAAAAAGAGCGTACGCTGATTTTAGAGTGGTTCAAAAAAACTCCTAATGCTATCTTAACTTCTGTAAGTATATTAACAACAGGATTTGATGAGCCAACAGTAGAATCTATTATATTAAATCGAGCAACTAAATCCTTAACGTTATATTATCAAATGATAGGAAGAGGATCTCGTATTTTAAAAAACAAAAATTCATTTGATGTTATAGATTTAGGAAATAATTTTCATCGTTTTGGTCCTTGGGGAAGTACAAATTTAGATTGGCAACGTATTTTTAAATACCCTAACTATTATTTAGATGGTGTCCTAAGTGATGAAGATCTTGAAAGTAATTTTATTTATCAAATGCCTGATGATATTAGATCTTCTTTTAAAAACTCCAAAGATGTTTATTTTGATATAAACAAAACATATATTAGATCCATAAGAAATGGAGAGTCTTCAAAAGTTGTATTAATGCGTTCAATAGAACAACATGCTTTAATATGTATTGAAAATAGTGAAGATGTTTATGATGCGTTAGGGCTTGTCAAACTACTTGCCGACGATATAGATTTCAGAATTCACCGTTATTCGAAATGTATTAGCAAGAGTACTCATAATTTTTTAACTTGGCTAAAAGAAGATTATAAGAAAAAACTTCGGGCTTATTTAAGAACTAATTTTGATGAAGTACTTGAAGAAATCAAAAAACATTAAATTTATATGAATTACGCACTTATTTTATTTTTAGTCATGACTACGTTTCAATCACCTTCACTTATTTTTAAATTTGAATCTGGGGTATCTACCAACGGCTGGAGAGTTGTAGATGATCGTGTCATGGGTGGAAGATCACAAGGAAATTTTGAAGTTAATTCGGAAGGTTTAGGGGTTTTTGAAGGGTATGTAACCACTGAAAACAATGGAGGTTTCTCATCACTTAGATATAACTTTGATGGTCTAAAGACCGCTGGATTTTCATCTGTTAAATTAAAGTTGAAAGGAGATGGAAAATCTTATCAGTTTAGAATCAAAGGGTCAGATTACCAACGCCATTCCTACATTTATTCATTTACAACATCAGGTGAAGTACAAGAAATTAGTATTCCACTTAAAGACTTTGTACCTAGCTTTAGAGGCTACACATTAGATATTCCAAACTTTAATTCAGACAAAATTGAAGAAATTGCTTTTTTAATTGGAAATAAAATCAAGGAAAACTTTCGTCTAGAGATTGAAAGTATTTCATTAGAATAAAATAATAACTAATAAATAGTATAAAAAAACACGATTATTTTTCATACTGCAGTTTTTTTCAGTTAGACTATTTACTAATGATCAACTTGTAAGTCTTTGTTTGATTATTATTTGATGCTTTTAGGAAATATATTCCATTATAAAGCGTGTGGGTTTCGATTACGCTTAAGGTGCTGCCTTGTAAAATCCTACTCTCTAAAACAACCTGCCCAATTTCGTTAATAAGTTCAAGTTTAAGGTTGTTGTCAAGTAAATTAGACTGTATAGCAATAAAGTCTTGACTTGGGTTTGGGTAAATAACTAGGTTTAATGAAGTCGAATCGAACGTATTAATCGCTAACGAAGAATCGTAATTAGTTGTAGTCTCGTTAATGGCATTCACACTAGACCCTACAACATTTCCATAAAATGTTGGCCCTACAGCGTAGGGATATGCTGAATTATGATTTTCATCTACAGTGGTATAATATGCATAGGTTCCTGATGGATATTCTGGAGTAACCGCAAAACGGCCGTTGTGTGAATCTAAATAATCAGAACTTGAGTTCGATATAAATTCATAATCTTCTCTAAAATAGCCTAAATCCATTATTTCTTGGTTTCCACTATTTGGGCCGTTTGTGATGGTGAATATTTGTCCTACATATGGACCATTTGCTCTTGTAGTAATCGTTCTCAATGAATATCCAGATTTCATTCGTGTTATCCCGCCAGAGCCGTCTGTGTTTGCATAGGCATATGCCCCATAAATTGGAAAGCCATCGTATGCAAAACCAATTAATGGAGAATGAGTGTTGGTATCAATCACATACAATCCATCCGCAGGATAGGTAGTACATATATCAGAAACAACTAATAGGTCTAAGTCAAAGGCACTTGGATTTTGATGGTGATGGTAATTCCCCATAGCCGGATGGGCTTTGACGCAATCGAAACCATTCATTTCTGCTGGAATAGCATCCCTGTTCCAGTTTTGGGTTGCTTGTGGACCACCTGGGCAAGGAGGATTTCCTGGTCCGCCACAAAGAGCGTTTGTACCATTATTCCATGCAACACCATCCCTGTAATCAAATAAAGAAACTCCATTAATAAAAACGCCAATGTTTCCGCCAAATGTAGCTGTGGTGCTTCCTAGGTTTTGTGTTGGGTTAAGTGGTAATTTATATATGGCATTTTGGTTTTCAGCTAATGAAGGATTATTATCTAAAAATGGACCCGTGATATAAGATGGTATTCCAGTAGCGGTTACATATACCCAGTTTGTAGAATAATCTATACTTTGGACATTGGCCAAGACATTATCAATGATAGGAGTGGAGTTGCCTTGTACATAGTGTCGGCCTGTAATTCCACTGTGATTTTGAATCCACTCAGTAATAATGGGATTGGATTGTGCTATCGCGATCCCAGTTATGAATAAAAATGTAATCAATGTAAATAATTGCTTTTTCATTAAAGTATTGTTTAGTTAATATGAGGATATGAAAATCGGTTGTTAAATAAAAATTCTGTATCGGATAGCGTTCTGAGAAAGACCAATAAATCTACTTCTTCTTTGTGAGTTAATTGTAAATTATTGTTTAAGCTTTCTGATAGGGTACTGCTATGGGTAATTCCTGAATTGTAATGTGTAATTACGGCTTTTAAGTTTTCAAACCGTCCGTCGTGCATGTATGGAGGCGTAAATTGAATGTTTCGAAGAGTTGGAACTTTGAATTTTAAAGAATCTTCAGGCTTATTTGTAATCCGCATTCGCCCATAATCTTTCAAATAAGGATCTAGTGTGAGTCCATTATTATGGAACTCATTGTTTGTAAACAATGGTTCTGTATGACATGAGGTACAGTGGTTCCTAAAAATATTTAAGCCATTTTTTTCTTGTTGTGTAAACAGGCCTTTGTCTTCATTTATAATGTACTTATCATATTTTGAGTTGTATGAGTTTAACATCACTATAAATTGAGTCAAGGCTAATAATGTTTTTTGTCCAGTGACTAAGCTATCTTGGTAGGAATTATAGTAAAGACCCTTATATTTTATTGATGCATTCAGTTTAGCAACTACTTCATTTAAAGAAGAACCCATTTCATTTTCACTAGAAATTGGAGCAAGGGCTTGTAATTCAATATGATTAATGCCACCATCCCACATAAAAGAAGAGTTCCATGCTAAATTCATTAAAGCCATGGAGTTTCGATTGCCTATTCGTCCTTCAATACCATGACTTAAATCATGATCTACATGAGTAAACCCCGTGGCTTGTAAATGGCAAGAGGCGCAAGAAACAGTTTGGTCTCTAGACATTATTGGGTCGTAAAAAAGTTGACGCCCTAATTGAAACTCATTTTCTGACATGGTCAGTTTAGAAAAGTTATAGTGTGGTTTTGGCCAGTAGTCTGGATAGTTAAATATTAGGGTCTTGTTTTTAAGCACTACAAAGCCGCTACACACTAAGATGATTAAGGAACATAAACTGTATTTGATCGTTTTACTCAATTTATTGACAGTGTATTAAAGAATACTGTAGCAAGTTTACTTGCTTTTTCGCCAGGAATCATAACTTGGTTGTCTACTGCTAATTTAGCCCCCTCAAAAAACTTTTCAAGTTTTAAGTTTAGCTCAGTGGTATGTTTGTTCAAAACGAAATCAAATCTTCTTATTGTGTTATATGGAGATTGATAACCTCCAATATGAAATTGAAATTTATTTTGTCGAGTTTTACTACTAGGACTTACCCCCTCAATTTTAAAATTAATATAGCCGCTTTGCCAAGACCAGAACATACCATTTGATGGGTCTAAAGCTCCAGAATGTGCCCCAGTTGTATTTATGACACTACTTACACCCAAATTAAATGATAGTTTATCACCGTTATTAAAAGAGACTGTGTTGAGCAGAATTTCTAGGGTTTCAGGCTTAAAAATATCTATTAAATAATTACTGTGATCAATAGTGTTAATTTCACCTTTAATAGATTTCACTTGAAAGTCTGTAAGATAAAATTTAAGTTTAGTGAACTGAATTGAGTCTTTTTGGGAAGAAACATACCAAGTGTTTTTTGTTATTGATTGGTTATTAAAAAGGGGGGTTATTTTTAATTTAACTATTGGAGTAGTGTAACTGACCAATACTAAAGTTAACCCTAAAAAAGGTAATATGAATAAAAAAAGTTTTCGCTTTTTGGGTATCAAATTAGCAAACAAATTAGTGTATAAAATATAGACTATTTATGGAGTTTATAGTTTAATGTTAGGTATAAAAATGTAATTATTTGGGGTAAAAAAATATATGGAGTTAGATTAAATCGAATTTACGAGGTAATATTTTCAATAAACGTTAATATTTATGAAAGTTTATAGTTATTCATTGAACATTTTAATCTGTAAATCAAAAATAACTCGATTAATCTATTGTGTATTGAAAAAATGGTCGCAAATTTGCATAAATTATTATTTAAATTAAATTACAATATTATGGGTAAAGGAACAGTAAAATTTTTCAATGAATCAAAAGGATTTGGATTTATCACTGAAGAAGGAGTTGAAAAAGATCACTTTGTACACATTTCTGGATTAGTAGACGAAATTCGCGAAGGCGATGTAGTTGAATTCGATCTTCAAGAAGGTAACAAAGGATTAAATGCAGTAAACGTAAAGGTTATCTAATAAATATACTTTAAAGTTTTATGAAAGCTCATCTTTTTTGATGAGCTTTTTTTATGACTTATAATTAATAAAAATAACATTTATTTAAAAGTATAACGCTTTTCTACAGTTGATGAAGCATTAAGTATTTTATTGTAAGCTTTTATAGTGTTTGGGTCTTGTGTAATTTCATCAGAAACTGCAACTCCAGAAATACCTGTTTCTAAAATGTTAGTTACAGTCATTATATTTATACTCCCTGATGCAAGGATAGGTGTTTTGGTATTCAAAGTCTCTAAGATTGCTTTATAACCATTTAGGTTTAAAACTTTTTCTATTGAAGTTTCAAGATTTGGACACTCAAAAAGGGATAGGTATATATAATCAACTTCCTTACTTATAAAGGTTTCACAGCTCTTAAGGTTATTTGCTGTAGCGCCAATAATTTGCCAAGAATATAATTCTTTCATTACATGGCTAGGGCAGACCCCTAAGTTGACTAAATGTA
>JABAZD010000003.1 GCA_018608705.1 Flavobacteriaceae bacterium | reverse complement strand
GCATTAAGTCTAGTCCTTCTCTAATTATTTTTTGATGTGGTTGTTTAGAAACACATATGAATTCAGTAAGTGCAAAATCTTCTGGTGCAACTTCATACATTCCCAAGGCTTCCATTTCATCAAGATCTTTGTACATACAAGCTTTTAAAATTTGTAATGGAAAAATATCTAACGGAAATACTTCTTCATATGTTCCAGTAAGAACAAATGCTCTGTGTTCTCCATTAGTATTTGTATTTAAATCGAATTTTTTGTTCGGAGTCATCCATGAAAACGTTAATGCTCTAGAAGTTGAAACCTTTTCAAACACAGGTTTATTCCATCCAAAGAATTCATAATCGTCGCCTTCCGGTATTACAGTCACCACATTTGAATAGTAGCTTAAAAATCCGTCAGGCTTGATTTCTTTACCATTCAGTACAGTTCCTGAAATGATTCGAACATTTGCATCCTTTTGGATTCCTCGGTCGTATACCATGGTAGCTATTTCACATCCAATCTTAGTAACCAAATAACGTGGCTCTTGAATCCCAGAACCAGCAAGTGCTACAATTCTTTCAGCATTGAACTTTCCAGTAAGAAGAACTTCTCCAATAATAACTAAATCTTGTGGAGTTAGCGTCCAGACAACCTCTCCTTTGTTTATGGGATCAATTTTGTTTATGAGAGTTCCAACATTACCAGAAGGGTGTGGACCTGATATTTTATGGGTCACAACATCTTCTAAATTGGTGAACGGTGAATGAGAGTCCTTAGGGACGCTGATATTTACCTTTCCGTCAGTTAATTTTGATAAGGCTGTTACAGCAGCTTGAAGCTCTGCTTGCTTTCCCGTGAGCACGAAATTATAATCAGCCGCTAGAGGCGCTGTTGCGTAAGCAGAAATAAATATCGACTTTGGCGTGGTTTCAGGATTTGCAATTACATCATAGGGGCGCTGGATTATAAATGGCCAACAACCAGACGCTAGTAATTTAGCTTTTATGGCTTCTCTTTTAGCACTTTTTAGTTCTATTTTTTTATGATCAAAATAGGTCTGAGTTTTATCTGCTTGAATTTTTACCTCTAATATGCGACGCTTATCGCCTCTTATAACTTCAATTACTTCTCCAGAAACAGGAGATACAAACTGAATTGACTCATTTGATTTATCGTAAAAAATTGGCTCACCAGCCTTAACCTTTGAAGCTTTTTTTACTAATAATTTTGGTGTGAGGCCGTGAAAATCTTCAGGCTTGATACTGAAAAAATTGCTTTTGATGGCATCACTTTTTGTTAGAGACGCCTCTCCTACTAAATTTATATCTAAACCTTTTTTGATTCGAATGTCTTTTGACATAGTTATTTTTGTTGAATTTATTATCTAAAAAACGCTGCAAATTTACAAATTAATTGCGCAGTCTGCACAATAATTAATCACATTTTTTCATAAAAAATATGTTTTTTATCAAGGATGAAAAAATGTTTATATTTACCTAGTTAATTATTGCAAGTACATGACCAATATTAGAATAACTATTTCGTTTTTAATCACTTTATTTTTGGCAAATTCACAAGTCCAAGAAATGGATTCTAATAATGAGGTTAAATCTATTTCGTTTAAAAGTAATACTAGTCAATCTGAATTACCAATATTAAGCTTGGGTGAACGGCTATACTTAGAATTTGATGTTTTAAACTCAAATGAAGATGATTTTTATTACGTCATTGAACACTATAATTTTGATTGGACAAAATCAAAACTAATGAAGTCTGAGTTTCTTGAAGGATTGGATAACCTTAGAGTGATTAATTATGAAAACTCATTTAATACCTATCAAATCTATTCAAATTACAAACTTCAAATCCCCAACAAACAAACTCGCCTGAGAGTTTCTGGAAATTATCTAATCAAAATATTTGATGAGTATAATGAACTTGTTTTTAGCCGAAAGTTTATGGTTTATGAAAATTTGGCTAATGTTAACCTACAGATTAAACGATCTCGTAATGTTGACGACATAAACAGTAAGCAGTCTGTCGATTTTGTTATCAAAACAGCAAATACTAATTTTCGTTTTAATAACCCCAAACAAACAGTAAACACAATCATTCTTCAAAACAATAATTTAAAAACTGCAATTTCAGGACTAAAACCACAATATATTTTAGGAAACGAACTAATTTACAGGTATAACAAAGAGACAACTTTCTCAGGGGGAAATGAATACTTATATTTTGAAAATAAAGATGTTAGAGGTACCAATTTAGGGGTTCAATATACTGATCTTCAAGAAATTTATCATAGCTATCTGTATTTAGACATTAACCGATCTAAAACTAGCTACACCTATAACCCCGATATAAATGGAAGTTTTCAAGTCACAGTTCTTGATCGCGAGAATCCTTCTGTTGAAGCTGACTATACCTTTGTTCATTTTTCCCTTAAACAACCAGAAATGTATAAAAATTCAATATATGTTTATGGAAGCTTCAACAATTTTGCCTTAAATAACCATAACCTAATGAACTACAAATCGAAAAGTGGTAACTATGAACTTGTAATGAAACTGAAGCAAGGATTTTATAACTATAAGTATGTTGTTGTAAATGATAAAAATCAATTAGATGAAGGTGCTATAAGTGGTGATTTTTACGAAACCGAAAATAACTATAAAGTTATTGTTTATTACAGAGACTTAGGCGCGAGATATGACCGAATTGTAGGATTTGGAGAAGGTACATCTACTCAAATAAGTAATTAAATTTTTGATTAAATGACGGAACTAGTTACAAAAGGTATTAAAATTTCAGTAAAAACTGTTTTTGAAGGCACCTTCTTAAAAAATGAATTTATTCATTACGCCTTCAGCTATGAAATTTATATTAAAAATTTAAGTGAAGATGCCACTCAATTATTATCCAGAAAATGGACTATTTTGGACTCACTTAATGAAAATGAAACAATTTATGGAGAAGGAGTTGTCGGAAAAACTCCAATTATACAACCAGGTGAATTACATAAGTACAAATCTGGGTGTGTATTAAGATCTCCCAATGGTGCTATGAAAGGATTTTATCTTATGGAAAATTATTCAACTTCGAGCCAGTTTAAAGTAAGAATACCTTCATTCAAATTGAGCGCAACGTTTGCTCAAAATTAAACTCAAAATAAGGCTTTAAATTTGGGTTTTAAATTGTAATTTTGAGCATTAATTTCTTAAAAACACACACATGGGAAAAGGTTTTTTTAAAGTTCCAACCGCTATCAACGAACCTGTTAAGTCTTACAAACCAGGCTCAAATGAACGCAAAGAAGTTCTCTCGACTTACAAAACAATGCTTGAACAAACTATTGATGTTCCAATGTATATAAATGGTAAAAACGTTAGAACTGAAAATACCCAGACTATGCATCCTCCACATGATCATAAGCACTTACTTGGGTCCTATCACATAGCTAACAAAGAACATATAAAAACAGCTATTTCAACAGCTTTAGAGGCACGTAAATCTTGGTCGGAATTGCCGTGGGAGCAACGTGCTGGAATTTTTCTTAGAGCTGCAGAGTTAATAGCGGGCCCGTTCCGTGCAAAAATAAATGCATCCACAATGATTGCACAGTCGAAAACTGTGTTTCAAGCCGAGATTGATGCTGCTTGTGAATTCGTTGACTTTTTAAGATTCAATGTTCAATTCATGACGGACATATATAAAGATCAACCAGAGAGTACAAGTGCAGCCTGGAACCGTATAGAATATCGTCCTTTGGAAGGATTTACTTATGCTGTATCTCCTTTCAATTTTACATCTATTGCAGGAAACCTTCCAGCTTGTATGGCATTAATGGGAAATGTAGTAGTCTGGAAACCAAGTGATAGCCAAGTTTACTCTGCTAAAGTTATTATGGATATTTTTGAAGAGGCTGGGATACCTCCAGGAGTTATTAATGTAGTTTTTGGAGATCCTGTAATGATTACAGATACGATTCTGGCAAGTCCTGATTTTTCAGGACTTCACTTCACAGGATCTACCCATATATTCAAAGACCTTTGGAAGCAAATAGGAAACAACATCCATAACTACAAAACATATCCTCGTATTGTTGGCGAAACAGGGGGTAAGGATTTTATTATTGCTCACCCCTCAGCAAATTACAAACAAGTCGCAACTGGAATGTTAAGAGGAGCATTTGAATTTCAAGGCCAAAAATGTAGTGCCGCATCAAGAGCATATATCCCTCAAAGCCTCTGGCCAGATATTAAATCATTTTTAACTAACGAAATGAAAACATTTAAAATAGGCTCCCCTGACGATTTTACTAATTTTATAACAGCAGTTATTCACGAAGGATCATTTGACAAACTTGTAAGCTTTATAGACCAGGCTAAAAAAGATTCTGATGCCACCATAATAGCTGGTGGAAAATATGACAAAAGCAAGGGATACTTTATTGAACCAACACTAATTAAGACTACTAACCCAAAGTATGCCACAATGAGTACTGAGCTTTTTGGGCCTGTGATGACTGTTTTTTTATATGATGATGATGCGTTTGAAGCGACTTTAAAGCTGGTTGATGAAACAAGTGAATACGCGTTGACTGGAGCAATATTTTCAAACGATCGCTTTGCTGTAGATATAGCTACAAAGGCCTTAGAAAATGCTGCTGGAAATTTTTATATAAACGATAAACCATCTGGAGCCGTTGTCGGACAGCAACCATTTGGAGGTGCTCGTGCTTCAGGGACTAACGACAAAGCTGGATCAGCTCAAAACTTATTAAGATGGGTCTCTCCAAGAATGATTAAAGAAACATTCGTGACTCCAACTGATTACCGTTATCCCTTTTTAAAAGAATAAACAAAGATCGTAAAACCAAAAAAGCCACTCAAATGAGTGGCTTTTTTGGTTTAATAATTTAAATTATAGTTCTTGTAAAGTTTGAGTGTCTCCAAAATGAGCTGATCTAACGTTAATAGCTTGATTTGAGCTTCCAGGAGTGCCGTTGCCTGAAGCGTTAACAACAAAAGCTACTACAGATAAATTATCACTGTTACTCACATTTGATGGAACGTTAGTAGTAATTGTTTGAGTAAAAATATTATCTGCTGTTGTAGATGACTGAGGAATTGGGTCTCCTAACAAATCAGTTAACGAGGCTCTTAAAACATGATCATGCTCAAAGTTTGTTAATACAGAAGCACCTCCGTAATAACTAGTGTAGTTTTCTTGATTTGAAAATAAATCATCCTCTAAAACATAAACAACTAATGATAATTCAGCTAAAGAGTAATCAATACCAAACTTAACCTCAATTGTAATATCCATGGTGTTACCATCAATTGTTGGATTGATAGATAATCCTAAGTCGGCGTCTCCATTAGTCATATTTAGTACTTGATTCACATTATTAGGTTCAGGATAATTCCAAGAAATAGATCTTTTTAGCATAGCTGTAGGATACCCAGTAAGACCAATTAAGTTCTCTAAAGCTTGAGCATTAAAATTATACTCATCTTGTCTGTGAATAGCTACAGGAACCACTCTATCTGTTTCTGCTAGAACAAGTTCGATTCCATAAGAGACTCGAGGACAATAGCCGCACCAAGTTCCTGTATAATCTTCAAGCAGAACATTTTTTTGAAATCTAGCAGGAGGGGGTAAAACATCTATTTGAACCTCGTTACTAACTAAAGAATTATAGGTAGCGGTAAAAGAAAACGAACCTTCAGTGGTTGTGTTGTATGTGTTACCTGTTAAAACAGATCCATCACCCATTGTTATAGATGCTTGATCAGTGTAATCAATACCATCATTTCCAACAACAATGAAAGTGGCGACTTCGCTCAGATAATAAGATGACATATTAGCAGTGAGGGTAATACTTGATAATTCATTTGTATTCTCATCTGATATTGTGAAAGAAAGTTCATTACTAGTTATTCCATCGTATACGGCTGTAAATAAATGGTCACCTTCTGCTAAAAAAACATGAGAATTAGATGTCAAAAGAGTTCCGTTCAAGTAAAAGTCTGAGGACAATGTGACATTATCACCATTATTTGTAACAACATTAAAATTAATAGTATCACCAATACTTGACTCTTCAGCACTAGCGGTAATGGTTATTGACGTAACTAATGGATCGGTTGTGTCGTCATTATTGTTAACTCCAACTCCGCCAATTGGCTCGTTATCACATGCCAAAAATGATAATAAAAAAAATGAAAATAATTTTAAAAAGTAGTTTGATTTAGGAATCATTAGGAAATAGTTTTATAATTGTAATTATATTCACAATATTAGTGATTATAATTTAAATTAAAGAAGAAAAAAGTATAATTATTGCATTATTGATAATTGCAAAACACAAGCTAAAAAATGAAAAAATACACGATTTTTATTACACTCATGTTAACAGGTGGATTATTGTTTGCACAAAACATACCTAGCATTACTTTAAAAAACTTAAATGGTAAATCTATTAATGTTCAAAAACTATCAAAGTCCAAAAATGTTAAAGTTTTAGCTTTTTGGGCTACTTGGTGTGTTCCATGTATTAATGAATTAGATGCTATTAGCGAAGTATACGAAGATTGGCAAGACGAAACTAATATGGAATTGATTGCTATTTCTACTGACGACTCAAGAACAAAGAAAAGAATTAGACCCTTAGTAAACGGAAAAGATTGGGAATACGAAATTCTATTAGATGATAATCAAGATTTAAAACGTGCTCTAAATATTTCTGTTTTACCTCACCTATTAGTTACAAAAAATGGAAAAATTGTTTACCGCAAAACAAGCTACACGCCTGGAAGTGAAGATGAGCTTTATGAAATCATCCAAAAATACACTAACTAACACTATTAATTAAACAATGAGAAAAATAATAATATCATTAAACTTTGTTTTTTTTGGATTGATTTTAAATGCACAGCTTTTAGATAATTTATCAATAGGCTTAGAAAGCAATACTGTTTGGTATAATAACGATAGTGAAACAGGGGACTTTTTCGACACAGCTAATAATGATAGCGACAAACATATCCGCTCAAACAGTTACTTAAAAATAGATTATAACTTTTTAGAAAGCTTTACGGCATCTGTTCAGATTGAATCATATGAGCCTTTTGCTTTATTAAATTACTCAAAAAGCTACGAGGGTACAAATCTTGGAACATACAGTTTGAATTACAGGAATTCAAAATTAAACATTACAGCCGGTCACTTTTACAGTCAATTTGGAAGTGGACTTGTTCTTAGGAATTGGGAAGACAGACAACTAGGAATTAACAATGCTTTACAAGGAGGTAAAATCGTTTATGACCCAGTAAGTTTTATTTCACTGACAGCCTTGTATGGAAAACAACGTGTAGGTTTTACTACATCAGAAGGAGAAATCTTTGGGTTTAATTCTGAACTTGACGCTGCATCAATATTTGACTTCAAGAATACTTCCTTGGAAATTGGTTTAAGCTACGTTGGCCGAAAAGAAGAAACTACTTTTTTAGAACCATCTTTTAATGAATTAACCAATTCCCTTTCAGGACGAGTTGATTATTATCAAAATAACTTTTACTCAAATGCAGAATATGTAATAAAAAGTGACGATGCTATCAAACAAGGTGGTCAATTATCTAATAGGCTGGTTAAGCCTGGAAATGCCTTCCTATTTAATACTGGTTACTCAAAAAGAGGGTTTGGGATAGATGCAACTTTTAGACGTCTAGAGAACATGAACTTCTTTTCGGAAAGAAATGCAGCTGGTAATGTTTTTAACGAGAGTTCTATTAACTATATTCCTGGACTTACTAAACAACATGACTACCTTTTAACAAATATTTTTGTGTACCAAGCTCAGTCTACTGTGAATCTTGATACTTCCCAATCAGGTGAGATTGGTGGTCAAATAGATTTATTTTACAAAATCAAAAAGGAGACTTTTCTAGGAGGAAAGTATGGTACAAAAATCGCATTTAACTTTTCTTATTGGGCTGGTTTAGATGGAGATTATACACAAGACAATCCCGATGCAGGGATTTTACCAAACTACGAGGTAGGTTTACTAGGATTTGGTAAAAAATATTTTTCAGACTTTAGCATAGAGATTAGAAAAAAATGGACGCCAAAGTGGCGATCAATTTTTTACTTTGTCAATCAATCTTACAATAAAAAAGTTGTAGAGGGTAGTGGAGCTATGATAAATTCAAATATTGGAGTAATTGAGTCAACTCACAGGCTTGGAAATGGAAAATCTATTCGATTGGAAGTTCAGATGTTAAACTCAGACTCAACAAAACATGACTGGACAGGTGGAACTATTGAGTACAATATAAATTCTAGATTTTCTGTGTATGCTAACGATATTTACAACAAGGGGTCCGATACCAACACTGAAAAAACACATTTTTTTAATCTAGGAGGTAGTTACACTAAAGGAGCCACTAGATTAGGGATAAACTATGGACGCCAAAGAGCTGGTTTATTGTGTGTGGGAGGGGTTTGTAGGTTTGTAGCAGAAGCCACTGGACTAACAGCCAATTTAACTATGTCATTTTAATTCAGTGACTTTAAAAAACAAAGCCTAACCTTTGTATTTCAAAGGTAAATAAACAATTTTTTTAGTCTTAAAAAAATCCTCCTCAAAATAAGAACTTAGGCTATAAACTTTAACGGTTTTATATGATTTTAGCTCTTCAGTTAAATCTCCACCCTTTAAATAAAATATGCCATTTTTAAATGAATTTTTACTCTTTTTAGCTATTTTATTTTTAGTCCAACTAACAAAATCTGGCATTGTCGTAACAGCACGACTAATGATAAAATCATAGTCTCCTTTGATAAATTCTGCTCTTGAGTGAGTTGTTTTAACATTAACTAAACCTAGACTATCTACTACTCCATTTACGACCTTTAGTTTTTTGTTAATGCTGTCAACTAAATGAAAATTTACGTCTGGAAATAAGATTGCTAGTGGAATTCCTGGAAAACCTCCGCCGGTTCCAATATCTAAAATATTAGATGCTGGATTAAACTTAATCAACTTCGCAATAGACAGAGAATGAAGCACATGGCGTAAGTAAAGTGATTCAATATCCTTTCGTGAAATCACATTAATTTTAGAGTTCCAATCTTTATAAAGACCTTGTAATTGTTTAAATTGGTTAAACTGAACGTCGGACAGTTCAGGAAAATATTTAGATAACAAATTCATTTAATATTATTTTTATACAATGATAGTTATAAATCAATTAATTTCTAAGATTAGTGTTCTTTGAAAGTTAATAATTAATTATATTTGAAGTGAGTATCTAAAATCAATTCCATGCTAAAAAAACAACTATCTTTTTCTAGAGTAGATTCAGCGAAGTTTTTTAAAACTTTAAATAGTCGTGTTAATGACTATTTTAAAGTAAACAATTTAAAACGCACAGGTAATTGGCAATTATGGCTAAAAACTTTTATTTTATTTTCGATGTTTTTAGCGCCTTACTTTTTAATTCTTTCGTTGCATCTTTCTGCTTGGATCCAATTATTATTGTCAATTATAATGGGCATAGGAATGGCTGGGGTTGGAATGAATGTAATGCATGATGGAAATCATGGATCATTTTCAACTAAAGCTTGGGTTAATAAGTTCATGGGGGGAAGTATCTATATTTTAGCAGGGAATGTGTACAACTGGAAAGTACAGCATAATGTTTTACATCACACATACACAAATATTCATGGTCATGATGAAGATTTAGACGCCGGTCGAATTTTGAGATTTACAAAACATGCTGAATGGAAGAGTCATCACAGATTTCAACACATTTACTCGTTGTTATTATATGGTTTATTAACTATTAATTGGGCTACAACTACGGACTACATCCAAATGAAACGCTACATGAAACGTAAATTAGCTTATGGAAAATTACCTAACCCTTTTCTTAACTGGAGTAAACTTGTGATATCTAAGGTCTTATATTGGACTATATGGATAGTTCTCCCAATAATGATCTTGGACATGGCTTGGTACAAAGTCTTATTAGGTTTCTTTTTAATGCATTACACAGCGGGACTAATACTAAGTATAGTATTTCAACTAGCACATGTAATGGAAGAAGCTGAAATGCCTCTTCCTGAAGACAATGGTACCATAAAAAATACATGGGCCATACATCAGCTAAAAACTACTGTAAACTTTTCTCCCAAAAATAGGCTAATTAACTGGTTTACAGGGGGTCTTAATCATCAAGTTGAGCACCATATATTTCCTAATATCTCGCATATTCATTACCAAAAAATAGCAAAGATTGTTAAGAAAACTACCCAAGAATTTAATTTACCATATAACGAGTATAAAACAACACGGAAAGCGATCGTTGCCCACTTTAAATACTTAAAAGAAATGGGTATGAAACCCGCACTTCAATCATAAAAAAATACAATGAGTCAATTACTTTCTGATAGAATTTTAAATATGGCTACTTCAGCTACACTAGCTATGGCAGCAAAAGCTAGAGAATTAAAAGCTGAAGGTAAAGACATTATAGGGCTTAGCTTAGGGGAGCCTGACTTTAATACTCCCGACTTTATTAAAGAGGCTGCAAAAAAAGCTATTGACGAAAACTACAATTCTTACACTCCTGTTGATGGATATGCAGAACTTAAACAAACTATCATCACTAAGTTTAAAAGAGATAATAATTTAGTATATAATCCAAAACAAATTGTAGTATCTACAGGTGCAAAACAGTGCTTGGCAAATGTTGCTTTGGTACTACTCAATGAAGGAGACGAAGTTATATTACCTTGTCCATATTGGGTTAGCTATTCCGATATTGTAAAGCTATCTGACGGAGTCCCTGTAGAAGTTGAAACTTCCATAGAGAATGACTTTAAAATGACACCTCATCAGCTAGAGGCAGCTATAACTCCAAAAACAAAAATGATTTGGTTTAGTTCACCTTGTAACCCAAGTGGATCTGTTTACAGCAAATCAGAGCTCAGAGCTTTAGCAGACATTTTAGTGAAATACCCCAATATTTATATAGTATCTGACGAGATTTATGAGCATATTAACTTTGTTGGAGGCCATGCAAGTATGGCGGAGTTTAATGATATGTATGACAGGACTATAACAATTAACGGAGTTTCTAAAGCATTCGCCATGACGGGATGGCGTATTGGATTCCTTGGTGGGCCAGAACCCATTGCTCGTGCTTGTAACAAAATGCAAGGGCAGATTACTAGTGGCGCAAACTGTATTGCTCAGCGTGCAGTCATTACTGCATTGGAAGCAGATCCTTCTAAAGTTCAGTATATGGTTGACGAATTTAAAGTTCGTAGGGATTTAATATTAAAGTTATTGAATAACATTGAAGGCTTTAGTTGTAATACCCCTGAGGGCGCCTTTTATGTTTTCCCAGATGTTTCTGCATTTTATGGAAAAATAATGAACGGAAACTTAATAAATAACGCCACCGACTTTTCATTGTACCTATTAGAAGCTGCACTAGTTGCCACAGTAACAGGAGATGCATTCGGAAATCCAAACTGTATTCGCATATCCTATGCTGCTTCTCAAGATCAAATAATAGAAGCTATAAACCGAATCAAAAAGGCGGTAAGTTAATTACTGACTCATCGGTTTCTCCAGAAAAAAGGAGTGAATATAATAAGAACTGTGAATAATTCTAATCTTCCAATTAGCATTAAGAAGGCAGCCCACCACTTTCCTAGAGTTGGCATTTCAGTAAAATTATTAGTAGGTCCGAAGTCGCCCAAAGCCGGTCCCACATTCCCTAAACTTGAAGCTGCAACGCCAATAGAAGATTCAAAGTCTAGTCCCAATAAAGCAAAACCTAGAGACCCCACAATAAAAGATAACATGTAAAGTATAAAGAACCCTAAAACATTAAAAACAATTTGACCTGAAACTGATTTATTATTGTAACGTAAAGGTAAAATTGCACTTGGATGTAGTGTGCGTTTAAATTCTAAAAAACCATTTTTGATAAGAACTAAATGCCGAACAACTTTGACGCCGCCAGATGTACTTCCAGCAGAACCTCCAAGAAACATTAATCCAAAAAAGAAAACCAATAAAAATGGAGACCAAATCGTGTAGTTGGCTGTTACAAATCCGGTCGTTGTTACTATTGCAACAACTTGGAAAAATGAATGCCGGATAGATGCTTCTAATTCCCCTAAAACCATAGGGTGATAAAATGTAATTGAATCAGTAAGGTGGGAATTATAATATACAATTCCTGCTACAATGAGAGTGAAAATAATAATAAATTTACAATACAACTTAAACTCTTCATCTTGTATTATTTTGAAAACCTTTCCTTTGAACACAAAATAACTTAGCACAAAATTAGTACCTGCCAAAAACATAAATATTACAATAATATACTGTATCATTGGGTTGTCGTTCCAGTAAGAAATACTTATGTTTTTTGTCGAAAACCCACCGGTAGACAATGTACTCATAGAATGGTTAATGGCTTCAAAAAAAGTCATACCCGCTAAGTACAATAATACTGTTTCAGCTAATGTATATCCGAAATAAATTAGCCATAATCTCTTTGCGGTATCTGTTATCCTTGGGTGTAATTTATCAGCACTAAGACCAGGAGCTTCTGCCGCAAAAAGCTGCATACCTCCAATACCTAAAAGTGGTAATATGGCAATAGCTAAAACAATAATTCCCATACCTCCTATCCAGTGAGTCAGACTTCGCCAAAACAAGACCCCCTTAGGAAGAACCTCTACATCATTTAAAATTGTAGAGCCGGTAGTAGTGTATCCAGAAATTGTTTCAAATATAGCGTTCGAGAAATTTGGAATGGACCCCGTAAAAAGATAAGGCAAAGTTCCTGATAATGTCATCACAATCCATCCAAAAGTAACAACTAAGTAACCTTCACGTTTATTTATTTCCTTTGTATGATTTTTAGTACAAAGCATCATGATAACGCCAATAAATAAGACAGATATTGCTGAATGTAACAGCTCTAATGTTGCGCCATCCTTGTAACAATAACTTAACAAAGTTGCCAATAGAATAAAACTCCCGTTAAATAATAAAAGGAGTCCAAAGAAATGAAAAATAATTTTATAGTTGAGTTTCATTATTCCTATAAGTTTTAGTCAAAATAACTCTCTATTTTTTTTATGGATTGTGGCAAACAACAAACAACTACTCGGTCACCAGACACAATTTTAAAGTCACCTAAGGCAATAAACCCTTCTTCATCTCGTATAACTCCTCCAATAATTGCAGAAAGAGGGAAGTCAATTTCCTTAATAAATTGGTTACATATTTTTGAGGTTGGCTTAACAACAAATTCAAGTAACTCTGCTTCCATATTACTTAATTTAGTCATTGCTACGACTTCACCTCTTCTGATGTATCTAAAAATACTGTTAGCAGCTAAAAGCTTTTTATTTATTAGTGTGTCTATCCCAATAGATTGAGACAACTCATAATAATCCATATTTTCAACAAGTGCAATTGTTTTTTTTACTCCTTTGGATTTAGCAACTAAACAAGACATTATATTGGCCTCCGAATTGCCTGTGACAGCAACAAAAGCATCCATATCCTTAATATTTTCTTCTTCTAAGAGACCTGCATTTCTACCATCTCCATGAATGACCAAAGTATTTGGCAATTGCTCAGCTAAGTCAAATGCTCTATTTTTTACTTTCTCGACCAGCTTAATGTTAAAGTTTTTAGAAAGATCTGAAGCTGTTTTAAATCCAATCTTACCACCACCTAAAATCATCAAATTTCTTATTTCAGTTTTCTGTTTACCGGTCAGCTTACAAAGCTCTTCATCTCCCCCTTTAGAAGTGATAAAAACAACTCTATCCCCTTCTCTAAAAATGGTATCACCTCTAGGTATAATAGTTAAATTGGTTCCCAAACGCTGAATAGCTATGGGAATAAAATGAATATCAGAAAGTAACTGAGCTGCAACCTTAACTGACTTATTAATTATTTTAGCGTCATTAGAAAGCGAGAGACCAAGCATTGTTAAAGCGCCATCTTCAAATTCATAGCTATCATTAAAAACTGATTTACTAAGTAACAATTCAATTTCTGATGCTGCAAGGGACTCTGGAGAGATAAGTTCGTCAATACCAAATTGAGTAAACCCTACTTCTTCTTTGTGATTTATAAATTCTGGATTGGATATCCTCGCGATAGTACGTCTGGCCCCTAACTGTTTTGCTAAAACGCAAGAAGTAATGTTAGAGGTTTCTGAAGATGTTACTGAAATAAATAAGTCTGAATTTAAAATTCTAGCATCTTTAAGAGCTGAAATAGATGTAGCATCTCCTTTGATGACTTTAATATCTAAATGATTATCTGCATAGGCAAGACTTTCTTTATCATTATCGATAAGAGTAATTTCTTGTGATTCATAGGATAAAAGCTTTGCTAAATGAAATCCAACTTCACCTGCACCGGCTATAATAATTTTCATTAATTATCAATTAATAAGATTAGCAAATATACGTTATTTTTAGGGATTTGTTTATGAATTGCATTTCTTTGCATTGATTTTAATTAAGTAGAAGTCCTCAAAATATATGTCTAAAAAAATAACCCCGTACAAGGATAGTGCACTTGGCAAAAAACAACAGATTGCTAAAATGTTTGATACAATTTCTAACGAATATGACAATCTTAACAGGGTCATTTCATTTGGAATTGACATTAAATGGCGTGAAAAAGTAGTTAGTATTATTTCAGAAAAAAAACCTATTAATATTCTTGATATTGCAACCGGAACTGGAGACCTTGCAATTAATTTAATCAAAACTAATGCTTCAGAAATTATTGGATTAGATATTAGTAAAGGTATGCTTGAAGTAGCTCATCAGAAAATATTAAAAAAACAACTTGACAGAATCATTAAAATGGTTGTCGGAGATTCAGAGAGTTTGCCTTTTAATGATAACTCATTTGATGCTATAACAGTTGCATTTGGAGTCCGTAATTTTGAAAACTTAAATTTAGGTTTAGCTGAAATTTATAGAGTTCTAAAACCAAATGGAATATTCGTTGTTTTAGAAACTTCTGTTCCTGTAAAATTTCCTTTTAAACAAGGTTATTATTTTTACACTAAAGCTATACTTCCACTTATTGGTAAATTATTTTCAAAAGATAAATCTGCCTACAGCTATCTTAGCGAATCTGCCTCAAAATTCCCTTATGGAAAAGCCTTCAACAATATTTTAAAAAATACAGGGTTTATTAATACAAAGGCACTACCTCAAACTTTTGGAGTAGCCACTATTTACAAAGCTACTAAGTAATAAGTATGAATAAAACATTGTTAACTTTAATTATTTTCATGTGTGGACATTTGGTGGTGGCTCAACTTTTTTCAAAAGAACGCATACTAAACAACGAAAACTTTGATAAGCCTCAATTATCTTATGCTTATTATTTAGGGTTTAACGTTTATGACTACAATATAGATTATGTTCCAAGTGTTAAGGACATCCAAGTACTCAAGTCTGTTGGACTAAATGTTGGTTTAGTGGGGAATTTTAGAGTAAATGACTATATTGATATTAGACTAGAGCCAGGGCTTGTGATTTCTAAAAGAGAATTAAATTATAGCAATTCCTATTTCAATGGAATCTCATATCTAGAAAGAGATTTAAGCAGAGAAATACAATCAACTTTTGTACATATTCCATTACTAATAAAACTTTCAACAAAAAGAATTAATAATTTTAAACCGTTTATAATTGGTGGTTTTTCAACTGCTTTAAACTTATCTAGCCAAGAAAACAACCCTGATGACAATAGTAGCAATACATTTAGAGTTACAAAAAACAACTTATACTATGAACTAGGAATTGGAATTGATCTATACTTAACGTGGTTCAAGTTCACCCCATCGATGAGAGGGATTTTTTCGATTCAGAATGAATTAGTTAACGATATTGACCCCAATAGTAGATGGACCAAAAATATGACACAAATGGAAACAAGGGGTTTATTTATTAATTTTACTTTTCAGTAGAGTTTCTTTTAAATTCACTTAAAATAATCGCAGCTGCATTAGCAACGTTTAAGCTTTCTGTTTTTTTATCAGGTCCGAATCTAGGGATAGATAAACGGATATTAACTAAAGCTTCAATTCCGTCAGATATACCATTGGCTTCATTGCCAAGAACAATTACACCTTTTTTGGGAAGTTTTTGGTCATATACTGATTTGCCTTCCATAAAAGTACCAAAACAAGGTTTTAGTCCAACTAAAACCGATTCTAATTGTAAATAATTGATATTCACACGAGAGTGAGATCCCATACTAGATTGCACAACCTTGGAATTATAACAATCTACCGTAGATTCATTACACACTAAATCATTAATTCCAAACCAATCACAAAGGCGAATAATAGTTCCTAAATTCCCCGGGTCATTTACGGAATCTAGGGCCAACACAAGGCCAGTCCAATCGACTGGTAAAGGGTTTGGTATTTTAAAAATTGCCAATACTTTATTGGCAGCTGTGAAATTACTTATTTTAGATAGTTCTTTAGAACTAACCTCTGTAAAATTTGGACCACACCAACTGTATTCTTCATCACTTGAGAAGATTTCAACTAGTTCATACTTTGAGTTTAAAAACTCCCCAACCACTTTAACCCCTTCAACAATAAACATCTTTTGTGATATTCGAAATTTTTTTTGTCTGAGACTATGGATTAACTTTATTTGGTTTTTAGTTAACATCTAAAAAATGTACTTTTGATTATTATTAGTTTAGACAGTAAAGCTAAATTTTATTTATTGATTGTTGAAAGAAACTCTGACAAAAATAATAGCCGTATGCATACTGATAACTTTTTTTACTGCTTGTAATGTAGTCAAACAAGTTAAGCCAACAGATTATTTATTGACTGAAAGTAGCTTCTACATAAATGGCAAAAAAAGAAAATCAGAAGAACTAAACAAACTCTCATTTCAGAAAAAAAACACCCAATTATTTGGAATTCCAATTCAACTTCATATATACAATCTAGCCAAACCTAACAAAGACTCCCTTTTTGAAATATGGCTTCAAAAAAAACCCAATAGAGAGAAAAAATTAATATCAAAATTATCCAGAAAACAACTTAATCGATTAAAAAACTCATCAATTGGATTTAATCAATGGTTAATGGATGCTGGAGAAAAACCAAGCTTATTAGATTCGTTAAAAATAAAAAAAACATTAACTAATCTTGAGCGCTATTATTTTTCAAATGGTTGGTTTGATAGAGAAATTAATTTTAGAGTAGATTCCTTAGATTTGAAAAAGGCTGGGTTAACATTTGAAATACAAACAGGAAATCCGTATAAAATTGGAGATATTTCTGAAAAAATAGAATCTCCAGTTATTGATTCATTATACAGAAACATAATACCTAAATCCAGGATAAAAAAAGGAGAACAGTTTTTAATATCTAACTTTGAGGAAGAACGAAGTCGACTAACCAAATCATTAAGAAACTTAGGAGTTTATCATTTCAGTCAAGACTACATTCGTTTTGAAAATGATACTATCGACACTAAAAACAAGGTAAATGTATCAGTACAAATACAAAATAGAATTATTCGAAATGATGATTCAATTGTAAGGGTCCCATTTCAAATATACAAAATTCAAGAAGTTAATATTTTTACTGATGCAACATTTGAAAATCGTTCAAAAAAAATTAGTGACTCTATCAGTTTTAACGGCTACAATATATTTGCTTTTGATAAGCTAAAATACAAACCTAAGGCACTAACCGACGCTGTACTGATTGCAAAAAACAGTCTATTCAAAGACCTCGATAGAACTAGAACCTATCGATATCTAAATGAACTTAAGTCGTTCAAATATCCAAATATTGAATATAAAAAAAACCCAGGAGACTCAACACTAACAGCTAATATCTTTTTAATTCCAAAGAAAAAATATGGATTAGGTTTTGATATAAATATATCTCAAAGTAACATCCAAAAGGTAGGGCTTTCGTTCTCATCTGGAGTTTTTGTTAGAAACATTTTTAAGGGAGCAGAAACTCTACAATTATCGATCCTTGGAGCGATAGGAGCTTCTAAAGATGGAGCAAAAACTGCAGATAAATTTTTTGATATTAATGAATTGGGAGCGGATGTTAAACTTAATATCCCTCGTTTATTTTTTCCAATTAAAACAGAAAAAATAATCCCAAAATACATGTCCCCAACTACACGAATTAGCACAGGTTTTACGGGACAAACTAACATAGGACTCGACAAACAAACTTTCAATGGAATTCTAAGCTACAACTGGTTTCCTTCTGAAAAAATAACTAACTCCCTTGATCTTATTAATTTCCAGTATGTAAGAAATCTAAATCCCGGGAATTATTTTAATGTTTATCAAAATTCTTTTAGTCGTCTTGATAATATAGCTACTGATATTTATGATACCCCAGCAAATTTTATTACTACAAACTCAAATGGACAATCAGAATTAATAATTTCTATGGCTGATGAGTTTATCAACTTAGTGAGTTCAGATAATCTATTTCAAAACTTAAACCCAAACGTCTTTCAAGCTGTTGGAGACATTAGAGAACGAAAAAACAGGTTGACACAAGATAATTTTATTCTTGCAAGTAACTTTAATTACGTTCGTGATAGTCGAGAAAATCCTTTCGATACTGATTTCTCAATTTTTAGAATCAAGTTCGAGCTTGCAGGAAACTTACTTTATAATTTTTCAAAATTACTAAATCTTGAAAGCAACACAGATGGAGCTTATCAAGTAAGTGGAGTACCCTTTTCTCAATATATCAAAACTGAAGTTGACTATATCAAACTTTGGGAATTGGGGCGTAACAACGTATTAGCATTAAGAAGTTTTCTTGGAATTGCAATTCCTTTAAAAAATGCTTCAAGCATCCCGTTCTCTAAAAGTTTTTTCGCTGGAGGATCAAATGATAATAGAGCATGGACAGCCTATGACCTTGGACCAGGAAGTTCAAATAACAATAACGAATTTAACGAAGCTAATATGAAACTCGCTTTCAGCCTTGAGTATAGATTCAAACTACTTGGGAAGCTTAATGGCGCTTTATTTACTGATGCTGGAAATATTTGGAATGTATTGGATGATGTATCCGACCCAAAAGCAAACTTTAATAATTTCGAAGCTTTAAAAGATATTGGATTGGGAGCTGGTTTTGGATTGCGTTATGACTTTGACTTTTTCATTTTAAGATTAGACACAGGCTTCAAAGCCTACAACCCATCATACGAATTAAATAAACGATGGCTCAAAGACTTTAACTTTAATAATGCAGTGTATAATATTGGGATCAATTACCCTTTTTAAACACCAAACCTATCGATATCGTTTTCGTACAAAAAAAACGAATCATGCAACTTAAACTATACGCAGCTATTTAAAATCATTACTTTTACAGCAATATTTAAAAAATAAAAAATGAATCATAACATCAAACCTGGAGTAGCTACAGGGCGAGAAGTACAAAAAATTTTTAAACTTGCCAAAGAAAAAGGTTTTGCACTTCCTGCAGTCAATGTAATTGGATCAAACACCATCAATGGAGTTTTAGAAACTGCAAAAGAGCTAAATGCGCCAGTAATAATTCAATTTTCTAACGGAGGTGGCGTTTTTAATGCGGGAAAAGGCCTTTCTAACGATGGCCAAAAAGCAGCGATTGCAGGTTCAATTGCCGGAGCTAAACACGTGCACGAAATGGCATTAGCTTACGGAGTTCCTGTAATATTACATACTGACCATTGTTCTAAAAAATTACTTCCATGGATTGATGGCTTACTGGACGCTAGTGAAGCTCATTACGCTCAAACAGGAAAATCTTTATATAGCTCACATATGATAGATTTATCTGAAGAACCAATAAAAGAAAATATTGAAATTTGTAAAAAATATTTAGAGCGAATGTCCAAAATGGGGATGACGTTAGAAATAGAATTAGGAATTACAGGTGGTGAAGAAGACGGAGTAGACAACAGTGATGTAGATGTTTCTAAATTATATACTCAGCCAGAAGAAGTCGCCTATGCCTACGAAGAACTGAGTAAAGTAAGTGACCAATTTACAATTGCAGCAGCATTTGGGAATGTTCATGGTGTGTACAAACCTGGAAATGTAAAACTAACTCCAAAGATTCTTAAAAATTCTCAATCATATATTACTAAAAAATACGGGGTTTCTAAAAACCATATTGATTTTGTATTCCACGGTGGATCAGGCTCCACTGTTGAAGAGATTAGAGAAGGAATTTCTTACGGCGTAATTAAAATGAATATCGATACCGATATGCAATATGCTTTTATGAGCGGAGTTCGTGACGATTTCAGAGCAAATGAGGCTTATTTATCAGCTCAAATAGGCAACCCTGAAGGGGATGATGTACCAAATAAAAAATATTATGATCCCAGAAGATGGTTGCGTGAAGGAGAAAAAGCGTTCATAAATAGACTTAAAAAAGCTTTTGAGGACTTAAATAATGTTGATACATTATAAAAATGTTTAGTTTTGTACTTTAATTCTATAGTTTATATACAAATCACATGGCTTGGTTCAAAAGAAAAGATAAAGGGATTCAAACTCCCACAGAAGCTAAACGAGATACCCCTAAGGGACTTTGGTATAAGTCTCCTACAGGAAAAATCATTGAAACTGATGAGTTAGGGAAAAATTTCTATGTTAGTCCTGAAGATGGTTACCATGTTCGTATTGGAAGTAAAGAATACTTTGAAATGCTTTATGATAACAATAAATTCACTGAATTAGATATTAAAGTAACTTCCAAAGATCCTTTAAAATTTATTGATAATAAAGCATATACTGATCGTCTGAAATCAGCTCAATCTAAAACTAATCTAAAAGATGCTATTCGTACCGCAGTTGGCAAGTCCAAAGGAAAAAAAATAGTGATAGCATGTATGGATTTTAGTTTTATTGGAGGGTCAATGGGGTCTGTTGTTGGTGAAAAAATTGCACGAGCAGCCGACTACGCTTTGGATAAAAAATTGCCATTTATGATTATTTCAAAATCCGGTGGTGCAAGAATGATGGAAGCAGCTTTATCATTAATGCAACTTGCTAAAACTTCAGCTAAATTAGCCCAACTAGCAGAGGCTAGTATACCTTATATTTCTTTGTGTACAGACCCAACTACTGGAGGAACTACTGCTTCTTTCGCAATGCTAGGGGATATAAATATTAGTGAACCTGGAGCGCTTATCGGATTTGCTGGACCTCGAGTTGTCCGCGACACGACTGGGAAAGAACTTCCAGATGGTTTCCAAACCGCAGAATTTGTAATGGAACATGGCTTTCTTGACTTTATTACACACCGAAAAGAGCTTAAAAATAAAGTTAATCAATACATTGATTTAATTTTAAACCAACCACTAAGACCCTAATAAATAGTCACAATAGGTAACTAATTCAAACAAAATTATTATATTTGCCCCCTTATTACGATATCCGTAATTCAACGCATAAAAATTATTTAAATAATATTGGAATGTACTTAACAAAAGATGCTAAAGAGAAACTCTTTAAAAAACACGGAAAAGATGCCAAAGACACGGGATCTTCAGAAGGTCAAATAGCTTTATTCACTGAAAGAATAAATCATTTGACAAATCACTTGAAACAAAACCGTAAAGATTACAACACAGAACGTTCGTTAGTAAAACTAGTTGGAAAACGTCGCTCATTACTTGACTACTTAATGAAATCTGATATTTTAAGATACCGTGCCATTGTAAAGGAATTAGGATTAAGAAAATAAAATAAAAACCACGCTTTTAGCGTGGTTTTTATTTAAATTCAAACTTTTAAAATTCATAAATAATAGAAGAAGCTAATTAGAGTTTTTCATTGGACACACCACAACTACAACAACACAACACCAATGTTTAATTAGAACAAAAAAAATTATGATACCAAAAGTATTTAAAGAGATCATAGATCTCGGCGATGGAAGAGAAATATCCATCGAAACAGGTAAGCTTGCTAAGCAAGCCCATGGATCCGTAGTAGTTCAAATGGGTAAAGCCATGCTATTGTGTACAGTAGTCTCAAACTACAAGCAATCGGATGTAAACTTTCTACCTCTAACTGTAGATTATCGTGAAAAATTTGCAGCAGCAGGACGTTATCCAGGTGGATTTTTCAAAAGAGAAGCCCGCCCTAGCGATGGTGAAGTATTAACAATGCGTCTGGTGGATCGTGTATTACGTCCATTATTTCCAAAAGATTACCATGCAGAAACACAAGTAATGATTCAACTAATGTCTCATGACGAAGATGTAATGCCCGATTCTTTAGCTGGTTTAGCAGCATCTGCAGCAATTCAGTTAAGTGATTTTCCATTTGAATGTCCAATATCTGAAGTTCGTGTAGCTAGAGTCAATGGTGAGTTCGTAATAAATCCAAGTCGTGCACAGTTAACTGATTCTGATTTGGAAATGATGATTGGAGCTTCTGCAGATTCAGTGATGATGGTTGAAGGTGAAATGGATGAGGTTTCTGAAGAAGAAATGGCAGACGCTATTAAGTTTGCTCACGAAGCTATAAAGATTCAAGTCGCAGCGCAAATACGTTTGGCTGAATCATTTGGCAAAAAAGAAGTTCGCGAATATGAAACTGCTGAAGTAAATGAAATACTAGAAAAGCGTATTCATGACTTAGCTTATGATAAATGTTATGCAATCGCTAAAAAAGGAACTTCAAAAGCGGAACGTGGTGCAGCATTTGCTGAAGTTAAAGAAGAAGTAAAAGCCTCATTTACAGAAGAAGAGAATGAAGAGTTTGGGCATCTAGTTAGTGGCTATTACAGCAAAGCTGAAAAAGAGGCTGTACGTGAACTGACTCTAAGTGAAGGCGTTCGTTTAGATGGACGTAAGACAGACGAAATCAGACCAATTTGGTGTGAGATTGATTACTTACCTTCTACACATGGATCTGCTGTTTTTACGCGCGGAGAGACACA
This sequence comes from Flavobacteriaceae bacterium, assembly GCA_018608705.1. Classification (GTDB taxonomy): domain Bacteria; phylum Bacteroidota; class Bacteroidia; order Flavobacteriales; family Flavobacteriaceae; genus Hel1-33-131. Next base: position 3,128 of record JABAZD010000003.1, on the reverse strand, counting down.
AGCTTTAGCTACGGTTACCCTTGGAACTTCAAGAGATTCAAATAAAATAGATATGCCATCTTACGAAGGTGAAGAAAATTTTTATTTACACTATAACTTCCCTCCTTTTTGTACAGGTGAAGCTAGGCCGTTGAGAGGTACTTCGAGACGTGAAGTAGGACACGGAAATCTTGCACAAAGAGGTTTAAAAGGTATGATTCCTGAAGATTGCCCTTATACAGTTCGTGTTGTTTCTGAAGTATTAGAATCAAATGGGTCTTCTTCAATGGCTACAGTTTGTGCTGGCACAATGGCATTGATGGATGCAGGGGTCAAAATTGAACGACCTGTTTCTGGAATTGCAATGGGGTTGATATCTGACGGAGATCGCTACGCTGTACTGTCTGATATTTTAGGAGATGAAGATCACTTGGGAGATATGGATTTTAAAGTAACTGGTACATCTGAAGGAATTACAGCGTGTCAAATGGATATTAAAATTAAGGGGTTGTCATATGAGATTCTAGTAAATGCCTTAAAGCAAGCACGGGCAGGGCGCTTACACATTCTTGAAAAATTAACTGATACTATTGCAGTTCCAGCCGAAGATGTTAAACCACACTCTCCAAAAATGGTGACTCGAACTATTCCAAATGAATTTATTGGGGCATTAATTGGTCCGGGTGGAAAAGTGATACAAGAACTTCAAAAAACAACAGGAACAACAATTGTTATTAATGAAGATCCAGTCACTGAAGAGGGAATTGTAGAAATTCTAGGAACAGATCAATCTGGAATCGACGCTGTATTAACTAAAATTGACTCTTTGCTATTTAAACCAACTGTAGGAAACACCTACCAGGTTAAAGTAATAAAAATCCTTGACTTTGGAGCAGTTGTAGAATATATGGATGCACCAGGAAATGAAGTGTTACTACACGTTAGTGAATTAGCATGGGAACGTACTGAAAATGTAACTGATGTTGTGAATATGGGTGATGTTTTTGATGTTAAGTATTTTGGACAAGATCCAAGAACTCGAAAAGAAAAAGTATCACGTAAAGCTCTATTAGAAAAACCTGAAGGATACGTCGCAAGACCACCAAGGGATGATAAACGTTCTGGTGGACGTGATAATCGAAGACGTGACAATAGACGTTAGATAGTTACTTTAAGCTTTAAAATCTTTGAAAACCGTTTTTTTAATTAAAACGGTTTTTTTTGTAACATTTTTTAAAAATAAGCGTATAACTTAATAACATAACAATCTATTCAACAAAGAATTTTAAATGAGACAGCTAAAAATTACAAAGCAGGTTACTAATAGAGAAACTGCATCCTTAGATAAATACCTACAAGAAATTGGGAAAGTTGACTTGATCACAGCAGATGAAGAAGTAGAATTAGCTCAACGTATTAAAGCTGGTGATCAAATAGCTTTAGAAAAACTGACCAAAGCTAACTTGAGATTTGTAGTTTCTGTAGCTAAACAATATCAAAATCAAGGATTAACACTCCCTGACTTAATTAATGAAGGGAATTTAGGGCTAATTAAAGCTGCACAACGTTTTGATGAAACTAGAGGATTTAAGTTTATCTCTTATGCTGTTTGGTGGATTCGTCAATCAATCTTACAAGCCTTAGCAGAACAATCTCGAATTGTTAGATTACCACTTAATAAAATTGGCTCAATAAACAAAATTAATAAAACTTATGCTTTCCTTGAGCAGTCACATGAACGCCCTCCTAGTGCTGAAGAAATTGCAAAGGAACTAGACATGACCATTAACGATGTAAAAGAATCAATGAAAAATTCTGGACGTCATGTGTCAATGGACGCTCCTTTAGTTGAAGGTGAGGATTCAAACTTGTATGATGTTCTACGTAGTGGAGAATCTCCAAACCCAGATAGAGATCTTCTACATGAATCATTACGAACAGAAATTGAACGTGCCTTAGAAACATTAACCCCAAGAGAAGCTGATGTTATAAGATTATACTTTGGACTTGGGAACCAGCACCCAATGACATTAGAAGAAATTGGAGAAACATTTGATTTGACACGAGAAAGAGTGCGTCAAATAAAAGAAAAGGCTATTCGTCGTCTAAAACATACATCCAGAAGTAAAATATTAAAAACATACCTAGGATAAATCCACTACCCCTTCCAAACATTGAAGGTGTAATCTTTTTAACTGTAAATAAATTAAATGAGTACTACCAAAATTGCACCTTCTGTTTTAGCAGCAGATTTCGCTAATCTTCAAAGAGACATAGAAATGATTAATGAAAGTAGTGCAGACTGGTTTCATATTGATGTAATGGACGGTCATTTTGTGCCTAATATTTCTTACGGTATGCCTGTTATTAAAGCCATAAAAAAATATGCTAAAAAACCTCTCGATGTTCACTTAATGATAGAAAAGCCTGAGAGATATATTGAAGAATTCGCTAAAATTGGTGCAGATATTATAACTGTACATTATGAATCAACTGTACACCTCCATAGAACTCTAACTCAAATTGAAGATACTGGTTGTAAAGCTGGAGTAGTGCTAAATTTAACTACCCCAGTTAGTGTTTTAGAAGATATACTTCCAAAGTGTTACATGGTATTACTTATGTCTATTAACCCTGGATTTGGTGGGCAAAAACTTGAAGAGATTATTTATAATAAAATCACTAAGCTAAGAGAAATGGCTAATAAAAAGGGATTAAATACGCTAATTGAAATTGACGGTGGTGTCAATGGCGAAAATGCACATAAACTTGTTCAAAGTGGTGCTAATGTCTTAGTTGCTGGAAGTTATATTTTTAAAAGCTCAGATCCTACTAGTACTATTAATGATTTAAAAATATTGACATCTTCATAAATAAAAGTTTGACTTTTTAAAGGCCTTCATCAATCATATTGGAGGCTTTTTTATGTTTTGTATAAAATTATCACAGTTGTTTCCAATAGCTTGTGTTAATTTTAACGAAGGAAATATCAAACATAAAAAATGGAGAACCGATTCCTGTGCATCAATTCTCCGATTTATTGAACCAAACATACAGTAGTTCGGACTTTTTGAACGGAATTAGTGATATATAGTCAAAAAAAAATCCCAGGAATAAAAAATTATTCTTGGGAATAAATCTGTGACCCA
>JABAZD010000004.1 GCA_018608705.1 Flavobacteriaceae bacterium | reverse complement strand
TAATAGAAGATTAACTCCTACATAAACCTAACTTCACAAACTGTACACCATAATGAAAAAACTACTCTTACTCTCCGCTTTATTAATCTTCGCTTGTAGTAGTGATGATTCTACTTCAGACGATAATTCTAACAATTCTGAACCAATAATTGGAGTGTGGAATTTTTACTACTACGAATATCTTGACCAAGATACAAACACTTGGGTGTCTGATATTGGTAGTCAAGGGACTTACTCTCAGTCCTTTTTTGAAAATGGGGAACTTTTATTTGATTTTAACAATGGTTCAGAGACATATACAGGTGTTTGGGAAAATTTAGGCAATAACATATATAGAATTGAAACTAATAAGGGCTACATAGATGGTGTTTTATTTGAAGAAGAAGTTGTTGTTGGTAATGAAAGAATTTTATTTTATTGTGATGATAACATAATGAGATGGGATTTCGGTTACTCAGATGAACCCGAAAATGACCAACAATATATGTCAAAGGGCAGTTATAACCCTCAAGATTGTAATGAAGCACCTTATAATGCAAACTAAATGAAAAAACTACTCTTACTCTCCGCTTTATTAATCTTCGCTTGTTCAAGTGATTTATTTGCTCAAGATTATATGAAATTGAGTAAAAAAAAGCTACGTATTGAGCATCGAAAAAAGGTAGACTTAATAGATTCTTTAAACTCAATAAATATAAAATTGGAATCCCACATATTAGGTTTAAATAAAGATTTAAATGTTAAAAATCAAGCAATTAAAAAAGCCAATAAAGACATAACTTATTTTAAAGATTCCCTAAAGCAAACTAATTTAATGTTTAATGAGAAATTTAGCGAAAATAGACACTTAAAACTACAAATAGATAGCTTAAAAGTTTTACTTAATGCAACTAATAGTTTAAACAGAGATATTATAATTGGTAAATATTTTAAGTTTACTTTTTTAGATAAAAATGATGTAAATAATGCAAAACATTCAGATGGTTTTCCCCGCGATGGCTATACTGATAGTAATGGTTTTTCTTATGAATTATATGGAGAAATTCAAAGTGATTCGCGACTAAATACTAATTACTTGAGAAGATATCGAATTTCGCGATTTATGGAAGTCGATTCTGAAGATGCATATGTCTCAGTAGTATACCTACATTACAATAATGGAGATGAATACATAGCTAAAATTGATACTGACGTAAAAATTAATAAGCAAGGGGAGTTGGTAATTAATTTAATTCATTTTGTGAGCGATGATGATACAAATGAAGAAAAAAAAGCATATCCTGATGTTGTAAAGATTAACAATCAAGAATGTTATAACGAATTGTATATTATAGATTTAGACTCTGAAAATAAATGCAACAATGGTAGGGATTTCAAATTAAGAGGTGGTCCCACTGAAGAATTCAACCTTTGTGCAGGGTAGCCCCTCCATAGGCATATCTTCTTCTTTCAATTCAGCTATTTCTAAACCACGTAAATAGGTTAAACTTACATTTATAGATGAATGCCCCATAGCTTCTTTAGATAGTTTAAGTAAAAACTAAATGTTGTAAATTGGGGGTATGAAATTTTATGGAGATTTTGAAAAGCTTAGATTAATAGCATCTGATGAGAAAAAACTAAAAGTTTTATTAAAGGCAAATAATTGGTGGGATAGAGCCCATATCAATTTCGATTTTGACAAACACAAGCCTGTAATTGAAATATCAAGTGTATCAATTCCTTTTGTCACATCTAACGCAAATGGAGTCATAAACTTCTACATAAAGTTTGAAAAAAAAGACCGACATAGTGCAAAAAAAGGCTTGATTAAAATAAAAGCATCAACCTTTTTTATGCAAACATTTGGGGTTTTTGTTTGTAGGTCAGTAAGAAGAACTATTAAAACCAACCTTTCTAAACTATAGCGATTCTATTTAGTTAGTTTAAGTAAAAACTAAATGTTGTAAATTGGGGGTAATAATATATTTTAATTAAAAAAAACTAAATGAAATTAAGAAATCCAATGAAAAACAAATGGGGTCAATGGAAAGACGATGCAACATTGGCTGAAAAATGTTTTTGGTCTTTCATCTTTGTCGCCGTAGGAATGACTATAGGTAATTTAATTTTCGACTTTTTTATTTAGGAAACCATAGGCATATCTTCTTCTTTCGGTTCTGCTATTTCTAAACCACGTAAATAGGTTATACCTATATTTAAGGTATGAAAAAACTACATAAGCTCACTAAAATTGGAATTATAATTTTTATTATTGGAAGCGGTCCATTATTATCTGTTATGCTGTTTTCAAAAATCGGAATATTAGATGACCCAAATCCTAATCCAATAATTTTTGGATTAATGGCAATGATAACTTTTTGGCCTTCATTAATTTTAATAGTTATCGGGATTATAATACAATTAACTAAACCATAGGCATATCTTCCTCCTTTAATTCAGCTATTTCTAAACCTTTTAAGTAGGTTAAACGATTTAATTAAGTCTTTATTAAAATTAATACATTAGATTAGCATCATAATAAAAAACCCTAAAATACTATGAAGAATCTTTTTATAATTGCTGTAGTGTCTATGATGTTTACTTCTTGTAGTAATGATTCAGAAGATAATCCACTGCCAGCTTACACAGTTGAAGGTAAATGGTTATGGTCTCCAGACCCTGAAGACAGAACATACGCAAATACAATGTTTGAATTCGTAGATGGTAATGTGTATACATCTTACGCAAACTGTACTAATACCAACCCCTGTACTGATGCAGATTTTAATGCATTAGATGCTACAGATAGAATTCCAGGTGTTGATACGTACACATTTGATGGAAACACTTTAATATGGGATGAAATCTCACGGGCAGTTTCATTTGAATGTGATGGTGGTATAATGCTAAATGTAAATGGTTATAAACTTTGGAGATTAAATTCTGACTGTAACTAAACCATAGGCATATCTTCCTCCTTTAATTCAGCTATTTCTAAACCACGTAAATAGGTTAAACTTACATTAGTTATATTTGAGTTTTAAACCAATTTAATATTAAATGAGTTATTCAGGACATCACCCACAAATGAACTTTGATGGTGCTGGGAGTGATAAAAACAAAAGGAAAACTAAAATCTTTCTTATTGCTGTAGCCCTCATTCTCATCTCTATGTTTGTTGCTTCATTAATTTTGGGAGACTAAATCATAGGCATATCTTCTTCCTTGAGTTCAGCTATTTCTAAACCTCGTAAATAGGTTAGGCTTATTATATTTGTATTACTATGAAAAATTATAAATCATTAGGTTTCAACTTTACTTTAATTTTTTTATATCTAATATCAATCTTTCTTATTCTAAAGGATAGTGAGAATTCTAATCTTGTTACAGATAACATAGCTTATACTATACTTATATTAATTACTATAATTGTAGTTTCTACTAACGAAATAATAGTAGACAGAGATGGAATAATTAAAAAGTTCTATTTTTTCCCTATTAAAATTAGAAATAAAACTTGGAAAGAAATTAAATATTATGTGGAAGTCGATGAAGAATATAATGGTCAGTATGGTAAATCCATAAAAAAAAGAATTTGGTTTATCGATGAAGATGATAAAGTTTGTTTGAGAATCAACAAAAAGTTAAGATTTAATGAAGAAGTCTGGAGTATTATCGACAAATACGAAGATAAAGCCGAAAACAAACTCACAATATCTGACCCGTATTTAATGTGTCGAGGATGGACTAAAGTTAATGAGTACATTAAAACTAAAGATAAGCCTAAACCATAGGCATATCAGCCTCCTTCAATTCAGCTATTTCTAAACCACGTAAATAGGTTAAACTATATTTTTTACTTATATTAGTTGTGTTTTAAAACTTATATAAAAATGGAGAAAATCACCCTACTATTTTGCTTTATATTCTGTGCTTCTGTTTCTACAGCACAAACAATAATGACTCATAATTCATCACAAGAAATTAC
>JABAZD010000008.1 GCA_018608705.1 Flavobacteriaceae bacterium | reverse complement strand
TAAACTGTTTCAAATCTTCTACAGATTTAAGCGCTGTTTGTCCATCAATGTAAGCTGCGTCTGGGACATCCATGTTTTCATAAGCATAGCCTGCTTTTTTTGAAGCTTGAAGGTTTAAATTTTCTTCTGAAAGATAATTACGCCAGGATTTAACCTTAGGATACCATTCGTCATCCCAGGCATCAATATCATTTTTAATATGTGTTATTTTATTATTGCTAACTGTCGAATACCCACGTTCTTTAAAGTATTGAGCCATATTAACAACATCTGGCATATCTTTTTTAATACGACTGTGATAGTTTAAAAAACGATTAGCTGTCGGACGCATTCCTGTTAAAAGACTAGCTCTTGAAGCTCCGCAAACAGGTACATTGCAATAAGCACGATCAAATGTAACTCCAGAAGCACCTAATGCGTCAATATTTGGACTTATGATTTTATTTTGTCCGTAAATATTGAGTTCTGGTCGTAAATCATCTACCATTATGAATAAGACATTTTTAAGTGTAGATTGATTTTGTGAATTTACTGCTAACGTAAACAGTAAAATAATTGTAAAAAGATACTTCATTTAGTCTTTAATTTTAATTCTATTATTCACAGTTAGATTAACTGATTTTAAATCAATGTCTGCTGATGAAGATCCAACCATAATTGAAAAATCTCCAGGCTCAACACAATAATCCATATTGATATCATAAAAAGCTAGCATAGACTCATCGATTTCAAACGATACTGTTTTAGAGGTTCCCTTAACCAAAAACACCCTCTTGTAGCCTTTTAATTCTTTTACTGGACGTGTAGCACTGCTAACATTATCTCTAATATAAAGCTGAACTATTTCTTCTCCATCCATATCTCCATAATTTTCAATTTCAAAACTAATAGTGACTGGTTTTCCTTTTTTTAACTCGTTACTTGAAAGACGTGGTTTAGAATATTTATATTTGGTATAACTCAAACCAAAACCAAAAGGATATAATGGCTTCTTTTTTTCTAATGCATATTTATGAAAATAAGCGGAAGGCTTGTGGTTATAAATCATGCGTAATTGTCCAACACTTCGAGCAACTGTAAGTGGTAATTTACCGCTGGGATTCACATCTCCAAAAAGAATATCAGCAACCGCTTCTCCCCCAAACAAACCAGGTTCCCAAGACTCAATAATCGCTGGAACGTTGTTTTGTAACCATGGTTCTGAAATTGGACGACCATTAACCAATACAATAATAACAGGCGTGCCTGTATTTTCAATAGCTTGAACTAATTCTAGCTGTTTTCCTGGAAGATCCAAAGCTGAACGAGCCATATTTTCTCCTGCAGTTTTATTTTTCCATCGGTAACGCATTGAGTTGTCCCCAACCACTACAATGACATAATCTACTTCATGAGCTAAGGCTGCTACAGCTTTAATTTTAGTGTCTTTAATTTTTCTTATATTTTCACCTGAATCAAAAAAACTAACCTCATAGCCTTTTTCGGTCCCTAAATCTTGTATCCCTTCAAATATTGTAATCACATTTTCATTGGGCTGTTCAGCATGCCAATCACCTAATGTAGTTTGGTTATTGGCATTTGGACCCGTAACTAAAATTCGCTTATTATTTGATGTATTAGCTAACGGAAGTATTCCATTATTTTTTAAAAGAATAATTCCTTTTTGGGCACTTTCTAAAGCTGTTTTTTTGTGTAGATCAATAAATACATGATTTTTAATAGCCTCTAGTTTCACCGTTCGATTTTCAAATAAGCCTAGCTTAAACTTGGCCATTAATATTTTAGAACAAGCATCGTTAATACGGTCTATAGAAAGTGTTCCTTCGTTAACAAGTTCTACAACTGCTTCTGGAAATTTTACGCCGTGCATATGCATATCCATTCCTGCATTTACAGATAAGTAAGATGCTTCTTTTAAATCATTTGCAACATGATGAAGGGTTTCAATTCGTTCAATATCCATCCAATCACTAACATAAAACCCTTCAAAACCCCATTGGTTTCTGAATAAATCAGTCATTAACCAAGAGTTCATATGGCAAGGCACTCCGTTAAGTTCATTATGAGCCGCCATTATTGAATATACTCCAGCATCAATCGCTTTTTGATAAGGTTTAAGATGCACTTCTTTTAAAGTACGAAGCGATACATCCATTGGTGCAGCGTTAAGACCATTTACTGGCTCGCCACCAGCAATCATGTGTTTAGCACAAGCAATAACTTTTTCTGGACCTGAGAAATCTCCTTGTTGGAATCCATTAATCATCGCAGCGCCCATATTTCCGACCATATAGGGATCTTCACCAAACGTCTCTCCCACGCGACCCCATCTAGGATCACGAAGCACATCAATATTAGGAGTAAATGCCCAGTGCGATCCAGTAGCTCTCATTTCTTTGGCTGATTGTTTTCCAATATCGTATAAAAAGGAATCTGACCAAGTAGAGGCTAAAGTTATTGGAGAAGGGTACACTGTTGTTCCTGAAACCAGAGCATTTCCATGAATTGCATCTATACCAATTAAAATTGGTATCTTAAGTGGTGACTGAAGAGCAAGTTCTTGTAAAAGGTTAGCCTCTTCTGTCGTTAATACATGAAGAAAAGAACCGATTTTACCCTCTTTAGTCATTTGAGCAACATCATCACTGAACAATCCTTTATAGAAACCCTGAGCATCGTTAGAATGCAATTCCTCTTCTGTTAGATTTTTTTCAGCTTGACGCATGTGATCTAGACCTACAAACTGATTCATCTGATAAACCTTTTCTTCTAAAGTCATTCGATCCATAAGATCCTCGAGTCTTAGTTCTACAGGCTGACTAGCATCTAGATATAAAGGGGATTTAGACTGAGAAAAACCAGTTATTGTCACAAAAATAGTAATAATACAAAGTGACTGTAATTTATTCATAATTATTTTTTTAATGCGTTTTTAATAATTTTATAAGATGGTGTTGGTTTTAAATTATCATCATAAATAGATTGAAAATAACCCCTGTTTTTCTTAAATCGTTCGCCCATATCCCATAAATTTAATGCCACAACACCTGTTGATATTTTCGACTCAAGCAGAGAAACTATTTTAGAATATAAATCAGCCTGTATAATATGATCTATTTTAATATTTAATTTATTTTTAATTCTGTAGTCTAGTTCTGTTATGTGAAATTCTAGATTATTCGCGTGAGCCCAGTCTATTAATTCTGAAAGTTGTCGTAAAGTTTTATCTCTATTTTCAATAAACCCCTTAGTGGAATTACTTAAATTAATATGACCTTGCCATCCAATCGCATCTACACGGAATCCTTTAGAACGTATGTACAAAATTGTTTCTTTAACCTTATTCCACATTTTTGGCTGCATACCTGCATTATGATTATAAACCAGTTTAATATTTGTTGCATTTTTGGTAGCAATTTCAAATGATTTTAAAATGTAATTAGGAAAACCATTAGAATCTAAACCCATCTTTAGCCATGGATTTTCCCATAAAGAAGTTCCTTTTTTTGGACCAAACCATTCACCGTTTGGTAAAACGGTTTCATTAACTACATCCATCCATTTAATATTTGGAATAGTATTAAAACGTTTGGTGGTAGCAGTCATAAAATCAACCATTACTGTTTGAAGTTCTTCAGCAGTTCTATTGTCCTCTTTAGCCCATTTTGAAGCTTGAGGACTCGATGGACCATGCATTCTCACAATCAAATTATTTGATTTAGAAAAGGCAATAAAATCATCAATTCTTTTCCAATCCCAAACATTGGGTTCTGGATGAATTCTTGATTGCTTAGCAGCGTTGGCAGGGGTTAGATAGTTAAAATCTTTAAGAAATAACGCCCCTTTTTCAGAATTAATCTCATGATGATTTAAAGTTGCTCCAATAATTAATTTAGAAGTATTTAGCGGGAACTTTTCCGTTTCAATGGTATCTATTAATTGACTCTTAAAATATGTTGCTGCTAACTTTTGGAATCGAGTTTTATAAATCGCATAGTTTTCATCTTCAATTCTATTGTAGGTTTCATTAGGATCAAATTTATAATCGTATAACTCTTCAG
>JABAZD010000015.1 GCA_018608705.1 Flavobacteriaceae bacterium | reverse complement strand
ACATATTCAATTTGGAGTATGGTATACTGATGAAAATGGTAATGAAGATTTAAGTCTACAAAATCAAGATATTCAGGCTAATATATATATTAACAACGAAGGAGGGGTTGGCGGGGAGTTTGGAAACAATCTTGAATTTGAGTTTGTTGCTAGCACTGCGCCAATTACTATTACCCCTGGTGATCATAAAGGTATAGTCACTGCCCCAATTGAATTTGATTCATTTGGGAACTTCCTGGAAGATGGTTACGAAGCAGATTCTAACCTAGAATATGTCGTTGAACTGATTTTTCCGTCTGGGGCCCCAATTATTGTTCCAGGAAGCCCCGGGGAAAGCGGGTTTCGCTTATCTACAGGAGGTAACTTTTCAGATTTCATTTTAGACAGTTTTAATCAAAGTCCAAATCCAAGTACACGTACACTAAATGATAATAATTGCCAGCCTTTTTTCACATATACGCCCGATAATACCATACTAATTAATTTAGTTACATCTTCTACTACTGAACTAGGTACAGGGAATATTCTTCAAGAAAACAAAGTTACTATTTCAAAAAGCCCTTCATCTGAATATATAGTTGTTAATGGTTTAAATAATAACGAGTCATCTAGTCTTAAATTATTTAATCTCTTAGGTCAAAAAACATTAATCAAAAAACTTGAGATTAATAATCCAACTCAAAGGATTTTGGTTTCAAGTTTGCAATCTGGCATTTACATTGCCCTATTAGAAGTTAATGGAGTATCAATAACAAAAAAAATAGTAATTAATTAATTTACGTGGCTTAGAAATAACTGAATTGAAAGAAGAAGATATGCCTATGGTTTAATTACTAAACTCAAGCTATCCAAATTTCGGAGGCCTTATCTTAGGACTCATTATGGGCTATATTTATCCACATAATTATGTAACTTAGCTAATAAGTTAATTTAAAACGTTTAGTTATGAAAAATATAATGTTAGTATCTCTTACTTTTTTAACACTTTCTTCTTGTTCAAATATGCAATCTGATATAGAAAAAGTTTGTGAACTAACCACACAAACAATGGAAATGATGCCTAAAGTTTTAGAGACAAGTATAAAAGTTGGGTTTGGTGATGAGAACTCAAAAAAAGAAGCTCAAAAAGAACTTGACAAGTTGCAACTAGAAATGGAGCAGACGGGCGAAGTTGTAGAAAATATAAAAAGTAAATATAATGAGGACGAGTTTCAAGCAGCTTTCTTAGAAAATTGTGAGGTTGCAAAAAAAATGTTAGAAATAGGAGAAGGCTTACAAGATATTGGTGAATAATAAGACCTAACAAATTCAGCTATTTCTAAACTTCTTAAGTAGGTTAAACTAACATTTCTTGTATTTGATTTATGAAAAAGGTACTTCTATTATTATTTATTCCTTTTGTTTGTTTTGGACAGGAAGTTGAGTTACCCGCACTAAGGCTTAGTAATAATTTCTCAAAACCCAATAGAGTTTTAAAGACAACTATTTCAGATAAATCTTTGTTCAAACAGAATTATAATAATACTGACTTAACACTTGATTATGTTATTAGATATCATTTTTACACCTCAATCGATTTAAATGAAGGAGAAAATCAATTAATAAGTATGGATGGTACAACATTTAATCTTTCTTCAGAAAATGCTGTGGATTTAACTGAGGAGATCATCTCGTTAGTTAGTGGGATGTATTTTGGTAAAAAAGAATTTAATGCGTTTGAAGAACTAAATAAAAAACCTAAACCATAGGCATATCTTCTTCTTTCAGTTCTGCTATTTCTAAACCTCGTAATTAGGTTAAATTTATTTTTTCATATGAGCAATTACTTTTAAAACAAAACCTATATTTGTTTTTAAATTGTTTTATTAGAATTATGAAAAATAGATTATTTCTATCAGTATTACTTGTTGCCTTTGTTGCTTTTGGACAAAATCCGATTGAAATTAACTATGTTAAAAACCAAGATAATTCGGTAAGTTTTTATTACAAAAAAATAGTCCCTGGGTCGTACCTTGTTCAAGTTTATTTTGAGGAGTTAACAAATACAAGGGCTGCAAATTCTGAAACTAAAGTTATAAGAAATAGTTCTGGTCAATTATTGACACTAAAGCCAGAGAGGGCTGAAAATCAAATTGGGTTTCGATTTTCATATAGATACTTTAAGGGCGATTTTAATTCGAAGGTAAGGTCAAGCTTTCCATATATACTCCCTTTTAAGAAGGGAAAAACAGTAACTCCTAAAGAGCTCTATTCTATTGAAAACATACATTTTAATTCGGAACTTCCAAAAAACTGGAAAGCTTATAGCTTTGATTTCACTAAAGAGCAAATGGTTAAAGCGATAAGAAAAGGAGTTGTTGTAGAAATTGTAAACCATTATACTGCAGACACCTTAAGAAAAATAGATTATTACAGCAAAAACAACTCAATTACTATTGAGCATAAAGATGGAACAGTTGCTTCCTATCAAGGATTTGATAAAAACAAAATAAAAGTTAAACTTGGAGAAATAGTTTATCCGCAATCAGAATTAGGAGGTTTGGCAAAATATGACTCAAGAAGTTTGTATAGACTCTACCTGACTGTTTTTTATTATGAGACCGTTCAAGGGAAAAGCTTACAAAAGATAAAATCAAAAGACGATTATCAAGTGTCATATTTAACTCCTAATTTTTTTCAAAATGACGATATAATTCAAGTCGACAGTGGGGTTGAATATATAGTCCAGTATGATAAAAAAACACTGTTCAAGGAGATGAAGAGACGAGACATTAAAAAATTTAAAGCTTCACAACAATTGGATTAAACCATAGGCATATCTTCTTCTTTCAATTCAGCTATTTCTAAAGCATGTAAATAGGTTAAACTTACATTTCTTATATTAGAGTTGTGAAAAAACTACTCTTACTATCTGCTTTACTAATTATTTCAATATTTGGATATACTCAAACAGCAATTACAAATGCTAATATTCAAACAGCAGTAGACCTTTGGGATTCAGATCTATCTGCAGCAACAACTACTTATGGTAATATCTCCGATTGGGATGTAAGTCAGGTAACTGATATGTCACAATTATTTTATCATTTACCTAATTTCAATGATGATATTTCAAATTGGGATGTGATTAATGTGACTAATATGAATTTTATGTTTTATGGGGCATCATCTTTCAATCAACCTATTGGGAATTGGGATGTGAGTAGTGTGTCAGATATGAGTTATATGTTTTATTATGCAAGTTCTTTAAATCAAGATATTTCAAATTGGGATGTGGGTAATGTTACTGATATGGTTAATATGTTTGGTCATGCAGAATCTTTTAACCAACCAATTGGGAACTGGGATGTGAGTAGTGTTACTGCTATGGGCGGTATGTTTTATTATACATCAGCTTTTAATCAACCTATTGGAAATTGGAATGTGAGTAGTGTGACAGATATGGGCGGTATGTTTAATGCAGCTGAATCTTTTAACCAACCTATTGGGAATTGGGATGTGAGTAGTGTGACAGATATGGGTTATATGTTTAGTTATGCAACTTCTTTAAATCAAGATATTTCAAATTGGGATGTGGGTAATGTTACTGATATGGTTAATATGTTTAATACTGCATCAGCTTTTAACCAACCAATTGGAAATTGGAATGTGAGTGGTGTAGCTAATATGTATGCTATGTTTTATTATGCATCAGCTTTCAATCAACCTATTGGTAATTGGGATGTTAGTGGTGTGAATGATATGAGTTGGATGTTTCATAATGCTGGTAATTTCGTTCAAGATATTTCAAATTGGTGTGTTTCAAATATTACTTCAGAACCAACAGGGTTTAGTAATGGTACTCAAAATTTTCCTGAGAATTATAAACCTGTTTGGGGTACTTGCCCGCCTCTTGGAATTGATGACCAAAATTTAACAAATATTTCTATCTACCCAAATCCAACTGACAATACGTTATTTATAATAGGAAATAAAACTCCAATAGCGGTCTCTATTTACAATGTATTAGGCAAAGAAGTGCTTTGTATAAAGAATACAAATAACATCAATGTACAAGCATTGCCAAGCGGTGTGTATGTGATTAAAATATCAGACGGTGTGCGTCAAACCAGCAGAAAGTTTATAAAGAACTAAACCATAGGCA
>JABAZD010000066.1 GCA_018608705.1 Flavobacteriaceae bacterium | reverse complement strand
TCTATGCAGAATTTCTACTTGCGTTTATGTTTCCAAACAATGAACGCATGACAATTTTTTCATACACTTCAATTTGATCCTTGTCTCTCGGGGACTCTTTTTCAAGATCCTGAATTTTCTTAAGAGCAAATTGCTGAATCGTTAATAGCGGCAACACAATTGATTCACGAACTGAGATAGACGCTTTTCCTGCTGGCTCCTCCTGCATTAACTCCCTGTAGCCTGTTAACTTCAATAACAGTCGCTTTGTTGTAACGTATTCAGCGTGTATTACATTCCAAAACTCGCCGTAATCAGGGTCATCTGACATATATTTTGTCAAGTCAAAGAATGACTTAGATAGCGACATCATACTGTTTTCAATAAGTGTTTTGAAAAAATCTGATGTTTGGAAAAGGTGTTGTGTTTTTTCAAACTCACCAATATCTTCGTAATGCTTTAGAGCAGTTCCAACCCCAAAAAATCCAGGAACGTTTTGTTTTAATTGGCTCCAAGACCCTACAAAAGGAATAGCTCTTAAGTCTTCAAAAACAAGCCCTTCGGATTTTCCGCGCTTAGAAGGGCGGCTCCCTATGTTTGTTTTTGCATAAAACTTTAAAGTGCTCATGTGCTCAAGGTAGGGGATAAACTTTGGATGGGCTTTGAAGTCCACATAGGCCTGGTAACTAAGTTTAGATAAGTGGGTCATAACCGCTCTGTTTTCAGTGGTCATGGTTAGGTCTTTGTCGCTAAGGCTATTATGTACTCCTGAACTTATTAATTGTTCTAGATTATATTGTGAAGAGTCTAGAGTTCCAAAGTTAGAGCTTATGGTTTGCCCTTGAATTGTAAGTTGAACCTCTTTATCTTCAATAGTTGGCCCCAGAGAAGCATAAAAGTTGTGTGTTTTTCCGCCGCCTCTTGCGGGTGGCCCTCCTCTGCCATCAAAGAAAATTACTGTGATATCATACTTTCTAGAGATAGCAGTTAAACGCTCTTTTGCTTGGTATATAGCCCAGTTAGCCATTAAATACCCTCCGTCTTTGGTGCCGTCACTAAACCCAAGCATAATAGTTTGTTTGTTTCCTCGGGCTTTTAGGTGGGTAATATAGTTTGGATTTGTATATAAGTCCTCCATGACAGAGGGGGCGTTTTCTAGGTCTGTGATTGTTTCAAAAAGCGGAGCAATATCAACCGATAATTTATCTTCAAAAGCCACAAGCTTAAGCATCGCATATAATTGCATAACATTAAGTGTTGTTTGGTTATTGCTTATAATATAGCGGTTCGCAGCTCTTTCTCCATTGGTTTCTTGAATGGTACGAATGACCGCCATTGTTTTTAAAGCTTTTAAAGTTTCTTTATCTGAAATCAAGTTCATGTCTAAACTCCCTTTAATTTTGGATAAAATCACAATCTGTTTTGCCTCTGACAAACTTTGGTAGTTGGTAGGGAAAATAGAGCTTCCACTTTCGATTAATACATTGACCATATCATTGAAGACCTTGGCGTGTGCACGACTGTCCTGACGAATGTCTAGTGACGAAAAATGAAATCCAAATAGGTGGATTTTGTTCAAAAGGCTGTTTACATCTGAAGCGTAAAGAGACTGGTGTTTTTGAATGATTTCAGTTTTAATTTCTTTTAACTCAGATACTAAATGATCTAAAGTCAAATCCGTCTTTTTATTAGTTGTCATTTTGTACATTTCTCCTTCAAGCACAGAAATGCGGTCTTCAACTCCTACAAAAGATACTTTACGTTTCAGCCGTCTTAAATCCCGATAATAATTTTTAATTATTGTTTCTCGCAGCCTCGACGCCACCTTTAAAGTGATTTCTGGGGTCACAAACGGGTTGCCGTCTCGGTCTCCTCCTGGCCAGAAGCCAATGTTTATAATGTCATTTTGAATGTGTTCACCCTCAAATATATTTTGCTGGATATAATCATATACCGTCCCAAACGATTTATAAAACACGTTTTCTAAATACCAAATAAGGCTAACAGCTTCGTCGTAAGGAGTTGGTTTTTTATGTTTAAAAAAGGGTGTTTTCCCTAGCTGTGCAAGCAACTCGTGTATTCGGGTTAAATTGTTTTCTTTTATTGCCTCTGTTAAATCTGTAATAATTCCTAATACAGAGCCTGGATAAAATTGGGTCGGGTGCGCAGTTAGAACGATGCGAACTTTAAATTCCTCTAGGTATTTTTTTAAAAGTTCTAGTTTGTTTCCCGCACTTGCTGTTTCCTTTAAACTTCGCAAGGTCCCTATTCCGTCCATATTATTAACAACAGGAAAGGCCGCGTCTTCAATAGCATCAAACAAAACCACTTGTCTTTCAATATATTGTATAAATCTAAAAAGTAGATTAATTTGGCTCTTGGGTGAGCGCCTCGCTTGGTATTTTTTAAAAAATGACTCTACAATTGCCGTAGGGGTTTGATTTTTTGAAAAACCTTTCTGACAAGTTTCAAAAAAGAGAGGTAATAGAACGCCTGTTTTGGTGATTGTGTCAAAAGGCAGTGTCATAAATATACTATTGTACATTTGATATTTTGATAAAACATTTTGTTTAAACCTCGTGATTTTTGGCTGTGTAGACATTTATTTAATCTATTAAATTTCTCCCAAAACTACTAAAGCGCCTTCAGACTTCGGGTATAATTTGGAGATTTTTACGAATATTCGCGTAATGAATGACTTCATAAGACAAAATCTTAACAAACTCCTGAAATCCTTCAATATCCTACAGTAAAAAACAAGCGCTGATCTTATCCAAAAACTTAAAATTGTTGTTTTTATGAATTGGTAAATCCGTTGACTTAATGTAAATTTAATATTTTTAATAAGCCCCTTGTAATATTATGGTTGAGATAGAACGTAAATTTTTAGTAAGCTCAAATCGCTATCGTGAACAAGCTTCAAGCAAGTCTGTCATTGTTCAGGGCTACTTAAATAGTGACCCTCAGCGCACTGTAAGAGTAAGAATAAAAGATCAAATAGGATACATCACAATCAAAGGAAAGAGCTGTGATAGTGGGGTAAGTCGATTTGAATGGGAAAAAGAAATCTCTAAGCTCGAGGCTGAAACGCTTCTAGAGCTCTGTGAAAAAACCGTTGTTAGTAAAACACGTTTTAAAGTAGCCGTATCAGACCATTTGTTTGAAGTTGATGAGTTTGCCGGACCTAATAAAGGGCTCGTCATTGCAGAAGTTGAACTTACTTCTGAAGATGAAGAGTTTTCAAAACCAGACTGGCTAGGGCGCGAAGTGACCGGAGAGAAAAAATATTACAACTCCAGCCTAAGTAAACGTCCTTTCACCAACTGGGATTGATTGGTAAATTATCATTAAATCGGCCTTAAAATTATTATATTCGCAAACTAAATATGTCCAAAAATTATAAAGATGAATACAACCTCAACTGATTTTAAAATTCAAGAAGCACTAGATGCCCTTGGAGTAAAAAACACAAATTTAGGAACCTCAACTGGCACTAATTGTTTTGCAAACGGGCCTATTCTAGACAGTTTTTCTCCTGTGGATGGCCAAAAAATTGGAAGTGTCATTTGTACATCTAAGGAAGATTACGAAGCTGTAATGACTGCCGCAACAAAAGCTTTTGTTGAATGGCGCACTATGCCCGCGCCTCAAAGAGGAGAGATTGTTCGTCAATTTGGAAATAAACTGAGAGACTTAAAAGAACCATTAGGAAAACTCGTTTCTTACGAAATGGGGAAATCACTCCAAGAGGGCTTTGGAGAGGTCCAGGAAATGATCGACATCTGTGATTTTGCGGTTGGGCTATCTAGACAGCTTAATGGACAGACCATTCCTTCTGAGCGCCCTGGCCATGTGATGAGAGAACAATGGCATCCTATTGGTGTAGTTGGTATTATTTCCGCATTTAACTTTCCTGTAGCTGTTTGGGCGTGGAACACTGCTTTAGCGTGGATTTGTGGTGATGTGTGTGTGTGGAAAGGTTCTGAAAAAGCACCCTTATGCTCAATTGCCTGTCAGAACATTATTGCTGAAATATTAAATGAGAATAATTTACCTGAAGGGATTTCCTGTATCATTAACGGAGATTATACTGTCGGAGAAATGATGACTACTGACACGAGAGTGCCTTTAGTCTCTGCTACAGGCTCTACAAGAATGGGGCGAATTGTTGG
>JABAZD010000079.1 GCA_018608705.1 Flavobacteriaceae bacterium | reverse complement strand
CACCACTTGTTTTTTTAAACTTATTACTAAATAAATAACTCATATTATAATTTTTTAATTTCAACAAATGTAAAGTATTTTTTACATAATGACAAAAAAACTTTACATTTAGTCAAAAATTAATCTATTATTTTAATTCCTCAATTGTAACTTGAGAAATCTCAACGATATCTTCTCTATTGATTCGTTCCTCTCTAATCTTTCCTTTCTTATAAATGGAATGAACATGGTTATTCTTAAACACATTCCCGTGATGTGTTTTTAACCCTTCTTCATGGAATATTTTAGATATTTTTCTATATCCAATAGGTGTTACATTATTCTCTTTATATTCACAAATTCGATTGAATAAATACTGTTGGTAATCACTATAATTTGATTCCCAAAGTTTGGTGGTAGTAATTGATATTGAGAACTTTACGATTAGGTTGTAGGGGTTACAACTTTGAACACATAACCTTACTCTACTGTTACGGATTTCGCTAGGTTCCTTGGTTGATCAACGTTTTTGTTTAATAAAACAGCTGTATGGTATGAAAATAATTGTAGTGGTATAGTTGTTAGTAGGGGTGATAGAGTTTCAAGAGTTTCAGGTATTTCAATGACATGATCCGCCAGCTCTTTAACTGTAATGTCTCCTTCGGTAACGATCGCAATAACCTTGCCCTTACGCGCTTTGATTTCTTGTATGTTACTTACAGTTTTTTCATAATGACCTTTATTAATTGCTACCACAACAATAGGCATGTTTTCATCAATTAGTGCGATAGGTCCATGTTTCATTTCAGCAGCAGGATAACCTTCAGCATGTATATAAGATATTTCTTTAAGTTTTAACGCCCCCTCTAAAGCAACCGGAAAGTTATAGCCACGACCCAAAAATAAACAATTCGTAGAATTTTTATAAACCTTGGCAATGTCTAATGCTGTATTATTACAATTAAGTGTTTTTATTAATTTTTCAGGAATTTCATTTAACTCCGATATTAATCTTAGAAATGTGTTATTGTCAATTGTTTTTTTGGCTAAACCTAACTTTAATGCGATAAGAGTTAGGACAGTAATTTGTGTAGTAAACGCTTTAGTTGATGCTACTCCAATTTCAGGACCTGCATGCGTGTAAGCTCCTGCATTAGTCTCTCGAGCTATAGTTGATCCAACAACATTACATACCCCAAAAACAAAAGCCCCGTTTTGCTTAGCTAGTTTAATGGCAGCTAGTGTGTCTGCAGTTTCTCCAGATTGAGAGATAGCAATAATAACATCTTTAGAAGTAATTATTGGATTTCTATATCTAAATTCTGAAGCATATTCAACTTCAACAGGAATACGTGTTAAGTCTTCTATGATATATTCAGCGACTAAACCAGCATGCCATGATGTACCACATGCCACAATTATAATTCTGTCTGCATTGGTAAATCTCTCAAGATTTTCTTCAACACCAGCCATTTTAATTAACTTTTCGTTGATAAGTAAACGTCCACGGTAAGTATCTTTAATAGCATTGGGTTGTTCGTATATTTCCTTGAGCATGAAATGTTCATAACCTCCTTTTTCTGTGGCCTCTAAGCTCATTTTGAGTTCTTGAACTAGAACAGGTATGGGTCTATTGTTATCTATTTCCCAGATTTTTATAGACTTATTTAATCTTATTGAAGCCACTTGTCCGTCTTCTAAATATATAGCCTTATTGGTATACTCTAAAAACGGAGATGCATCACTTCCAATAAAGTATTCATTTGTCCCTATCCCAATAGCAAGAGGGCTTCCTAATTTAGCTACAACAATCTCGT
This sequence comes from Flavobacteriaceae bacterium, assembly GCA_018608705.1. GTDB lineage: Bacteria > Bacteroidota > Bacteroidia > Flavobacteriales > Flavobacteriaceae > Hel1-33-131. The sequence continues at coordinate 2,413 of JABAZD010000079.1, read as the reverse complement.
TAGGTTTTTTAACATCAAAAACAGCAATTGCATATGCGCCAACAACCTCTTTTAGAGCTAATTGTACAGATTCTCCTAATTTTAGATTTGTTTTATTTTGTATTTCTTCAATTAAATTTACTAAAACTTCAGTATCTGTATCAGATTTAAATTGATATCCTCTTTTTGTAAGTTCTTTTCGTATGGAATCATAATTTTCAATGATACCATTGTGGATTATCACTAATTCTCCAGAGTTAGAGTAATGTGGATGTGAGTTTTCATCGTTTGGGACTCCGTGTGTAGCCCATCGCGTATGGCCGATTCCTATACTACCGTCTGTATTTCCTGAATTTTGTAATTTATTTTCTAATGCAGAAACTTTTCCTTTTGTTTTGGTAACTTTAAGTATCTCACCATCATAAAGAGCCAGTCCAGCGCTGTCATAGCCACGGTACTCTAATTTTTTAAGTCCTTCTAATACAACTGATGAAGCGTCTCTATGTCCAATATATCCTACAATTCCACACATTTATTTCAGGTTTTAATTTTTATATAATTAGGTATTGAAAATACTGTAATTCCAAGAAACAAAATTACTATAAGTTGATGATTAATTTCTAAATTTTGAATTAAAATTGAAGTAATTGTTAAAAGAATAACTCCTAATATAATTATCAAACTAGCTTTAATATGAGAAAGGCCTAGGTCAATGAGTTTATGATGTATATGATTTCTATCAGCAGTAAAAGGACTTTTTTTATCTTTGATTCGGATTATAAACACTCTTAGAGTATCGAACATAGGGTAGGATAATAATGCCAATGCTAATATGGGCATGTTTGATGTTTGATAATTAATTCCTGTTATATGTTCACTACTTAGTAGTGAAATAATTTGGTAAGCGATTAATAGTCCAATAACCATTGAGCCGGTATCACCCATAAATACTTTTCGATCAATTGAGAGGTTGTATCTTGTAAATGCAACAAGACCTCCAATAGATGCAATAGAAATAAAGCCATCAATACAATGATTATTGGTTATAAAAATAAAGCCGCAGAATCCAAATATTGTAATTGCAAGCCCTGATGCTAATCCGTCAATGCCATCAATCAAGTTGTATGCATTAATAACTAGAACGTAGATAAAAGTTGTAAATATTATGGCCAATCCTTTTGGTATGAAATTGATACCCAAAAGTCCGTGAAAGTCTGAAATATAATGTCCAGTAAGTCCAATTAATAATAAAGCAGAAACTAATTGTGTAAAGAATTTTTTTCTAGAGGATATTTCCATTAGATCATCCTTGATCCCTACAAAAAGTAAAATTGTTGTAGTTACAAAAACTGATAGTAATTCAGCAACCTCAGTTCTGTCCCCTAATACAATAGTGATTAATGAACTACTAATACTAAGTCCTATGAAAATGGCTAATCCGCCTAAAGTAGGTATTGCTTTACTATGAGAGCTACGACCATTAGGCTTTTTAGTAAGCTTTTTGATGTGACTTAGATAAATTATTACAGGAAAAACACTAGATGCAATAATATAAGAAGTTAGAAATACAGCAATAAATGTCAGTAAGAGATATTCCTGTAAAAGTGAACTAAATAAATTCATTATTTGAGTGTTAGTTTTAATGTGCAGCCCAATGATTCTAATTTGACCCAACAAACTCCATTTGATACTTTATCAATAGTTCCTTTAACATTTTTAAACCCATAACTTGTTAGGTCTACAACATCTCCTTTGACTGAAGATGAAACTTGGTGATCTATTACTCTTTTATTTTTAGTAATTAATTTCAATTGTTCTATTTCTTTTTCTCGAACAATAGCTGGTTTTTTTTGTTCAAATAAGTAACGGACAGTTCCTGGTATTGAAAAAACCTGATCACGAAATTTTTCCTGAGTTTTTATTAATACTATTTTTGGTAAAAGTGGTGTTAACATCTTTTTTTTACGATCCTTCCATTGTTTTATAACAAGTTGTGTAGGGCAGTAGGCCTCTAAATCTATTTCAAGAGAGTTAATATGTTCTTGAACGCTTATTTCCTGGTTAGATTTTACATACAAAACATACCAAAGTTTAGTTTGTTCTGAGGTTTTTTTTATTTCATATTTTAGATCTGTAACAGTCAATATCACTTTTTATTCAAAATTAAACTTATTTTCTATAATATTTTAGCCCATTTAAAGCCCATTATTTATTTTTTTATTATTCAATTATTTTGGTTTATAACCTAGTAGTTATTTTAATTTATGATATCATTTTTTATTAATATCATAGTATTTTATGAAATTAAACGCTCTTACAGCAAAATCATAAATAACATCAAATTCAATAACCTAAACTGTTTATTTGTTTACTATATGTAATTCGTTTTATCTCAATTATCAACAAAGCCCATAACATTAATTATGGGCTTTGT
>JABAZD010000009.1 GCA_018608705.1 Flavobacteriaceae bacterium | reverse complement strand
TACTAATTCTTTTAGTTTGTTTATTTCATTTTGATTGAGCGTCACAATAATCCTGTCAATTTTTCTTTGACGATAACTTTCTATATGGTTACAATAATCATGAATTTGTTCGCCACCCCTTTCTGCCTCTTTACAAATTGATTTTAGTAGTTTTAATAATTGACCTTGATAATTGACTGAGTATTTTTGGAGGTGTATCATCCAATGGATAAACTGTTGCAGAATGTCTTTGTTCAATTCAGTTAAATGAACCGTTCCCCCAATATGATTTTCGAACTCATCCCAAATTCTCCTTAGTGATTTATAACTTCTAACAGAATTATCGGAGAGACCAATATTGCCTGATCCTTTCACTTTTTTATAGGGTGAATTTCGTATGAAATAAACGATCTGAAATAAGACACTATTTGAATTCATTACAATTCTATTTGTATAAATTTTGCTACCACCGGTAGTAAACATCAATACTAAATGTTGGTTTTATTGATTATTGTTGTAGGAAAGCACCACCTTTAATTCTTCATTGGTTAAAAATGGAATAACAGGCCCCCAAACTCCATGTTTTCTGTATCCAACTTCTCGTACAATTTTACTGGGTATAATTAACCCTTGGTAAGTGAATTCATCTGAAATTTCAGCAAAAGTATAGTCAATATGAGTATGGTTCTTATTTATATTCCAAGCGTGATATACTTGATGTAGTGTTTTTTTGTTTGTAGCTATCCCTTCAACATAAAGGTGATTTTCATTTAATCGATTAGATGAGTTGCCGTAGCAGTTCCCAAATTTTATTTTTCTTCGGTCAACCTTGCAGGTATTGATTTCTATTTCATTGAGGTTAATTGGATTGATTAGGTTGAAATAAAAACAGGTCAAGGAATTAATTCCTAAAATTTCATCTTCAACACCTCTGTTAAAACCACTAATTATTTCACTTTTAATATGTTTCAAATTTGCTATTTTCATAAAATATAATATTTGGATTATTAATGTCTATTTATAATATCATTTATCAATACTTTACCTGGAGCTGTCAGATCATTTTTTTTTTCATTTCTAATTTCCTAAATCGTCTCCTCGGTCGATCAAATTTTGAGTTGTAAATTTGACTTTAGAATCTTCTGTTAATCTCTCCTGATTGATTAATTTTAGAGTCCTGATCATTAAATGTGAGTCTTCTTGTTTTTTCATGATATTTATCACTTGCTCAAAACTTAGACTGACTGTTAATTCACATTCGACTTCCGGAAAAAAACAGTTTCTAAAAAATGCAAATTTCCAGATAAAAATTGGTGGAGCACTATGTTTCAGAATAGTATTGTAGAATTCAATAAAGTCATTTGAGCTTTCTGCTAGAAATTCAAAATGATATTTAATTTTAATCCCTGAATTAATTAACAATGTATTAGTTGGATCTTTCATATTATTATTATTTTAAGCTGCTGTAGCTTGATTGATTTTAAGTTCTTCTGTCTCTTTATTTTTATTGAATTTTTCAACCATAATGGCCTTTTTAATTGACTGGTGGAAATACTTTTCCTCAATTTCGATTCCTATATGTTTTCTGTCTAATAAGAGTGAGCTCATCATGGTATTTCCGACACCATTCCAAATATCCATTATGTAATCACCTTTTTGAGATCCCTCCAAGGTTAAAACACCTGTCAGGTAAACAGGGGAGGTAGATGAGTGTCTATCTTCTTTATTTTCGAGTTGTCTAAAGTAGTCTCCTGGATTTCCAACGTTACCTCTTATAATGTCTTCACAATACGTGTTAGAAAGTGTGTTTCTGATATTTGAAAGTGACGATTGTATATATTTCTCACCTATCACACCTGTTTCTTTATTCGAGTGATTTGTACAACCACTCACTAACTGATAACTGATCTCTTCCCCGTCATACATTTTAAGACTATTGGTAAATGTTATTTTTGGATTACAGGAGAATCTATAAATATATTCAAACGCTTCAGTAGTATCCTTAACATTTTCACCATGAGGTAATGGGTTGGTTTTTATCCACATTTTTTTACTGATAATTTTAAACCCTAATTTTTCCATTTCAATAACAAAATATTCAACGAAGAGCGAGTATACTTTATCCTTTTTGTAGTCATTAATGATAACATAAATCGACCCATCCTCAGACAAATATTCTTTGTATCTGTAATAGATACTAGCTACATGAGCAGCAAACTCTTGAGATGACATATTTTTCAATTTCTCATGTTCTGACTCCCATTCTCTTCCAGGTCGTTTTGTGTCATAACCATACTCACAAGAACCAATTATACACTTTATTTTACCTTTCAAATGATCTATTGGAGATAGGTTAATATTACCTGAATTCCCTTTCAAGAGAATAGAATTCTCTGAGGTAAATTGATCATCTACATCAGGTACTTTTATTATATCGTTCTTAAATTTATCAACATTTGCTTTAGTTTTTTTGTGAGAACTAACAATATTTTCGTACTCATTTTCACTCATTGTTTTTTGAAGAAATGAATTAAAAACCCTGAACTCGGAATCATTACTAAGATCAATGACCTTATCTAATTTTGATAATCTGCCATAGTCACAATTGTTCTCAATTAATTTTTTAACTGTATTAACATCGTAGTTGTTTGTTGAAGTTTTTAGCAGCTTTCGATATTGGTGTGCAGTCTCAAGAGAAATTTTATTTTGTAAAATCCATGGGATTAGAAATTCAAATTCAGTATTGTTGAATTGATTATACAACATCACTAATTTTTTCACCTTTTCTGGCGCAAAACCCATTTCCAAACCAATCTCTATATTTCTATTTAAACTTCCTCCTTTTATAGGGGGGTACTTTTTTGAAAAGTGTTTGAATTCATTATAGAGTTCATAACCTGTTTTTATTCTTTGTTTATTTAAATCGACCACCAAATCCTCCACAGAATCATTAGCTTCCAAATAAATTAGCGTCACTTCACAATCTTTAACACCATTTTTCACCATGAAATCATATCGTGTACCGCCCGAGACAAGCTCGTATTTTCCTTTGTGAATTTTAGCCCTGATCACTACCAAATTATTAATTGGTTTTCCTCCAGATCTTTCAAGTGATTTATTTAAGTATCCGTCAGTTGCTGGTGTATACATTTTTTCATGATAATCATTTCTAACTATCGACTCAAGACTAATTCTTTTTTGTTCAGTTTTCATATATTATAGATTTTACTTTCATAATTTTGGTTGACCTTTTTTTAATAAAAAAACAACTATAATTGATAGGTCTCTTTATAGAGGTTCCATAATTCAAAAATAATGGAGGTTCCAATTAATTCACCTTTCTTGTGTTTAAATTCTACAAACCATATCACTTCATCATGTTTAACACATAAATCAGGTATGTAATTTGATTTAAGTTCGTTTATTAATTTCTTCATGGTGTAGAAATCTAAAATTTCAAGTCCTTTGATATTATTTAAAAGATAGTCACCAAACTGCTTTTCAAATTCAATTACATCACGTCTACCGAAATTCTTATTAATTTTTCTTATTCGTTTCCCGGAATCATCAAACCAGTAAATTTTAGTCATATCATATTCATATTCCACTTCTCGATTTTCCTTTTTCAGAAACTGCTTCTTTTTACCTGTAGTAGTTCCGTAATCAGGTTTACATACTAAATTTAGTCTACGAAGTCTCAGTTTAAAATAATTTATCATTATACCAATCTCACGGGGATTTAGTTTTGAAGGAGTAGTCATGAAATTTTCGTAGCTCGATATTAGATTAGAAATCTCCATTTCAATCTCTAATTTGATAGAGTTCAACACCCCCCAATTTGTTGTAGATTCAAACTTAGAACGAATAGTAGTAGCATCACCTGAGTCCAAGATAGTATCCATCTCAAGAGACTTTATGTCCATTAGTGGACCTAATTTAACTTGTTTCAATCGCTCTAAATAAATATCATTATCTAATCTTCTGCTAAACTTCGCAGGATTAGATAATATTTCCTTGATCGGTATGTAATTCAATTCCATTATTAATATAATTTGATCACAAAGATATAAATAAATTATTTATTCCACCAAATAAAATACTGACTTTTTTATTTTTATTTTTGAAACGATTTTTTTAATATAATATAAAGGTGTCAGTTCACACCTTTATATTTAGGCTTGACAATCCCGAAAATTTTTGATATGTTTTATTAAAATTTAATTTGACTTATATCTTATAAGATAGTGTGATTATCGTTGGTGGATGATAATTATAATACACATAAAGCATGTTTATCCTCCTTAA
>JABAZD010000037.1 GCA_018608705.1 Flavobacteriaceae bacterium | reverse complement strand
AGGGTGGTCCCACTTGGGCTCGAACCAAGGACCCTCTGATTATGAGTCAGATGCTCTAACCAACTGAGCTATGGGACCAATTTGGCTGCAATATTACAACGATTTTTAAAATTATAAAAAGAAAATCATTCTTTATTAGATCGTTCTTGACACAGTTCAACAAGAACTCCATTGGTTGTTTTTGGATGTAAAAAAGCTATTCGTTTATTATCAGCCCCATCTTTAGGGGTTTCATGAATCAATTCAAAACCTTTAGTTTTTAAGCGTGCTAATTCAGCCTCAATATCTTCTACTTCAAAAGCAATGTGGTGCACCCCTTCACCCCTTTTATCAATAAATTTAGCTATTGGGCTATTGGAGTCTGTTGCCTGTAGTAATTCAATTTTATGAGTTCCCACATCAAAAAACGATGTGATAACTCCCTCTGATCCTACTACTTCTGTCTTGTAATTAGGAGTCCCTAAAAGAGATTCAAACAAAAGATTAGACTCTTTTAGATTACTTACAGCGATACCAATGTGTTCGATTTTCTTCAACATATTACAAATTTAACCGAAAAGGAGTAGCTTTTAAACAATTCACAAAGAAATATATTATTTTTACCCCATGGAAAGTCAAAGACAAAAAAAAATAGCATCTGTTTTACAGCGTGATCTTGTTGAGGTATTACAAGGGGCAGCTACTCAAGGCGGCATGAAAGGGATACTTATCTCAGTAACTAAAGTTAATGTTACAGTTGATCTTTCTATTGCTAAAGTATACTTAAGCATTTTTCCTATTGCCCGTGGGGTCGAACTTTTAGCAGGGATTCGATCTAATGCCCCACTAATCAAGCACGAACTATCTCAAAGGACTAAGCACCAATTACGACGCATGCCGCAACTTATCTTTTCTATTGACGATTCTTTGGAGTATATAGACCAAATTGATAAATCATTAAAACGTACTGAAAACCCTATTGATAATCCAGATTTGCTTGAGAAACGCAAAAAAGTATAATTGAAATTTACTCTATACATAGCTAAACGTTACCTATTTTCAAAAAGCACGAATAATGCAATTAACATTATTGCTTTTGTAGCTGCCTTTGGCATTGTTGTAGGAACAGCTGCTCTTTTCATAGTTCTTTCAGGATTCTCAGGCCTCAAAAAATTTAGTACAGAGTTCACCTCATTTTCTGATCCAGATTTAAAAGTTTTTCCTAAGAAAACGAAAACTATCAAGTTTACGTCTGAGTCAAAAGCATATTTAGAAGACTTATCTGGTTTAGCATTTTATTCAGAAGTCGTTGAGGAGCGAATACTAATGAGTTGTGAAAACAAGCATCTTGCAGTCAGTTTAAAAGGAGTAGATCTTAACTATCCTACCAGTACTATTGATTCTATTTTGATGTATGGTCAGTGGTTTGAGCCAAGTACTCCGCAAATTGTCTCGGGATGGGGTGTTACCAATGATTTAAGTTTTGGAATATTTGATGTTTCTAAAGTTATAAAGCTGTACGCGCCAAAGCCAGGGCTTGGACAAATTAGCTCATATAAAGGAGTGTTCAAGAGCATGAAAGTTGTCAATGCTGGAATTTTTCAGATCAATGAAACGCTTGATAATTCACAAGTGTTTACTTCATTAGAAAACGCCAAATATCTCTTAAATTATGGTCCTGATACTGTAAGTGCAATTGAAATTTATTTAACCCCTTCCGCTGATGAAGAAACTGTACGTTCTGAAATACAAACGATTTTTAATAATCAAGTATCCATAAAAAATCGTATACAACTAAATGACGCATTGTATAAAATGCTTAATACGGAACACATAGCCGTTTACTTAATTTTTACCTTAATTCTTGTTATTGCATTGTTCAATATAATTGGATCTATTATCATGATGATTTTAGATAAGAAAAATAATTTAAAAACTCTTTTTAGTCTTGGAGCGACCCCCCAAGATTTAAGATCTATTTTCTTTTACCAAGGCGTTTTAATGACAGCCATTGGAGGTGTTTTAGGCATTGGTATTGGGATACTTATTATATGGGTACAACAACATTTTTCTGTACTTATGATTACTTCTTCTATAGCTTATCCTGTTGATCTACTTTGGATTAATATTACTATTGTGTTCGTTACTATTTTAGTGTTGGGGACAATAGCTTCTAGAATCGCTTCTCAGCAAATTAAAAAAATACAATTTAAAACTTAAGTAAATTGATATTCACCAAAAATAGAAGCAACTTCATCGAAAGTAGAAAACACATCAGAACTGAGGTCGCTAGTTACCATTTTAGTCCTGAAGGGCTTGAAATCGGCAATCCCCTTAAAGTAGTTCGTGTAATGACGTCTTGTTTCCAAAACACCAAGAACCTCTCCTTTCCAGTCAATAGCCATTTGCAGATGCCTCCTGGCGGCTTCAACACGCTCTAGCATACTAATTGGCTCTAAGTGTTGACCTGTTTTCATAAAGTGTTTAACTTGCTTAAAAAACCAGGGATTTCCAATGGTAGCTCTTCCAATCATAGCTCCGTCAAGACCGTACTTATCTCGCATTTCTATAGCACGCTCTGGAGTGTTTACATCACCATTCCCAAAAATCGGAATATGCATACGCGGGTTGTTCTTAACATCTGCAATGGGGCCCCAATCAGCAGCTCCTTTATACATCTGCGCACGCGTTCTTCCATGAATAGACACGGCCTTACACCCTACGTCTTGCAGTCTCTCAGCAACTTCAACAATCTGTATAGAGTCATGGTCCCACCCCAATCGTGTTTTTACGGTAACAGGCAAATTCGTGCGCTTTACCATTTCAGCAGTGAGTTTTTCCATTAAACACACATCTTTTAAAATTCCTGCGCCAGCCCCTTTGCTGACGACTTTTTTTACAGGACACCCAAAATTGATATCAATAATATCTGGATTTGATTTTTCAACAATCTCAATCGCACGCAACATACTATCAATATTTGCTCCAAATATTTGTATACCAACAGGCCGTTCCTTTTCGTAAATATCTAGCTTCATGGTGCTTTTAATAGCATCACGTATTAGTCCTTCACTTGAAATAAATTCTGTATAAACTACATCAGCGCCCTGTTCTTTACACAATGCACGAAATGGGGGATCACTTACGTCCTCCATTGGAGCAAGTAGTAAGGGAAATTCGGGAAGTTCTATAGAGCCTATCTTAACCATAAGCTATTTGTAAAAATTCATTTCGTCTATATATTCCCATACTTTTAACGGAAGCAAGGGTTTAACATTTTTATTTTTTTTAATTTGCTGACGGATAAAAGTTGATGAAATTTCCATAATAGGAGCATCAACTCTGGTTATTTTTTTTGAGTTATATGTGAAAGAATCCGGTAAGCTTTCTACCTTTCTTGGATACACATATATAGGATAATTTTCTTTAATAACTTCTGAATTCTTCCATTTTGGCAACGAAATTAAATTATCTTCTCCCATGATAAGTGCAAACTGATAATTGGGGTATTTTTCTTCTAAATACGCTAAAGTATGCACTGTAAAGTTAGGCTGAGACAAATTAAATTCAATTGAGCTGGGAACCAGTTTTGGGAAATCTTTTGTAGCTCTAAAAACCATTTCTAATCGTTGATGGTTGTCTAGTAAATTCTTCTTTTTTTTGTGGGGACTTTGCGGAGTAACAACAAACCAAATTTGGTCTAAATCTGAATGCTCAGCTAAATGATTAGCAATAATCAGATGTCCTACATGAACTGGGTTATAAGTTCCAAAAAAGAGTCCAACTTTCATTATTCCCTAGTTTAAAAATTTACTAACATTATCGTATGCCTCTTTTAGAGCTACATCCAGAACATTATTTTCAATTATACAATCAAATAAAGGAGCGGTAGCAAGTTCAGCAGAGGCCTTAGCTACTCGCATATTTATTTTGTCTTGTGTCTCTGTCTGCCTTTTTTTTAGACGAATTTTTAATTCATCGATACTTGGGGGTTTTACAAAAACAGCTAATGTTGATTGTGGAAAATTTCTTTTAATTCGTAATCCACCTGAAACATCAATATCAAAGATAACATGTTTTCCAAGGGCCCAAATCCGCTCTACTTCAGCCTTGAGTGTTCCGTAAAAATTATCACGATAAACTTCTTCCCACTCTAAAAAATCATCTGATTTTATATGTTGTTTAAATTCATCTACGGATAAAAAATAGTAGTCCTTTGAATCTATCTCAGATCCTCTTTTTTCACGTGAAGTTGCTGAAACAGAAAACTCTAAGTTTAAGTCTTCTTGAGCTAATAGATGCCTTACAATAGTAGTTTTTCCGGAGCCAGATGGTGCCGAAAATACAATCAGTTTTCCAGGAGTTAATTTAGAGGACATTTAGTAATTGTTCTTTAATTTTTTCTAATTCGTCTTTCATTTGAACCACCAATTTTTGCATGGGAGCAAAATTTGCTTTGGATCCTATAGTATTTATCTCTCGTCCCATTTCTTGAGAAATGAAACCTAATTTTTTACCATTAGATTCGCTAGAACTTAAGGTTTTTATGAAGTATTCTAAATGGTTTTGAAGTCGAACTGTTTCTTCTGTAATATCAAATTTTTCTATATAGTATATAATCTCTTGTTCAAAACGATTTTCATCATATTTCTCTTTCAGTTCACACACACCTTTATTTAGTCGATCACGAACATTTTTGATACGTTCAGGATCTAATTTTAGAACCTTTTCAAGTAAGTTATTAATTATACCAACTCGTTTTTTAAAATCAGCTTCTAAAACTTTCCCCTCTTCAAGTCTGTACAGAGAAATATTTTCTATCGCTTTATGAATTTCTTTGTAAATATCACCCCATTCATCCTCGTCAACATCATCTCGCTCAGTGCTTATTGCATCAGGCATTTTAATAGCCATTTGTAAGAATTCTATCCTGGTTCCTGTTGATACAGTCTCCAATTGTTCGATGTATTTATTTACAACCGTTGCATTTACATTTGTATGGGTCTCTTGTCCGCTAGTATCAACATACAATGAAAAGTCAACTTTTCCTCTACTTAACTTTGCTGCTATGGACTTTCTAAGGTCTAACTCTTTTGATCTGTAGGCTGAAGGCATGCGCATATTAAGGTCCAAAGACTTGCTGTTAAGTGATTTTATCTCAATGGATATGGTTTTGTTTGCTAATTGAAGCACGGACTTACCATAGCCAGTCATGGAATGTATCATTTGTTAGGCTTAAAAACTTTTTTCAAAGATACTGAAAACGGATAAGTATACACAAGTAGAAAGAGATTCCTTAAAGAAAACAATTAATACTGTAAGTTAGCCCCTTTCAAATCAGAGCTTCTTTATTTATTTAAAAGGGGAATGTTGTTTAAATTCCTTGATTTTGATCCGCTTTAAAAAGGGCCTTATTAGCATGTTAAAAAACGGATTTTTATGTTTTATGTAACAACTCAAATTAAGGGGATTGGCACCAATTGTGGTTTTTATCTCTGAGGCTGTTCTTCCTAAATTTATTGATGACACTTGTTTTTTAATTCCAATTCTAATGTAGTCATTTAAAATGCGGGGATATATGGAATGCGATTTGTTCAGATCATAATCAAGACCAATAAAATGAGCATCTAGTTTATTGTCATTTACTAAGGCAGTCAAAAAGCCAACCAAACGATTTTCTAAAAAATAACCCTTAACAATAAAATCGTTTTTTATAGAGGTGCTTAAACAGCCATAGGTGTTCAGGTTTAAAACTTGTGCATTAAAGCTAGCTTTGTCAATAGTATTTTGATACAAAGCCTGTAGTTCATGTTTGTAGGTCACAAAGTCCTGATTGGAAAAAAGACGTGTTTCTAAAGTGCTGCTCACCGAGTCGGCTTTGTTTGCCTTTATGCGGTATTTTGATTTTAAAACGTCTTTATAGTCTTCGAAACTTTTCCACTCTGGTTTCAGTTTAATAATCATGTTTGGCTCTACCTTGATTTCACTGTAACCAAAGGTTAAAAATTGTCGTGTATAATTTAGAGATGCTAATTTAAAATCTTTAATAAAAATTGCATGCATTGGTTTTATGTTGGCCGCAACAGCATCTATAGCCCTGCCAATTTCGTAATAAACTTCTTTTTGTGAATTATTATCTGCAGTGATAATCCCATGCTCTCCGCTTAAAAACACATTGCCACAAAACATGATTTTTATATGTTCATTGCAAAATAGTAACCCTAATCCCTTTCGTAATAAAGGCCCCACTTTTATGTTTTTTAACATTCCCTCAACATTTAAGCTAATGACTTGTAAAAGTACAAGAGCGGCTATTCTTTTTTTGGAGTCTGAAATCGAAATGTATTTAAACTCTATTTGTGGGTTAGAAACTTCAAAAGCCTTTAGAAATGATTGTGAAAAATAAATATTTCCTTCATTATTTATTTCTTCAAATACAACAGGGTCGATTAAGTCTACAGAAGGGTACAATGTGGTAACAAATGAACTCATTTGGGGGATCGTTGGGTTGAATTTTTAGTAACCAAATATACACCTAAAAATATTAAAAGGGTCGCTACAATTTTGATAGTACTCACAGAGTCGCTTCCCATTATAACGGCAAACACTCCAGCAAAAACAGGTTGTACATATACAAAGGCACTAACTGTTGTGGCGCTAAGTTTTCGTAATGCAAGCGGATTTAATAAATAGGTTGCAAATGTGGCAAAGACCACCACAAATATTGTAGAAAACCAAATATAAGGCGTGAATTCATTCCAGGTTACTTCAGAAAGTTCTTTGTAGCCAAAAGGAAAAACAAATAAAGTTCCAAACAAAAAGAGCCATTTAATAAAAGTATAAGGGTGGTACTTAGCAGTTAGTTTTTTAATTAAAATCAAATAATAACTGTAAGAGGCTGCATTAACCAATATTAAGAAATTACCCAACAAAATATGATCTCGGCTGTTAGAGGAGGAATTGTAGAGACTTAAAATAAGGGCTCCAGAAAGCCCTGCTAAAACTCCAAACAACCTGATTTTTGTAATTTTTTCTCTTAAGATTATTGCAGATAAAATTAAGACAATAATTGGGGTGGTTACCATTATTACAGAGCCATTTATAGGGGTTGTGAACTGAAGACCTTTAAAAAATGCTAACATATTTAGTGCCACCCCAAAAAAAGCAGCTATAACAAATTTAGAAAAGTCTTTATATTCTATTTTTTCAGAAGGAGTCCATAAGCTAAAGATCCAAAATAGAATACCGGCAAAAGAAACCCGAAATAATATAAATCCAAAAGGTTGCATATAACCTCCATCAATAACATCATTTGCGAAAGTAAAAGTAACGCCGTAAAATAGCTGCACAAGAACAAGTGCAACAAGTGCAGAATTGTTACTTTTCATTTTTTAGAGATGTAAGCGCAGCCTGTATAACCTTAGCGCTATTGCCAATAAATATAGTTTCATCCAAAACAAGTATGGGCCGTTTTAGGAAGGTATAATGTTCTAAGATATAGTTTTTAAAACTCTCCTCACTTAGTTTTTTTTCTTTTAAGCCTAGATCTTTATACAAAACAGCCCGTTTACTAAAAAGCGCCTCATAACTTCCAGAAAGCAACCTTAAATGCTTTATTTCATGGTCGTTAATGGGGGTTTTTTTTATGTCTCTAAGCTCAAAGTCGTCTCCTAAATTTAGATCCTCTAAAATACGTTTACATGTGGAACAAGTACCCAAGAAGTAAAATTTTCTCATCAAATTATTTTCTTATTTTTACAAATAAAATCATTTCTACATAAAGAACTAAATTATATCAAAAATTATATGGAATGGATCTATAATATTACGCTGCAAAATAGACTGTTTTTATTAAAATTTATGAATAAATTTTCTTTGGAACAGCTTAATCAAGTTCCCGATGGATACAAAAACTCAATTTATTGGAATATAGCCCATACGGTAGTTACCCAACAGTTGTTAACCTATGGGTTGAGTAGTGAACCTCTTTTAATAGATATTGGATTGGTGGATTGTTATAAAAAAGGAACGGTGACTTCCAGTAAAGCCTCCCAAAAAGATTTAGAAATAATGAAGACTTTACTTTTTTCAACTCTTGAAAAAACAAAGATAGATTATGAAAAAGGAAAGTTTAAAAACTTCACCCCTTACACGACTTCTTTGAAAATAACTCTTTCTTCGTTTGAGGAAGCGATTAGTTTTAATGCTTTTCATGAGGGGATACACCTTGGATACATATTATCGATGAAGAATTGCTTGTTCCTAGGAGATTAAAAACCATTATACCTTCATTTTTTTCATCTAATTACGTTATTAGTTAAATTATTCTCATTAAAATATATAATTCTTAATTTATTACTTAATTCAACACTTCTAATTATCAAATACAAAATAATAGTACATTATTTTTAAAGATATTATATATTTGTACTTTAATATATTTAATACCCCTAATATTCAAAAAATGGAGGAAAAAATTAAAAATTTTCTTGATTTAGTTAAGGAAAGAAATGGTCATGAAGCTGAATTTATTCAGGCTGTAGAGGAGGTTGCTGAAACTGTCATACCATATATTGTCAAGCACGATATTTATCATGGTAAAAATATTTTATTGAGGATGGTAGAGCCTGAGCGAGTAATCACATTCCGTGTAAATTGGGTAGACGATACCGGGGAAATTCAAGTAAATCGCGGGTATCGCGTTCAAATGAACTCAGCGATTGGTCCTTACAAAGGAGGGCTCAGATTTCATCCTACTGTTACTATGAGTATTTTGAAATTTTTAGCCTTCGAGCAAGTATTCAAGAACAGCTTAACAACCCTTCCAATGGGTGGAGGTAAAGGAGGCAGTGATTTTGACCCTAAAGGCAAAAGCGACAATGAAATTATGAGATTTTGCCATGCATTCATGAGCGAACTATTTCGACACATAGGTCCTAACACTGATATTCCTGCTGGAGATATCGGAGTAGGGGGGCGCGAAATAGGATTCCTTTTTGGAATGTATAAAAAATTAAAAAACGAATTCACCGGAGTTCTTACTGGAAAGGGGATGACATGGGGGGGCTCTCTGATACGTCCCGAAGCTACAGGGTATGGAAATGTGTATTTTGCAGAAAAAATGTTGCAATCAAATGGAGATAGTTTTAAAGGAAAAACAGTAGTTATTTCTGGATCCGGGAATGTTGCTCAATATGCAGCTGAAAAAACTAATCAACTTGGAGGTAAAGTGATTACATTGTCCGACTCCTCAGGCTATATTGTAGATCCTGATGGGATTAATGAAAGCAAGCTTGCTTTTGTAATGGAACTTAAAAATATTAAAAGAGGTCGAATCAGCGAGTATGTTGTTAAATATCCAAGCGCAAAGTTCGTGGCTAATAAAACTCCCTGGGAAGTTAAGTGTGATGTGGCTTTGCCCTGTGCCACACAAAATGAACTTCATGGTAAGGATGCTGACCTATTGCTAAAAAACGGATGTATATGTGTTAGTGAAGGAGCTAATATGCCTTCTACAAAAGAAGCAATCTACAAATTTCATAAAGCCAAGATTTTATTTGCACCAGGAAAGGCATCTAATGCTGGCGGAGTTGCAACTTCAGGCTTGGAAATGACTCAAAACTCACTACGATATAATTGGACAAGAGCTGAAGTTGATGAGAAATTAAAAGATATTATGTCAAATATCCATGATGCTTGTATTAAATATGGTAAGGATGAAAAGACAGGTTATATCGATTACGTGAAAGGAGCGAACATTGCTGGCTTTGTAAAAGTTGCAGACGCTATGTTAGCTCAAGGAGTTGTTTAAAATATCCTAGTCTTACTTCAGAAAAGCTTTCATTAATTGAAAGCTTTTCTGTTTATATATAATAATGGCTTATTTTCTCGTTACTAATAAATATATTTGAAATTAATTAGTATTGCGTGAAGACACCTTTTTTTATCCTTATTTTTTCTTTTTCTACTTTTCTGTGTGGTCAAAATTATGACACCAATTGGAAAGGACATTTTTCATTTTTAAATATTAAAAAAGTAGTTGAAGCAGAAAATAAATTTTACGCTGCATCTGAAAATGCTTTATTCTCTTATGATACTCAAACAAATCAGCTGAATACAATCACTACGGTTAACGGGCTTTCAGGAGAACTAATTTCCACGTTACATTATAGTTATGAATATCAACTTCTTTTAATAGGATATGAAAACGGCCTAATTGAAATTTACAGTGAGACTGACCAAGAAATACTTAAAGTTGTGGATATTATTAATAAAGTAACAATTCCGCCGTCTCAGAAGAAGATAAATCACTTTAACGAATTTAACTCTCTAATTTACATAGCTACTGATTATGGGATTTCAGTTTATAGTCTTGAGGGTTTAGAATTTGGAGACACCTATTATATTGGATCAAATGGAAGTCAAATACGAGTGAATCAAACAGCTATTTTAAATAATGAAATTTATGCTGCGTGTGGCTTAAACAATGGAATAAAGAAAGCCAGCCTTTCTAATTCAAATTTAACAGATTTTCAGTTGTGGGGTACAATTGTTTCTGGAGATTTCACTGCAGTTCTCGCTTCGGCATCCAGCATATACGCTGTAAATTTATCTAATACCATTTTTGAAATTAACGGAACAGCCCTAAATACATTATTTAATTTTCCACAACCAGTGGTAGAACTAAATACATCTGAGACAAAACTTTTGGTGACTACTAATTCAAAAGTGTATCAATATGGACCAGGCTTCAATTTGATTGACACATATTCTCTTCCTACAGAGCTAGATACATTCTTTACTTGCGCATTGATAACTGGTGCAGATGTATATATTGGGACTAAGAATTATGGTATTATTAGGCCAGACCCATTAGCAGTTTACGGATATGAAGAAATTCATCCTGAAGGACCCTTAAGAAATGCAGCCTTTTCGTTAACTTACGGATACGGTAATTTATGGGTTACCTATGGGGAATATTCAATATTTTTTAACCCATCTCCATCCCGTAATTACGGGATCAGTAATTATGTAGATATGAACTGGCACAATACAACCTATGACAGCATTCAACAAGCAACAAATAAAACAGTTTCAAATCTAAATGCCATATCAATTAATCCTCTAAACCCTGGTCAAGTTTTTATTAGCTCTTTTGCTCACGGACTTTTAAATTTTCAGAAAGAGGAATCTATTACTGTTTTAGACGACAGTAACAGCGCTTTAGAGTCTTTGGTTTTACCGGGGAGCCCTAATTATAAAAGTATACGTATATCAGGATCTACTTTTGATGGTAATGGTAATTTATGGGTTTTGAATTCCAAGGTTGATAATGCTTTGAAGAAATTTAACCCTTCTAATTTAAGCTGGACATCTTATGACTTCTCTAACGTTATTTCAGACCCCATAGATGAAGAGCTTGGGTTTAGTGAAGTAGTAACTGGCTCCGGCCAGACAAAGTGGATTGGATCTTACAACAAAGGCTTAATAGGTTTCAATGAGTCAGGGATGTTATTAAAAAATATTTCAGACGAAGATGTGGCGAACCTGCCCACAACAGCTATAAAATCACTTGCAGTAGATAAAAACAATGTATTATGGATTGGGACTTATAGAGGTCTTAGAGTACTTTATAACACTTCAAATTTTTTCAGTAATAATTCTGTAAGAACAGAACCAATAATTATTATTGAGGATGGTCTTCCTAAAGAACTTTTGGCACAACAATTCATAACAGACATCATTGTGGATGGATCCAATAATAAGTGGGTTTCTACGGCTGATGCTGGAGTATTTTATCTTTCTGCAAGTGGTCAAAAGACTATTTATCAGTTTACAAAAGAAAACTCTCCGCTACCTTCAAACGGAGTTAACGACATGGCTTTAGATTCAGAGAATGGAGTAGTTTACTTTGGAACGAGTAGAGGATTAGTTGCCTTTAACACTGGAGGTTCTAGTACAAGTTCTTCTCTAAAGGATGTTTATATATACCCAAACCCTGTCCGGCCAGATTTTAATATTTTAGAAGATAAGGTTAAGATTAAAAATATTAGCGAAAATATTAATATTAAAATCACAGATATTGAAGGAAATCTTGTCGCGGAAGCTCAGTCAAATGTAAATCTAAGACATAGAGGCTATAATTTAGAAATTGATGGAGGAACAGCGTATTGGAATGGTAAAAATTTAGCAAATAACAATGTGTCTTCAGGAGTTTATGTGGTGCTTTTTTCTGATTTTGATACATTTGAAACCAAAGTTTCCAAAATAATGATCGTACGCTAATGGTAGTATCTACAAAAGCAATTGTTATATCAAAAATAAAATATAATGACAGTGACCTAATTGTTAAATGCTATACTGCATCTTTAGGTATTAAAAGTTATTTGATAAAAAATGCACTAAAATCTAAAAAAGTTAAGATTAGACCTGCTTATTTTCAGCTTTTATCTTTGCTAGAAATAGAAGCTGACCACAAAGATTCTAGAAGTTTACATTATTTTAAAGAAGTTAGATTGTATAAACCTTACGATTCACTGCACACAAATGTTTTTAAATCGACAGTTTTGTTATTTCTCTCTGAAATACTATCAATGATTTTAAACGAAGAAGAAGCTAATCTTTCTTTATTTGAATATATAGAAACAACCTTACTGTGGTTTGATACCATAGAAAACATTAGCACATTTCACCATCAATTTTTAATGGGATTAACCAAATTTTTGGGATTTAACCCAGATATTCAAAACAGCGAATTGCCATATTTTAATTTGCAAGAGGGTAAATTTCAAGCTCACCCCCAGCAGTATTGTATTACAGATAAAAATTTAGGTTTGTTAAAACCTTTTTTAGGCACTAAATTTGATACTAATTTGACAATTGAACTAAGTTCTAGCCAAAAGCAAGAGCTTCTCAATATGATTTTAGTGTATTTTAAATTACATTTACAGGGCTTTAGAACACCTAAATCATTGACAATCTTAAGCCAAGTTTATAGTTAAATATGACTAATCATCTTTTCAAATTTCTTATACTTCTATTTTTTACGAGTTCTGCTCAACAAGTTGTAGTCGTTGATAAATTAAGTAAGGATCCAATCCTAGGCGCTGTAGCTTTCAATTATTTAAAGACCAAGTCTTCATTATCAGACTTTGACGGACATATTGAAGTAACAAAATTTACAGCCTTTGAGAAAATTTATTTTGACCACCCATCCTACAACAAAATTTTAATTCGGAAATCATTGGTTCAAGACACGGTTTTTCTTTCACCCAAATCAACAAACTTAAATGAAGTTGTCATATCAGCATCCAAGTTTGCACAAATTAAAAAAGAAGTTCCCCATAGCGTTATTAGTATAAATTCAAACGATGTCCAGTTTTCTAACCCACAAACAAGTGCAGACTTGTTGCTCAATAGTGGTAGTGTCTTTGTTCAAAAAAGCCAATTAGGAGGAGGAAGCCCAATGATTAGAGGGTTTTCTACAAATAGGCTTTTAATTACCATTGATGGTGTTCGACTTAATAATGCAATCTTTAGAAGTGGAAATGTTCAAAATATAATCTCAATAGACCCTTTTAACGTCGAAAAAACAGAAGTTATATTAGGCTCTGGATCCGTTATTTACGGCAGTGATGCAATTGGAGGCGTAATGAATTTTTACACTACGACACCGAAGCTATCAAACACTTTGCAGCCTAATTTAACATCGCGAAGTACAATACGCTATTCTTCTGCAAATAACGAAAAGACAGCTCATTTAGATTTTAATTTAGGTTTTCGGAAATGGGGTTTTCATAGTAGTGTTAGTGTCTCTGATTTTGGAGATTTAAAAATGGGAAAGTACGGTCCTGAAGATTATTTAAGCTCTTATTACAGCGAGCCTCTTAATGGCCAAGACATGATGACCCCTAATACAACTCCAAGAATACAGAAGTTTACTAACTTTAATCAAATACATCTCGCTCAAAAAGTAATATATAAACTAAGTAATAATATTCAGTTTGATTTTGGACTACATTACTCAACGACATCAGACTATCCAAGATATGATCGGTTATCAACTTTTGATAATGACGGAGTTTTAAAATATGCTGAGTGGAGCTATGGCCCACAGGATTGGTTTTTAGCAAATATTTTAATGACTAAATTTAGTGACAGTTCAAGGTGGTTCGATAAATTAAAAATATCATCTGCATATCAAAACTTTAAAGAGAGTCGGATTAATAGAAAATTCAATTCTGACAATAGAAAAATTAATAAGGAGAACGTAGACGCCCTTTCATTTAATATCGATTTAAGCAAAAGAATAACTGATAAATCTAATTTTTTTTATGGTGCAGAGTATATATATAATAAAGTGCGATCCGAAGCTCGCTCACAAAGTATTGCTTCAGATGCTTTAGGACTGATTGCTTCTCGCTTTCCTGATCGATCTCAATGGGAAACTATGGCCTTATATTTAAGCCACAAATATAAACCAAACACAAACTTAACAGTTCAGTCAGGAATAAGATATAACTATGTAATTATTGACGCTGACTTAACAGCAAACAACTCATTTTATATTCCTCCATTTGATAACGCTAGCTTGGAAACCAGTGCGATAACAGGCAATCTAGGCTTAAGTTGGAGCCCTAGCCCTAGTATTATCTGGAAGTTAAATACAACAACAGCTTTTAGGGCACCAAACATCGACGATATTGGGAAGGTATTTGACTCACAAAATGGCCTAGTAGTAGTCCCTAATCGGAATCTAAAGCCAGAATATGCTTACAGTGCTGAACTTGGTCTAAATATGAAATTTTCAGACTTTATTTCTTTAGACTGCTCTGTATATTATACTCACTTAAAAGATGCGCTAGTCCGCAAGCCTTTTACAGTAAATGGACAAACAGAGATATTATATGATAACGAATTAAGTGAGATACATGCAATTCAAAATGCATCTAAGTCTAGGATTTACGGATTTGAAGCGGGAATAAAAGTTCGCTTATCAAATGAATTAAAGTTAACCTCACAGTATAGTTATGTTCAGGGTGTGCAACAAGATGCATCAGGAATAGAGTTGCCAGTACGCCATGTAGCACCTGCATTTGGAAGTACACATTTGATTTGGAAACACAATAAGTTGCATGTCGACGGTTTTATAAGCTATAATGCGACTTTAGGAAACTCAGATATTTCGAATGAGTTAGCGAACTATTTATTTGCCCTAGACAGCGATGGCAATCCGTATGCGCCTTCTTGGCATACACTTAATGCCAGAACACGATTTGATTTAAACAGCTCAGTTTCTTTTGTAGGTACCTTAGAAAACATAACAAATCAACGCTACAGAACATATTCGTCTGGAATTACATCTCCCGGAACTAATTTTATTGCGGCGATTACATATACGTTTTGATAATGTATCAAGCTAAAAAAACCTACACTATTAAAGAGGCTCTGGTTAAACTTCAAAAATATTGCGCTTATCAGGATCGTTGCCATAAAGAAGTAGAACAGAAACTCACACAAATGCGCATGATTCCGAAGGCTATTGAACAGATTATTGTAGATTTAATTCAAAACAATTACCTAAATGAAGAGCGCTTTGCTAAAGCCTATGTTAGAGGAAAATTTAGCATAAAAAAATGGGGAAAAGTTCGCTTGACTTTAGAGCTCAAACAACGCCAGATTTCTAAGTATATTATCAAAACCGCCCTGGCAGAAATTGATCCTGAAGACTATACGCACACATTTCATGAACTAGCTGAAAAAAAAGCCCGAAACTTGACCGAAACAAATCCGTTCAAAAGAAAGAAAAAACTAGCGGATTACCTAATCTATAGGGGCTGGGAGTCACACCTGGTTTACGACAAAGTAAATACACTTATCAACTAATCCATTTTTATATTTAGAACGAATATTTAACTCCTACCAAGACATTTCCTTTAGGCATTGGGACCAATCCTGTTTCAATATATTCAGCATTGAAAATATTATTTCCAATAATTGATAGTTCAAGATCTGAAACAGCTAAAGTAGCTTGTACATCTACTACACTGTAGCTAGTTCCAGACGATCGTTCTGCAAATTTATAGACAATACTTTGCGACACGTTTTTCATAAACTGGGATCTAACCGTCGCCGTGAAATGATGCGTCAATGAATTGATAACATACTTAGAGTAGGCAGCCTTTACGTCATTTAGGTTTTCATCTAAATATGTATAGCCTAAACTAATATTTTGAGGGTACAGCCCAGACTTAAAATGTGAAGACAAATTTAATTCTGCCCCCGTGGAGTTCAAGCTCTTTAAGTTTGTGGCTTCCCATTTATCGTCTTCATTTTCTCTAGTATAATCAATTAAGTTGTCAGAGGATCTGTTAAAGATTGCAACGTAAGCATTAAAGTTTATTCCGAAATATTTTAATCCAATTTCTTCAGAAAGTGCTTTCTCAGGTGATAAATTTTCGTTTCCTAAGTCACTTGCTCCTACATAATATAAGTCTGTATATGTTGGCACTCTATATGTGTAACCAATATTAGCATAAGCCTTAAGTTTGTCATTAATAGTGTATCCCACGTCGACACCTGGAAAGGCATGAAATTTAAAGTCCGAAAAATAGTTTACGGAAATCCCTGGAGTAATATCTAAGGAATTGTTAGCGACAGAAAATCGATGTTCAACAAACAAATTAGCCATTAATCGGTCTCGCTCTCCCAAATTAGTACTGGCCATAAACACCTTTGCCACATCTATTCCAAATCCACTAATTCCTGCGCTGGAAGAATACGAAGCATTAACCTGCATCCCGACTTTGTTTGAAATATGTAAGTTTCTATAAACCTCAGGGCTTTCGCGAATATATAAGTACATGTCTTGATTTCGCTTCCAATAAGCTCGAGGTGTGATCTTTAATTTTTCAGTTTCAAATCTTGTAGACATCCCTACAAGACTACTTTGAGTTTCTTCATATTGATCAGGTGCATCGACCACGTAAAATTGATTAGCTCCAAATTTTCGTTCAGCAAAATAACCAATCATTTCTACAGGATTTGCATTAGTGTTGAATCGGCCTTTTATAAAATAATTTTGATTTTCAAAATCAGTATTATATCGGTAACCATCTGAAGTATTGAGAGAAGCGTGCCCTATAACGCTAGAGCCACCTAGCTGCGCTCCTAGGGTTCCCGACACTTGCTGCTGTTTGTAAGACCCTAGCTTATAGCCTACGGAATTTATACGATCAGTATTGGATTTAGTAACAATATTAATCGCTCCTGTAAAGGCATTTTGTCCAAAAACACGTGCCGCAGGCCCTTTTATGATTTCAACCCGCTCGATTACCTCTAGTGGTAGCGCCATATTTAATGTGTGGTGGCCAGTTTGAGGGTCTTCGACCTTGATGCCATCGACCAAAAGTAATGTTTGATCAAAACTTCCACCACGAATATATAAATCAGACTGCATACCATTGATTCCTTGACGCCTGACGTCGATTCCTGCCTCTTGTTGAAGGAGTTCCGCTAAATTAGTTGCTGGGCTTTCTAGTATGTCCTTTGACGAAATAACTGTAATAGTTCGTGAGTTTTCTTTAAAAGGAAGTTCAATTCTAGCTGAAGTAATCGTTATAGAATCTAATGCTTGTCCTTTCGCAATGTCTTGAGCTGATGTGTTTTTATGCAAGAATACACTCGCAATAAACAGTAATAAATAGAGTCTATTTTTCATAATTTCGATATTTCATTTAGTCAAATTTATTTTACAAATATAGAAATACGATTGACACCTCAATTAACAATCTATTAAAAATAATGCAGAATTTTATTTATGAAAAAAGAGTAAATAGCATAAAAATAGTGAGTATTTTTATTTTAGTCAGACGACAAATACGCTACCTTTATACCATGTTTGCTCTTGTTGATTGTAATAACTTCTACGCTTCTTGTGAGCGGGTTTTTAACCCTGCCTTACGCCAAAAACCGATCGCTATTTTATCGAACAATGATGGCTGCGTTATTGCGCGAAGTGATGAGGCGAAGGCACTAGGGTTACCCATGGGCGCACCTGCTTTTAAGTATAAAGAGTTTTTTAGAGCCAATAATATTCAGTTATTTTCGTCTAATTACGCGCTTTATGGCGATATGAGTAGTAGAGTAATGCGAATTCTAGAACAATTCTCACCTGATGTAGAAGTCTACAGTATTGATGAAGCTTTTTTACAGCTAAACGGCTTTGAGGATTATAATCTTCATCAGTATGGAACACAGATGCGACAACGCATCCTAAAATGGACAGGTATTCCCACTTGTGTTGGGGTTGCTCCGACTAAAGCCTTGAGTAAAGTAGCGAATAAGATTGCCCGTAAATTTCCAAAAGAAACAGGAGGAGTTTATATAATTGATACCGAAGAGAAACGTATTAAAGCCTTGAAGTGGACCCAGCTTAAAGATGTTTGGGGTATAGGGCCGTCTTTGAACAAGCGGCTTTCTGCCAGGCAATGCAAAACGGCTTATGATTTTGTTCAACTCTCTGATATGTGGGTGCGTAAGACTTTTTCAATTACAGAGTGGAAATTAAAGAAAGATTTAGAAGGAATTTCTAAAATAGGCCCAGAAACGATTAAGAATAAACGTGCAATTGCAACAACTAGAAGCTTCGAATCTACGATAAAAGATCTGGAAGATCTTAAGGAACGCATTTCAACTTTTGCTTGTAGTGGAGCCGAAAAACTTCGAAGGCAAGGGTCCAGCTGTCACATGATGCTTATTTTTTTGCGAAGTGATTATCATAAAAAAAATTCAGAACAGCACCGAGCAAGTGTTATGGTTAATATTTCGTTTCCAACCAATTCTAGTTTAACCCTAAGCGCGAATGCAGTAAAAGCAGTAGCCTCTATTTATAAAAAAGGAATTCAATATAAAAAAGCGGGGGTTATCCTTACGGGTATTGTTCCAACAAATAACCACCAAATACAATTATTCAATAGTGAACACCCAAAGCACTTACCGTTGATGCGGGCGATTGATTTCATTAATAAAAAGTATCATGCGCCAAAGTTAAAACTAGGCAATCAAGATTTAAAGCGCACTTGGAAAATGCGTCAAGAACACCTATCTCCTCATTATACAACTAATTTAAAAGATATAATAACTGTACGATGTCTATAAAAACCACAACCCCTCTCACTTTTTTTACCCCTGAAAACTTCAATACGCTAGGGGCAGTCTATTTTAACACCGGAATCTCTGCAGGGTTTCCTTCGCCAGCGGAGGACTTTAAGCAGGAGCGTTTGTCGCTAGACAGTGAGCTTATCAAAAATAAAGAAGCCACTTTCTTTGCACGTGTTAGCGGGCAATCAATGATTGACGCAGGACTTAATGACAATGATCTTTTAGTGATAGATAGGAGCCTCTCTCCAGCTCACAATAAAATAGCTGTTTGCTTTTTAGACGGAGAATTCACAGTTAAGCGACTCCGGGTTAAAAATGACGAAGTTTGGTTACAGCCAGAAAATAAAAACTACCAAGCCATAAAAATCACGGAGGCGAATGACTTTGTAATATGGGGCATCGTTACCAATGTAATTAAGAAGGTATAGTGCTTAAATTTCCTTCCGAAGCCTTGCAACAGGAAGGTCTAATTGTTCGCGATATTTAGCAATAGTTCTTCTTGCTATTGGATAACCTTTTTCTTTTAAAAGAAGAGCTAATTTTTCGTCAGTAAGCGGTTTTTTCTTGTTTTCTTCTCCAATGATTGTTTCTAAGATACTTTTTATCTCTCTAGTTGAAACTTCCTCACCTTTATCATTAGTCATAGACTCACTAAAAAATTCTTTAATTAATTTAGTTCCGTAAGGAGTATCTACATATTTACTATTAGCAACCCTTGAGACTGTTGAAATATCCATTTCTATTTTATCTGCAACGTCTTTTAAAATCATAGGCCTTAGTTGCTGCTCATCTCCTGTTAAGAAATAATTTTCTTGATAGTACATAATAGTACTCATTGTAACAAAAAGTGTTTGTTGCCGCTGTTTTATGGCATCTATAAACCATTTGGCAGCATCTAATTTTTGTTTTATAAATAAGACTGCTTCTTTTTGAGATTTTGTTTTTTCTTTTGAGGCTTTATAGCCTTTAAGCATTTCGTTATAGGGTTGAGAAACATGTAACTCAGGAGCATTTCTGCCATTGAGTGTTAATTCTAATTCTCCTTCAACAATACTAATTGTAAAATCAGGAACGACGTGTTCAATAGAGCGTGTATTGTTAGAAAAAGAGCTTCCTGGCTTCGGATTTAAGCGTTCGATTTCTAAAACTGCGTCACGTAGCTGTAGTTCTGTTACATCAAACTTCTGTATTAGTTTTTGATAATGCTTTTTAGTAAACTGATCAAAACCAGAGTTGATAATATCCTTTGCAAGACTTGTATTTGCAGTTTGCGTTTTACGGAGTAATTGAAGAGCTAAACATTCTTGAAGATTTCTGGCACCAACCCCAGCAGGATCTAACTGGTGAACTATTTTTAAGGCAGATTCAATTGTCTTTTCATCAGTAAAAAAATTCTGAGTGAATGCAAGATCATCCATAATGTCCAACAGTGGGCGGCGAATATATCCACTATCGTCAATGCTACCAATCAAAAATTCAGCAATTTTGTATTGATCTTTATCTAAAGAAAATGTATTTAGTTGATTTATAAGAAGCTGAGTAAAGGAGCTACCTGAAGCAAAAGGCATTGTTTTTTGCTCATCATCTACACTGTGGTTGTTAGTGTTCAGCCGATATTCTGGAATTTCATCATCACTAAGGTAATCATCCAGGTTTATGTCCTCAGCACTTATTTCTTGGCCGTCCATGTCATTTGTTTGAAACTCATCTTCATAATTGTCTTCTTGCTCCTTACCGCTTTCAAGTGCTGGGTTTTCTTCAAGTTCTTGTTTTAAGCGTTGCTCAAAGGCTTGAGTAGGGAGCTCAATGAGTTTCATTAGCTGAATCTGCTGAGGAGACAGTTTTTGGGATAACTTATATTGTAGGAATTGCTTAAGCATCAATGGTTTCTTGAATTTAAATTCAATTTATTGCTTGTTTTTTGGGCCTTTATAAAAATAAGAAAAAAAGATTACAGAGGAAGTATCATGCACTATTGTTTTAAAACTCTGCATTAAGAGGGGTTCGAGGGAAAGGAATCACATCTCTAATATTTCCCATTCCTGTGGCGAACATGACCAGTCTTTCAAATCCTAGACCAAATCCAGAATGCACAGCCGTTCCGTACTTTCGTAAATCTAAATACCACCAAAGATCTTCTTCAGGAATATTTAATTCTGCCATTTTGTCTTTTAAAACATCTAAGCGTTCTTCTCGCTGAGACCCCCCAACAATTTCTCCAATCCCTGGAAATAAAATATCCATAGCTCGAACTGTTTTTCCATCTTCATTTAAGCGCATATAAAAGGCTTTAATTTTAGCAGGGTAATCAAATAAGATAACGGGACATTTAAAATGCTTCTCTACTAAATAACGTTCGTGTTCACTTTGTAAATCAGCACCCCACTCATCGATTATATATTTAAATTTCTTCTTTTTATTCGGTTTAGAACCCCGTAAAATTTCAATAGCTTCTGTATAACTCACTCTTTTAAAGTTGTTATCGACAACAAAGCGAAGTTTTTCTGTAAGAGACATAGTTGAACGTTCATTTTGAGGCTTAGATTTGTCCTCTTGCTCCAAACGTTGTTCTAAAAAAGCAAGGTCCTCTTTGTTGTGATTTAATATATAGCTGATTACGTATTTCATGAAATCTTCAGCTAAATCCATATTACCTGCTAAATCCATGAAAGCAACTTCGGGTTCAATCATCCAAAACTCTGCCAAATGTCGAGAAGTATTTGAGTTTTCAGCTCTAAATGTTGGGCCAAAAGTGTAGACCTTACCAAGCGCCATAGCATAAGCCTCCGCTTCAAGTTGACCCGAAACAGTTAGATTGGTTTCCTTTCCAAAAAAATCTTTTGAGTAATCAACTATTCCTTCCTCATTCAGCGGGGGATTTTTAGGGTCCAAGGTCGTTACCCTAAACATTTCACCAGCCCCTTCAGCATCACTTCCAGTAACTATTGGCGCATGCATATAATAAAATCCATTTTTATTAAAGTATGAGTGAATCGCAAAAGAGAGAGAAGACCGAAGTCGCATAACAGCACTAAACGTATTAGTTCTTACACGTAAATGTGATTGCTCTCTTAATAGTTCTAAGGAATGGCGTTTTGGCTGTAAAATAGTTTTAGAAACTTCTTCAGGGTCAGCGTCACCTAAGATTTCTATAGAACTTACTTGAACCTCAACCGATTGTCCCTTGCCCTGACTTTCGACCAAGCTCCCTTTGATATGCAGGGCTGCACCAGTTGTAATACGTTTTAGCAATCTCTCATCCATAATTTCAAAATCTACAACACACTGAATATTTTGAAGACAAGACCCATCATTCAGCGCAATGAAACGGTTTGCTCTAAACGTTCGAACCCATCCTTTTAGTTCAATATTGGTGTGTTTTAGCTCTTGAGTTAATAAATGTGCAATAGTGGTGATTGTCATAAGTACAATTTTTGATAATGCAAATATAAAATTTTAAGCTAAATTATAACCCTCTGTTCTCTTCTTCTTGAAGTGACTCCTCGTCAGGTATAATATTTAAAGCAGGTTTTTTTAATATTTTTTTATTAGCTATGCTTCGCTCGAGAGAAAGTAGTAGGCAAGGCAACAGTAATAAGTTAGCTAGCATTGCCAGTAAAAGTGTTGCAGAAATCAAGACACCTAGCGCTACAGTACCTCCAAAATTAGATGTAACGAAAACCGAAAACCCAAAGAATAAGACAATCGAAGTATAGAACATACTGACCCCAGTTTCTCTAAGCGCAGCGAATACAGATTTCTTAATCGCCCATTGGTTTACTAGCAGTTCCTGTCGGTATTTAGCTAAAAAGTGAATAGTATCGTCTACAGAAATTCCGAAAGCAATACTGAAAACTAATATCGTAGAAGGTTTTATTGGAACTCCAAAGTACCCCATCATTCCTGCAGTAATTAGCAGCGGTAGTAGGTTAGGGATTAAAGAAATAATAATCATTCTAAGTGAACGAAACATGTAAGCCATAAAAAGTGAAATCAAAAAGATAGCTAAAGCTAAAGATAAGATTAAGTTTCGAACTAAATATTTTGTTCCTTTTTGAAATAAATATGCTTTACCCGTAATAGATACATTATATTTATCTTTAGGAAATAACTTATCAATTTCAGTAATAAGATCTTCCTCAATACGCTCCATTTTATCAATCCCAGTATCCTTCATGAAGGATGTGATACGCGCATAACGCCCTGTGCTATCCACAAAGTTTTTTAGCAAATCTATATCTGGAGATGCATTTTTTGCATAAGACATAATGAAGTTATTTTCTTGCGCTGTTGGCAGTTGAAAATATTTAGGGTTCCCATTATAATAGGCTTGTTTAGAATATTTAACCAAGCTAACTACCGATATTGGTTTTGAAAGTTCTGGAATTTCAACTATTAAGTTTTCTAGTGCACTCATTCGCTTTAAAGTCGATAGTTTCATTACCCCTTTTTTACGCTTTGTATCAACTAAAATTTCAAGTGGCATCACACCATTAAATTCACTTTCATAAAACTCTATATCACTATAGAACTCTGCTTTTTTTGGCATATCTTCAATCAGGCTTCCAGTAGCTTTTATTTGAAAGATTCCAATTATGCTAATAGCAAGTAAGATCACAGCTGCCGAGTAAATAGCAATATTGTGGTGTTTAACCGTTCGGTCGATCCAATCCCCTAATTGATTAATCCAACGCTTGTTCAAGTGTTCTAAATGCTTTTCTTTTGGGATCGGCATAAAACTATAAATGATGGGGATAATAAATAAACATAGCAGAAAAATAGCTATAATACTAAGAGAAGCTACGATACCAAATTCGGTAAGTAATTTACTTTGAGTTATAATAAAAGTTGCAAAACCAGAAGCAGTAGTTACATTTGTCATTAAGGTCGCGTTTCCAACTTTAGAAATGACACGCTGAAGTGACTTTGCTTTGTTACCATGTTTATTGACTTCATGTTGGTATTTATTAATCAAGAAAATACAGTTTGGGATTCCAATAACAATGATTAAAGGAGGTATTAAGGCTGTAAGCGCTGTTATTTCATACTCTAGGAGTCCTAGGATTCCAAAGGTCCACATCACCCCAATAATAACAACAGTCATAGATATAAAAGTAGCTCTATATGATCTGAAAAATAAAAAGAAAATAAGTGAAGTAACCAGAATAGCAGCTAATATAAACACGCTAATCTCATCTACAATATTTTGAGAGTTAAGGGTACGCACATAGGGCATTCCTGATACTCTAACATCAATATTATATTTATCTTCAAACTCTTTTACTCTTGGAACTAGTTGTTCCGTTACAAATGCTTTTCGATCCGGGGTATTAACAATTGATTTTTCTAGGTATATAGCGCTTCTAATCGCTTCGGAATCTTTATTGAACAAAATATTGTCGTAAAAGGGATATTGCTCAAATAAAGCTTTTTTAAGTTTATTTAATTCGAACTGAGATTGTACAGAGTCTACAATAAAAGGAACAAGGTCAAATTGTTTTTTTGATTTGTTTTTTACAAGTTTCTGGAGATCCTTGATAGCAATAACAACTTCTACACTAGGGTGGTCATTAAAGCTTTTTGAAAAATTATTCCAGGCATTTAATTTATTAACGGTTAACAAGGTACTGTCTTTAACGCCCATGACTATTAGGTTGCCTTCCTCACCAAAGATGTCTAAGAAGTTATTATACTCTATGTTGATGGGGTGATCGTCTGGGAGTAAGTTAGCTTCAGTATATGTAAATCGCATCTTATTCCACTGCAAACCAAAGAATCCGGTTGTAAGTACGACTAGAAATAAAATTATAAATCGATTCCTAAGAATAAGTCTTGCGATCGTCTCCCAAAACCCACTTGAAAAGAGTTTAAACATAGCAATTTTTAATGTCGCTAAATTAAATAAAATGAATTTAAAACATGAAGATTAATTAGTCAACTTCCCATAAAGAAAAGTTAAAAAACTAAACGGTAAGGATCTCTTTTTCTTTAGCAGTATAAAGGTCATCAGCTTTTTTAACGTGCACATCTGTGAGTAGCTGTACGTCCATTTCTGCATTTTTTTGAACATCTTCGGATGTATCTTCAGATTTTTTAATATCTGAATTAGCATCTTTTCTTGCAGATCGAATTGAGATTTTTGCCTCTTCAACCTCAGACTTAGCTTGTTTAGCTAGCTCACGGCGGCGCTCCTCAGTCAAGGGGGGGACGCTAATGATGATTGTTTCACCATTATTCATTGGATTAAAGCCTAAGTTAGCAATCATTATTGAACGTTCTATCTCTTGTAACATTCCTTTTTCCCACGGCTGAACAGTTATTGTTCTGCCATCAGGGGTGTTTATATTCGCAACTTGAGCTAGTGGGGTCTGGGATCCATAATAATCAACCATTACACTGCCCAACATGGCTGGACTTGCTTTTCCTGCACGGATATTTACAAATTGTTTTTCTAAATGCTTTAACGCATTTACCATTAATTCTTTTGTGCTTTCTAATATAAAATCTATTTCTTCGTTCATTTTAAACGCTTTAAATATTTTATTTTTATTAACTCACTGTAGTTCCAATGGTATCACCAGCTACGATTTTAAGAAGGTTACCGTTAGTATTCATGTCAAACACAATAATAGGTAAATCGTTTTCTTGGCTCAATGTAAAGGCGGTAGTATCCATTACTTTTAAGCCTTTTTGAAGCACATCTTTGAAACTAATAGTGTCAAATTTAACAGCACTTTTGTCTTTTTCGGGGTCTGCACTGTATATACCATCAACACGTGTTCCCTTTAGGATAACATCAGCTTCAATTTCAATAGCTCTTAAAACAGCTGCTGAATCTGTTGTGAAATATGGATTTCCTGTGCCGCCACCAAAAATAACAACACGTCCTTTTTCTAAATGTCGAATAGCGCGACGTCGGATAAATGGTTCAGCAACTTCATTAATTTCTATAGCGGATTGTAGACGTGTTGGAATGCCAGAATTTTCTAATGCGCTTTGCAAAGCCAATCCATTAATTACAGTCGCAAGCATCCCCATATGATCTCCTTGCACACGGTCCATACCGTTACTGGCACCAGAAACTCCTCTAAAAATATTGCCACCTCCAATGACAATTGCAACTTGAACTCCTTGATTTGTCAGTTGTTTAATTTCACCAGCATAGTCTGACAAGCGATCTGGATCAATTCCATAGTTTTGGTTTCCCATAAGGGCCTCTCCAGACAGTTTGAGTAAAATTCTTTTGTAAGTCATATATATATTGAATGTAACACAAATATAAACAATATCTTAAATCCAAAAATAGTAAACACTATGAATTCTATACAAACTCTCACTTGTTTCATATTTTTTTGTAGAAATAGTGTGTGATATACTTTTATTAATCCAAAAAAAAGCCTCAATAATAGAGGCTTTTTTTTGGATTAATAAAACAAATCTATCCTAAGGACACACGCTTAAATTCAGTAATTTCTACTTCACCGTAACTTGCAACATATTTTGCAACTTTTACTTTATCATCCTTGATAAAGTTTTGGTCCAACAAGCATTGTTCCTGGTCTAGCGTAGTATTATCAGAAATGAAACGCTCCATTTTTCCTGGTAATATTTTGTCCCAGATTTGCTCCGGCTTGCCCTCTGCTTTCAGTTCTGCTTTGGCAGCGTCCTCAGCTTGGGATAAAGCATTTTCAGTTAACTGTGCCATTGAAATATACTGAGGAATATTTTTGAGTGTTTTTCCTAAACGTCCTAACTCAATATTATCTTTTTCAATCACCGCAATTCTAGCTTCTGTTTCAGAGGCAATAAATTCAGCATCGAAATCCTTGTAAGAAAGAGTTGTTGCACCCATTGAGGCAACTTGCATCGCAAGGTCCTTAACTAATACAGCAGCGTTATTAACATTTGAAGAAAGACCAACCACAGCCGCAATTTTGTTGATGTGTACGTAAGAGCCCACATATGGAGCTTGTACTTTTTCAAAAGCTTTAATGTCTAACTTTTCACCAATAACACCTGTTTGTTCTATAAGCTTTTCTGCCACAGTCATCCCTCCAAAATCTGCC
The DNA here is from genome assembly GCA_018608705.1 of Flavobacteriaceae bacterium. Taxonomy (GTDB): domain Bacteria; phylum Bacteroidota; class Bacteroidia; order Flavobacteriales; family Flavobacteriaceae; genus Hel1-33-131. The sequence continues at coordinate 1,421 of JABAZD010000037.1, read as the reverse complement.
ATTAAGAAAGACTCTTTGGAATCTTGAGTTAAAGCGATGTCACCAAATTGACTAGCAAGCTCTAAAAAATTTTCATTTTTACCAACAAAATCCGTTTCACAACCCAAAACAATCGCAACTCCTACTGTGTTGTCAGAATTAATTTTTGCTACTGCAGCGCCTTCTGAAGAGTCACGGTCAGCTCTATTTGCAGCTACTTTTTGACCTTTTTTTCTGAGGTTGTCAATAGCTTTTTCAAAGTCACCTTCCGCTTCAACTAATGCTTTTTTACAGTCCATCATTCCTGCTCCGGTTGCTTTCCTTAGCTTATTTACTTCTGCAGCTGTTATTTTTATCATGATCCAATAGTTTAAAAAAGTCGTTAAAATTTTTCGTGAGAAGAACTTAACGACTTTATTATTACTTAATTATTTTTTATTTTTTTTCTTTCTTAGCAGCTTTTGCTGTCTTGTCAGTTTTCTTTGTAGACTTGGCCTTGGTTGCTTTTTTTGCTTTAGGAGCTTCTGCTTCAGTCTTTTCAGCTTTAGGAGCTTCTGCTTCAGTCTTTTCAGCTTTAGTAGCTTTTGCTTCAGTCTTTTCAGTCTTTTCAGCTTTAGGAGCTTCTGCTTCAGTCTTTTCAGCTTTAGGAGCTTCTACTGTTTTTTCAGCCTTGGGAGCTTCTGCTTCAGTCTTTTCAGCCTTAGGAGCTTCTGCTTCAGCCTTTTCAGCATCTTTGGTATCTTTTTCTGCCTTTCTTTGAGCTAAACCTTCAGCAATACCGTTAGTTACATTAGTGAGAATTTTTTCGATCGACTTAGAAGCATCGTCATTAGCTGGGATCACATAATCCACTTGTCTAGGATCTGAATTAGTGTCAACCATTGCAAAAATTGGAATGTTTAATTTTTGAGCCTCTTTTATTGCTATGTGCTCCCGCTTGATATCTATAACGAATAGTGCAGCTGGAAGGCGAGTCATTTCTGATATTGAACCTAAATTCTTTTCAAGTTTTGCTCTCAAACGGTCAACCTGAAGACGCTCTTTCTTAGAAAGTGTTAAAAAAGTACCGTCTTTTTTCATCCTGTCGATAGAAGCCATTTTCTTAACAGCTTTACGGATAGTAACAAAGTTGGTTAGCATTCCACCAGGCCAGCGCTCAGTAATATAAGGCATATTCACATTGCCAGCCTTTTCTGAAACGATGTCTTTTGCTTGTTTTTTGGTAGCAACAAAAAGAATTTTGCGGCCTGATGCAGCTATTTTTGATAGAGCTTCAGAGGCCTCTTCAAGTTTTGCTGCAGTTTTGTAGAGGTTTATGATGTGAATACCATTTCTCTCCATGTAAATGTATGGGGCCATGTTAGGATCCCATTTCCTTGTAAGGTGTCCAAAGTGAACACCACTGTCTAATAATTCTTTTACTTCTACTAATGCCATTTTGT
>JABAZD010000021.1 GCA_018608705.1 Flavobacteriaceae bacterium | reverse complement strand
TTGTAATAAAAAGCAATAGGGAACGGACTTTGACTAAACTAGATTTCTCCCCTTCTGTCTCTCTCAAAAAAATAAATTTAGCTCTAAAAGTCTCGTTTAATGGCCCCCACAATGCTAAATTTATTGTTGCTATTGTAGTTGAAGCAATTAACCATACATCCATTTCTACACTTACACCAAAATATTTAGCCGTTAGCGCAAGTGTGACTATTGAAAAAGCGATTTTAATAAAACGAAGAAAAAGTAAATAAGCTGATATTTTTTTAAAATTCATTTATATTATAAATAGTAAGCGATTTGAAAAGCTTATTTAAATTATTAATAATTATTATAATCAAATTTTCTATTTTATCTATCACAACAATATAAGTCCAATATTCTTTTTAAAATAATTTAATTCCTCGGATAAATCCAAATGAAAATTTAGATAAAAAACCGATTATAATGCATGTAATCTGCATTTTTTAGAGTTTTATAAATGAAAACTAAACAAATAATTTTCTCCAATTTCTTTTTAAATCAAGAATTTTTTATCATCTTTAATTTATAAATGAAGAATATATTTTTTAGTTGTGCAATACCATTAGATTGCATCATTTCAGGAGTTCTTAAATTATAAACTGGGAGAACAAATCTAAATGATTCAGAAAAATATAATCTCACTTATTGATGTTCTAAATTTTATTGCTTTTCTGCAAGTTCTTAGATTGTAAAAAAGCAATAAAATTTACCGGTCATGAATAAATTCTTGAATTTACCAATTAACCAAATCTTTTTTATAAAAAACTTATTTTAGTATTTCAGCCAAGTATTTAATTTGTTCGTAAATCAATACCTGTTGATTGCCAACAAACAAACCATTTTCATGTAAATATCTAGCATTCGTTAATTCGTTATGAATTTCATAGTCAAAATATTTCATCACTTCATTTTGAGTAAAATCACCTGTAACAATCGGTCTACACTCTATATTAGCTTTAATTAGTTTATCTACAACCTCTTTCCTTTTTAAACTTGAAGAGGGTTTAATAATTAATGAAAAACCAAACCAAGAACTTTTACTAATTTCTTTTTGAATAATAAAATCTGGATGATTTTCGAATAGCTCTAAAAACAGTTTAGCATTCTTTCTTCTGTTTTCAATAAATGAAGGTAATTTTTTTAATTGCTCTACTCCAATAGCACCACTCATTTCTAGTGGTCTCACATTATAACCAGGTAAAACAAACCTAAATGATTCTGTAAACCAGTCATCGCTTTTATTTGAAACTTTATTTTCTTTAGGGAGATTTCTTGTCCATCCGTGAGCTCTAATTGACAATAGAATATGGTATAGCTCTTCATCATCGGTAGTTATAAAACCTCCTTCCATTGTTGCCATATGATGAGAAAAAAAAGTTGAAAAAGTTCCCATTATACCAAAAGTTCCTGCTTGTTTGTTATTGAAGGTAGCCCCCATAGATTCGCAGTTATCTTCTATTAAAAGAATATCTTTTCCTTCGATTATTCTGTTTATTTTATCGAAATCATTGGGATTCCCTAATAGATTTACTACCATTATCATTTTTGTAGAATTAGAAACAGCTCCTTCTAAAGCCTCTAAATCATAATTTAATGTTTCTAAATCTATGTCCACAAACTTCAACTTCAATCCGTACTGCTGGAGTGGGAAATATGTAGTAGACCATGATACTGCTGGAACTATTACTTCATCTCCTCTTTTTAATTTTGGATTCTTAGTAAAAAAAAGAGCTGCCGTTGCAAGTAGGTTTGCAGTAGAACCTGAACTTACCATTACTGAATATTTTGTATTCATAAAATTTGAAAAATCATTTTCAAACTCTCGAACACTATCTCCCATGGTGTACATATCTTTATCGATAACTGATTGTATGGCTTCTAATTCTTTTTTATCCCAAGTTGAAGATGCTAGCTTATACTCTTTCATATGTTTATTTTAGATTTATAATAATCAACTGTTTTTCTTAATCCTTCTGTTAAATTTGTCTTGCTCTTCCAACCAAACTCTTTAAGTTTAGTGTCATCAATTAACTTTTGTTTCATACCTGTAGGTTTTGTTAAGTCATGTGTGAATTTACCTTTATAACCTAATACCTTTGCAATTTCTGAGTAATAATTATTGATTGAATAATCATGTCCTAAACCAACATTAATATTTTGTGGCATCTTATCGAAATTTGTTATTGCATAAAAAATAAAGTCGGCTAAATCCTCTGTGTACATAAACTCTCTTCTAGATTTCCCATCTCCCCAGATACTAATTTCTCTGGAATCAGTCAGTATAGCTTGGTATATTTTACTAATCACTGCTGGGATCATGTGAGAATTTTGAGGGTCAAATTTATCATATTTCCCATATAAATTACATGGTATTACAGTTTTATAATTCTTAGAATCATCCTCTTTAACAATGTATTCACAAAGTCTAGTAGACATTATTTTCGCAATTGCATATCCCTCATTTGTAGGTTCTAATTCGCCTTTTAAAATTAAGCTTTCAGATAAAGGATTCTCTACATTTCTAGGATACATGCATGAACTTGATAAATTTAGGAGGTTTTTTATATTATTACTTTTAGCAGCCATAATAATATTTCTTCCCATATCAATATTATCAACAAGGAAACTAACAGGTTCTTTTATATTCGCCTGAATTCCTCCTACTTTTCCAGCGGCATGAATTACAAAGTCTGGTTGATGAATGGCAATATATTTTTTAACATCTTGGTAATTCAAAAGGTTTAAATCTTTACTACTGGGTGTTAAGAAATTATAGTTAATGGCAGAGTTATGAGCTAAAATATTTTTACCTACCATACCATTTGAACCAGTTAAAAGTATTTTCATTATTCGAAATAGTTTAAAGTTTCATATCCCCCATCTCTTAAATATTGATCTTTTGTCATTAACTTTATATCGCTCTGCATCATGTCTTTAACTAAGGCTGGTAAGTCATATTCTAATTCCCAACCTAATTTTGTTTTCGCTTTAGTTGGATCACCAACTAATAAATCTACTTCTGTAGGCCTAAAGTACTTAGGATCAATACTTAATATTTCTTTCCCAATCTCTAACTGATACTCTTCATTATTACAACTCTTAATTACTGCTTTTTCATTAACGCCAGATCCTTTAAATTCTAATTCAACACCAATATGTAAAAAAGCCATTTTAACGAAATCACGGATTGATGTTGTTTTACCTGTAGCTATCACCCAATCCTCAGCCTCATCGGCCTGAAGAATCATCCACATCATACGAACGTAATCTTTAGCGTGGCCCCAATCACGTTTTGAGTCTAAATTACCTAGATAAAATTTATCTTGAAGACCTAAGGCAATTCTAGAAACTGCACGAGTAATTTTTCTTGTTACAAAAGTTTCACCTCTAATTGGGCTTTCGTGGTTAAATAGAATACCGTTTGATGCAAAGATACCATATGCCTCTCGATAATTTACGGTTATCCAATAAGCATACATTTTTGCAACTGCATATGGAGATCTTGGATAAAAAGGTGTCTTTTCTGTTTGGGGTACTTCTTGTACTTTACCATATAATTCTGAAGTAGAAGCTTGATAAATACGTGTTTTATTTTCTAATTTTAATATACGAATAGCTTCTAGTAACCTTAATGTTCCAATACCATCAGTATCTGCAACATATTCTGGAATTTCAAATGAAACTCGTACATGAGACATTGCTGCTAAATTATATATCTCGTCTGGTTGTATATCCTGAATAAGTCTTATTAGGTTTGTGCTGTCAGTCATATCTCCAAAGTGAAGAATTAGATTAGAGCTACTAGTATGGGAGTCTTGATACAAGTGATCAATTCTATCTGTATTAAATAAAGATGATCTTCTTTTTAAGCCATGAACAATATAATTTTTTTTCAATAAAAATTCTGCTAAATAAGCACCATCTTGTCCTGTTATTCCTGTAATTAAAGCTACTTTGGTCATTTTTAAATATTATTTATCTTTTGCTAATTTCACTTGTTTTCTAAGTCCACTCGAAGAGAATCTGTGATCTCTAGCGTTGTAATAGATCTCTATTCCTTTTTCTTCGCAATAGGTTCTACCTGTATAGTTTTTTTCCTTGTACTCATCGCCAATAATTCGAACATCCAATTTAAAAGAACGTAAAATGTCTTCTAAATCTTGTTCAGAAACATAGGGTACAATTTCATCTACATGCTTAGATCCTTTGAGCTGAATATAACGCTCTATAATCGACTGTGAAGGTCCGTTTTTCTCAGGGCGATCAATCGAGGGGTCTAACTGCAGACCTACGATTAAATAATCACACTGACGTTTAGCTTCTTCCAACATCTTTACATGCCCGGCATGAAAAAGATCAAAGGTTGAAAAGGTGATTCCTA
>JABAZD010000044.1 GCA_018608705.1 Flavobacteriaceae bacterium | reverse complement strand
AGAAAGCTTTTTTGCTGCTTGTTTGGACCCGAGTTCGATTCTCGGCGTCTCCACTTAATAAAAACCCACACCTTTGAAGATGTGGGTTTTATTATTCTTATATAATTAACTCTTAATTAATCTAGATATAATATTATTATTTAAGACCATAACATATATTCCTGTTGGTAAAAAACTAGCGTCAATTTCAAAATCTTTAGCCATTGGCTTTTTAAACAATACTTTCCTACCAATTAAGTCAAATATTTCAAGAGATTTTATAATTTTTGAGGAATTAATTTTCCAAGAACTTAGTGTTGGGTTTGGATATATTTTGAACTCATTTTCATCATTCTCTTCAACTGAAAGACTTGACTCCACAATGACTGTTCTTGTAACAGTACTTGCTGGATTACCATTAGCATCAGTTACATCGTAAGTTACGGTGTACTGACCAACAACTCCAACATCCACTGGGTTCACAGCTACAATACTTGATGTTATATCACCATCATAGTTATCAGATGCTGTGGCCCCTGCATCTGAGTAGGTAGTTCCTACTTCAATTGTCACGGTTGTATCTCCTACTAGGGTGATTACTGGGATTGTGGTATCTAAAAGTAGTTTTAAAATTACAGGAGTATTATTTTCATAATCTATAGTTTTCCTACCGTTTTCTATAAAAACCTGAATATTTGTTGCCCACTTTAAATCGTTATCAACCAGTTGAAATGAGTTTACATATCCGTCATTATTAAAATCACCCAACAAAAATTCATTAACATCTGGAAATGGAACGACAGCATTCTCAAAATGAGTTGTCTTATTGATCAAGAATAGTGATTTGGCAGCAGTAGCTGATGTGGCCCAACCTCCCCAAAAATAGATATCAAGTAATCCATCATTATTGAAATCCATAAATTCAGGTGCATTTGAAGATGAGATGTAATTTATATTCGACTCATTTTGAAAAAATGAACTGGTTATATCTGTTAGGTTCTCCCCAGCTATATCTAGAGCATACAACGTTGACATTGGTCCGTTATAAATATCATCGAAAAGATCTTCATATTGTCCTGAAGAAAATATGTCCATAAAGAATACAACATCTTTTCCTTCACTCAGTTGAACGATATCAAAGGAATAATGCTCGTCATATGAATTTGAGGAATACGTATATAGGATATCATTAGAAAAATCAGTATTTGATAAATCAAATCCAGTATCAGAACCATGTATAATTATAAAATAATTTTCAGAAATGAATCCTAATTCTTCAAGTGACATTGTATCTGTATCTCCTATAAAATTACCCTCATCGTCGAAATAAATTTCTAACATTTCTTGTTGGCTCAACCAAAAAAGAATATCATCGTTACCGTCATTATTAAAGTCATATAATTTCAAATCTACTACTTTTCTATAGAAAATTTCGTTTCCATCTTTTGGCTCGATAAATATTTCTGGAGATCTGGTTTCAGTGTATGATCCATTTACTTTGTCGAAAAATTGAATCACTGAAGAATTCTCACCTAACCAAAGGTATCTTGAATCATATTTATTTGCAAGTGAACCAATTGATTCGATATCTGAATCTGTATCTAGTTGTCCAATTATACTTTTTGGAGGAAAGACAACATCTTCATCTAATCTAGTAAAAGTTCCACTTCCGTCATTCAAATAAAGAATTACTTCCCCAGACCAATCATCTGGCATATTGGATTCAAGTCCGTGATATACATCTGGTACTGTATAAATATCTAAATCTCCATCACCATCTAAATCTTTTGAATAAAGTATGATAGCCTCATTTATTTGATCATAACTAGAATGAAAAGAGTATTGAACTTCGTTTTCACCGAACGACTCACCTTTAAACAAAACCCACCTCGAAAAATATAAAGCCTTCTCTTCATCTGTTAACTCCCAATCAATGTCTCCAAGACCGAGACTGTATACACGAGCAACTAAATCATTAACACCATCACCAGTAAAATCGGAAAAAATTGGATGTGCCAAGTTTTTTTTTGCATTATCTAACCATCTCTCACAATTATCGGAACCACAATCATCTCTTACCACAATATTAATATCATCCGTAGCCGAAATTATTAGACTATTGAGGTTAGAGTTAACTACATTGTTTGAGACTGTAAAAACATTTGAATACAAGGTTTTGTCAATTCCCTCTTTAAAAAAAACTTCAAATTGTGGACCATATGGACCAACAACTCCAATATATTGTTCTGAGTTAGTGTCATAAAAGTCATTATTAAAAAAATTAGAATTAGGGAATTCAACCCACATACTAATAGATGTCATCTTTTCACCGATTGGAATATCAAAATATTCTAAAAAATTATCCTCGGATTCAAATGAATATTTAAAAGTACCTTCTACATTTGATAGGGTAATAATTTTATCTTCAAAATCATACTCTTTTGTTTCATACCTGTAAGGATTTTCAACATTATTTTCATTGGGTTGGTATACGAGTGTTTCTACATGTTCAAATTTGACTGTTATTGGGTCAGAGTTTAATTCTTCTATTGGAAAAATATTATTTTGTATAATGGAATCTAATTGAAATACAATATTTATAGGATCATCAGCATCAAGAGTATTACCAGAATTAATAATAAAAGTTTGAGAATTTAGAGTATTTGAAAAAAAAATTGAGAGTAGTAGAAATAAAAATGATTTAGCCATGGAATGTTATTTATAATAACAAATAAAAGCAAATTTGCCTGATTTAAATAACATCATTATATTGATGCTATAAAATACACAAAGTATATAAAAAATATAATTTCTAGTTTCTATAAATTTATAGTCGATTGTAATTAACTTTAACTAACATCATATAAATGAAATCATTCTTAAAAATCATTTTTCTACTTCCAATATTCACTATTTCGCAGGAAAAGGATTCATATGAAATTCCAATTAATATCGCATTAGATTCTATAAATAAAGAGATCATTTATCTCACAAATAAATCCTTATACTTTGTTGATTCTAAGAGTTTGAAAATCCTCAATAAAAAGAAGATAAAAAGAGCTAAAGATTTAAAATTTAAAGTCTTTATAAAGAAAAGAAAACTTTTATTTTTAGATAAGAAAGGAGGAGATATTTTGAAACTAAATACAAAAGATAGCTTAGTAAAAATTGATAATTCTAATATTCATAATTTTTTTCTTGACAATGTTAATTTTATAAAAAACGATACTCTTTTCAAACATGGTGGTTATGGTTATTGGAGTCAGTCTAATTTCATAACTTATTATGATGAATTAACAAAGGAATGGGAAATTTACACAATTTCTAGTGAGTCAGAAATTCCTAGATCAACAGACTCACATATTGGAATCAATTGGGGTAGTAATTATTCTTTCTTTGGAGGAACATCTTTAACAGAAAATGGATCAAGAATAAAAAACAGAGTAAATAGAGATGTCTGGAATTTTAATTTCGTTAACAAGAAATGGTCTTTACTAGGAAGCTATGAAGAAGAAAATTTGAATCAAATTTTCGGAAGTTTTAATGATAAAGGTGACTTATATATTTTAGATGAAACTAAACAATTATATAAAATAACTATTTATAATAACAAAATAACGAGTTATATCAGAACACCAAAATTATATGATTTTGAAAATATAAATCCTATATTTTACGATGATTTCGTTTACTACATAAATAAAAGAAGGATGGTCTCTAAAATACAACTTAAAGATATCACTAAAGACATTTATAACAAAGATGACTTTTATTCCAAGGACTATTCTGTTCTGATATTTATAATAACATTAATAATCATTATGGGATTGTCTACCTTACTCTATTATTATAGACGATTTCAGAAAAATAAAAAAATACAACTGTTAGAAAATGGAATTCAGTTTAAAAATGAATTTATAGAACTAGACAGTCTGTCGATTTCATTAATTAAGATTATAAGTAAAAAAGATACGAATTTTTCCGAGGTAATGGATATTGTAAGTCAAGATCATTTGAGTAAAATTCAAAACGAACGAATTAGAAACCAAATGATAACGCAAATAAATCTAAAATTAAAAATAATTACAAAAAATAGAAACGATTTTCTAATTGTATCAAAATCTACTTTTGATAAAAGGTATAAAGTTATATCAATTAATAAATCGGAGTATGGTAATATTTTATAAAGCTGAGAAATTAGATTTAATAAAAATTAGTAGTGAAATTCTAGTCAACATCTAGTCAACATTATCTCTATCTTATTCATCTTCATGCTATCCTATTCATCTTCTAAAAACCTTTTAAAAATAGCTTATAGATCGAAAATATTGAGGAATTACTAATTTTAAAGGGTTTGTAAGCACACCCTAAAAGAGCTCTTCAAGTCTCGGCGTCTCCACAAAGTAATAACCCACAACTTTTTAAGGCTGTGGGTTTTTG
>JABAZD010000076.1 GCA_018608705.1 Flavobacteriaceae bacterium | reverse complement strand
ACTGTAGAGTAACTGCAACGAACCACTATTCTTACCCCCTACTCATTCAACGTAAAGTTCACAATATCAGTAATTACCACCAAATTGTGGGAGTCTAATTATAGTGAATATCAACAATTTTTATTTGATAAAATAAAGGGTTTTAAGGAGTCTATTCTTACCCCCTTGGGGTACAGAAGGATTTTTAAGATATTGAACGATGAGGGACTTCTAACACCCCGTAAAACACCATTTACCAATACAAAAGTGTTCTCAATCTATCAAAAAGGACTAAAAAGAGAGGAAAGAATGAACAGAAAAGATATTGTTGAGGTATCACCAGTTGAAATTGAACCATTTTAAATTTCCATTAATGGTAAACTCACCTCATCACTACCCTATCTCCATAATTTACCATAAAATCCAACACCCTTTAACACCTTTTCTGTCAAATAAAAAAATCTCTGAAAACTTAGTGTTATTAATTGTAGAATCATATTTATATATGAACGAAAGTGGTAAGAAGTTACCACAGACTCAGGTGTCCAACAAAGGGTAAAACACCTATCACCCAGTATCGAAGAGGTTCAAATCCTTAAAAGATATCTCGTAATGTTAATGGGTCAGACGTCGGTTAGTAATCTATAGGATTGAAATAATATCTGAACATAATGGATGAGGTTCACCGATAGGGTCGAAAGATTTGTAGTATAAATCAGATATGGGTGACAACGAACTGGTCTGAGGAAATCTACATTGTGAATTGAGACTTAAAGTTCTCTGAGGGAGTAAAAATCCTTTAAGGGGATTGGTGTATTAGGTTATCAACCTATACAATGTTTCAGTTAACAAGTAAACTGAAACGATGAGATGATTCTGAGAATCAGAAACACTCATCAAAGGTTAATTATTATATAATAAGGAGATACAATTATGAAGAAAGATTCAGGTCAACTACATGGAGAATTAATGAGTAGTTTATATCAATTTACAAAGGATATAGGATATCATTTACCTCCAGATAAAATCTTTGATACTACTACATCCTTAATTGATGTATTTGTGAGTTATGAAAGGTATAGAGAATCCATTATTTCAGAAACATCAAAACATTTAGAAGATAAGATTGGAGAATTACCAATTGAAAAACAAAAAAGATTAAAAGAAATATTTAAGAATGGAGTTAAAAAATGAAAGATAGATTACTAACTAAATATGAGGTTATGGGAACCTTAAAAATCAGTAGAAAACACTTTGAGAAATTGGTAAAAGAAAAAGAACTACCAATGATTCAAATAACCCCATATAAGAGATATGTACGAAGTTCTCACCTCAACAGATACATTGATGAACGAACCATCAATAAACCTCAGGAGATAACTCAGGAATCAGAAAAAGATGATTTTAAATGGAAGAATATTTGGGGGAAGTGATGATATTAACTCACTATCCAATCACTCCTATCTATTTCAATTAACTCAAAAGAATTCTAAATTATATAAATTTGAAAATACGTAGAGAGAATAAACATAATACGTTTATCCCTACGTTGGTGGTAATAAAAAAAGTCTGTGACATTTAAGAATATCTATAACCAATATAAAAACTTAGTATTCAATCTCGCATTGCAGTATTGTCAAAACAGGCAAGATGCTGAAGAAATCACACAAGATGTTTTTGTGAAAATTTTTGATAAGTGGCAGACTTTCCGAAAGGATGCGGACCTTAAAACTTGGATTTACCGAATTACCATTAATCAATCGCTTGACTTTTTAAAATATAAACAACGTAAAAAACGGAGTTTTATCATTTCACTTTTTAGTAGCGATAGTTCATATAAAGAAAACCGCCTACCCGACTTTGACCACCCAGGCATTTTAATGGAGCAAGATGAAAGTCTAAAAATTTTAATGCAAAAAATATATCGCCTTCCTAAAAATCAAAAAACAGTCATCATTTTATTGAAAATTGAAGATTTATCGCAAAGGGAAGTAGCTGAAATAATGAAACTAACCGAAGGAGCAGTTGAATCTCTGTTTCAGCGAGCAAAAACTTCTTTAAAAAAAATACTATAACAACGTAGGAATACTATTAAAATATCGTCTAAGTAAATATGGAACTAGATAACCTAGATATTCTCAAAAACATAAAACGTATAGAAGTGTCTGACTCACTTTATCACACAATAGAAAGTCGTTTTGAAAAGAATAGAGAAAATAATATACCGATATTAAAAGTAGGCATTGCAGCTTCTTTCGTGATAGGTTTAATGTTGGCTCAATTTTATTTTTTAGGTTTTTCAAGTGAGATTAACCAATCCAATAATGAGATTGAATTGGTAGAAGTAAACAATAATTCACTATACTATGAATAGAAGAAAATTTTATCTGCTACTGATAGGGCTATTAATCATATCCAATTTAGCTACCCTGTTTTTTATGATGCAAAATAGAAAACACAAACCTTTTGATGATGGTCCGAAGAAAGTAATCATAGAAAAATTGGCATTTGACGAAGAACAAATTGTTGCCTACGAAAAGTTAATTGACCAACACAGAATGGACATTCGTGCCAATGACCAAAAGATAATTCAGCTAAAAAAGGAACTTTATCGCCTACTCCTTAAAAGATACAGTAACCAAGAAACAGATTCGCTAACTAACGAAATTGGTCACGCGCAACAAGAAATCGAACGCATTCATTTTAATCATTTCAAAGACATTAAAACTATTTGTACACCTGAACAAATGCCGAATTTCGATTTGTTGATTGGAGAATTAGACATTCTATTCAATAAAAATATTCATCCAAGAAAACCCAAATAAATGAAGATGTATGTATTATTTGGTATGTTATTTATGACTTTTCAAACGCACTCTCAAAATGCGGTTAAAATTACTTTTATACCAAAATTTGAGAGTGAGAATTTAACATTAAACAAAGTCTATTATTTTAAAAATGATACCCTGAACATAAGTAATTTTAAATGCTACATCAGCAATTTAACTTACTATAAAAATGATTCTATCGTACACTCATCAATAAAAAAAGCACATTTGATTGATGCTACAGATAGTAGTTCGTTTATCATATTGGAAAATGAATTTTTCAAGTTCGATAAAATACGTTTCAATATTGGGGTTGATAGTTTAACTAATGTTTCGGGCATTTTTGAAGGAGATCTAGACCCTGCAAATGGTATGTATTGGACTTGGCAGAGTGGTTACATCAACTTGAAGATAGAAGGGACATCCAGTCTTTGTCCTGCACGTAAAAATAAGTTTTATTGGCACATTGGAGGGTATTCCCCTTCATTTAACACACTAAGACAAGTTTCTTTGAAAACTAATGGAAAGGTATCTATACAATTAGATAAGTTGTTTGAAGAAATAGATATTTCAGAAGAATATCAGGTAATGTCACCCAGTGATGGAGCAGTGCAGATTGCCGATAAATTACCTTCACTTTTTAAATCAAATCAATAAGTGCGGAAAAACGTAATCATTCTTTGCTTATTTGTATTTATTATGTTCTCCTTTGTTTTAATTAAGGATAATCATTTTTTTAATCCACCTGATTATTTTCCAAAACCAGTTTATAATTTTGAGCAACCCCCCTTAGATAGTAATAAAATAGAATTAGGTAGGATATTATTTTATGACCCTATACTTTCGAAAGACAATACCATTTCCTGTGCTTCTTGTCATTCTCCTTTTAACGCCTTTGCACATACTGACCACGATTTAAGTCACGGTATTTTTGATTCCATTGGCAATAGAAATGCACCCGCCTTATTCAATTTAGCTTGGCAAAAAACATTTATGTGGGACGGAGCAATAAACCATTTAGATATGCAAGCCTTGGCACCTATTTCTCATCCTAGCGAAATGAGTAGTAATATAAACGAAGTGATTAAAAAGTTAAATGAATCTAAAGCATACAAAGAGTTATTTTTAAATGCTTTTCAAGATTCTACTATTAGTACATCTAAAATTTTAAAAGCCTTATCACAGTTTCAACTTACTCTTGTTTCGTCAAATACAAAATACGATAAGGTAAAAATGGGTAAAGAAACATTTACTGAACAAGAAAAAAATGGTTATCAATTATATAAAAACAATTGTGCAAGTTGTCATTCCGAACCTTTTTTTTCCAATTACAATTTTGAAAACAATGGATTACCGATTGACCCAACACTGAATGATATGGGGAGATATGTCATTACAGAAAATGAAAATGACAAAAGAAAATTTAAAGTGCCAAGTCTCCGAAATTTATCCTTCACCTATCCGTATATGCACGATGGACGATTTATGACATTACAGGAAGTGATAAACCACTACACTTCAGGCATTGAATATTCGGAAACACTTTCGTTACAATTTAACAAGTCAATAGAACTATCTTCAAATGAAAAAGTAGACCTTATTTCCTTCTTACTCACCTTAAACGACAAAGATTTTG
>JABAZD010000073.1 GCA_018608705.1 Flavobacteriaceae bacterium | reverse complement strand
ACAGTTGAAATATACGCAGATGGTGATGCTGAATCAACAACTTTGACCAGACAATAAACAGTTTTTTATCTTGAGGGGGTAATCCTAACTAAATTAAAAAGATGGTTATATGAATAAAAAGACTTATAAAATATTAACCTTTACAATTGGAGGACTTGTGGTTTTCGGCGGTAGATATATCGGCTTAAGTCTTCTTGAGCGCATTGTTGCATATATTATTATTGGTGGTTTATTTGAGATTATTTATAGGAAAACTAAAAAAGAAAACGAATGAAAAAACTAATCCTACTATTGCTGTTTTTTCCACTTTTATCTTTTGGACAAGACCAAAATTATCCTTACAAATGGCCCATGTATAATGATGCTAATGTCAATTTAGAGGTTGAGGACCCTTCATTTAATATCAATGATGGGCCGTTAGTTATGTTTGATACAACTCATAAAAACTTTTTTATACAGTCTCATTTAATAAAGCCTCTTGTGGACTTATTGTTAAATGACGGTTACAGAGTGTCATTTCTAGATAAAGAGTTCTCTAAATCAAGTTTAAGCCAAGCTAAAGTTCTAGTTGTTATCACAGCATTACCGTTTGATTTCGCTACAGAAACCTCAGCAGCAAATAAAAAAACTTTTTCTGAAAATGAGCTTAACGAATTACAAAACTGGGTAAATAATGGAGGCTCACTTTTGGCCTTCAGCGAACACGCCCCATTTGACCAGGCCATAAACCCATTATTACGTAAATTTGACATTGAGTCGTCCATTGGAACAACTGTAGACACAATTAATTTCGAAAGTAAATACGGTCCAGGAATGATAAAATTCGAAAATAAAAACTTGAACACGAATCACCCTATAGTAAACGGAAAGTATAAAGTAGAAAAATTAGTTTCATTTGGTGGAAGTGCTCTTTCCGGCTCTAAATATGAGAACATACTAAAACTTGACGACAGGTCATTTAATGTAAAACACTCTACAGGAGTAGGACCTGATGGAAAGGGAAATTCTCAAGGGTTAGCGGGTATGTATGGTTCTGGAAAAATTGCTGCTTTTGGGGATTCAAATGGTTTTACAGCTATGGTTTTCAATATGAATGATGGAACTAAAATGTATGCCGGAATGAATACTGAAGGATATGACTGGAAAAATTTTGTTTTAAATACTTTTCGATGGCTTACTAGTTATACAGAAGAATAAAACCCTAGGTTGATTCTCTTTTTTTAAATCAACAATTCCTAAAGTTAAATTATGGGAACATAAGTCAAACCTCAACATATTGTTAAGGTTTTTATACTTAAATTAACTATATTAGTTTCGTTTTAAAATCAATAATAAATAAAATAATATTCTATGAAAACTAAATTTACCTTGGCAGCATTAGTGCTGTGTACTTTATTATCAGCTCAAAAAAAGAAAAATGGAACTATTTATATTGAGCATCCCGCAATGGAGGTAGTAGAGCAGTTTAACTCTGCTTTTGTTAGCGGCGATGTTGAAAAAATAAAAAGTCTAGTTTCCGACGATTTCAGTTGGAGGAATTCAACCATGAGAGATAAGCCTGGTACTTTAAAACAGCTTTTAGGTCGGTCAAATTACCTTAGTAATAATGTTGAAAACTTTGAAATTAAACACTATGGAGGGTCTTATCCAGATGCCTTTGAATATGAAAAAGACAATGTTTTAGATGTCAAAACTTACACATGGATGACAGGCTATGATAAAAACACTGGAGTTGCACTAAACATGCCCAGGTATGCGAATTTTCGAGTAAACGAAAATGGTAAAATATTGTCTATGAATATCATGGATGATCAAGTACTTTGGAACAAAGCTTATGATGCTTACGGTACAAAAAAGAATGGAGTAATTTTTAAGGACCATCCATTAGTTTCTAAGGTTAGACTTCTTATGCGCTCTTATCTAACAAAAGATATTGAAGAGATTAAAAACAACTATACAGAATCAACTATGTTTTATGATGTTATGAATTCAGACTTAAATGAATTCAAAACGTTAGAAGATGAGTTTGCTGATTTTAGCAAATACATGGAGCTCTTTGAGTTATTAGAGATTAATGAAAGTGGATACCCTGATGTGCTAGATTATGAAGGTGACAACACGGTTGTAATTTCATGGTGGAACATGAAGTTCAAGAATAAAACATCCGGAAATATAGCCGTAATAAAACAGCATATTCACCATGCATTTAATGAAGAAGGAGAAATCGTTAGAGAAGATTACTACTTCAATCCTGCTCAACTACCAAAATAAACTTAAATAACTTTATTGTAAACAAACCTTCTCTTGCACGAGAGGGTTTTTTAATACTCAATTATTGGTGCCTTTTTTGGTAAAAAATTATGATTATTGTAAATAAACTGGGGGCCTCCATGGATATAAAATTTATAAAATACGACAAAAGATACTCAAGAAATTTCTATGAGCTAAATATAGAGTGGTTAGAAAAATATTTTGATGTTGAGGATTACGATAGATCTGTCCTAGGTAACCCAGAGGAATTCATTATTAACAAAGGGGGGGTAATTTTATTTGCTAAACTTGAAAATGATATTGTTGGAACAGTCGCACTAATGCCTACCAAGGAAAAAAAAGTTTGTGAATTATCAAAAATGGCAGTAATGCCAAAGTTTAGAAACAAAAAAATAGGTCAAAAAATACTGAATGAAATAATTTGTATTAGTAAACAAATGAAGCTTAATAAGTTAATCCTATATTCAAATAGAAAATTAAAAAATGCTATAAACTTATATTTAAAATATGGTTTTAAAGAAGTTAGACTCGAAAGTACATGCCATTACAAAAGGGCTGATATTAAGATGTCTTTGTCTATTTGATTAGTGCATCAACTATTAGTAGGAGTTGTCAAAAGCACTTAAACATACATTTGTTATATTTGAAATATAAATAAATTTAATTATGAAAAAACAAATTTACCTTTTAGCAATTCTAGTTTCATCAATAGTGTTTTCGCAATCTAAAGAGAGAATTAGTCTACACGTTTTTGATTTACCCACTGGCATATCAATTGAAGAATTTCAAAAAGATCTTGACAGAGCAAATACAATTTATGAGAAAAACGGATTTGGAGTCGATAAATATAAAGTCTACCAAGTTAGGGCAGATGACGAAGCCAAAGAACATCGCTACATGTGGTTAAGCACTTGGGCTGATGATGCTGAGTATAGTAAAGCACACTCTGAAGAAATAGATGATTTCTGGGAAAACTATTTTACTCCTAAATATGAGAAGATGCTAAAAGAACATATTTACAGAAAGTTTTTTTCTGTAAAGTAGCTTTTTGAACTAAATTTTCTAATTGATATTAAATTCTAAATAAAAATATTATGAGCAGTAAATTTTTTGGAAATAAAACTGTTAAGCAGACTCAAACAAAAAAAGGATCTAAATCGGTCCATAAAAATCAGAATAGTAGTAATAAAACCGCCGTAAGGAAAACTGGCCGTGGAAAATAGACTTTGAATACAAACATTAGTCTCAGACAAATTAATAAACTTGCAATTCCTGCAATAATTGCAGGAATTTCCGAACCTATACTTTCCCTTACAGATGCAGCAATTGTGGGTCATATGTCAGTCCATGCAACAGAGTCATTGGCGGCTGTTGGGGTAGTGACAGCTTTTTTGTCAATGCTAATTTGGGTTTTAGGGCAATCCCGAAGTGCCATCTCATCTATTGTATCGCAATATGTAGGCGCCAACAAAATTAATGAGGTGAAAGACTTGCCCATACAGGCTATTGCTATTATTTTATTAATTAGTACTGTGGTTTGTGTTATAACCTATCCATTTAGTAGAAGTATTTTTTCGCTTTACAATGCGTCTGGCCTTTTGTTAGACTACAGCGTATCATACTACAAAATTCGTGTTATTGGACTGCCGTTTACCCTTTATGTTTTTGCGGTTTTTGGAGTCTTTAGAGGGCTCCAAAACACCTACTATCCAATGATAATCGCAATAACCGGTGCAACAGTGAATATCTTATTAGATTTTATTCTTGTTTATGGCATAAAAGACTGGTTTCTTCCTCTTAATTTACAGGGTGCTGCTATTGCCAGTGTCCTTTCGCAACTATTAATGGCCGTTTTGGCAACATACTTTCTTTTAAAGAAAACAGAAATCCCACTAAGATATTCAATGCCCTTCAATAAAGAAATTCCGAAGTTTTTAAATATGATTGGGCATTTGATTATTCGAACACTAGCTCTAAATACTGCACTTTATTTAGCAACTCGTTTTGCAACAGGCTACGGAAACGAATATATAGCAGCATACACCATTTCAATTAATTTATGGTTTTTTGCAGCCTTTGCTGTTGATGGATATGCTAGTGCCGGTAACATTCTGTCTGGAAAGCTGTTCGGAGCCAAAGAATTTAAATTACTATTTGAATTAAGCAACCGGCTTATTAGATATGCACTAATTGTTGGATTGATTATGGGAAGTATTGGAGTGCTTTTATATAATCCTATTGGAGGTGCTTTCACAAATGACCCACTGGTTCTGAAGGTGTTTTATGAAGTGTTTTGGATTGTATTATTAATGCAGCCAATTTGTGCATTAGCATTTGTATTTGATGGGGTTTTTAAAGGGCTCGGCAAAATGAAAGATTTACGAAATGTACTAATCCTATCTACTGTTTTTGTGTTTATACCTGTACTCTTTATAACCGATTACTACGGCTGGAAGCTATATGGAGTCTTTAGTGCATTTACCTTATGGATGATAGCTAGAGGGATCCCTTTAGTAATAAAATTTAGGAAACAATTTTTACCTCATGTTCAAAACCATTAACTTTGTGATAAGTTAAACACATAGAAAACACTCTAAACAAATAATGAGTAATATTAGAATCACCAAACAATTTTCTTTTGAAACCGGACATGCTTTATATGGTTATGACGGTAAATGTAAAAATGTGCACGGACATAGTTACCAATTATTTGTTACTGTTATCGGTCAACCAATTTCAGATTCTAACCATGTGAAATTTGGAATGGTTATTGATTTTACTGATTTAAAAAAAATAATCAAAGAAGAAATTGTAAATATATTTGATCACGCTACAGTTTTTAACAAAAATACACCCCATGTGGAGCTTGCGAAAGTGCTATCTGACCGTGGACACAATGTGATCCTTGTAGATTATCAGCCAACTAGTGAAATGATGGTAATTGATTTTGCAAAAAAAATAAAAAAACGATTACCAAACACAATACAGTTACATTCCCTAAAACTACAAGAGACAAAAACTAGCTTTGCAGAATGGTTTGCAAGTGATAACTAACAGCTTCTTATGACGGCTATAAAAATTCCAAAAGGAAAAAAAATATACTTTGCCTCAGATAATCATTTAGGTGCGCCAACAGCTAAAGAGTCGATCCCACGCGAGAAAAAATTCGTGAAATGGTTGGATTCTATTAAACATGATTCTGAAGCTATTTTCTTGCTAGGTGATTTGTTTGATTTTTGGTTTGAATATAAATATGTTATCCCCAAAGGATTTACACGTGTACTAGGTAAACTTGCAGAGCTCAGTGATCAAGGGGTTAAAATTCACTTTTTTGTTGGCAACCATGACCTATGGATGAAAGGTTATTTTGAAGAAGAGTTAGGAATTACAGTGCACCACAGGCCAAAAGATTTTACTTTAAATACTACAACCTTTTTTATTGGGCATGGAGACGGTCTGGGACCTGATGACAAGGGTTTTAAACGTCTAAAAAAAGTTTTTACTAATCCATTTTTTCAATGGGCTTACAAATGGATACACCCTGATATTGGCGTTCGTTTCGCTCAGTATCTATCCGTTAAGAACAAACTTATTTCCGGAGGCGAAGACGCTCGGTTTTTGGGGGACGACAAGGAGTGGCTTGTACAATACAGTCGTAAAAAGTTAAAAGAAAAGCACCGAGATTATTTTGTTTTTGGACACCGACACCTTCCTCTTAATATCGACTTAAATGATCGCTCAAAATATGTTAACCTTGGTGACTGGATTAGTCATTACTCTTATGCTGTTTTTGATAATGAGACACTTTTCTTAAAAACGCTTTAAACTTTAGGTGTTTTTGCTGGTCAAATTTATAAGAAACAGAATTCATGAAATCTTATCAAATGTATTGGCTTTTAGCATTCATAACTTTTACTGGATGTAGCAGAGATGACACAGGGAATAACTCCGATGGATCACCCACGAATAACCCCTCAAATCCAATAGAAAACACAAATCCACCAAATATTTTATTAATCATTGCTGACGATATGGGGCTAGATGCTACTCCAGTATACTCGGTTGGTACCAGCACTCCAAACATGCCAAATCTAGAAATGCTCATGAACTCTGGTGTCCGTTTTAATAATGTATGGTCCAACCCCGTCTGTACTCCAACCAGGGCAACTATTTTAACCGGAAAATATGGATTGCGAACCAACGTAATTACTGTTGGAGATGTGCTATCAACAAGTGAAACTTCAATCTTTGACTTAATGAATACAAATGCCCCTGATTACAGCCATGCGGTGGTTGGAAAATGGCATCTCTCAACAGACCCGACCCACCCAACCTCAATGGGAGCAGACTATTTTGCAGGGCTTTTAGCTGGGGGTGTTCAGTCCTATACCAATTGGAACCTTACTGAAAATGGGCAAACGAACAATACTACAGAATACAGTACTACAAAATTTACAGACTTAGCAATTGATTGGGTTGACATTCAAACAGATCCCTGGTTTTTGTGGCTCGCCTATAATGCGCCACACACACCTTTTCATTTACCACCTGTTGATTTACACAGTCAGGGCAACCTCCCAACAGACGAAGCAAGTATTGAGGCAACGCCTCTGCCGTATTACCAAGCGATGATAGAAGCAATGGACTCCGAAATTGGACGTCTTCTAGAAAGCATGTCCGAGGACGAGCGAGATAATACCGTAATTATTTTTATAGGTGATAACGGCACGCCCAATCAAGTCGTTCAAACGTACAATAGCAACCGTGCTAAAGGATCTATTTATCAGGGAGGTGTTAATGTGCCAATGGTTATTTCAGGAAAAAATGTTAGTCGGACTAATGAAAGTGATTACACATTAATTAATACAACCGATTTATTTGCAACTATTGCTGATATTTCTGGGGCTAGTATTTCTAATTCCCGCGATAGTCATAGCTTTATAGATGCGCTAACTAGTAATAACTTTGAAGGTAGGGGATTTGTGTACACCGAAAAATATAACACACAATCTCAAGGGGTCGACTATACGATTAGAAATTCAACTCATAAATACATTTATTTTAACAGCGGCAATGAAGCATTATATAACTTAAGCGCGAACCCGTTTGAGTCCCCAAACTTATTAAACTCCAATCAACTACCCTTAAGTACTTCAGATAGTTCTGAAAAAGCAAGCTTAATGAACGAGCTCTCCATTATTAGACAAGATTAAGTTGCGCAGGCGACCTTTACATTGTGGATTATCCCCTAAAGTAATCAGAAAGCTTATGTTAGAAGTATTGCTAAAATTTGTAAATTGTTCCAAATTAACTAATGGACGCATCCAGCTTATCACAATTTGAGCCAATAGCCTTGAAAGAAATGAATTCGGTCTCGTTGCTAAAACGAATCGACACTAAGTTCCTAACGACGGAATCTAAATTACTAGAGATTATTCCCGAACTTATTAGCGATTACAAAGTTTTGGAAATTGAAGAAAATCGACTAATGAATTACGCTACACTATATTTTGACACAGAAGATTTGAAATCTTACACGGAGCATCACAACGGAAGGGCAAAAAGGCATAAAATTAGGATGCGAAAATATATAGACTCTGATCTTTGTTTTTTAGAGATTAAAGAAAAACAAAACTCTGGAATGACCAATAAAACTCGCTGTTCGATCGTCGATATTGAAACAGTTTTGTCTAAAAAATCAATAGATTTTATTAAAAAAACTACTAAGAAAGACCAAGTCTTAAAATCTGTTTTGTATAATTATTTTCAGCGATTCACTTTAGTAAATACCCAACGTGCTGAAAGAGTTACCATAGACAGCTGTTTGAATTATAAAACTAATGACTCAACTAAAACACTACAAAATATAGTGATTATTGAAGTTAAGCAAGAGAAGCAAAACACACAAACCCCTGTATATAAGGCTTTAAAATCCAAAAAGATTCGAACTAGCAGTTTTAGTAAATATTGTATTGGCGCAGCTAATTTATTTACGGGTATAAAAACGAACCGGTTTAAAGAAATAAATTTAAAAATTAATAAACTAATTAATTAATATGGAACTACTAGGCATCCCATTATTTGACAATGATTTTTATAAAATGATCGTTCGTTTTTTGTTAAACTTCTTTTTCCTTACTGCTGTTGTGAAATACATCTACTACAAAAGAAGTGAAAAAAAGGAATACCTTTTTACATTTTATTTGATAGGAATTGTTGTTTTCTTTCTGTGTTTTACTTTAAAAAAATATGAACTAGACCTAGGAATGGCTCTTGGCCTATTTGCAATATTTGGAATTTTAAGGTACCGTACACTTCCGCTAGAAGTTAGAGAAATGACCTATTTATTTGTAGTAATCGGCATTGCTGTAATGAACGGACTTTCAAATAAAAAAATGAGTTATGCAGAAATTATTGCTGCTAATTCAATTATAGTCTTATCGCTATACTTTCTTGAGCTTTATTGGTTAAAAACTGAGGTTTTCTCTAAAGAAGTTCTTTACGAAACTATAGAAAACATTAAACCTGAAAACCACAAAAAACTTAAAGAAGATTTAGAAAATAGACTCGGGATTACCATCATACGATTTGAAATTGGAAATGTTAACTTTTTAAGAGATGTAGCGAAAATAACTGTTCATTATAAAAACTAATATCATACTATGAATCAATTTACCAATATGATAAAACTTTTAATTTTCACTAGTCTTATTATAGTTTCATTTACACAATTAAGTGCACAAGAATCAAATGATTTTGAAGGCTGGAGCTCTTTACAATTGGATATTAAGGCAACGGAAAAGCTATCTTTTTCAGTTGCCGAGCATGTTCGATATAAAAATGATATCTCAACATTAAACAACTATTTTACACAGCTTGAAACCAATTACGAGATATTTAAAGACTTTCAACTTGGAGGTGGTGTTCGCTTTATTAAAAAAAATGATGACATCGGAAACAAGCAAGGGATTGAGTCGCACTTCAGGTTTCAACTTGATGCACGCTATCAGCACAAAGTTAAACAGCTAAATCTATCATACCGCCTTAGATATCAGAACAAAAATGAGCTAGGCTTTTCTGAAGAAGAAGGAGATGTCACTAAAGAATACCTTCGCTTTATGATGGGCGTTGGTTATAAATTAAAATCTATTGGAATAGTTTTTAAATTAAAAGGAGAGCTCTTTGATAACATTTCAAAGGGAAGTGGTTCTAAAGTTATTAATCGAAATCGATTTACATTAATGGCTTCAAAAAGATTTAATAAAATTGGTAAGTTTTCAATTTTTTACAGAATCCAAGAAACTATTAAACCTCAAGAGAATCTGTTTTTGCCTGATTTCACTACAGTTTCTAAACAGATTATTGGACTAAGATACTCTTATCTCTTAGACTTCAGAGACTAACTATTTATACCTTTTTAATAAAAAATAAATTGCTTTTTAAAAGTTTAATAAGGACTAGTTTTAATCAGCATAGAGGAAATTATCTGACAATTTAGATAGCGTTTCAGCTTTCAAGTAATATCTTACTTTTCGTGGGCTTCTAAATCTTCTTGAAGATCTAGTTTTCTAAAAGTTGGGGATACAATACCTGTTGTTAGTACTGTGATTAAGGTCATTGTTCCTCCAAATACAACAGCAGTAACTGTGCCCATGAGCTTAGCAGTTACCCCACTTTCAAAAGCTCCTAATTCGTTTGAAGAACCAACAAACATAGAGTTCACAGAAGATACACGCCCCCGCATGTGATCAGGAGTTTTAAGTTGTAAAATGGTTTGACGTATAACCATAGATACTCCATCAGTCACACCACTAAAAAACAAGGCTACTAACGAAATCCAGAATATAGAGGAAAGGCCAAATACAATAATGGATATCCCAAATCCAAAAATAGCCACTAACAATTTTAACCCAGCATGTTTGCTGATAGGGATATAAGCAGTAACTAGCATTGTCATAAAAGCGCCTACGGCTGGTGCAGCTCTCAACATCCCAAATCCTTCGGGGCCTACCTTCAATATATCTTGTGCAAATACAGGGAGTAATGCAACAGCACCACCAAAAAGAACTGCAATCATATCTAAGCTTATTGCTCCTAAAATCGCTTTAGTTTTAAATACAAACCGCACACCTTCTTTAAGGCTTTGTACTAAAGGTTCTCCAATTTTAGGGTTTAAAACTGGTTTCTTAGAAATGCCAAATAATAAAATAAATGATAAAATAACTAGTCCGAATACAATACAAAGTGACCAATGAACGCCAAGCCAGTTAATTGTAAATCCTGCAAAAGCGGGCCCTAAAACAGAAGCCATTTGCCAGGTTGAACTGTTCCATGTCGCAGCATTTGGATATGCTTTTTTTGGAACTATAAGGGCGACAAGTGAAAAAATAGTTGGGCCAAAAAAGGCGCGTAGAAGACCGCCCATAAATACAAAACAATATATTGCATATAGAGTAGTAGTCGTGCTCCATACTTTTTCTACAGATGAAGACGTTATTAAAAAAAGTCCCAAGCTGATTAATGAGAATAGACCAATACATTTTAGTAGTAAATTTCTTTTTTCTTTTTGATCAACAATGTGGCCGGCGAATAAAGCCATACTAAATGCTGGTATAATTTCCATAAGACCAATTATCCCCAACGACAAGGGGTCCTTGGTAATCGAATATACCTGCCATTCTATTATAATAAACTGCATAGACCAGCCAAAAACTAAGATAAACCGAAGCACTAAAAAAATATTAAACTCTTTAAATCTAAGGGCTGCATATGGATCTCTTTTCGCCATATTAAAGCTTTAGGTCTTTTAGTTTTAGTTGAAGATTTACGCGGCCATTCCACTGGTTTTCATCAATAGAGTATACTGCCTTGAAGTTTTTTTTTGATTTTACAATAGGTAATCGGGCTGCTAAACCAAAACCTATTGCAACAATTTTAGTACTTCTATTTTGAGTTAATGTTAATCTCAAATGAGTTTGGTCTTCACCAACACATTTACCATAGCCTGTATCATTAACTTTAGAAGTCATAAAAACTGGGGATAAGTTTTGAGGTCCAAAAGGGGCAAATTGTTTTAATATTCTAAAAAATTTAGGTGTAATAGATTCAAAGTTGATTTCCGAATCAATTGTAATTTCTGGTGTCTTAAGTTGAGTAGGAAGAGTTTTTGAAACTTCAGCTTCAAAAGCTGATTTAAAGGGAAGGTAGTTCTCTTGCTTAATTGTTAGACCTGCTGCATACATATGGCCTCCAAATTGTTCAATTAAATGACTACATTTTTCTAAAGCATTATACACATCAAAGCCCCTCACAGAACGGGCAGAGGCTGCTAAATAATCTCCACTTTTGGTGAAAACTAAAGTCGGGCGATAGTAAGTTTCTATGAGTCTTGAAGCGACTATACCAATAACTCCCTTATGCCAATTATCCTGATAAACTACTGTAGTTGCATGGTTAGTTTCATTTGCATTCTCAATTTGCTCTAATGCTTCCTTAGTTATTAGTTTGTCAGCCTCACGACGACTAGTGTTGAAATTTTCAATTTCTATAGCTGCAGATTTTGCGTTTTTTAGGTCAGTTTCCTTCATCAATTCTACTGCGTAATTCCCGTGCATCATACGTCCAGCCGCATTAATTCGAGGAGCAATATTAAAAACAACGTCTGTCATTGTTAAAGTTTCTTTTTTTATCTGACTAATAATTGCCATAAATCCAGGTCGGGGTTTAGAATTAATCACTTGTAAACCTAAATAAGCTAAAGCTCTGTTTTCGCCAACAATAGGGACAATATCAGCCCCTATGGCTGTAGCGACTAAATCTAAATAACCTAATAAAGACTCTGCGGGTTTATTATCCATATATGCTAAAGCCTGTATAAGTTTAAATCCTACGCCACAACCACAGAGTTCTTTAAAAGGATAATTACAATCAGATCGCTTTGGGTCTAGTACAGCAACTGCTAAAGGTAGCTCATTTCCTGGTCGGTGGTGATCACAGATAATAAAATCAATCCCTTTTGATTTTGCATAAGACACTTTCTCTATAGCTTTAACTCCACAGTCTAGAGCGATAATTAACGAGAAGTTATTATCAGAGGCATAATCAATCCCTTTGTAAGACACTCCGTATCCTTCATCGTATCGATCAGGAATATAAGTAGACACCTTAGTGCTTTTAGTATCAAGGTAAGACGCCATTAATGCCACCGACGATGTACCGTCTACATCATAATCTCCATATATTAGAATTTGTTCCTTGTTTTCTATGGCTGATTGTATTCGCGTAACTGCGGCATTCATATCTTTCATTAAAAAAGGATCATGAAGGTCGGACCAGCTTGGTCTAAAAAATGTTTTAGCTGCCTGAAACGTATCTATTCCCCTTTGTATTAGCAGTTCTGATATCGCTAAATCAACTCCTAATTCCTTTGCAAAATCAGCTATTTTTTGAGGGGCAGGTTTTGGCTTAAGAGTCCAGCGCATAATTTAAGAGTTGTGAATGTGGATTTCGGTTGATACGTTGGAAAATTGTCTGAACATTTCCATAACACCACAATACTTATCGACTGATAGAGAAACAGCTTTATTAATTTTATTGACATTAAGTTCATGACCGTGAAAATGATAATCCAGGTGCACTTTATCATAAAACTTAGGATGCTCGTCTGTCAATTGAGCCTCAACTTTTATTGATAATTTATAATTAACTACCTTCATCTTTTGTAAAATATCTACAATATCCACTCCTGAACATCCAGCCAAAGAAGAAAGCATCATTGCTTTTGGAGACAAACCTAACCGTTTGGTTTGACCATCTAATACAGTATCCATTAACACTGATTTACCGCTAGGGTTATCAGACTCAAATAGCATCCCGCCTTTCCAATTTGTTGTTATTTTATCGGACATTATTAATTAATTTATGTTTCTTGTTGGTAACTATTTCAAAAATACTAAAATAATGCCATTAGTTACACCATTATCCCCAACCCATAATTTAGAAACTAAAGCACTCGCTAAATTTTTTAATGAAACACTAGGCTTTTGTCCAAATTCAGTTCTTACAATGCAGCACCGACCAGCTATAAGTAAGGCTTTTATAAACCTCAATAAAGCTGTTATGGCAAATGAAGGTCGCGTAACATCAGCGTTAAAACGAATGATTGCTTGGGTAAGTAGTAATGCGACCGGTTGTCGTTATTGTCAAGCACATGCTATTCGAGCCGCTGAACGATATGGCGCTGAAAAAGTTCAGCTTAATAATATTTGGGACTATAGAACTCATACTGCTTTTAATGAAGCCGAACGAGTGGCATTAGATTTTAGCTTAGCGGCTTCTCAAATACCAAATACAGTTGATAATTCTCTAAAGAAGCGTTTACACATGTACTGGAATGAAGGTGAAATAGTAGAAATACTTGGAGTTATTTCGCTATTTGGCTATTTAAATAGATGGAACGACTCAATGGGTACAAGCATCGAAAAGGGTGCTGTACAGAGCGGTAAACTCTATTTGGAAAAACATGGATGGGAAACAGGCAAACATACTTAGTTTCAATTTGATTTTCCAGACACTACAACTACAATTTCGCCCTTTGGGGGATGGTCAGTGTAATACTCTAGAACACTTTTTACAGTTCCGCGTTTTGTTTCTTCAAAAAGCTTTGAAAGCTCTCTTGATACTGATATTTGACGCTCCTCTCCAAAGTATTCGCAAATATTAGAAAGTGTTTTAATCAATTTATGAGGGCTCTCATACAAAATAATTGTCCGAGGTTCTTCTGCTAAAATTAATAGTCTTGTTTGACGTCCTTTTTTCACTGGTAAAAACCCTTCAAAAATAAACTTATCGCTTGGCAGGCCAGAATTCAATAATGCTGGAACAAATGCCGTGGCTCCAGGCAAACACTCTACTTTAATTTCGTTTTCTACACATGCTCTTGTTAACAAAAACCCTGGGTCAGAAATTGCAGGAGTCCCCGCATCACTAATTAATGCAATATTAAGACCTGACTTTAATTTTTGAATTATCCCCTGAACAGTTTTGTGCTCATTATGCATATGGTGAGAGTGCATTTGAGTTGCTATTTCATAGTGTTTAAGTAGTTTTCCGGAAGTTCTTGTGTCTTCTGCTAGAATTAAATCTACAGATTTCAAGACCTTAATTGCGCGTAAGGTAATGTCTTCTAAGTTTCCTATTGGAGTTGGCACTATGTATAACTTCATGATTCAAAGTTACAACGATTTTAAACAAAACAAATGCAGAATGTAAATTGTTAATTAGCAGCTTGTCAAGCCTTACTTGATACAGAGAATGTTAAAATTGTTTTTTTGAAGGAATCGCAATGAAATCTTTTAGGTAATAAGGCTCAAAATAAGCGATGTCTTCAAAATCATCAGCTATAAATTTACCATGAGTTAACTTGCACATTTGAGATGCAGAAGGCAATTTGTTTTTAATAAATCTTGCGTTAGGATGACTAATTAGTTCTTGAGTTTTTGTGACCCCACTTCCAATAAAATAAACTGGAGATGAATTAAGTATTTCATTATACGAATTTAATGTAATAATCTCTGCTTGGGTTTGTCTAATTTCATTACGAGAGATATCAAAAATAGCCGAATAAACCTCTGAACGTCTCGCATCTAACATTGCCACAATAGGGCCTTCAGGATTTGTAACTTGGAGGGCTAAAGACTCAAGGGTAGGAATGGAAATTAAGGGGATTTTAAGTGCATAACATAATCCTTTGGCAGCAGAAACTCCTATACGTAAACCTGTGTATGACCCCGGACCTTTACTAACCCCTATTGCTGCGATTTGTGATTTAGAAACGTTGGCTATTTTTAGAACTTCATCTATGTAAATATGTAAACATTCAGCATGAGAATACTGAAGGCTATTGTCTTCTTTTAATCCAATCAAAAGTCCATTTTCTGAAATTGATACAGAGCAGTTAGTGGTAGACGTCTCAATGTTTAATATATAACTCAACTTATTCAACAATTTTATTCCCCATGTAAAAGTCTAAAACTTTAGTCTTAAATACAAAGTCAAATTTAGCATTAATTAAATTAGCTTCCGCATTAACCAATTGAACTCTGTTCTGGTCAAGTTCAAATGCATTTAAAGCACCAATATCATAACGCTCTTTAGCGTTATTAAATGACAATTCGCGTGCTTTTAATGATTTGTTAGATGCTACATAAGTTTTCAAAGCAGCTTGGGCATCTGTGTAGGCCCGTTGTATGTTGCTTTCCAGGTCAAGCTTAGCTTTGTCTAAATTAAGCTTTACATTATTTTCTTGGATTTTAGATTTTGCAACAGCAGTTTTATTTTGAAATCTAGAGAATAATGGAATCGAGATATTAAGGTTAAACCCATGCCCTCTATTATCATTTATTTGTTGAAAAAAAGAGTTACTCTTGGATAAATTTGAAAAATTAGCTCCGGTATTAAAGCCATATCCAAAACTTACAGTAGGATAATATCCACTTTTAGATATTTCTGTAGAAAGCACAGCGGATTCCTGGTTTTTTTCAGCAATTTTTATTTCTGACCTATTTAATAATGCAAAATTAAGTACCGTCTCAACACTATTATAAATTAATTCTTCTGATGGAGATGGAATCCAAAAAGTTTCAACCTCAAAATCTTTGTAAGGAACCTGTAAAAGTTGAGATAAAGATAATAACGCTAAATCATAATTATTTTGGGCGACTGTAAAACGCTGCTCATCGCTACTTAGAGTTGCCTCAGCATCATATATATTTGCTTGAGGTTGAACACCTGCTTCAACTAGTGCGCTAACCTGTTTTATTTGGCTACTAGAAAATTCTACCTGAGTTTTGGCTGTCTGTAAATTCTCTTTATTGAACAAAACATTCAAAAAGGCATTCACTACATTTAAAGAGACATCATCTTTTATACGGCTAAGTTCTAGCTCCCCCGTTTGTTTGTTAATTAGTGACTGTTTATAAGTGTTTACGTTTCTAAAGCCATTAAAAACCGTTTGTGATAGGTTAAATCCAATATTAGATGAATGAAAAGTTCGGTCAATAAAACTACCCTCAAAAAGCTCAACATTTCCTAAACTTAAGTTTTGAGAAAAACTTAAACCAGCACCAGGCAAAAATTGACCTTTGGCAGAGACAATATCTTGATCATTTGTCTTTAGACTATTTTCAACTTGCTTGACTGATATATTGTTTTCGATAACATGATCGACACATTCTTTTAAAGTCCATTTTTTTTGTGCGAAGCCACATAGGCTCAGCGAGAAGAAAAGAGCTATAATTATATATTTCATAGGGTTGTAAGTTTTAATATTTATCATCATCATCTTCATTATTTTCTTCTGAAGCTTTATTCCATACTTTAATTTTATCACCTTCCTCAAGTCCTTCTATAATTTCAACATTTATCCCGTCAGAAATTCCAATCTCAACATTCTTTACTTGAAATCGACCATCTTGTTTAAGGAGTTCTATAAAAGGTTTTTCTGTGATTCGATTAAACTGTAAAAGTGCTTCCTTAATAACTAGAATGCTGTCCTTACTTTCTAGTTCAATTTCAGCATTCGCACTATAGCCGGCACGAATTCTTGTGCTAGAGTTTATATCTACGTCTGCTTTTATAGTAAACTGAACTGCTCCATTTTGCTCAATTCCTTTTGGAGCCACAAAAGTAAGTACTGCTGGAAATTCTTTTTCGTTAATTGCTCCTAATACAACCGTAATCTGCTTACCTTCTTCAAGCTTTCCAACTTCAGATTCGTCTACCTTTCCTTCAAAGATCATTTTACTCATATCTGCTACTGTAGCAATCGTAGTCCCGGCATTAAAGTTATTACTTTGAATTACTTGATCACCTTCACGGACTGGAATCTCAAGGATCGTCCCTGGAATCTGTGCGACGATTGTAGTATTAGCTGAACTTCCTCCTGAAAGTGAACCTTGTTTGATGATTTTATAATCATCTTTGGCTTGTTCATAATTCTCTTTAGATTGATTTAAGTTTAGCTCACTGTTCTCAAAATCTTGTCTGGAAATAACTCCCTTTTCAAATAGTATCTTATTTCTATCAAAAACTGTTTGAGAGTTATTATAAGTAAGCTTTAGAGAATTAATACGGCTCTTAGCACTTACCATAGACTGTTCATTTGGAACTACTCTAATTCTAGCTATTAAATCACCTTTTCTAACTAAGTCTCCTTCCTCAACAAAGATTTCATCAATAATTCCAGATATTTGTGGTTTCAGTTCAATTTCTTCTTCAGGATTTAACTTTCCCGTTGCCACTATTTTAGTGTCTATAGTGGTATAAAACGGAGACTCTGTTTTATAATCTACTACATCTTTGGCGTTTGAATCTTTGAAATATTTTAGCACGTAAATTAATGCAATTAATACGGCTGACCCTAAAATAATTTTTACTGTTTTTTTCATTTGATTTGATTTATTATTCTTCTCTTAATGCTTCTATTGGTTTAACACTTGTGGCTTTAAATGCGGGAATGAGTCCTATTAATGTGCCAAAAACAACTAATAACACTAGGGCAATAAATACCACTGCTATTGACACAGAGGCGTTGATTAATGTTGCATCATCACCTTGACCCCAAAAATGGTCTATTGCTATTAAAATCCATCCGCCTGATATAATTCCTAATAGACCCGCTATCATGGTTAAAAAAACCGCCTCTACAACAATTTGACGTTTAATCTCAAAAGGTGTTGCGCCCAAGGCGCGTCTTACACCGATTTCTTTTGTTCTTTCTTTAACGGTAATTAACAGTATATTACCAATTGCAAACACCCCCGCTATTAGAGTTGCAATTCCAACAAACCATGTAAGAAATTGCATTCCTTTTAAAAAGCCCGTAACTTTTGCAAACTGCTTACCTAAATTAAAGCTTCTAAAAGCCTGTTTATCATTAGGATTTATTTTGTTTAGATTTTTAAGTAATAGCTTAGCATCTTGCTCTATTTGTGATATGTTAAATTCAGGCTTCCCTGTAATCATTAAAAACCCAATTTTATCCCCAGTGTTATAAATTTGCTGGAAGCTGGAGAAGGGAATGTGAATAACATCACCTGAAAAATCGATATTTCCGGGCTCATATATGCCAATAATCTTAAAATTAATATTATTTATTTGTACATATTTTCCTATAGGATCTTCATCTTTTTCAAATAACTGTTTGTAAATATCTTTTGCCAGTACAGCAACCTTTCTCTTTAGGTTTATATCATTTTGATTTATAAAGCGACCTTTTGATAATTGTTTTCTTTGAACTTCATTTGAAACTGGTAAATCTCCTGAAATACTAAAATTTCCAGAAAGAAATCCATTTACAACTTGAGCACTGTTTTGGTTTTTTGGCACTACAAACTCAATTCCTTCAATATTCTCTTGAATTTTTTTAGCATCAGAAAGAGTTAGCTGTACCCGTTTACCTTCTTGAAAACCCTTAAAAGGCTCACTAGTAACACTAGGTATTATAAAAACACTATTGGTTGCAAAGTCACCAAAAAGTCTATTAAAAGAATTTTCCATTCCCTTAGCGGCTCCCAAAAGAGCAATGAGTAATAAAATTCCCCACCAAACGCCAACCATAGTGATCCCCGTGCGCAATTTATTTTTGCTCATGCTATCATAGACCTCTTGCCATGTATCCCTATCAAATAAAAATTTAATCATTTAGTCGTCTCTAAGTGCTACTATAGGTTTTATTTTTGATGCTTTTTTAGCGGGTAGGTATCCTGCAAGCGTACCAGCTCCAATTAATATAAGTGTCGCTGAGATAACAAGAGTTTTACTTACTGATGGGTTTGTTATAAAATAGGTTTTTAAAACGGTATTAGCCCATTCTAAAATTCCTGCTCCAAGTAATAACCCAATATATCCCGCAATGGTAGTTATCAAAATAGATTCAATCAAAATAATAGAAATAATGGATTTTGGAGAGGCCCCTAAAGCTTTCCTAATTCCAATTTCCTTGGTGCGTTCTTTAACAATAAAAATCATGATATTACTAATACCTACGATTCCCGCAATAAGAGTCCCCATTCCAATTACTAATATCAAAATTCCTAAAACAGAAGTCATTTGATTAATTCCTTTGTTCTGCATCGCTCTGTTAAAAACTCTCACAGCGCGTTGATCATTTGGTGCTATATTGAAACGACTTTTTAATTTCTTTTCTAAATCAAGTCCAAAATCAATCGCTTGGTTATAATCAAATTTCGGGTTGTAGGTGAGGTTGATTTGGTCAAGATAATCATTGTTTCCATAAATTTGTTGAGCGGTACTCAAAGGCATATAAATAATTCGTTCTTCATCGTCACCACCATCATCAGAAAAAACTCCAACTACTTTGTAAGAAATTCCACTCAAATTAATATTCTTTCCCAAAGCAGACTCTCTAGAAAACATTTCTTCTTCAACTAACTTACCTATAACTACTACTTTAGTTTTGTTCTCAAGATCAAGTTGATTTACGTAGCGTCCTGAATTAACTTTTGATTTTTCAACGTACTGGTTGTCCGGATTGACCGCTATTAAAGAATAATTATTTTTTTTATTTTTATAACTAGCTGTTATATTTTTAAACACTTTTGAAGCTATATACTCTGTTTCTGCATCGAATTCTTCTCTTATAAAATTAAAATCTTGATTTTTAAGTTGAATCCTTCGACCCGCCTGTAACCCTTTATGGGCCTTAGTAGTCTTCCCTGTTCTTATAAAGACTGCATTTGAGGCCTCATCTACAAATGCCTCACTGAAAGTGTTATTAAGTCCGTTTGCAAGACCAAACAAAATTGTGAATAGTAAAATAGCGAAAGTTACCGTAAAACCTGACAACAAACTTCGGGTTCGGTTTTTATTAATACTTTGAAATATTTCGCGCCAAAGATCAATATCAAACATGTGATTCAGCTCTAACTTGGGTTACTTTTTTATCTTCCATAATAACTCCATCACGTAATCGAATTATTCGCTTACACATCGCAGCGATATCTTCTTCATGGGTTACGATCAAAATGGTTATACCCTCCTCATTTAGCTGCTGTAAAAATGCCATTATATCGCTAGAAGTTGTTGTGTCTAAGGCTCCTGTAGGCTCATCAGCTAACAATAATTTTGGGTTGGATGCCAGAGCACGAGCAATTGCAACGCGTTGTTTCTGCCCTCCAGAAAGCTCACTTGGTAAGTGAGTTTGCCAGTCTAAAAGTCCCACTTTTTGAAGATAAAAACGCGCTTTTTCTTGACGTTCTTTTCGCTTTAATCCCTGATAATACAAAGGTAAAGCAACATTTTCAAGAGCATTCTTATAATTTATTAGATTAAAGGATTGAAATATAAAACCTAAAAACTTGTTGCGGTAAATTGCAGCTTTTTTTTCTGTAAGATTTTTTATGGGAACGCTATCTAATACATAGTCTCCACTGTCGGCTTCGTCCAGCATCCCTATAATGTTAAGGAGTGTTGATTTTCCAGACCCTGATGATCCCATAATTGCAACCATTTCACCCTTGAGTACTGAGAGATCAATACCCTTTAAGACATGTAGACTTGAGTCCCCAATGGCATAAGACTTTTGAAGTTGATTAATTTCTAGCATTTACTTTTTAATAATGTTTCAATTTGATAATATGACAGAAAAAACTGGGCTTTGTTACACTTGTGAATCATAAAATAAAGTTAAGGTCATATAAGGCTTACTATCAATACCCAAAAGTTTCTGAAGTTTTATGTAGTAAACCTAATTTTGCTTTTTGTTTTCTCTCAAATAGCGATACAGATAAAAAGAAAGCCCTCCAATAAGAAGATAGGGGATTACCATCAGGTATAATATTCCATTATTGATGCCTTTTGCAGTAGATTGTCCAACTTCACTTTCCAATACTGCTCTACACATTGCACACTGAGCTTCTAAGTTTAAACTCAGCATCACACTAACAAAAAATAATAAAGCTTTTTTCAAAATTTAAACGTAGTAAGGAGAGATCATCAGAAAGACAACTACACCAGTTACTGCTACATATAGCCAAACTGGATAAGCAAACTTAACAATTTTTTTGTGAGACTCATAGTCTCCAAGATAGGCTCTAACATAGCTAATTAAAACCAATGGAATCACAACAATAGAAAATAGTATGTGACTTATTAAAATAGAGTAATATAAAATGGAGACTGTTCCTTTGTACTCTGTAGGGTCGCTGGTCATGTGGTAGGCTACGTACATTACCAAAAAAAGCAAAGAGCAGGCAATCGCTATTTTCATAAAGCCTTCATGTAGCTTCCTTTTATTATTTTTAATGGCTATCAGAGCAGAAATTAATAAAACTGCTGTTAACCCGTTAACTGATGCATATATTGGAGGTAAAAATGATAAAGGCTCAACATTTGGAAGTCGAACCTTAAATAAA
Source organism: Flavobacteriaceae bacterium (assembly GCA_018608705.1). Taxonomy (GTDB): domain Bacteria; phylum Bacteroidota; class Bacteroidia; order Flavobacteriales; family Flavobacteriaceae; genus Hel1-33-131. The sequence continues at coordinate 8,602 of JABAZD010000073.1, read as the reverse complement.
AGTGCTACGACGATTGGAACTGCTATTGATACCAAATTTACCCAAAACTGGTATTTACTTTTCATGGCATTTGATTTATTTTTCATCTCCTAATAATTTTAAAATATCTTCTTTTAATGCTGAAATATCTTCAGACTCTCCTTCTTCATTAAATTGATCGGTTTGACTAATTGTTCCTCTATAATATATTTTTGGATTGCCAAAAGAATCAGCTCGTGAGCGGATATAGCCTTCTTTGTCAATAAGAGCAAAGTTTCCAGAGTGCTCAAATCCTCCATCAGCTCCGTCAACTTTAGCTGCGTAAAGATTAAACCCTGTATTAGCTAAATTATAAATAGATTCCTTATTTCCAGTCATGAAGTTCCAATTTGTATTAGTTACTCCTGAATTTACAGCATATGATTTTAAAACTTCTTGAGTATCATAATCGGGGTTAATAGTAAATGAGGCTATGCCAAAATCACTTCGTTGTGGAAATGTATTTTGAATATCGACTAGGTTTTTAGTCATTTTAGGGCAAATCGTAGGACATGTAGAAAAAAAGAATTCAACAAGGTAAACCTTGCCGATATAGTCTTCATTAGAAATTATCTCTCCGTTTTGGTTAATAAAACTAAATGGCATTACTTTCTTTGCTTCTCCATTTATTAAAAGATATGATAGTTCTGTCTGGTCCTTAATTGATATTTGAACATCTTGACTTCTACTCTCTGAGCGAGTCACATCGTTGTTCTTTACTCGATCAACTATTTTTGGAATTACGATAATCCCAAAAATTAAAATGATAAATGAAACCCCGACATATGAATAACTAGTTTTTTTCATTTCCTCTTAAATCATCTGCTCTACGGCTTGTAGAATTAAAATTACCTTTTCTTTTTTGGCGATACTCTGTAAAGAGAATTCGTACGTCTTCACTCATTTTATTTTTTAAAACAGAAACGTCTAAACAGTTATAAGAGCTAAGTCCGTAGGTAGGTGTATTCTTTTTTAATTCGCTTTTATCACGGTCATCAAATCGTCCTCGCTGGTTGCGTTCCTTATCAATTAAAAAAACATTTGAGGTCCTCAAAGTTGAGTCTAATGCAGTATCTGTATTAAGTTCCTGAAAAATTGAAAGTATGTCCTTGTAAGATCCAAAACCAAATTTCCAGTAGCTCAAATACTCGTATTGATTTAACTCTTTTTCTAATAACAATACTTGATTTTTAGCAGATTCTGGAACTAAAATAATTACTTGAAAACGTTTAAACCCTCTAAACTTATCATAAACTAATTCTTTTAGATTGAGTGCTAAAATAGCATCTTCCATTGGCATCTCACCTAAAAACCCTAATACTGTGAGATGATTTTCAAGCTGTAAGTTTTGATCATCTTTATCTAATATGCTAGTGAGCTCTGGAATGTTTTTTTTTATAATATCTAAGGTATTGTAATTATGTTTCGATGGGTATAAAAACAATAAAAATAGTACCGGTAAAAAAAACAGAACTATTAGAACAAATGCTTTTTTGTATTTGATAATATTCATAGAACAAAAATAAAAAAAGACGGCCTAAATAAGCCGCCTTTGTGTGTTAATATTTATCTATTTTTTAAAAGTCACGTTTGATAAATCCATTTGTGTAAACAGATTCAATGTAGCCTGCCTCTTGTAATAAAATAAATATAAGATAAGAAATTAGGAAAATTGTAGTCCAAACCACTAATCTTCGAAGTGCTTTAGTCTCATCACGTAAGTGCATGAAATCCCACGCAATATAATAAGCTTTTACAATTGTAAGAACAATAAATAGTAAATTTAAACTCTTCATATAAATAAAACCTGAAAATATTATGTTACACAACAATGCTCCAAATCCACCTTCAAAAGGAGTCATTGAAGGAGTCATTAAGGATATGGGTTTGTAGATCCCTAAAACAACTTCTACTGCTGTAATAATAGATAGTAATAATAGAACTCCCCAAATCTTTTGTGTGTTCGACTTAAACTTAATTAAACCTCTAAAAATTTCTAATTTATGTGCGTGATTTGCCATTTTAAAAAATTATATATAATTAAACTAGGTAAAAGAATGTAAATACAAATACCCAAACTAAATCTACAAAGTGCCAGTATAAACCTACTTTTTCAACCATTTCGTAGTTTTTTCGACGTTCATAAGTTCCAATGATAACATTAAAGAAAATAATAATATTAATCACCACACCTGACAAAACGTGAAACCCATGAAACCCAGTTATAAAGAAAAAGAAGTCCGCAAATAATGGTGCTCCGTACTCATTGACCTCAAGGTTGGCTCCTTTGACATAGCGTTTCCCATTATCTTTAACCTGTGACAAAGATGCCTCCCTAGAAAGAACTGTTTTTTCACCATCCTCATTAATTGTTTGCGTACGAACTAATATAGAAGGATGTGACTCTAATCCATGGTATACGTCATCTACAGAAAATACTGGTAAGGCACTTTCTCCAACAAACCAAAGTCCATTTTTATTTTCGTGTTGAACACGCTCAGTTTCTGAGGCTGTTGTAAATTCTTCAACCGCAACTCTTTTAAAGATAAGATCACCGTCAACTGTCTTGTACTCTCCAAACTGCAAAATGTTTCCACCGTTAGTTTGAATAGCTCCGTAATCTCCTTTTATAAAAGTTGCCCATTCCCAGGCTTGGGATCCAACAAAAATAGCTCCTCCAATAATTGTGAAAAACATATACCAAATTACCTTGTTTTTCTTCATTTCGTGGCCTGCATCTACAGCTAAAACCATAGTTACAGACGACATTATTAAAACAAAAGTCATAAAAGCAACGTAAATCATTGGTAGCTCTTGTCCGTGCAAAAATGGAACGTGTGTAAAGACCTCATCTGCTATAGGCCAATAGTCAATAAACTTAAATCTAGAAAATCCATAGGCTGCTAAAAAGCCTGAAAAGGTTAATGCATCGGAAACAATGAAAAACCACATCATCATTTTACCATAACTTGATTTAAGTGGCTGGTTGCCTCCGCCCCAAGTTTTTCCTTCTGTTCCGGTGCTAACTATTGTAGAATCCATAAGGGTAATTTATTTTTTTGAGTTGTGCAAAAATAAGCATTTTATTTAGTTAAAGAAATATAAAAAGAAAAAGAGGTATACCCATAAAATATCGACAAAATGCCAAAAATTAGAGGCAAGATCAAACCCGAGTCTGTTTTCTTTTGAATATTTATTATTTAATTGATTAATAGTGACCACAAATAGACATATAATTCCTGCCAAAACATGCAGGATATGGACTACAGCTATAACGTAGATGTAGGAAATTGTAATGTTACTTGTTGGTCCTGTGAAATTATACCCTGATTTAATTATTTGATTAAACCCTTGTATTTGTGAATAGATAAATACAATCCCAAGCACAAACGCACCGATTAAAAGTAAAGATGTAATTACTGATTTATTATTTTTAAAACTCTGCTTTGCAAAAAACAGTAAAACACTACTTAACACAATTATTAAAGTGCTGTAAGTAAAAGCGCTTGGCAACGTGAAGTTCACTAACCAATCTTCACGTGAACTGCTAACTATAAAAGCACTTGTAAGTCCTGCAAAAGACATTACTAAAGAAATGATTCCAAACCATAGCATCATTTTTTTAGCACGCTCTTGTTTATCTTTTAAAGTCCCTTGTGTTAAATCCATAGTCTAATAAATTTATCTAAAACATATATAATTTGAATAGAGGTTATATAAACAACACTTGCAAGCATCAGCTGCCGTGCTGCTTTCTCTGTCTGATATTTGAATAGCTGAAGCCCATAGTACAAAAACAGTAATCCGCAGACAAAAACTAATATTGCCGCCAGAATAGAAAGCCTTAGAGATCCTGTGAAACCAAACACAGGAACTAGCGAGATTAGTACAGTCCAGGCTGTATAAATTATTGACTGTAGAGCAGTGCCTTTGTCTCTTTTGCCTGTGGGCAACATATTGAATCCAGCTTTTTGATAATCTTTATGCAAAAACCAACCTATGGCCCAAAAATGTGGGAATTGCCAAAAAAACTGAAGCATAAATAAAACACCGGGTTCAATGCCAAATTTACCAGTAGCTGCTACCCAACCTAGCATAAAAGGAATAGCTCCAGGAATAGCCCCAACAAAAACAGAAAGTGGTGTTTTAGTTTTTAAAGGTGTGTAAGCGCTAGTGTAAAGACATATGGATATTGCGCCAAACATGGCTGTTCTTTCGTTAATGGTATATAAAATAATAAGTCCTGTTATAGTCAATATGACAGCTAAAACAAAAGCATAACTAACACTCATTCTACCTGTTGGAATAGGTCTGTTTTTGGTTCGATCCATCAAGGCATCTAAGTCCCGCTCTATGATTTGATTAAAAACGTTAGAAGCACCTACCATAAAGTATCCTCCAATAGCTAAAAGAAACAAAGTAAAAAGGTGAATACTCTCTGCTGCCAATAAATACCCTGCTATGGATGAAAACACAACACTTAGAGATAAACCCATTTTGGTCACTGCCTTAAAGTTACTAAGGAATGATGTTGAGTTAGTCAATATGTAAGTATTATTTGACATAAAGTGGAAATTTCTTCACATTTAAGGGGCAAAGATACTTCTAAAATATATTTTTACAATGTAATTTAACGAATTAAACAACCTGTATTGATACAAAACATAAAGTTTAGAGAACAAAGCGATATGTGGCTTTCAGTAAGAAGATATTTTGTGGACGCTGATTTAAAATACCTGTTCCAAGATCTTCAAATAATCCATTGGAAGGCGATATTCCACTGTTAACCCCTTGAGACCAAACTAAAAACAATTCAGAACCAGGAATATACTCCCAGCGGAGAACTAAATTTGAATTAAACTGAACCTGTGAGAAATTAGGGTTATTAAAACTGTAATCATTTAATCCATCAGAGTTTTCATCAATATTATAAACTCCTTGGCTTAGACTAAGTTGATCATTAGAGTAAAGCTGAAAACGATCATTTAGACTTGTTGCAGTTGGATTGGTAACATATTTAATATCTTTATAAACGCCGCGCGAAACAAATGGTTGTCCGTAGTACTGAATTGATAGATTGGGATTTAACGTGTAATTTACTCTCAAAGACGCTTGAAAAGTTTGATTGTCAATCGTTCCCAAAACGTAACGAGTCTCATCGTTGTAAGAAACTTGAGTGATATATTGAGTTTTATTAGGTCGTGAGCTAAACTCCGGAGCTATTGAAATATTAAGTGCATTTGAGGGTTGATAATTTAATTCAGCTTCAATTTTAAAAAGAGAGGATTCATTTTCTTTCCACTGGGAAATAATAGCCCCGGTTCTAAAGTAGAATTCTTTTCTACTATCAGACCCAATAAAAAAATATTGCCAACCTGTTTTTGAAATACGCCACCTTGGACCCCCTCTTAATGTAGAATTGAAATAATTTACAGGTCTGTAGCCACCTCCCAAGTCAAGTGTCCAATTGTTTATAAAACGAATATCTGTATTCAAATCATACTGCGACCTGTTATGGTTTCCTCCAAAATCATGTTTAGAAAATTGCCCTATCTGAATACTAAAATCTCTAAAGACCATTACAGGCTTTATTATCCTGTATTCTAAATTGACAAATTGAGTTATGTCATCAGAATTCCTTAAAAAGCCTATATCGTTTAACTCAAGCTCTGGAGATACCCATTTAAATCCTGCATTATAATTCCAATACTTGCCTCCTACCTTTCCAAAATCAAAGCGTCCTCCAGTCCCTGTAAGAGAAGTTCTATTTGGATCTAGATTTAAATGACTAGCGTCTACTCTGTTGAACAAGTGTGTTAAGTTTTCTTGAGTAAGCTTAATCGATTCCTTACTACCTTTAACATGGCTAACTACCATGTTAGCATCAATATAATAGGACCTGTTTTTCCATTGGTGTTTAAAATCAATACCCCCCGAATATGCTGATTTTCTTAGTTCCGATGCATCATCATTCAAAGAGCGGTTTGTGGAAGTAAACATACTGCCTAAAAAAGTGTTTTTGTTATTAAAATCTTTTTGTATTCTACCAACAAAATAATTTGTAAAGGGCTCGGCTAGTTGTTTAGAAATAACTCCATTGTTATTAACAGTTGAAAATTCTTTAGAAGTCATACTTTCTAAAATTCCAATAGACCATCCGTTCTTAGTTTTTCCACTGAATTTTGCAGCACCTAAAATGGTAGTGTTTTTAGGTTGATCTACATACGTTTCGCCTGAAGTATTAGGGAAAAGTTGTGGACTTCTGCCTATACGTCTTGAAAAAAATAAATTGTTCCGATTTCCTGAAAATTGATAATTAAAAATATTTTTGTTTTCTACAAAAAAAGGGCGCTGTTCTCTATTAAAAACTTCAAAACCATCCAATGCTATTACAGCGGGATCTGCTTCGACCTGTCCAAAGTCTGGGTTAATAGTAACGTCAAGAGTTAAATCATTTGTAATTCCAAATTTTGCGTCCAAACCAGCATTTAAACTGTAATCTTTACCATCCAAATACGGGTTTCCTGTTTCAGCTTCATATTCACTTAACTTAATTACCGTAAAAGGCTGAATTTCAATCTGTTTTTGGGGTTTTATGTTTTGTAAACCATGAAGTTCACCAGCCTCGCTGACCCAACCAGCAGAGCCTACAGGAATCCTGTCCCATGCTGATAATTCGTTTTCTGCAAAATAATTGCGAATGATATTCAAACCCCAAACCTGATCTGAATCGCTATTAAAACGAAATTGACTTAGTGGAATCTTCATTTCTGCAGACCATCCATCGGCATCAATAAGTGCTTTAGTACTCCAAATAGGATTCCAACTATCATCAAAGCTTTGTCCGTTGTCGGTTATAATCTCATCGCCACGAACACCAGCGGCTGTTACAGTGAACAAAAAGGCTGTTCGAAGATCATGATAACTGTCAATTAATACATTAATTCTATCGCCTGCAAACCCATCTCTCCTAGAAAGCCGACTAGTGATAGTCGATGGTTGAGGATCAAATGCCTTTAAGGCTACATATAAATATTTTTGATCATACAAAACCTTGAATTTGGTTTGAACAGATGGATCAGTGTTTTCATCTGGATTAACTTCAATAAAATCTGTACCCCAATCAACAGATTTCCAAGCAGAGTCATTTAAAACCCCGTCAATAACAGGTGGGTTTTCTGCCATAATATCAGAGGTATAATAGATCTTAGGGGCAAGAAAAGACTGTCTTTGAGCCTCAAGTTGAAAGCTAAAAAAGATAGAGGTTAACATATAAAAAAGAAACTTCATGAAATTTGGATAATTGTGAATCAAAATGCTATGAAATGGCTACTTGATACCACAAAAAAAAACAATATTGTATTATATTCTATTAAATTATTTGTTAAACTTCCTTGCCAAAAATAATGTCTTACAAAATCTAATCTGGAATTAGGGTGTGATAAATAATCAAATTAGTAGAAAAGAAAACACATAATAGATTTTGTTAATAACAATTTATAATTGTAGATTTGCAAACTCTTTTTTAAGGAGAAATGTTTAATACAAAAAATAACAAGTGTGGATACATTAAGCTATAAAACAATATCAGCTAACAAAGCTACTGTTCAAAAAGAATGGGTTTTGGTTGATGCAGAAGGACAAACGCTAGGTCGTTTAGCTTCTAAAGTTGCAATACTATTAAGAGGTAAGCACAAAACTAATTTTACCCCTCACGTAGATTGTGGAGATAATGTTATTGTTATAAACTCAGAAAAAATTAATCTATCTGGAAACAAATGGAGTGAGAAATCTTACATACGTCACACTGGCTATCCAGGAGGTCAAAGATCACTAACTGCTACAGAATTATTTTCAAAAGATCCTGCTAGGTTAGTCGAAAAATCAGTAAAAGGGATGCTCCCTAAAAACAAATTAGGAGCTGCTTTATTCCGTAATCTAAACGTTGTTGTTGGAACTGAGCATTCTCATGAAGCGCAGAAGCCAAAATCAATCAATTTAAACGAAGTTAATTAATGGAAGTTATTCACAAAATTGGCCGTAGAAAAACGGCTGTAGCACGAGTTTACGTTTCTAAGGGAAAAGGAAATATCACCGTGAACAAAAAGGATATTAACACTTATTTTCCAACAGCAACTTTACAATACAAAGTAAATCAGCCGTTAGCACTGACTAACAATGAAGACAACTTTGATGTAAAAGTTAATGTATTTGGAGGAGGTGTTACAGGTCAAGCAGAAGCAGTTCGTTTAGCTTTATCTCGTGCAATGTGCGAATTAGATGAAGACAACAGAGGGATTCTGAAACCAGAAGGCTTATTAACTAGAGACCCAAGAATGGTTGAACGTAAGAAATTTGGTCAGAAAAAGGCCCGAAAGAAATTCCAGTTCTCTAAACGTTAATATATTATTTTTAAACCAGTTATTGTTGTCTATAGTGGGCCAGCCACTAAGACTTAGTTTAGCATCTAAATGCATTAAGCCACAAAGTCAAGCTAAGCATTGCTAATTAAACAGAACGTAAACTATCACAAAATGGCATTAGTAGAAGTAAAAGAATTATTAGACAGTGGTGTTCACTTTGG
>JABAZD010000077.1 GCA_018608705.1 Flavobacteriaceae bacterium | reverse complement strand
TCTCGTGTTACTTATGATGTTTCTAGTAAGCCACCGGCGACGATTGAGTGGGAGTAACCAGATCTAAAAAAACCTTTTAAAATCAATAGCTTATAAATAAATGAGCTGTTTCAAACTTTTGTAACCTGTTGTTTTTATTAAGTTTTTAAATTCTACTTTCACAGTTTGTTTCACAAACTCGTGTCCATTGAAAATCATAAGTAATATTCATTTTAGTACTAATATCTTAATAAAAATCTATAGCAGGCATGAGGGATATAGAAGAAATATAAATAAACCCAAGGGATTTATATGTAATAGTGAGTAGGGCAATATTGTCCTATCATTAATTGGATTAATATGAAATTCCGACCACTGTGGGATACAAAAATCTAGAATTTATGAATCAGAGATAAACATATGCCTTTCAGATTAGATATCCAAATATTACGTGGGATTGCAGTCATATACGTAATTTTATTCCACCTCAATTTAGATTTTTTTCATTCTGGATTTTTAGGTGTTGATGTTTTTTTTGTAATCAGTGGGTTTTTAATGACTGTTTTATATAAGAACTCAACTGCCATCGATTTTTATAAAAAAAGAGCTAAAAGACTTTTACCCGCATACTTTTTTACTCTATTTTTAGCAATATTTTTGGCTATATTTATTGTTAACCCAATTGATTTAGAAGAGGTTTTAGCAGAAGCATTGTTTGCTTCCTTTTTCTTATCTAATATTGGTTTTCTAAATATAGACTCTTATTATTCATCCACAGCATTCAGACCTCTTCTGCATTTTTGGTCATTAAGTGTTGAAATACAGTTCTATTTGTTATTTCCTATATTATTTTATTTCGCTCGTAAACGTGTCATTAATCCTGCTCTAATTTTTGTAGTATCGTTCTTTCTTTGCCTTTATCTAGTTTTTGTAAATTCATCCGATGCATCATTTTTTTTAATGCCCACTAGAGTGTGGGAGTTCTTTATAGGCTATTTAGCTGCCACATACTTTAACGCAAATAATCTACCTAAAATAAGTAAACCTTTGTTTGGATTAATAGGATTAATTATTATTCTGTGTATTCCTTTTTTTAACCTAGATGAACAGGGCTCTAACATAATATTCGGACACCCTGGACTATGGGCATTCATTGTATGCGTAGCCACAGGATTAATTTTAGCTTACGGTCTTCCCATATACATTGAACAGTCTATTTTAGGAAAAGTGCTAATACAGGCTGGTAAATATTCATATAGTGCATATTTATCCCATTTTATTGTCATAAATTTTTACAATTACAAGCCTTTTTCTGAAAGCAACATCATTATTTTTGATTCTGCTTATAGCCTTTTAAATGTTATCGTTCTGATCCTATTGTTGACAGTTGTAACTTACTACTGTGGCGAACAATGGCTTCAAAAAAAATCCTACTCGAGAAAAAATATTAAGGTATGTATTGCTATATTTGTGATTTTAGCGGTTGTATCAAAACCCCTTCAATTACAATTATTGTCAAAAGAAGAACGATTACTTTACGAAGCTTCTCTTTCATACTCCTCAAAACGATGCAGTGCTTGGCAGCAAGTTAAAAATATAAAACAAAGTATATGTGAGTTACATGATATAAATAATCATTATAGAAATATATTACTGGTGGGTGATAGTCATGCTGGGGCAATTAGGCATGCGTTTTCTTCAGCCGCAGAAAGACATGGTTTTAATACATTTTTAACAAAAAAAAATAGTGCTCTGACTAAAGGTAGACTTACTGTAGAAGAGCTTTTGAATGATATCAGTGCTAATAATATAGACAGTGTTATCTTTCATTACGCAACTCTAAATTTAATCAAAGATAATGATTATTTATTAAATCAAACAATTGAATTGAGTCATGCTTTGAAAGAAAAAGGCATAACTGCAAGCTTTGTCATGCCAACGCCTCAATTCGATGGAAAACAGCCGCTTAAAGAAATTTACCATAATATAAAAAATAATACGCCTTTATCCTCCTTAAGCCTAGATGATTATCATCAAAGTAATTCCAAGATTAAGGCTTTTTTGAATGATAATACGAGTTCAATAAAAATATATGATTCTGCTTATTTCTTTTGTGAGAACAACTGCATTATGGTTGATGAATTTCATCAACCTGTTTATGTCGATGCAGGACATTTAACAAAAACTGGTGCGAGAAAACTAACACCTGTTTTTAATCAGATTTTTACAGATATTACTAATAACTCAACTAAATAAAATTACAGTAACGAGCTTGAGGTCTGTATTATTGGGATTTAGCCACATCATCAATTTTGACAGCTAACTCTTAGATAAGTTAGTTTTAGTAACTTCAATCTGGGGATTCTAGCTTATCAAGAATCTCATATGCCATAGATTATGGTATTCTTCTTGATTACACGGTGTGAAACTATCGGTGTGTTTTTAAATGGTTTTGATTGATTTTGTCGGGTGAAGGCAAAGGTTCTACTTTCACACTTGTTTCACACTTTTTAAAATATCAATATAATCAATGGGTTACGATCTTGATGTTATTGAGTGGGAGTAATATTTAGCTAAATTAATATGGATCCAATATCTCAAGCTACAGTCGGCGCAGCCTTTGCCCAATCTACTGCTAACAAGAAAAATATCCTCAGTATTAGTGTGATTGGTTTTCTTGCAGGATTGGCGCCTGATTTAGATGTGTTAATTCGGTCATCAACGGATCCAATTTTATTTCTTGAATATCATCGGCAGTTCAGTCATTCGCTATTTTTTATTCCCTTTGGCGCTCTGATTGTTACTCTTTTTCTCTATCCTTGGTTTAGAAAATCCATAAGTCTAAAGACTGTTTATCTGGCAAGTTTTTTGGGTTATGCAACCCATGGATTATTAGATGCATGTACTTCTTATGGCACGCTACTCTTTTGGCCTTTCTCCAACGAGCGAGTTACTTGGAATAATATATCTATTGTTGATCCGCTGTTTACCATTCCTATCTTAATCCTTGTAGGAACTGCAATAAAAACCAGAAAACGCCTTTTTAGTTATTTTGCCATTGGATGGGTCGCTTTTTATCTGTCTTTAGGCTTTGTTCAATACGATAGAGCGTTTGAGGCGGCTAATAAGCTCGCGCTTTCAAGAGGTCACAATCCAGAGCGTTTGACACTTAAACCATCCTTTGGAAATCTGATTTTGTGGAAGTCCATTTATCAGCATGAGGAAGCTTTTTATGTTGATGCCATTCGAACCCTTCAATCATCAACCTGGTGTTTGGGAGAGAGTATTCGAATATTTGACTATCAATTTCATTTGCCTAATCTTAAAAAAGACAGCCAGCAAAGAAAGGATATTGAAAGATTTCGTTGGTTTTCACAGGATTATTTGGGCTTTGATGAAGAGAAAAATCTTGTCACAGATGTTCGTTACTCAATGATTCCCAACCAGATTGCGCCTATGTGGGGGCTGGTCATTGATAATCAGCGAGGTATTCATGAGCATGCGATTTGGTGGACAGATCGTGGTTTGGAGCAAGAACAGTTAGATGTATTTAAAGAGATGTTAAGCGGTAAAAAGTGTCGAGATAGCGTTTAAGCGTTTTTGGTAGTTTTAACTTTTTCTTCAAAATCTAAGTCACTATTCAGAGTATTTTTCACGCAGTTTTTAGATGTTTTTTAAAATCTTTCTCTCTACTCTATTAATATCAGTTAGTTGTACTTTGTGATGTTGGTAACTAATAAAAACCTTTAAACCATATTTGGGAAAATTGTTGGAAAGCTTATTATTTTAGTTAATAAGATAACAATTTCTTTTTTATTGGTTCGAGTTACGCCAGTCGAAACTCTAATTTGATCTTTTGGAAATCATTTTAGAGTAAATTAAAATAATAAATCCATAAGAGAAGAAAATAACATGAAAAGTTCGTTTAAGAAGATTGTGCTTTCATTGCTGGCTACGCTTTCCGTCATCAGTGTTAATACAAATTCCTCAGAAGTCATAGATTTTAATCAGGGCGTGCCTTACGATTTTAGTCTTGAGGGTGGGATGTCAACTTTTGATGGTTATATTAATGATAATCAATATGATAAATCTAGTACTCTAGTTTTCCCCAATCCCGTTTTTGTGTCTTCATTCGATTTGAATGCCTTGCCATGGGAAGATTATGAATTTGATATTGTCACTTCAACCTACCCCATAGTGGGTTTAGATATTGCGGGTAATACTGTTTTTGAAATAGAAGTGGATTTATCAAATTACGCTACCTATTTGATATAACCGACAGTAAATTAACTGAAGGTGCGATTAGCTCTGATGCTAATAGAGAAGCTCATCAGTCAATTGTTGATCATCTTGAAAAGTATATGCCTGCAGATATGTAGTTTTTTAAAAAGAATTAGTTCCAAAATTTAGCCTCGAGAAATCGGGGCTTTTTTTTGCATTAGGTTATTAGGTTGTTACCTTTACACCTGTTTCATACTTTATGAAAATTTTTCTATCAATAAGTGCGAATAAATTAAGCTCAATATTGATTGAGTTGCGCCACTCTTTGCAGTTAGATGTTATTCATAAATGGATATTTATTTATTGGACTATGTTCTTATCTCAAGCTATAACTAAGAATCTCATGTAAGAATTTTTAATAAAAATTTTGGAAGTTATATTAATAAACAAGGAAAGTTTATGTTCAAGTATATTTTAGGTGTAATGATTTTTAGTTTGGGTTTAATGGCATGCAGTAACGACAACGACAACGACACTGCGACGCAAGTGATTACGCCCCCTGAACAAGTGA
>JABAZD010000074.1 GCA_018608705.1 Flavobacteriaceae bacterium | reverse complement strand
TTCTAAAGAATTGGATTGTCGGTTAGATGATTTGTTTTTTCTTGAAAGTTGATGTGGGAAAGTAACAGGGAGTTACAACTTTGAACACAGTAGAAAACTTCATCACTGTCGAATAGCCAAAAAATTTGGGTTGAGCCTAATTTATTAATAATTTAAATATTGATATTGAAATAAAATTCAAATCATAATTTAGACAATCGTTTCTTGAGAATAACTCGAGCAATATTAATTAAAATAACAAGGGAAAATATTAAAATAAAATATGAGCTTATAAGCTGAATCGTGGAGATTCGAAAAGCTAATAAAGAAAAAACAATAATACAACTTCCTAAAAAGGCACTAATGGCTAAAGAGGAAACAAGATGAGATTTAGTAAATAATAAAAAAATATGATGTAAGTGAAATTTATCAGCCGAAAACGGACTCCTTCCAATTGAAAGTCTGTACAAATAAATGCTAGCTGAGTCAATAATAGGAAGTATAAAAATACATAAAGGGGCTACAGGAATAATAGCAGGATTAAATAAGTGATTTAAAATTGGTGCAGAAGAATTCACAACTAACATTGACATTACAAATAAAATAAATCCAATAAACATAGATCCAGAATCACCCATAAAAATTTTTCGTTTTGTGCTGAAGTTGAAGGGAAGATAGGCAGCAATAATTGCAATCAATAAAAAACAAACTCCAAAATAACCCTTAAAATCTAAGACCCAAAAAATAATAGAAAAAGCAAAAAAGGATATAATGGATGTTATGCCCGATAAACCATCAATACCATCAATTAAATTAAATGAGTTTATCATAAAAACTCCAATGAAAGTAGTAAAGATAGTCCCAAGTAAAGGACTCAATTCTCTGATACCAATAAAACCATTTAAATTTTCAATCACAAGATCATTATGAATAACAATAAATCCAACAGCAATAACTTGGTAAAATAATTTTTTGTAGGGACTCATTATTTTTAGATCATCCCAGAACCCAGTAACACAAATCACAAAGCATGATACGATTAGTCCTAAAATATCAGAACCACTCAGAAATGGTTCCAAGATAATAAGTCCTAAAGTGAAAACAAAAAAGAAGACTACTCCACATGAGTTGGGAATGGGTTGTTTATGGAAATCTCTTTTTTTAGCTTTACCATAAATACGATATTTAATAATGAATCGTCTGTATGAGTTTATTGTAATAATCCCTATTACTGAAATGACTATAAAATATGAAAATATGAAAAAAAATGAATACATCTAAATAAACTTATTTCAAGTAAATATAATACAAATTTTATAATTAATTACCTATATATTTTTCTTATATTTGTATTATGAAAATAAGACTATTATTTTTTGTGTTATTTTTTCAAACATTAAGTTTGATAAGTCAAAGTAAGGGTGATCAAAGTAGCGCTGTTATTGGCAACAATGATGATTTCTTTTTTGTAAGAGATGGGATTAATATATTAAAAAAAGATTTTAATAATAATACATTAGACTCCTTAATTTTTAATGAAAAATATCCTAGCAAATCATTTAAATTAGTCATTCAAAATAATGCACCTGTTATTGTTAACAAAGGTGGCGGCATGGTATGGAAAGTCAAAAATGATACTTTCACAAGGGTTGACAATTCCTTTGATCATAAAATGACTAATGCTTCCTCTGTATTTATCCACAATGACACCATAATGAAATTTGGCGGTTATGGATATTGGAGTAGCCGGAATTTTATCACCTATTTCTCAAAAACAACAAAGGAATGGGAAATATATTCTATAAATCCTAATAGCTTGCTACCACCTGGAGTTAGCTCAGTCAACTATTCATATATAAATAATAAAGGGTTTTACTTTTCAGACGGCCTTAAATCAAGTCCTAAATATCCACTAAATAAAACCTTAAACGAAGAAATTTGGTATTTTGATTTTAGAAATAAATCATGGGAAGACTTAGGAACTTCAAAGTCTGAATACATTGTCGAAAGTCAAATATTAAAGTTGGGTAATGGACAAATGCTTGTTGGTAGTACTTATGGAAGTGCCGTTAGTAATGATCAAGTCTATCTTTATGATTTCATAAACAACAACATTGGACGTCTAAATAGCTTTAATCAAATATTCGGCATTGATTCAGCATTTGTAGCTAATGATAGCCTTTATAACTACAGAAATAATAATCTCATTGGATTTGACTTGAAAAGTTATATCACTGAATCAACGAGCGAAGGTTCTTTATATGTTGATACAAATGCCTTGTTTGCTAATTTGACTCGATTTACTGGAGTTGCTATAATACTGCTATTTATTATTGTTTTATATCTATACTCAAAGAACAGAAAGCGTCCAAGACTTTCAGAGACGGGATTTAGATTCAATAGAGTTCACTACCCGCTAACTGAAAAAGAATTAAGTATTCTAAAATTAATTTTGTACAACAAGCGCGTTGAGTCAAAAATAATATTAAAAGAAATTTACGATTCAGAATTAAGTGTTGCTCAAAATAATAGAAGGAAAGTTGAAATTGTAGAATCTCTTAACAAGAAAGTTTCTACAACAATGAATATAAATAAATTTATCAATTCTAAAAAGAGCTTGAAAGACCAGCGCGTGTTGATCTACTACAGTAATTTTAGAACTGATTTTGTTTTGTAAGTAAGATTATAACTCCCCTACTCTTTTAATCAATAAAGGGGGTGTAACTAAAAAAATAATGACCGTTTTTATGTGTCATTTGAAAAAGTCTTTATCTGTTAATGTAACTCAGATCGGCGAAGCCGTAGAAACAATTAAATAAGGATTGAAAACACTAATAGTAATACTAAGTTTTATTTTTTTTAGCTTGAATTTCACACTTAATAGCCAAGAAATATCTCTCCATGAACAATTTAATGGTCGATATGACTTTACAGCCATTGGAAACACACTTAATCTAGTAGAAAATAACTCGTCGACAAACTGTACTATTTTAACTGGTTCTAGCGCAAATCTTGAACTCGAGCCAACTCAAAATATAACAGCAGCCTATTTATATTGGGCTGGTTCAGGAGCTGGTGATTTTTCTGTTAACTTAAACGCTAGTATTATCACTCCAGATAGAACTTTCTCATTCACTTACAGCTCGAAACTTTTTTTTGCTGGATTTAAAGATGTAACTCAGATCGTACAGTCACAGGGAATTGGCAGTTATGAATTAACGAATCTAGACGAAATAGATATATCTGAAGCATATTGTTCTACTGGAACTAATTTTGCAGGCTGGGCCATAGTTGTTATTTATCAAGACAATAACCTCCCTTTAAACCAGGTTAACGTGTATGATGGGCTACAAGCTGTACCCGAGGCCATATCTATACAGTTAAATAATCTAAATGTAGTGGATGTTGTTGGGTCTAAGATTGGATTCATTGCTTGGGAAGGAGATTCCTCATTGGCTGTAAATGAATCCCTAAAAATGAATAATGTTTTATTAAGTAATCCCCCCTTGAACCCAGAGACTAATGCCTTTAATGGAACAAATAGTTTTACTGGAGAATCAAACTTATTTAACATGGACATTGACGTTTATAATATTGAGAATACAATCAGTACTGGAGATACTTCTGCATTAATTCAGCTTACTTCTGGGCAAGATTTAGTAATGGTTAATAATATAGTAACTGTATTAAATAGCCAATTACCTGATGCAACTATTATTTTGTCAGATCAAGTTCAAAGCACGTGCAGTTCTCGAGAAATAGAAATTAGCTACACAGTTTCAAATTTTGAATCCACAAGTGAAATTCCTTCAGGAACACCAATATCCTTCTATATTGACAATTCCCTTGTAGGCCAGTCACAAACTAATCAAAATATCTCAATTAATGGTCAAGAAACAGGAAGTGTAAATCTATATGTAGACCCAATATATGATCAAAATTTCGAAATCGCTGCGTTTGTTGACGATACAGGAGATGGATCAGGGATACTAACAGAAATTAACGAAAACAATAATTCGTATTTTCTTGAGTTAAATAATATATTTAGCAATTTAAATCCGGGCTATGATTGCCCTATTAATCCCAGTCAGGGATTATCTCCTAATGGAGATGGAATTAATGATGTATTTCATATTGAAGGCTTATATAACATATATATAAACCACACCCTAAAAATCTATAATCGATACGGCACAATAGTCTTCAAAGGAAATAATTCTAATAAATGGAATGGAACAAGTAACACTGGAACAGGATCCGGTCTTTTGCCTGTTGGTACATATTATTATTTGATTGAGTTAAAAAATCAAAAAAACGATATTGTAAATGGTTGGGTTTATTTAAATTATTAAATAATAAACTAAAATTTATTACTGGGAAAAAATTGATATATTACTATATAAAAATTAAAAATGACTCCTAAAAATCAAAAAGTTGGAATTACTTTTTCAACCTTCGACCTTTTACATGCAGGGCATATAAAAATGTTAGAGGAAGCAAAACTACAATGTGACTATCTAATTGTTGGATTACAATTAGACCCGTCGATTAATCGAAAGGAGAAAAACACTCCTTCTCAATCAATTATAGAAAGATACATTCAACTAAGAGGTTGTAAGTATATAGATGAAGTTGTTCCTTATGTATCCGAACAAGATTTGGAAGACATCTTGCAGTCATTCAAATTAGATGTTAGAATAATTGGTGAAGAGTATAGAAATAGGGACTTTACAGGAAAATTATATTGTAAAGAAAAAGGAATTGAAATCTATTACAACAAAAGAGATCACAGGTTTTCTTCTAGCGGGCTTAGAAATCAAGTGAAAAAAGCAGAAGATAAGTAAGACTGTGAACAAAAGCACCAAAATATACGTTGCAGGACACAAAGGCATGGTAGGCTCTAGTTTATTTCGAGAACTTAGTTCTAAAGGATACTATAATTTAATCGGCAAAACCAGCAAAGAACTAGATTTACGAAACCAAAAGTCAGTAAATAATTTCTTTGAAAAAGAAAA
>JABAZD010000065.1 GCA_018608705.1 Flavobacteriaceae bacterium | reverse complement strand
AATAAAAATAAAGACCAATGAAAAACATTCTAGTAACTGGTGGTGCCGGTTTTATTGGTTCTCATCTGGTAAGATTATTAGTAAATAAATACCCTGAATATCATATTATTAATATGGATGTCCTTACGTATGCCGGGAATTTAATTAATTTAAAAGATATCGAAAACAAAAAAAACTACTCCTTTGTGAAATGTAATATTTGTAATTTCGAAAAAGTAAAGCAGGTTTTTAAAAAGCATAAAATAGATAGCGTAATTCATTTAGCTGCAGAATCTCATGTCGATCGTTCAATAACAGACCCTTTTTCCTTTGCACAAACAAATGTCATGGGAACACTGAGTTTGTTACAGTCAGCAAAAGAGTGTTGGGAAACAGATTTTAAAAATAAGATGTTTTATCATGTCTCTACAGATGAAGTTTACGGTTCATTATCAGAAGAAGGCTTTTTTACAGAACAATCAGCCTACGACCCTCATTCGCCCTATTCAGCTTCTAAAGCTTCTTCAGATCATTTTGTAAGGGCTTTTGCGGATACTTATGGATTGCCTATAGTGATATCTAATTGCTCTAACAATTATGGCCCTTATCAGTTTCCAGAAAAACTAATTCCGTTATTTATTAATAATATTGTAAATAACAAACCCCTACCAGTATACGGGAAAGGAAATAATGTTAGAGATTGGTTGTTTGTAAATGATCATGCGAGAGCTATTGACATCATTTTTCATAAAGGAAAATTAGGGGATACCTATAACATTGGTGGGTCGAATCAATGGAAAAATATAGACTTAATTAAGTTGTTGATTAGCACGGTAGATCGATTACTAGGAAGAGAAAAAGGTTCTTCTTCAAAATTAATAACCTATGTTGATGATAGAGCCGGACATGATTTACGTTACGCTATAGACTTCACAAAATTAAAGGATGAATTAGACTGGAAACCTACATTACAGTTTGAAGAAGGAATAGAAAAAACAGTTACTTGGTACCTAAATAACATGGAATGGATGGAAAATATAAATTCTGGAGACTATAAAGATTATTATAAAAAAAAAAATGGCTACTAAAATACACAAAATACTAGTAACGGGAGGATTGGGTTATATTGGTTCCCATGTAGTTGTCGAATTACAAAACAAGGGTTTTGGAGTGGTAATCATAGATGATTTGTCAAATTCGTCCCTGAGCGTGTTAGATCGTATTGTTGGAATTACTGGTATTAAACCGGTATTTGAGAAAATAGACTTAAAAGAAAAAAAGTCTGTTACTGATTTTTTTATTAGACACGAAGATATTGATGGAGTTATTCATTTCGCAGCCTCGAAAGCAGTTGGAGAGAGTGTGAATAATCCATTAAAATATTATGAAAACAATATACATTCATTAGTATATTTATTGCAAGAAATAAATAAGTTAGCTTCTCAGAAACTTATTTTTAGTTCATCCTGTACTGTTTATGGACAAGCAGATGAATTACCAATTTCTGAAGAAGCACAAATTAAAGAACCCGAATCTCCATACGGAAATACCAAAAAAGTTGGAGAACAAATCATAAAGGATACATGCTCTGCAAATACATTACTAAATACAATTGCGTTAAGATATTTTAATCCTATTGGTGCACATGAATCTGCAACTATTGGAGAATTACCTATCGGAACTCCACAGAATTTAGTACCCTTTGTAACACAAACTGGAATTGGGCTTCGAGAAAAACTCTCTATTTTTGGAAATGATTATCCAACTCCAGACGGCACCTGTATTAGAGACTATATTCATGTGGTAGATCTAGCTAAAGCACATACTATTGCAATGGAACGATTAATTGAAGAAAAAAATACGGAAAACTATGAAGTTTATAATATTGGGACAGGAAAAGGATCTTCTGTGCTAGAGGTAGTAAATGCTTTTAAAAAAGTAACCGGAGTTAGATTAAACTACTCTTTTGCTGAAAGACGAGCTGGGGATATCATTTCAGCATATGCAGATACAAAAAAAGCAAATAGAATTCTTGGTTGGAAATCGGAATTAACACTTAAAGATGCTTTGCTTTCTGCTTGGAAATGGGAAAAGAAGATTCGAAGCTAATTTTAAAGGTAAACACCTAGTTAAACAAGAATTAAGCATCGCCTTTAAACTCGCTCAGTAGATCCATTACAGGCTTCTTAGCCAATATGTAACCTACTGCCAATACAAGGCCTAGGAACACCCAAATAATCACAATCATACTACGTTTTGGCGCGGAACGCTCGTTCGGTACATAAACCTCATCAATAACAGAAAAAATAGGCGTGTTTTTGTTGAGTTTGATTTTGTTGTTATTATATTCACCGGCCAAATTTGTTAGAATACTTTCCTGTAAGGTATATTCGGATTGTAATCTTTCGAGCCTGGACAAAAACTTAGCTGTTGAAATATTTTTATTAGAATCCTTGAATCTAGCAACTCTGTTTTGTAAAGATTCAAACTCACTGCGTTTAAGATCATACTGCTCTTTAGAGTAGTCTAAGCGCTCTTTTATTTTGTTCGTTCTAAGCGCTATAATCCTAGATTGTAAGTTCTTCGTGACTAAGCTAACTAGTTGCGTACTCACAAAAGCATCTTGATCGGAAGCAATAACTTTGATATATCCTTCTTTATCGTTAAGTTCTATGGAGAATTTTTCTCGTAGACTTTTGATCATCCCAAAATCTTCTAAACTTATAAAATTATAAGCATCCAAAGCTGGATTTATCGAAGCTGATTCTGAGCTATTACTAGAAAACAACCCTATTGTATATTTTTTTATGAACCCGATTAAGTTAAAGCTTCCTGCATCTTTCAAAAGATACTCTTTGATTGTTAAGGAGTCCCCTTCCAAGTTCATTAGTTGTTCACTAAGCAAGTTTATAGAAAATTCTTCAGATTCTGCAATTTTAGTATACAATAGCGGAGATAAATAGGAGTCGCTGGAAGAAGAACCCATAGAACTCAGGTCAATTCCAACTAAGCCGGCCAAAGACCCCAAACCTTTGGGTGCCGAGGAGCTTTGATCATCTGAAGTTTGTGGTACAAATGTAGTTTGGGAAGTATAAATAACAGGGCTTGATAACGCAACAATGCAACCAATTATAGAAAATGCTAAAATACTTTTTACCAACAACTTTCTACCGTCCCAAACGGTCTTTAAAATAGCGATGATATCAATTGAATCTTCTTCATGAGCCATATCTGTAGGATTATTATTTGTCATGATTTTTATAGTCTAGATGCTAATAATATGGTAGTGAGAGTTGATGCTACTATTGAAAAAACTTTGGTGAAGTCGTCTAAAAACTTCCCTTCAGTTTTATCTTTTTCCTCTTTTGTATTCACTATGATACTTGAATTTGGAAATATTTTTGGATTCCTGAAAAAACTAATTTTTTTTGTTTTTCCATTTGGTAATACTACATAAGATTTTGAAGCCTTCTTTGTCTTTCCACCAGAGCTTCTTATATACCTTTTAGCTCGAGTGTTATTTTCCCAGATAAAAGTAGATTGATTTTGAACAGCCCCAGACACCTGAACCTCTCCTTTATTGGATGCGATAAATAGTTCATCTCCATTTTCAAATATTTTATCAGAGTTTCTAACTTTCGATAAATCTAAAGCAACAATATTCCCGTCTCTAGTTAAATATGAAGCCTTCAAATTAGCATATTTAGTTAATCCATCACAAGCTTCTAAAATATCTCCAAGGTTAGAGTTCCTAAATTCTAAAACTACCGATTGTGGAAAGACTACTTCTCCACTAACCGAAATCCTTTCCGCTTCTAAATAACCTTCTTGTTTTTTCACAGAAATAATATCTTTGTGAGTTAAAACAAATCCATTATCTGGCTTTTCTTTTAGTCCTAGTAAATATTCTTTATCTAGGGTTACTTCAAACTTTTCAATGAGCTGTTCATTAACCGGATCAATTTTTTGTCTGTTGACAATCACTGCAGTTTGATTGGCCGCTACTTCAAACCCTCCAGCTAATAAAATAACGTCTTCTACATACATGTTTCTTTCAAGTGGAAATGAAGAATTTGTTGTAACATATCCGTAAATAGAAACCGTTTTATTGGTCGGTTCTGTTACCGATTTTCCATAAATCACGACTTTATCTTTAGGTACTAGAAAAACTGTTTTTAGAGCTTCAATATCATCATAATCATATTTTAAAGTCCTGTAGTATCCAGTCTCTATATTGTAACGCTTCAAATCAATACGGGAGCGTAACAAATTTGTTAAAAACTCAGGACTGTCCACAGCGCTGGCAGAGAATATAAAGTCATATAAACTAAAGTTTTCTTTCCAAGCAATCGTTTGAGCCGTTACGCCATAACCCCCAATAGAAATTAATTTACCCCCTTCAACTGAAGCGTTACTGTAAACAATAACACGATCATTTTCTTTAAGTTGTATTGCAACATCACCAGAAATAATATCTGATAAAACATAACTGTTATAAGTTTTGATCCCATCCAAAATACCACTAACCACATCTACACGTTCAAGGTATACTTCAGGCTTGATTCCTTTGGCTGCATCAAAAATTAATGATTTTAAATCTGAATACCCTTTTAAAGAATAAACTCCAGGATCAAACACATGACCTGAAATAGTAACCATATTAGATTCAACATCAAGAATTTGGAAAAAAGTAATAGTATCGCCATCTATAAGACTAACTTTAGTGTCATTTAGAGCCACTGTTAATAAGGTTCTATCTGAAACAACATCAGATGTTCGATCTTTGCTAGGGGTGATACGGCTAATATTAATTTTATTAGTTTGCGTAGTTGGTGGCAAGCCTCCAGCTATTTTAATTAAACTGTTTAAGTCTTCTCCAGGCAGAGTTTCGTAAATAGCTGGATTGTACAACTCTCCGCTTAGTTGGATGCTATTTTTTCGAGCTCCAACAAATACAATATCATTGTTAGTAAGCCTAATGTCTTGTCTAAGCTCTCCTTTTGTGATATAATCATACAGATCAATTGTCTTGTGTAACTTATTATTTCTGTATATTTTAATTTCTCTAAGAGATCCACTATACTTAACTCCGCCTGCGGCGTACAAAGCTGATAAAGCTGATCCAGAAGTATTGAGAATATGCGGTCCGGGTGATTCTA
>JABAZD010000072.1 GCA_018608705.1 Flavobacteriaceae bacterium | reverse complement strand
ATGGATATGGATACGGATACGGATACGGATACGGAACTAAATAAAATAATACAATTTAGTAGTTACATCCAGGACTTCTTTCTGTTCATTTGGAAGCTCCTAAATTAACTACAGAGCTCAACGCTCTAATGAATATTATATCAATAAATTAATAGGTAATGTTAAATATCTACCAAAAGTATCAAAAAGAAGATCGATATTAAATTTATCACAATCTACTGTTATTCATTTAGATAACTCTCATAAAGTTATTTGTTGAAGGTTAGAATTTAAATAGGATATAATTATACCAAATCGTGGGGCTATATATCTATTTTATACAAATACCACCAAAAAGAAACCGATTTTATAAGCAATAGTGGGGTCTGGTTTATTTGGTTTTAGCTGAGGTTTTTAGAGGTTTTTCTACTGGCAGACTCTAATTACTGCCAGTTTTACTGCCAGTAAATGGGCTTTTTCTGCCAAAATTGTTACTTTTGAGTTATTATTAACTATGGTAGTTGAGGGGCCAAAGTGAGTCTCCTAAGAAAGAGTTTTAACCATAAAAAAAGGCCTTCAAATGAAGACCTTAGTAGTAGCGGGAACTGGACTCGAACCAGTGACCTTCGGGTTATGAGCCCGACGAGCTACCTACTGCTCTATCCCGCGATATAGATGGCAAATATACAACCTTTTTATAATTTTAAAAGAAAAATTTAAGATATCTGTTATTGTTCAATGCTTCTTACTTCGAAAGAAGTAAGTGTTCGATCTAATATATTGATGGTAAACTCTATAGGGTTACAACACACTTCGCAATCTTCAATATAATTTTGAACAGGTTCTGAGAAATCTACTAGAATTGAAACATCCTCCCAACAATGAGGGCATTGATAAAAGTGTTCTTCCATTAATTAAGTGTTTCAATTAGCTCTGTAATTTGCTCCCAATCACTCATAAATTGATTGAGTTGATCCTTTTTAGATTGATATTCATCAAAAAAACCCGGCTTTAAGACAGCCTGGTCATAATTTGTTTCCATCTCTAAATCAATAGCCTTAATGGAACGCTCCAAGGCTGCTATTGATGACTCCACCTTGCTCAATCGATTGTTGAGCGATTTGAGTTGCTTTTGATCTTCATAAGACTGCTTTGAGGTAGAAATATTTTGAAGGGTCTTTACATTTGTACGTTTTTCAACTTCACGTAAGTTTTGTAACTGTCGTTGCTCTAAGTAAAAGTCAATATCTCCTAAATATTGTTTAATTTTTTGGTCCTTAAATTCATAAACTATTGATGTCAGACCTTGCAAAAAATCTCTGTCGTGAGAAACTAAAATAAGGGTTCCTTCAAATTGCTGAAGAGCCATTTTTAAAACTGTCTTCGATTTTATATCCAAGTGATTAGTTGGTTCATCCATTATCAGAACATTTAAAGGCTGTAGCAGTAATTTAGCTAAAGCAAGTCGATTTCGTTCTCCCCCTGAAAGGACCTTCACATACTTATCAGCAGCATCACCTCTAAAAAGAAAAGACCCTAATATATCTCGAACTTTTGATCTGTTGGTTTCATTCGCGGCATCAATCATAGTGTCTAAAACGGTTTTGGTTCCATCTAAATATTCGGCTTGATTTTGAGCAAAATATCCTACCTGAACATTATGACCCAATTTAACATCGCCTTTGGCTTGTAAATCGCCAACAATAATTTTAGCAAGAGTTGATTTCCCCTGACCATTTTGACCTACAAATGCAATCTTGCTGCCTCTGTTAACCATAAGATCAATGTTTTGTAGAACTTTTAAATCTCCATAATCTTTACAAATTTGAGTAGCTTCAACTACTACTTTTCCAGGAGTTATAGAAACAGGGAATTTAAGTGTCATTACACTATTGTCATCTTCATCAACTTCAATACGTTCAATCTTATCAAGTTTTTTAATAAGCGACTGAGCCATTGTAGCCTTAGAGGCTTTAGCTCTAAACTTTTCAATCAGTTTTTCTGTTTGTTCAATTTGTTTTTGTTGATTTTTTTGAGAAGCTAACTGCAGTGTTTTTTGCTCTTCCCTAAGAGTTAAGTACTTACTATAAGCCCTTGGGTAATCATATATTTTACCTAACACAATTTCAATAGTTCGGTTGGTAACATTATCTAAAAACATTTTATCATGAGACACAATAACCACTGCTCCAGAGTAATTGTTTAAAAACTGTTCTAACCATATAATAGATTCAATATCTAAGTGGTTAGTAGGCTCATCCAACAACAGAATATTATTAGGTTGTAATAACAACTTAGCGAGTTCAATACGCATACGCCAACCTCCGGAGAAGGTATCGGTTAGCTTATTAAAATCTTCTCTTTTAAATCCAAGTCCTAGTAATATTTTCTCTGTTTCCCCTTGGTAATTATAACCACCAAGGATTTCATATTGTTCTTGAACTTCGTTAAGTCCTACCATTAAATCATGATAAACTTGACTTTCGTAATCTGTTCGTTCGGCAAGCTGGATATTTATATCTTCCAATTGTAGTTCCAATTCTTTAATTTCCACAAAGGCTTGGTAAGCCTCTTCTAATATGGTCCTGCCTAATACAAAATCAATATCTTGTCTTAAGAATCCAATCTTAAGATCTTTTTTTTCTTGTGCAATTTGACCCTCTGTGTATTCTAAATCACCTGAAAGCAATTTCAGTAGCGTAGATTTACCAGCTCCATTTTTTCCTATTAAACCTACACGATCACCACCACGCAGCCGAAAGGAGATATTTTCAAACAAATAATCGCCTTGAAATGAAACAGATAACTTATGTATGTTTAGCATTTGAAAATTATAAAAAGAAAAAAATTATAAATAAATTAGCTTGTATTTTAATAAGTTGCAAAAATAGGAAATTATGATATTAAAAAAAGGAAATAAACTGTATAGTATTTTAACAGGGAATTGTCCAAAATGTCATCAAGATTTTATGTACAAAAATAGAAATGCCTACCACCTGTCTCAAACATTAGAAATGCATGAACGTTGTTCGCAATGTCAAACAAAATATAAGATCGAACCCTCTTTTTTTTATGGATCTATGTATGTAAGTTACGGAGTTGGAGTTGCATTCTCTATTATTACTTTTATAATCTCATTTATTATGTTTGAGTCTTCATTATTTTTTTCATTTATAGCTATTGCTTTAACACTTTTAGGGCTTATGCCTATAATTATGCGACTATCTAGAAATATTTGGATCAATATTTTTATGAGCTATGATGCTTCTTTAGCTAAGAGAAAACAGATGTAAAACGATTAATATCGATTTCTTCGGGAAGTGGAGTGTTTGACTCTATAAATTCATAAAGTGATTCAGCCATGGAAGGAGCTATTAAGACACCACGTGTACCTAAGCCATTTAACACATACATCCTATTATGGTTTGGATGGCAACCCACTAAAGGACGTCGATCTGAAACTGTTGGACGTATACCCGCGCGCTGATTTACTACTTCATAGCTACAACTTATCAAAAGTTCAAGTTTTTCTAAAAGCTGAGATTTAGCCTTTGAAGTTGGAGTGTTAGTTTTATCAGTCCACTCATAAGTAGAACCAACTAGATAATTATCACTTTCCATAGGAATCACAAAAATACTTGACTTTAAAATTGTTTCTAATTTTAGTTCAGGTGCATGAATTGTAACAATTTCTCCTTTGGTGCCCTCAAGTGGCAATTGTTTAAAGTAGGGGTTTTTATGAATCCCAAAGCCTTCGGTAAAAACAATGTATTTCGATTTTATAGATTTATAAGCTATTCCACCAGAAGTTTCAATCAAGGAATCATAGTCAAAAGTTTCTGCTATATATTGATTTTTATCACTCAGAAAAGAACGATAGGCCTCGATTAAAATTTGAGTATCTATCTTACCTGTAGAATAAACCTCTCCAAAACCAAAGGGCGCTTTGACAAATTTATTTTTATTATTAATTAAATTTGGATTTAAAAACTGATTAAGTAAAGGCTTGTCACAAGCTAAAAACCAATTATTTTGTTCTTGAATAGAGTTAAACACACGATGTATAGGAATTACATAATCAAGTTTGATCCCAAGCAGATGCTCTAAATTAGCATACCTTGGGATGGCGCTTCGCAGGTGAGAATCTGCCTTCCAAGCCGCCGTGAAGCGCTTTAAAACCACAGGGTTATATAAACCACTTGCTACTACTGAAGCTTGCTGAGAGCGGTCGCTAATAACCACAAATGATTTTTGATGTGTTCGCAATTGTTCCGCGAACATAATACTTGCTAACCCTGATCCAACAATGATATAATCATAGTTCATTTAACTATTGTTTAAAACACAAAACGCTTATCAAAAGATAAGCGTTTTATAATTAAAATGGAGTAGAATTAGTAGCTCCACATGTCTTGTTCTTTATTCCTTATTTTCTCCTTAATACGTTGTGATTCCATAAGTTGCATCAAAGCATTTTCTGGAATATACTCATTTAACCTTCTGTCTTGGAAGACATTGTCTTCCTTATATATGAAGGCGGAAAATCTTCTAGAGTTAATTAAGTGGTCAAAATTAACTGGTTTGGAGGTGTTTACTTCATTAAAAGCTTCAGCCTCAAACAGTACCTGTCTTGTATCAGGGTAGAACATCCAAAACATTGGTACGGGCACAACTTTTTCATTTGGATTATCAATTAGTTTAGCTTTCTGAGATGGAGCCAACATGTAAGGCGCTATCGCTATTGGTCTGTACTTTAGCTCTGCTTGCCTTTTGTCAAAATACCAGACTCCTTTAATTCTGTATTCAATCACATCAGCATAATCAAATACTGACTCATCATAGTCTTCAGGATTAAGTAAATTATTCTCAAAAATTAAACGCTCCATTTCAGCATTAAATTTAGCAAATTCGTCATCGTCTAACATTGTTTCGTCTATCCCAGTATATTCTCCTAAATCAACATTATTTAAGATAAGAAAACCTTTTCTAGTACCACCTTCATTTTCAATTCTTTCTTCGCCAATCCCTTCGTCTCTACCTGCTTTAATTTTTCGGTACCTTAAACTTGAATTAAGATTAAATAAATCTAAGTTATCTTTTAAAATATCGGTTTGATATATGTCAATATTATTATCTAAAGCGTTTGTTAACAAGTAATGAATCAAAGGCCTTCTTTCAACTCGAACTATAGAAGTATCAGCAGGAAAGTATAAAGGAAAATTGACACGCTCATCTAAATCTATAGACTCCCAAACAGTCATTGAAAACAAAACATCTCTTTCATTAACGTAGGCATATGGAAGAGGGGCGTCATCCGCACCAATTTCTAATTCATCGATAGTTTTTTGACCTATTTCATCAGGTGACTTCGCATTTAAAATATTACGTTGTGCCGTTAGAGAAGAGGGCAAAATTAAAATTAATAAAAGTAGATATCTCATTTTTTTTAATTTGTCAATTGTATTATTATTGGAGAGGCCTCAGGGATTCGAGCTGAAACACCTTGAACTCTGACTTTAATATTATCTATTGTGATTGTTGACCTTTTTGGCGCTTTTTTAACGGCATTCTTAGCGTTAGCATTTAATCTATTGGAACCGCTTACGGTGATGGGCGTCTGTCCAGAAATTGTTAAATCAAAAGAATAAACAGATGGTTTTAAATCATAAACAAAGTCACCAAAATCTGCTAAAACCTTCGAAGTTAAAACTGAATTTTTATTTAATCTAATAGATCCAGATTTCCCTGAAATTTTACCGTTTGGACTAGGAATTGATTTAATTCTAAATTCTTTAGTTGAAATCACTTTATCTCCATCCGCTAAAATTGCTGAGGCAGAAATATTGGTTACTTTACCTGTTGAAGGGGTAATGGAGTACTTTCCATTACTGGTTTTTTTAATTTTTGCTCCACCACTTGCAGAAACACTAACTTTATTATCAGGTACTCCAGCAAAAGAAATACTAAGTGGGTTTTTTAAACCTCTATAAATCACATTCATTTTATCAGCTCCGATAGAAGCGTCATTTGGACGTGGAACCACAACATAGTTTCCTGTAATTGGGATTTCTAGTGGCTTGCCATCTTCAAGAAATGTAAAACTACCATTAATTTCCCGCTCACCGACATTGCCTACATTAAAGTCTAATCTAGCAGCGCCAGTTGAATCAATTGCTTTTGAAAGATCAACTTCTTGACCTTGAACAGATAGCTTTGTTGGAACAACATTAGCATATTTACCTAAAACAACCCTTCCTTGAAATTTTTCACCTGCGAAAAAAGCTGATTTGTCAGCTAAAACAATCGCCTTGTAATTTTTTAAGGTAACAGCATCTGTTAATGTGTTTCCTAAAAAAAGATTATATAAACTGGCCTCCGTAACTTTGACATCATTTTGAACTGATGTAAGCTTCGTGTAAGATGCTATTGCAGGATACCCTTTATAATAGTAAGCCAGGTAACTTTTTTTTACTCCTTCACTATCAGTTACTTTAGCAGTATTAAATCTTTTTTCAAAAACAGAAATTGCTTTTTTGTACTTAACATCATTTCCTAAAATAGATTTAATTTCTTCTTTATATGTTTCTATTGCAGCCATAAAAGCATCGCCATCTTTTGTCAAGCGGTCTCCAGTAAACCAATATTCTTCAAGTATACTTGTTTTGTCCATTTGACTGAATGGGAGTTCTCCAGACTCAGGATCAACTGAATATTTACCTCTTTTAAGAAGTTCAATTTTTTGAGATTCAATGAATTTATCAAATTTATCAGAAGATAAACTTACCTGTTCTGCTTTACTCGCTGCAAATGCAAATTCTTTTGGCTTCTCTTCTCCTTTAGCAACAAGGTCTTCTAAAAGTTTGCTGTTTGAATCTGAAGCAATAGTATTTGATTCTGCAAACTTAGCTTCCATAAGTCCAAATGACCTCAATACCTCTTTTGACATATTCATGGCCATCATTGCTATGAATACCAAATACATTAAGTTAATCATTTTCTGCCTTGCAGATACTTTTCCTCCTGCCATCTTAGTTTGTTTTTTATTAGTTATTGACTATTAGTTTCAAAAACTAATTATTTTTTATTCATTGCAGATAACATTCCACCATAAACTCCATTTAAAGAAGATAGGTTAGAAGCTAGAGACTCCATTTGTTCTTTAAGTTTGGTTGCATTTTCAATAGACTCTTTATTGATTTCAGATTGGCGAGTTGCACTTTCTAATTGAGCTTTGTAAAGACTGTTTATAGACTCCATTTGTGCGGCAGCTTCTGCCATTTGATCACTATATTTTTGAGATGCTCCGGCAGATCCACCCATACCAACAGCTGCAGAGTTTAAGTCCCTTATACTATCTCCTAAGCTAGTAACTAATGCTCCATCAATCTTAGCTTCTTTGAGTAAATTATCTAATTTTTTTGTTAAAACTCCCTCGGCCGTTTCTTTTGTCTTAGCCTTAGAAGCTCCTCCAGCTAGTTCTGGATATGCCACAGTCCAGTCTAGCTCGTCTGTTTGTTTTTCAAATGCAGACCATGTAAATACAAGGGCCTCAACAATCATCCCTAAGGTTAAAATTAATGAAGCGAAAGGCCAGTGTTGGATTTTGAAAAGCGCCCCAACAATAACGATTGCCGCTCCAAGTCCATATACCATATTTGTGATTGTGATTTTTCCTTCTTGTGCCATAATATTAGATTTATTAAAAAAATTTATTTATTTGATTGTAATTTTAGTTAGTAGCTTCATTTGCAGTAACATCGGTACCCATGTAATTTTGAACTGTACGGAAACCTATATAGCTTCGTGCAGAATCAGCATATTCGTAATCTCTAGAACTTACCTGTAAAAAATAAGCAACGTCCTTCCAAGAACCACCACGAACTACCTTACGCTTATTCAAGCTATCGTTAACATTAGGATTAAATGTGGATGAGTAATCGTATGAAGACTCTTCATATGAAGACATGACCCATTCAGAAACATTTCCAGCCATGTTGTAGAGATTATAATCATTTGGCTCATACGCATCTGCTTCAACAGTATACAAGGCTTGATCAGCTACATAATTACCTCTTAAAGGTTTGAAGTTAGCCATGAAACATCCGCGATCATTTTTTGTGTATGGACCTCCCCATGGGTATGTTGCTCCTGCAAGTCCACCTCTAGCAGCATACTCCCACTCTGCTTCATTAGGTAATCTAAACTTATTTACGAAATCTTCACCTTTTGATTTCTTATAAGAATTTTTCAATAAGGTACGCCACTGGCAAAATGCTTGTGCTTGTTTGTGACTTATTCCAACCACTGGATAATCTCCATAGGCTTGGTGCCAGAAATAATCATTATGCATTGGTTCGTTGTATGAGTACTCGAAATCGCGTATCCAGACTGTTGTGTCGGGATAAATATTTAGTGCTTCCTTGATTGTCACATCACTTCTACTAACTCCTTTGAATTTTGCAGCCGTTTCTATGTCCATGTATGTATACTCAAACTCAAATTGATTAACATCCCATGTACGTTGTCCATTGTAAGATTCTTCTAACGGAAGATACATGTTGTCCATCACTTCAGAATACAATTCATCAGGGTATTCGTCTTTTTCAAATATTAAATCAACATCTCGGTTAATATTTCTTTCGTCATCTCCATA
This sequence comes from Flavobacteriaceae bacterium, assembly GCA_018608705.1. Taxonomy (GTDB): domain Bacteria; phylum Bacteroidota; class Bacteroidia; order Flavobacteriales; family Flavobacteriaceae; genus Hel1-33-131. The sequence continues at coordinate 24,201 of JABAZD010000072.1, read as the reverse complement.
AGTATCTATCATATATTTTTGATATGGAGTTAAATCTTCATCATCTATAGAAATGTAAGCATAAGCTCCAATACCACTTTCGTCGTCGGGGGTCTTACCTTCTAATTCAGCCATTTCTGCAAGGTTGAGTCTTATTACAGAATCTCTAACCCAATGAACAAATTGTCTGTACTCACTGTTAGTGATTTCAGTCTCGTCCATGTAAAATGAGCTAATAGACACGGTACGAGTAGGTGCATCCTGGACATCAGCGATATCGTCATCTGATTTACCCATTATAAAAGCTCCCCCCGGAACTAAACTCATTCCGTAAGGCTTTTCTGGGTGCCATTTTTTTCCTTTAACCCCTACTAATTCACCTTTACCATTTGAGCTACAACTGGTAATGAAAGCAAAAATTATTGTTATTAAAAATATTTTTTTCATAATTAAATTTAATCAAGAGAGCTTGCTCCTTAAAAATTTTAGTTTGTAAACATACCTATATACTTATTAAAAAACAACTTTTTTTTAACTGAATGGTCCTAAAGAAATCATAAAAATAAGTTTAAATTTATTGTTTCTACTTTTTCTTGTATGCCTTAAACCACCTCTCAGGAATAGTTCCCTTAGTAGCAGTTTCGTAATCCTCATACATACAAGCTAATAACGGGTGGTGTTGAGATTTAGTATTTGAATACTCAACAAAAGGAATTTCAATCCACCATCTTCCTGTCTTTTTGCTCTTGTAAAATACTAATTCCTCATCTTCTACAAGTACAGTAAATTTTTGATAATTACTTTGGTTACTGAAGTCATCATCATTTACACGACAATTAAATCCTTCGATAAAATACCAGATTATTTGAGCCACTAACATGGCAGTTGCTTGGTCATCATTTGATGGGTTGTATTCAAAGATCCCAAAAGAACTGACTTTGTTACTAATTCCTGAGTATCTAGATATAGCGCATATTTCACGTCCATTAAAGCCGTTTGGAGAATATTTTTGATTAAAACTTACTTCTGATGACTTAACTGAATTCAAGTCTAAAGTCACAATGTCAGCATCTCTTAGCAAAGGCTCAACTAAACCAATTGACTGCGAAATATCTCCCAAACGATAGGATTCAAAATATAGTTTTTCCATTAAATCAATTTCCTCTTGCGAGTTGAAATAAGTTTGAAATCCTATAGCAGTGTAGTTGAATAAATTATAAGGCTTCTCTAGTATAATTTTACCAAGATAACTTCCGTTGTTGATAGGTTTAGACGAATCACCTAAGTCAAAACTCTTGTCAATGTTTACAATATTTACCATGGAACTTATTTTATCATAAGCTCTGTAGTTAGCGTAAGTAAGATCTTGCGACCCCCCTATAATTACTGGAACAATATTAGCATTAACCAGGCTTGACACTACCTGAGATAAAGCAAAATAAGTATCTTCGACAGTGTTTCCTCTTTGAATATCGCCCAAGTCAGCCATAGGATGTAACCAATTTCCTGGAAACAATTTGTAAAAAGCTTTTCTCACTTCAATGATCTGAAATTCCTCACCTATATAATCCACAGAATTCCTAGACTCTAAAACCCCTACAATTGCTATCTTTACTCCTTTAAGTTCAGGTGAGCTTTTGGAAGTATGAATAACTAGTTTTTTTCCAATAGCCTGACCATGTAACAGCTCTATTTGATCAACTAGTCGATCTTGAACAGGAGAAAGAAAACTAAAGTCTATCATTTATTTCTTTTTTTTAGCGCGTGTTTTTTTCTTTGGTGCATTTTTAGCTATAAGTTCTTTAGCATCGTCTAAAGTAAGCTTGGTAGCGTCAACTGTTTTAGGAAGTTCAATTTTAATTTTTCCTTGAATGATATTATGACGCCCCCAACGCGCTTTTTCAACACGTATACCGTCTTCTTCCCAATCGTGAATAAGCTTATCAATCTCTTTTTGAATTTTATCCTTAATTAAGTTTTCAATATCATCTGAAGATAAATTATCCCAATCATATTTTTTATTCACATTAATAAACATACTATTCCACTTGATAAAAGGTCCAAACCGACCTTTTCCTTTTTGAACTGGCAAGCCATCATACTCGTATATTGGAGCATCAGCAGCCTCTTTTTCTTTAATGTATTGAATTGCATCTTCCATTTCAACACGCATTGGATCTGCACCTTTTGGAATTGAAATATACTTGTCACCATACTTAACATAAGGACCAAAACGACCATTATTAACAATGATATCTTCTCCTTTGTACTCACCTAGATCTTTCGGTAGCTGAAATAAGTCCAAAGCTTCGTCGAAAGTAATTGATGCTAATTGAAAGTTTGGAGGGACACTAGCAAAAACTTGCTTTTCATCCTCATCGGCAAGACCAATTTGAACAATTGGACCAAATTTACCTAAGCGTACGCTTAATTGACGACCTGTCTTAGGGTCTACTCCTAAAACACGCTCTCCAGATTCGCGATCTGCATTTTTACTGACTTCCTCAACTTGAGGATGGAAATCTTTATAAAATGACTTCATCATTTTTGTCCAATCTTCCTTACCACTAGCAATTAAATCAAAGTCAGCTTCAACCTTGGCAGTAAAATTATAATCTAAAATAGCTTCAAAATGATTTACTAAAAAATCAGTTACAATCATTCCTATGTCAGTAGGAACTAATTTCCCTTTGTCGGAACCAAACTTCTCGCTAAGCTTTTTACCAACTAGTTCGTTATTCGACATAGTCCATAAAGTATAATTTCTTTCGCTTCCATCTACCGTACCTTTTTCTACATATTTTCTATTTTGAATTGTAGAAATAGTTGGGGCATATGTGGATGGCCTACCAATCCCTAACTCTTCAAGTTTTTTAACTAGTGAAGCTTCTGTAAACCGGTAAGGAGGTCTGGAAAAGCGCTGAGTAGCTGTTATGTAATTATTGTTCAATAACTCATTAAGTACCATTGGTGGTAGCATACCTTCTTGTTCAAGGTTTTCTTCATCAGTACCTTCTAAATAAACTTTCAAAAACCCATCAAATTTAATCACCTCACCATTGGCTGTAAATGTTTCACCATGACTTAAGCAATTTATTTTAACATTAGTTCTTTCTAATTGAGCATCACTCATCTGAGAAGAAATAGCACGTTTCCATATAAGATCATACAAACGAGCCTGATCTCTTTCAATATTTACTGAATGTGTTGAAAAGTTTGTTGGACGAATGGCTTCGTGTGCTTCTTGAGCTCCTTTAGACTTACCTTTAAAATTACGAGGCTTACTGTAGGAGTCCCCATAAGACAAATTAATTTCTTGAGCTGCACTATTACGAGCCTCTTGTGATAAATTAACGCTGTCGGTTCTCATATATGTGATTAACCCCGCTTCATATAGTCGCTGGGCCATATTCATAGTTTTACTCACAGAAAAATATAATTTTCTAGCTGCCTCTTGCTGCAATGTTGAAGTGGTAAATGGCGCTGCAGGTGATTTTTTGGCTGGCTTTTTCTCAAGGCTTGAAACTGAGAACACAGCTTTAATATTTTTTTCTAAGAAATCTTTTGCATCATCTTCGCTATTAAATGTCTTAGAAAGTTTTGCTTTAAACACTTGTCCTTTTGAACTCGTAAATTCCGCATCAACCCTAAAAGTTGCTTGAGATTGAAAATCTCTAATTTCACGTTCACGCTCTACAATTAATCGAACTGAAACTGACTGCACCCGACCAGCTGAGAGCCCCCCCTTTACTTTACGCCACAATACAGGAGACAACTCATATCCTACAATTCTATCTAAAACTCGTCGAGCTTGTTGTGCATCTACCAAGTTATAGTCTATAGATCTTGGGTTTTTAACTGCATTTTCTATTGCACCCTTAGTAATTTCATGAAATACAATTCGTTTAGTTTTTGACTTGTCTAATTTCAAAGTTTCAGCTAAATGCCATGCAATGGCTTCCCCTTCTCTATCTTCATCACTTGCTAACCAAACAACTTCAGCTTTTTTGGCCAATGACTTTAGTTTGCTTACAACTGTTTTTTTATCAGTTGAAACCTCATATTTAGGTTTAAAGTCTCCTTGGACATTTACTCCCAATTCTTTTGAAGGTAAGTCGGCAATATGTCCAAAACTAGACTCGACTTTAAAATCTTTTCCTAGAAATTTTTCTATAGTTTTTGCCTTTGCAGGTGACTCAACAATCACTAAATTCTTAGCCATATTTTGTTTTTTAAGAAGTACAAATGTATAGGATTTTTTTTATTTCTTTCTTTAATTTCTTCGACAAAACAAAAAATAATTACTTCTAAGAGTTGTTTTATAGGCACTCAACTACGAGGCTAATTATCTATATTTCAGATAATTAAATATCGTATTTAGACCCCTCAAATCCAATCACTTTTTTGTAAATAATATATTGAGGCAAATAAATAAAACAACTGACAACTATACCTCCCAACCCACACGTGACTAAAGAAATAACATATATTAACATCGCATTTAAAAACAGCGTTAAAAAGGTAATTCCCCATTTTTTATTACCAAGAGTAAAACTAACTTTAACTATCTCTGAAATAGATAAGTCAGGATTATAAGCATAAACTGGCAGTAAAAACATAAGAGGAACAATTACATATATAAATGGAAAAAAACAAAGCAAAACTGCTATGGCACTAATTGTTATGTATGTGACCGAAAGCCCTAAAGACTTACGAATTGATGCTGTTTTAAAAAAATAAAACAGTTCCGAAAATACGAATGCTTCTCCATGGTCGATTTGTCTTATAACTCTAAAAAAACCTAAATATAAAATATAAGAAAATAGACTAACAACGGCAAGAAATAAATAAAGCCATAATATACCCGATATTCCATATGCACTTATCAGTTCTGGCATAAAATCTGGAGTATCAATAACTCCATTTGAACTCATGCTTGTGACAAGTTCAAAATAAGGAATATAAAAACCTATTAATACGGGAAGCATAATTAAACCCGATATCAACTGGAGTATCAAGCCTTGAACCCATACTTTTTTAAATAAACTGACAGATTCATTAAAAAGATCTCCAAAATCTATAGTTGAAGATCCTTGTATTTTACTTAACAAGGTTTGTAACGAAAACATATTTTAAATATTTATTTTGATTTCTCAAATAAAGTAGATTGATTAGAGAAATCAAAATAAATAATCAAAATACTGACACTTTGTCATAAAAAATAAAATTATTGTATATTTGCATACTTATTGTCCAAGAATGGATAATTAAAAACTTCATGGAGAAAACAATTGACGAAACTATTCAGGGCAATAAACTATTTCTTGAATCAAAAGTTAAAAATAAAAAAAAGCTATTTATAGAAAGCTACGGCTGTGCTATGAACTTCAGCGACAGTGAAATTGTAGCCTCTATACTTTCCAAAGAAGGGTATAACACAACCACCCTGCTAGAGGAAGCAGATTTAGTTTTGGTCAACACCTGTTCTATTCGTGACAAAGCAGAACAGACTGTCCGTAAACGCTTAGAAAAATATAATGCTGTTAAGCGAATTAATCCAAAAATGAAAGTTGGTGTGCTAGGCTGTATGGCGGAACGATTAAAAAGTAAATTTCTTGAAGAAGAAAAAATTGTAGATCTTGTTGTAGGACCTGATGCCTATAAAGACCTTCCAAACTTAATTTCGGAAGTTGATCAAGGACGAAATGCTGTTAACGTTATTCTTTCAAAAGATGAAACCTATGGAGATGTATCTCCTGTAAGGCTAAATTCTAATGGAGTTACATCACTAGTGTCAATTACTAGAGGGTGTGATAATATGTGTACATTTTGTGTTGTCCCTTTTACAAGAGGACGTGAACGTAGTCGTGAACCACAAAGTATTATTCAGGAAATAAATGATCTTTGGGGAAGAGGGTATAAAGAGGTTACTCTTTTGGGTCAAAATGTCGATAGCTATTTATGGTATGGCGGTGGCTTAAAAAAAGATTTTAATAAAGCGTCTGATATACAAAAGGCGACCGCAGTTGACTTTGCATTATTACTTGAAATGTGTGCAAAATCTCAACCTAAAATGCGATTTCGATTTTCAACATCAAATCCTCAAGACATGTCTTTAAGCGTAATAAAAACTATGGCTAAGTTTCAAAATGTGTGTAACCATGTTCACCTTCCAGTCCAAAGCGGAAGCAATCGAATCCTTAATGAGATGAACCGTCAACACACTCGTGAGGAGTATATTGATCTTATAAATAACATCAAAGATATTATTCCAGAATGTACCATATCACAAGATATGATTTGTGGGTTTCCAACAGAAACTGAACAAGACCACCAAGACACTCTAAGTTTGATGAAAGAGATTAAATATAGTTTCGGATTTATGTACGCTTATTCTGAAAGACCTGGAACAATGGCTGAAAGAAAACTTAAAGACAATGTTAGCTTTGAAATCAAAAAAAGACGTTTAGCAGAAGTTGTTGAGTTACAACGTTCGCATGGCCTTTTACGAACCAAAGAATTTATTAATCAGACTGTTGAAATTTTAATTGAAAAAGAATCTAAAAAATCTGATACTAAATGGTCTGGAAGAAGTCCTCAAAACATTGTCGCTGTTTTCCCAAAGGAGTCCTATGAAATTGGCGATTTTGTAATGGTTAAAATAAACGATTGTACCAGCGCAACCCTAATTGGAGAAGCGATTGGATTATCAGAAAATAATTAAATATGGAAACAGTTCAATCTATAAAACAACGTCTAAGTATTATTGGAAATGATGCTGGATTAAACCGTGCAGTTGAAAAAGCTGTTCGTGTTGCACCCACAGATATTTCGGTGCTAGTTACTGGAGAAAGTGGTGTGGGGAAAGAAAGTATCCCAAAAATTATACATCAACTGTCACACAGAAAACATGGTAAATATATTGCTGTCAACTGTGGAGCTATTCCAGAAGGAACCATTGACAGTGAGTTGTTTGGGCATGAAAAAGGCGCTTTTACAGGTGCAACTCAAACCAGATCCGGCTATTTTGAAGTAGCTGATGGAGGTACAATTTTTTTAGATGAAGTTGGAGAACTTCCGCCCACCACCCAAGTTAGACTCCTAAGGGTTCTTGAAAATGGGGAATTTATTAAAGTTGGCTCAAGTTCAGTACAGAAAACAAACGTTAGAATTGTTGCAGCTACAAATGTAAATATGTTTGAAGCAATTGAAAAAGAAAAGTTTAGAGAAGATTTATATTATCGATTAAGTACAATTGAAATACACCTTCCTGCACTTAGAAAACGAAAAAATGATATTCACCTATTGTTCAGGAAATTTGCAAGTGATTTTGCACTAAAATATAAGATGCCAACAATAAGGCTAGAAGATAACGCTGTACCTGCATTGATTGACTACAGATGGAGTGGAAATATTCGACAACTTCGTAATGTTGCCGAACAAATATCAGTATTGGAATCGTCAAGAATGATCGACTTAAATACTCTTCAAACTTATCTGCCCACCATGGGGTCAAATTTACCTTCTGTTCTTGGAAAAGATAAGCCGCAAAGTGACTTCAGTACAGAAAGAGAGATTTTATATAAGGTTCTTTTCGACATGAAAGGAGACTTGAACGATCTAAAAAAACTGACAATGGAATTGATGCAAAATGATAACATTGATGATTTTCAAAAAAATAATGAAAGTCTGATTCAAAAAATATACAACAAAGAAGAATCTCAAACTATAGAAAAAGAAACTGAAGTTTTTTCCCTTCCTACTAAAACTGAAAAAAACCATCCAATTGAATATGTTGAGAGCAATCAAGGAGATTATCCATATGTTGATGCCATTGAAGCTGAAGAAGAAACACTTTCTCTACATGATAAAGAACTAGAACTTATTAAAAAATCTCTTGATCGTCATAAAGGAAAGCGTAAATTAGCTGCAGATGAACTAGGAATTAGCGAACGTACTCTTTATAGAAAAATTAAACAATATGACCTTTAATCATTTGAAAAAATATTTTATCTTATTTGGATTATCATCTGTCGTAGGATGTGGAACTTACTCTTTTACAGGGATTTCCATAAGCCCAGAAACTAAAACTTTTCAAGTAAATTATTTTCAAAATACATCTGCACTCATTGAGCCTGGAATTGAGCGAGACTTTACAATAGCTCTTCAAGATTTAATTTTAAATCAAACCAATTTAGGTCTTGTTAAATCCAGTGGAGATATTCTTTTTGAAGGCGAGATTGTCGAGTACAGAATATCCCCTACTACATCAACATCGAGAAATACCGCTGCACAAAATCGGTTAACGATTGGAATAAATGTTCGCTTTGTAAATAAAAATGATGAAGAGGCAGATTTTGAAAAAAGATTTAGTTTTTTCTTTGATTTTGAAGGCAGCGCACAACTAATAGGATCTCAGAAAACTACTGCTATTGAAGAAATATTTGAGCGAATTACTCAAGATGTTGTTAATGCGTCACTAGCTAATTGGTAAATTTATGAACATATCGGATTTTACATATTTATTAAATAATCCAACAAATTTGGATAAAACTCAAATTGGCGAAATGTCGGCTATAGTTGAAGATTTTCCATACTTTCAATCTGCTAGAGCAATACAACTTAAAGGACTGAAGGATTCGGGTAGTTTTAAATACAATCAAGAACTAAAAATAACGGCGGCCCACACTACAGATAGAAGCATACTGTTTGAGTTCATAACTTCGGATATATTTTTACAAAATGATATTTCCACACAAATTAAACAAAATTTGAATCAAATAAAGTCTATTGAGATTGATGACTTTCAAGAAATATCAAATAAAAATGATAAAGAACGTAAAGACAAACTACCACATAGCCAAATATTAACAAAAAATGAAACTCAGTCCATTTCAAAATTAGGACTTGGAAGCCCACTAGAGTTTAATAAAAATGAGAGACACTCATTTTCTGAATGGCTAAGCCTTACTAAAAAGAACCCCATTAATCGTTCAGGTTCAACAAATACCCCCAAAGAATCTAGCAGAAATAAAAAGTTTGCTATTATAGATGCGTTTATTGCTAACAAACCCAAATTAAGCCTTGTTGATAAAGACTCTAAACTTATAAATATAGCTGAAGATCAAATTATTGAAGACGATAATTTAATGACCGAAACATTAGCAAGGATATATGTGGAACAAAAAAACTATGATAAAGCAATCCAATCATACCAAATTTTAAGTTTGAAATATCCAGAAAAAAGTAGTTTATTTGCAGACCAAATTGAATCAATTAAAGTTTTAAAAAAAAATAATTTATAATGAGCACGTTTTCTATATTTCTAGTTTTAATTGTCGTAGTAGCATTTTTGCTTGTAGTTGTTATAATGGTTCAAAACCCTAAAGGTGGTGGGCTTTCCTCTTCATTTGGTGGTGGTGGAAGTCAACAAGTTGGAGGAGTTAAAAAAACATCTGACTTTTTGGACAAAAGTACTTGGGCTTTAGCCACTTTACTTTTAGTGCTAATATTGCTATCAAATATTGCTATAGGAAATACTGACGATGTTCAAGAGTCAAAAGCTCTAGACTTAGACACAACTCCGACAACTTCTCAACCAATATCGATCCCTATCCAGAACTCGGCTCCACAAACTGATAACTCGGAAGAATAAATAGGTTTTTGAAAATATAAAAATGCCAACAACAAACGTTGGCATTTTTTTGTTTCTGAAACTTTGTCAGTTTAATCAAGATGGCATAATTTTAGAATATAAAATCTCATAATATAAAAATACAATACTATGGCTTTAAAAATCAAACCCTTAGCTGACAGAGTTCTAATAAAACCAGTTCAAGCGGAAACCAAAACAGCTTCTGGAATTATTATTCCTGATAACGCGAAAGAAAAACCCCAAAAAGGAAGTGTAGCTGCTGTTGGAAAAGGTACTAAAGATGATCCAATTACAGTAAAGGTTGGTGATACTGTTTTATACGGTAAGTACGCAGGCACTGAGCTTAAATTGGAAGGTACTGACTATTTAATCATGCGAGAAAGTGATATTCTAGCAATAGTTTAATTTTAAAAAAAAAAGAAATGGCAAAAGATATAAAATTTGATATAGACGCAAGAGACGGATTAAAACGTGGAGTTGACGCATTAGCAAATGCTGTCAAAGTAACTCTTGGCCCTAAAGGAAGAAATGTTATTATTAGCAAAAGCTTTGGAGCTCCACAAGTAACAAAAGATGGGGTTTCTGTTGCAAAAGAAGTGGAGTTAGAGGACCCTTTAGAAAACATGGGCGCTCAAATGGTGAAAGAAGTTGCTTCTAAAACCAATGACCTCGCTGGAGACGGAACAACTACAGCTACCGTTTTAGCACAAGCAATAGTAAAAGAAGGATTGAAAAATGTTGCTGCTGGAGCAAACCCTATGGATTTAAAACGCGGTATAGATAAAGCTGTAACATCGATTACAGCTGACTTAGAAAAACAAGCTAAGAAAGTTGGTAATTCATCTGAAAAAATAAAGCAAATTGCATCTATTTCAGCGAATAACGATAACAACATAGGAGAACTTATAGCTTCAGCTTTTGGAAAAGTTGGTAAAGAAGGTGTTATAACTGTAGAAGAAGCTAAAGGGACAGACACATATGTGGACGTTGTTGAAGGAATGCAGTTTGACAGAGGTTATTTAAGTCCTTACTTTGTAACTGATGCTGACAAAATGATTGCAGACTTAGAAAATCCATATATTTTACTTTTTGATAAGAAAATATCTAATCTTCAAGAAATTCTTCCAATTTTAGAACCTGTATCACAATCCGGACGTCCCCTATTAATTATAGCTGAAGATGTAGACGGTCAAGCACTTGCCACTTTAGTTGTAAACAAATTAAGGGGTGGCTTAAAGATAGCTGCTGTAAAAGCACCAGGGTTTGGAGATCGTCGAAAAGCTATGCTAGAAGATATCTCAATACTTACAGGTGGAGTTGTAATTTCTGAGGAACGTGGTTTTTCTTTAGAAAATGCAGACTTAACAATGTTAGGAACTGCAGAATCAGTTACAATTGACAAAGACAATACAACGATTGTTAATGGCTCTGGAAATGTAAATGATATTAAAGCAAGAGTTAATCAAATTAAAGCACAGATTGAAACTACTACAAGTGACTATGACAGAGAAAAACTCCAAGAACGCTTAGCAAAGTTAGCAGGTGGAGTTGCTGTTCTGTATGTAGGAGCTGCTAGTGAAGTTGAAATGAAAGAAAAGAAAGACCGTGTTGATGATGCGTTACATGCTACTAGAGCAGCCGTAGAGGAAGGTATTGTTGCAGGTGGTGGTGTTGCCCTTGTAAGAGCCCAAAAAATGCTTGAAAAGCTAGACGCATTAAATATCGACGAAGCAACTGGAATTCAAATAGTTTCTAAAGCAATTGAATCTCCGTTACGTACCATTGTAGAAAATGCTGGTGGTGAAGGCAGTGTTGTGATTAATAAAGTCCTTGAAGGTAAGGGTGATTTTGGTTACGACGCAAAAAGCGACAGCTATGTGGACATGCTTAAAGCTGGTATTATTGACCCTAAAAAGGTAACACGAGTTGCACTTGAAAATGCAGCTTCAGTTTCGGGTATGATACTAACAACTGAGTGTGCTCTTATAGACATTAAAGAAGATACACCTCCAATGCCTCCTATGGGGGGTGGGATGCCAGGAATGATGTAGACTATACTAGTTTTCAATAATAAAAAGCTCCTGTATTCAGGAGCTTTTTTTTGTAAGATAGTTTTTCAATAAGTTAGGTTAAAACACTTTATTTGTGATCATCCACAACTCTTTGATCTCTATATTTACAACACGGAGCTAAAGACTCATAAGCTTCGCTGCTAGCGATAAAGGATTTGGTATCATGGCCGACATCAGTCACATTGGACGCAATCTGTTCAATACTAGTTTTATTTTCATCGAAAATTAGTTTTAACTCATGTGTATACACGTTCCATGAAGCTGACTTAACTCCTTTGACCTTAAGACTCGCTTTTTCAATGCGCTTTTTACACATCATGCACACACCATCAACTTCAATAGAAGCTTTCGCGTTCTTATTTTGACCATATGATAGGGTTCCTATAAAAAGCATTGTAACTGTTAAAAGTATTGTTTTCATAAATAATTATTTAGTTTAGTTTATAGCGTAAGCCTGTATAATAAATACTTCCAAATATAGGCCCGTACACAAATGTAGTATCAAAATTTGATCCAAAAGGGTTTTCAGAGCTTAAAATTGGTGATTTTTGGGTAACGTTTGTAATGTTTTCGGCCCCTAAATAGATCTCAAAGGCCTCAGAAAATACTTTTGTGACCTGAAGGTTTAGGGTCGAAACAGAAGGGGAATACGTTGGTAACTGATAGCTTTGTGGGCTTATTTCTGTAGACGAAAAACGTTGCTTACCAAACAAATTGAAAGTCGCGTCAAACTTCCAAACCCCATCTCCTTTTTTTGAATAGGACTCATAGGATAGATTCGCAAAGTAGCGATGTTGAGACGTCAATGGCTTTTTCAGTTTACCAGATTCATACTGGGTCTGTACATCATAAAACTTGTAAGCTGTTTTAAAGTTGAAATATGTCATCAGGTTTAAACTAAATTCCGCCTGAAAACTATTGGCATAGCTAGCCCCTTTTAGATTATAAAAATTAATCTGATACGGGTTTTCATAATCAACCACTACTTGACTCTCAAAATCAGTTCGATAAAAATCGAGTGTAAGATCCGCTTTCCTTCCAAATATATTAAAACCTTGTAAGAATGAAACTCCATAATTCCATGCAATTTCAGGATCAAGTCCATAAATAGCACCCCCAGAGCTCTGCAAGTTAATTTGTCTTGAAGTTGCAAATAGTTTTTGATTCTCTGTGAAAATATTTGCTGATCGTATCCCACGGCCAAAAGAACCTCGAAGAGCTGACTTTTCCCAAGGCGTGTAACGAGCGTGGACACGTGGAGTGAAAAATGTCCCTAACAAATTATGGTGATCAACTCTAACACCAGCAGTTAAATTTAGAGCGTCAAGATCATCAAAGCTATACTCAAAAAACCCACCAACAGAGCGTTCATTTCTATCATAAATATCTGAGTTTACCAACTCATTATATTGGTCGTAAGTCACGTTTAAGCCAGTTTTAATTTTGTGTCTTGTATCACCAATAATAGAGTTATATACTAGGTTAGAGTACATGCTTTTGTGATGGATATCATATTCATTGAGACCAAAATAAGAAGCTTGTTCGTGATCACTATAAGCGATTTGAAGACCTAAGCTTTGGTAAGGGATATCTGGATTTACATATCCAAATTTTCCAGATGCTTCAAAACGTCTGGTATTAATTTCACTGCCCCAGACCGTATTTGAAAGCCAATCTCTTTTAGGGTCGAAACTAAGCTGTCCCGATTGCTTATCGTCTTTAAGGAAGCGTACGTTTAGAAAACTAATTATCCCTTTTTGAAGATTTATATACTGCCAACGATTCAAAATATTTATCTGATTTGTTAAAGGCATGTCAAGAAAGGAATCGTTGTTTCTATCAAATTTTTGTGAACGGTTATTTGCATGTAAATATAAACCGGTGCTCCACTTGTCTGAGATTTGTTTGTTGAAATGTGTGTTGAGTTCCGTACGACCATTTAAGGATCCATAGGCATTTACAAAAACGCGATTATCAGTTGTTGGCTTAACTAGTTCAGCATTAATTTGCCCCGCTATACTTTCAAAACCATTAACAACACTTCCAGCCCCTTTGGTTATTTGAATGCTTTCTACCCAAGTTCCAGGTATAAAACTCAAACCGTAGGCTTGAGAGGCTCCTCGAATGGACGGTATGTTTTCGGTCGTAATTAGAATATAAGGACTTGTTAGTCCTAACATTTTAATTTGCTTTGTTCCTGAAATTGCATCTGTAAAATTAACATCAATTGATGGATTTGTTTCAAAACTTTCAGACAGATTACAGCAGGCTGCTTTCAAAAGCTCCCCGCTACTTATTGTGGAAATATTTTGGGAAGACAAGTAGGAAGTCGCTGTAGATTTTTTTCTGGTTGAAATAGTAACCTCGCCTAAATCATCGGATGCTCTAAGGACATGAAAAATACTTTTAGGCGTTTCAATCAAAAGCGTATCTGTTCTAAATCCGATGTAGCTAATGATTAATTTCTTGTAAGTTTTATCATATGGCAACTTAAAGGATCCATCTTCAGAAGACATAGCCCCAACAGTAGTATTGAGCCAAAATACATTGGCACCAGGCAATGGAATACGCTGGTTTTTGGAATTCTGCTCCATGATCAATCCTTTAATTTCGTTCTGTGAAAAAAGAAAAAGTGGAAACAATAATATAAGATATATAGTGGATTTCATTGTTGTTTAATTTTAAATTAACTCCGAAAAGATTATTAATAATGCGATGATAAGCATCTTAAATTGCAATTAAAACAAGGAAATCAAATCAGGAAGGCCTGATACACTATTTGGAATTCATAAAATAAGTCAGGTGGGGTATAGTTCGGGTGTGAAACAGACAGAGAAGACTTAAAATCAACAAAATTGATAGAAATACAACTTCTCAGTAGACCTTCAAATTTGTCTAGAGTCGGTAGTTCAAAAGAAACTAACAGAACTTCAACTTGACTCAAGCCATCAACTGAAACAACCTTGCTTTTACAGCAGCTATTTTCAAACCCTTCATAAGGATTTTCTGCTAAACTATTACAGCAAGAATTAACTTCAGAAGCGACAACAGTATCCAAAAACTTAGCACCACATAGACGTGTTTCAACTTTAAATGAAAAAGCCGAAAGAAGCACTAGAATGGCTAACGCGCTAGAAAAAAACTTATGTAAATTTAGTTTATTCACATGGCAAATTTAATAAAACTATTACCAATTGAAGCGCCAAGTAATATAATTAACACAAAAACAGTGCATTTAGAAATATTATATGGGATAAATGGTATTTTTGCTTAAAAAATATATTTATGGGTTTTAACGAATTAAAAACTAAAATATCTAACTTAATATCAAATTCCAGCTCACTGGATACAACTCTAATGGATGTATGTAAATTATTAAAGTCCTCTATATCCTATTATGATTGGGTTGGTTTTTATTTTAAAAATGGCGAAAAAGAAGAGCTTAAAATTGGTCCTTATGCGGGTGCAATTACTGATCACACAATCATTCCTTTTGGAAAAGGAATTTGTGGGCAAGTAGCAGTTAGTAATGAAAATTTAGTAGTACCGGATGTGAATTCTCAGGACAATTATATTGCTTGCAGTCTTAGCGTGAAATCTGAGATTGTAGTTCCTTTATTTGTCAATAATATAAATATTGGACAAATTGATATTGACTCAAATACCCTAGATCCATTTACTCAAGAAGACGAACGATTCCTAGAATTTGTGTGCGAATCGGTTGCTTCGATCATGTAGTTGTTAATAACTCTAATAATTAGTTAAAAAAAACTTCTACTTTGACTCTTTTAGCTAGAACTTCCTGTAACTTAATTGACTACTTTTGATATTTAAATTTAGACTGCAAAATGAGCCAAAAAAAAAGAATTAAATCCGCCTTAATTTCCGTATTTAACAAAGAAGGTCTGGCACCTGTAGTAAAAAAACTCAACCAACAAGGAGTTACAATATTCTCTACTGGAGGCACACAAAAATTTATTAATGACTTAGGAATAACTGTTGTTCCTGCTGAAGAAATTACTGAATACCCATCCATTCTTGGTGGTCGTGTCAAAACATTACACCCTAAAATATTTGGTGGAATTTTAAATCGACAAGACAACCCTCAAGATATTGATGAAATGGAGGCTTTTTCAATCCCTCAAATTGATGCAGTTATTGTCGACCTATACCCATTTGAAAAAACAGTTGCATCAGGTGCAAGTGTTGAAGATATTATTGAAAAAATAGATATCGGTGGGATTTCATTGATTAGAGCAGCTGCCAAAAATTACAAAGATGTTATCTGTGTCTCATCTGTTGAAGATTATGCTGAATTTTTAAAATTGATTTCTAATGACAATGGGGATATTTCTATTGAGGATCGCAAACGATTTGCAACCAAATCATTTAACGTCTCATCCCACTACGACAGTGCTATTTTTAACTATTTCAACAAAGAAAAGAAAGAAGTTACCCTAAAGATCAGTGAAACCCAAGGAAAAGCACTTCGCTATGGTGAAAACCCGCATCAAAAAGGCTATTTCTTTGGAGACTTCAAGGCAATGTTTACAAAATTTCACGGCAAAGAATTAAGCTACAACAACCTTTTAGATGTGGATGCTGCTGTAAACCTAATGAACGAGTTTTATGGAGAAGAACCAACCTTTGCAATATTAAAACACAATAATGCGTGTGGGGTGGCACAAAGAGCCACACTTCAAAAAGCATATATAGATGCATTGGCAGGTGACCCAGTCTCCGCTTTTGGAGGCGTTTTAATTTCTAATTGTGAAATTGACTTAGCCACAGCGGAAGAAATTAACAATTTATTTTGCGAAGTGGTCATTGCACCATCGTTTAGCAAAAAAGCGGAAACCGTTTTAAAAGGAAAGAAAAATAGAATTCTATTAATCCAGAATTCCATTAACCTCCCTGAAACAAACATAAGAACTTGTTTAAATGGAGTATTAGTACAAGAAAAAGATACTATTACTGACGATAAATCAATCTTAGAAAATGCTACCAACTCAACTCCAATAGCCAATGAAATTGAAGATTTATTGTTCGCTTCCAAAATTTGCAAACACACGAAATCAAATACGATTGTATTGGCCAAAAACAAGCAGTTATGCGCTAGTGGAACCGGACAAACTAGCAGAGTAGATGCCTTAAACCAAGCGATTCATAAAGCCACCTCTTTTGGGTTTAACTTAAGTGGTGCTGTCATGTCTAGTGATGCTTTTTTTCCATTTCCTGACTGTGTGGAAATAGCAAAAAACGCAGGGATTACTGCGGTTATTCAACCAGGAGGATCTATAAAAGATCAGTTAAGCATTGACTACTGTAACGCCAACAATATTGCAATGGTTTTTACTAAAACACGACATTTTAAACACTAATTATTTAAGTAAACCCTTTTACAAAAATTACTTTTATTTTAGTACATTTACAAAACAGCATATTACTTTAACACTATCATTAAATTTTTAGCATATGGGATTTTTTGACTTCTTGACTGAAGAGATAGCGATCGACTTGGGAACAGCCAATACATTAATAATTCATAACGATAAAGTTGTAATTGACAGTCCTTCAATTGTTGCAAGAGAGTGGGCGTCTGGCAAAATTATTGCAGTTGGTAAGGAAGCAAACTTAATGCAAGGAAAAACTCATGAAAACATCAAAACAATACGTCCATTGAAAGATGGTGTTATTGCCGACTTTGATGCTTCTGAGCAAATGATTAGCTTATTCATTAAAAGTATTCCAGCGCTAAAAAATAAGCTATTTGCGCCCTCACTAAGGATGGTAATATGTATTCCTTCAGGAATTACTGAAGTAGAGATGCGAGCTGTAAAAGAGTCTGCTGAACGGGTTAATGGTAAAGAAGTATATTTAATACACGAACCGATGGCAGCGGCGATTGGCATTGGTGTTGACATCATGCAACCTAAGGGTAATATGATTGTTGACATAGGAGGGGGCACAACTGAAATCGCAGTTATAGCTCTTGGAGGGATAGTCTGCGACAAGTCTGTTAAGGTTGCTGGAGATGTTTTTACTAACGATATTATCTATTACATGCGTACCCAACATAATTTATATGTTGGAGATAGAACTGCGGAAAAAATAAAAATTCAAATTGGAGCAGCTATTGAAGACCTAGATGTTCCTCCTGATGAAATGAATGTTCAAGGTAGAGATTTATTAACGGGAAAACCCAAACAGGTACAAATTACACATCGAGAAATTGCAAAGGCTCTTGATAAATCAATTCTTAGAATTGAAGATTCTGTTATGGAAACACTTTCTCAAACTCCTCCTGAACTAGCAGCTGACATCTATAATACTGGCATATATCTCGCTGGTGGCGGATCTATGTTAAGAGGGCTTGATAAGCGTTTATCTCAAAAAACAGATCTACCTGTTTACATTGCAGAGGATCCTCTTAGAGCCGTTGTCAGAGGTACCGGGATTGTTCTAAAAAACCTTACTAAATACAAAAGTGTATTGATAAAATAGACTGTAAACAATGCAACAACTTTTTAATTTCTTCATTAAAAACAAAATATTTGTCTTGTTTTTATTGTTGTTCTCGATTGCTATCTCACTTACAATTAAATCACATCAGTTTCATAGAACTAAGCTATTAAATTCTTCTAACTACATCATAGGCAGTATTTATGGACTCTCTAACAGCGTTAGCCAATACTTTCATTTAGTAAAAGAAAACAAACTACTGCTAGAAGAAAATAGCAAAATTAAATCACAGCTGTTTAATCAAACAAAATATAGCACTATTGACCCCGTCTTAGAACAACACTTTAACTTAAATCCAGCGATAGTTTATAAGAATAGCTACTCGCTTAAAAACAACTACATAACTCTTAACAAGGGCTTAAAAGACGGAATTAATGAAGACTATGGAGTAGTTACTTCAAAAGGAATTGTTGGGGTTATTGACAAAACTTCTTCCAAATATTGTAGGGTTTTATCAATTCTCAATAGTAACAGCAAGATTAATGTGAAATTAAAAAAAACTAATCATTTTGGAACATTGTCTTGGGATAGTAAATCTGCCGGCATTGTACAATTAAATGATATTCAGGATCTAGTCAAATTAACTATAGGAGACAGCGTCACAACTAGTGGGTTTTCATCAATATTTCCTGCAAATATCCCTGTTGGTACAATAAGTTCATATAGACTTAACGACACCAAAGATTTATATGTTATTGATGTGAAGCTATTCAATGACATGACCAATCTAGAGCATGTTTATATCATTAAAAATACTGATTTTAACGAAATAGATAACTTAAACCAATATGATGAATAATATTGTATTTGTAAACATAATGCGGTTTTTTGGGTTACTTACACTACAAGTTTTAGTCTGTAGCAACATTAATTTAATAGGGTATATTAACCCAAACATTTATTTACTATTCATATTATTATATCCAGCATCAAATAACCGATTGCTATTTATTTTTAGTAGTTTCCTACTTGGTGTTGTTATTGACGCTTTTTTAGATTCTGGTGGGACACACGCGGCTGCTAGTGTCCTCATTGCCTATATTCGTCCGCTTTTTTTAAAATTCTCCTTTGGGGCTGCCTACGATTATCAGTCAATAAAATTTAGTAATACTAACTTTACTCAAAGGTATATTTACTTTTTATCTCTAATACTAATTCATCACTTTACATTGTTTTCCCTTGTTGTGTTTAATTATAATAAAATGCTTTTAATAGTTAGACAAACTTTCTATTCAAGCGCCTTTACATTTTTAGTGTGCTTGCTTATTTATTCATTATTTAGCAGCAAAGAGGCATGAGGAAAATACTACTTTACAGTCTTGTTGCCCTAACCGGAGTGTGCTTTATAGGACGTTTATTTTACTTACAAATTTATCAATCTACAGCTTATGATCTAAATAATGACAATGCAATACGTAAAGTATTTCACTACCCCAAACGCGGCTATATTTATGATAGAAATGATAGCCTTTTAGTAGCAAATCAACCCAGCTATGATGTAATGGTAATCCCAAGGGAGGTGAAACCTTTGGACACCACTATGTTTTGTAATTTATTAAAGATAGATAAACCTACTTTTTTGAAATCTTATAATCGTGCCAATAGATACTCTCCACGACTCCCATCTCCATTTTTACGACATCTTTCAAAGATAGATTACGCTTTTCTTTCTGAGAAATTAAGGAAATTTAAAGGATTTTATATTCAAAAGAGATCGGTAAGAGATTACCAAACTTCTATTGGTGCGAATGTTTTAGGATATATTGCTGAGGCCAATACAAAAGATATTAAAAAAGACCCCTACTACAATCGTGGAGATTTAATTGGAAAACAAGGAGTTGAAATTTCATATGAGAAAATTCTTCGTGGTATTAAAGGAGTTAAATACATCCAAAAAGATATTTACAACAGAGATATTGGCTCATACAAAGACGGTGCTTTTGATACCCTTCCTATCCCGGGAAAAGACATTAAGATTACTATCGACTCTGAGCTCCAAGCGTATGGAGAATCATTAATGCAAAATAAAATTGGTGGCATTGTAGCTATCGAACCAAGCAGTGGTGAAATACTAAGTCTTGTCTCTGCCCCTTCCTATAATCCAAGCTTGCTAGTGGGACGAGAGCGATCAAAAAATTATACAAAATTATATCTTGATTCTATACACCGTCCGTTGATTGATAAAGGGCTTGTTAGGATGCACGAGCCAGGCTCACCTTTTAAATTATTAGTAGCTCTAACAGCCTTACAAGAAAATGTAATCTCTTCCAATACTGGACTACATTGCAAAGGAAAATATGTATATGGTAAAAACAAACGAACAATGCAATGTCACTGTGGTGGTGGATATAGGAATTTGAAATCTGCTATTAGCTTTTCATGTAATTCATACTTTGCTATGGCCTTTAGAAATAATATCAATAAATATGATAACTCTTCTACTTCAATGGACAAATGGAGTGATCATATAAAGAGCTTTGGCTTGGGTGCTTTTTTAGGAAATGACTTATCTGTTGGAAAAAAAGGAAACATTCCTAATGGAAATTACTATGACAATTGGTATCCAGATTTTAAATGGGGTGCTACGACAATTATCTCAAATTCTATCGGCCAAGGAGAGGTTTTAGTAACACCAATTCAGTTAGCTAATATGACTGCGGCCATAGCTAACAAAGGCTTTTATTTTACACCTCATATTATTAAATCTATTGATGATAATGAAATTAACCCTGACTTTAAGAGACCAAAAAAAACAACAATAGACAGTCAACATTATGACGAAATTATTGAAGGAATGCTTAACGTATATAAGGAAGGTACTGCTAGTTTTTTAAAGGTTCCTGGAGTTGAAATTTGTGGAAAAACTGGTACAGCAGAAAACTTCACTAAAGTGGATGGAGTAAGGAAACAACTCACAGATCATTCGATATTTGTAGCATTTGCTCCTAAACATAATCCAAAAATTGCAATTGCAGTTTTAGTGGAAAACGGACATTATGGAGCGCGGTGGGCAGGAAGAGTTGCAAGTTTAATGATTGAAAAACATATTAAAGGAGAAGTTTCTCTAAAAAACATGGAAAAATTAGTTTTAGATAAAAGTTTAGAAGATGAATACCTTAAGCCTTACAGTGGTAAGGCTTTTAAAATTAATGATCAATGAACTTAAACCGCTCTAACAGTTTTCAATTAGACTGGATCGCAGTAATTATTTTTACAGCACTAGTTGTTTTTGGATATTTTAATATTTTGTCTGCCTCAAACACCGGAGAGTTTACATCATACATTGACACTACTAAACCATATGGAAAACAACTATTGTTCATAATGGGATCGCTTATTTTAATAGCTACAATACTTTCTGTTGAAGCAAAATTTTACGAACGATTTGCGAGTATCTTATATATTGGGTCTATACTTTCTTTAATCGGATTATTTATAGCTGGAAAACAAATAAATGGCGCGACTTCGTGGTATGACTTTGGAGGAATAACTTTACAACCTAGCGAATTTGCTAAATTTGCAACAGCACTTGCACTTGCTAAATTTATTAGTGACCTACAAACTAATATTAAAAACCCTTTAGATCAGTTTAAAGCGGGTGTTTTAGTTGCCCTTCCTGCTGTTCTTATTTTATTTCAAAATGATGCTGGAAGTACTATTGTGTTTGGAAGTTTATTTTTTGTTTTCTACAGAGAAGGTATATCTCAATATTATCTATTCTTTGCGGTGTTTTTAACTATTTTGGGAATTTCAACTTTAAAGTTTTCTGCAATTATTACTAATGTTGCTATTGCCTCTTTACTTATTTTTTATCAGTTATTTTTAAAAAGAAAAAAAAGAAAGTTCAAAGTAACAGTTATCGCCTTTATTTGCAGTATTACCTTAAGTTTTGGCATTCAGTGGGCCTACAATGAGGTACTTCAAAAGCATCAGCAAGACCGAATCGGTCTCTGGCTCAGACTGGAAAAAGATCCGGTAAAGCTAGAATCAATGAAGCGCAACATTTCTTATAATCTTAATGAGTCTGAGAAAGCTATTCGATCAGGAGGGGTTTTTGGCAAAGGCTTTATGGAAGGCACAAGAACTAAAGGCAAGTTTGTTCCTGAACAGCACACAGACTACATATTCAGTACTGTTGGAGAGGAATGGGGTTTTTTTGGAAGTAGCGTCTTAGTGATTTTATTCGTATCACTAATTTTACGTATAATTTATCTTGCAGAACAACATAAATCACAATTTAGCCGTATTTATGGATATGGAGTTGCAAGTATATTATTTGCGCACTTTTTGATTAATATTGGTATGGTTATGGGCTTAATCCCAACCATTGGAATACCCCTTCCCTTCTTTAGTTACGGAGGGTCTGGTCTTTGGGCATTTACAATATTGGTGTTTATATTTTTAAAACTGGACTCAAACCGTTTAAATGTGTGGTAAACTACTTTTTTATTAAATCAAGTTTTTCTGCGAAGTAATCGCAAAAATCTTTCATTGTAGCTGCCATTTTTTCATCCTGAGTTGCTCTCAAATAAGTATCACTCATAGTGACTAATGTTTGGTGAAAGAAAAGTTTCATTTCATCAACTGGCATTTCTTTTGTCCAAAGATCAATTCTGAGGGACTCTTGCTTTTTTTTATCCCACACAGAAAGCATTACAGCCTTAGCTTCTTCGTTAGACACTCCCCCGTCTTCAGCCGTCCAATGTAGCTTTTCTGGAATTCTATTATCATCTAATCCTACTGTGATTTGTATTTTCGAATTGTGCGTACTAGCCATTATTTTTTCGGTTTAAATTTTGCATTATTAAAAATATTTTGAGGGTCCATTCGAATCATTTCAAAATAAGGAGTTGGATTGTTTTCCATATAAGATTTTACAATTTGCCAACCAATATATTGACCAATTCTTCCAGGCGACTCTCTGTCTAGCTCTAAATTAAATTGGGAAAACGGAGCAGATAATATAAACCTATCAAATAATTTTCGATCCGTGAGGTAAAGTAATTCATTTTCAATAAAATACTGCCATATATAAAATTCATTGCTTTCAGACCATTTATATTCTGAGTCAGAATATCCTATTTTTTCATGATTTGTCTTAAAAGGGATCCATAGATCTTTCAAATATAGTTGCTTTCCGAAATAAATCATTTGATCTAAAAAGGTTGTTCTGTTTGGCTGATATATAAACTGCTCAGCGTAAGAAGATGCTAAATCTGGAACAATTTGTGTTGGAGTCAAGTTTTGCTTTATATATTCATAAAAACTTGTATAGAACTCATGATCCTTACCAAGATATGTGTCTAAGGCAATCAGAACAATTGTGTCTGTTACTATTACCTTATTCCGATAATCAACATCTGACAGAACTGTAATCACTCGGGGGGTTGAGATTGGTTTATTGTAATATTTAAGGTGTTGGTAAAATAACTTAATTTCAGATTCTGTAGTTTTAAAATCATTAAACACGCTATCGACAGCACTATTTAATAGATCTTGTATTGGATCTTTCATACGATCAATCCATATAGAATCAGAGAACTTATTTGAAAATAAAAATGGGTATTTAGATTTCAAGCTAGGAAGATCAGTTGGATTTGAAGAGGCAAAAAGTTTATCAAAACGTTCAATATTTAAACTTACATCAATAGCAGAAATTTGTTTATTAGTATTTGAAGAGTTTTTACACGATAAATTAAAAAGAACCAGCATAAAAACTAACATCTTTAAAATATATCTAATCTGAAATGGGGAGTGTTTTATTTTCAAAATATTATTTAATCTAATTCTAATCACAAAAGTAATTAATCTATTTTTTTAATACTGAATTCTAATAAAAAAATTGATAATTGAATATTAAAAAGGCTTGCTCATCAAGAGACATAAAAATAAACTTCTTAACTATTTCAAAGAATACCCTATCGTTTCAATGCGAAGTGTGCTCTTAGCACTTGTGGGTTTCCAGTAGTTGGA
>JABAZD010000014.1 GCA_018608705.1 Flavobacteriaceae bacterium | reverse complement strand
AAATGGCAAGATATACTGGTCCTAAAACAAAAATCGCTCGTAAATTTGGCGAAGCTATCTTTGGAGAAGATAAATCTTTTGAAAAAAGAAACTACCCTCCAGGACAGCACGGTAACAATAGACGTCGTGGTAAAAAGTCTGAATACGCAATCCAGCTGATGGAAAAGCAAAAAGCGAAATACACATACGGTATTTTAGAAAAGCAATTTAGAAACATGTTTAAAAAAGCAACCGCTTCAAAAGGGATTACCGGTGAAGTGCTTTTACAGTTATGTGAATCTAGATTAGACAATGTAGTTTTCCGAATGGGTTTATCTCGTTCTAGAAGCGGAGCTAGACAGTTAGTTTCCCACAGACACATTACTGTAAATGGAGGTATTGTAAATATACCGTCTTATTCTCTAAAAGCTGGAGATATTGTTGCTGTTAGAGAAAAGTCCAAATCATTAGAAACAATTGAATCTGCTTTATCAAATTCTTCTGTTGTCTATGAATGGATAACTTGGAATAATGATACTAAATCTGGGACATATGTTTCTGTTCCAGCTAGAATTCAAATTCCAGAAAAAATTAACGAACAATTCATAGTCGAATTATATTCTAAATAATAACTGATACACTAAGCAATATGGCAATTTTAAATTTTCAGAAGCCCGATAAAGTAATCATGATTGATTCTACTGATTTCGAAGGTAAGTTTGAGTTCAGACCTTTAGAGCCCGGCTACGGACTCACTGTAGGTAATGCTTTAAGACGAGTTTTACTTTCTTCACTTGAAGGGTTTGCAATTACTTCTGTTAAGATGGAAGGAGTTGAGCACGAGTTTTCTACTATTCCTGGAGTTGTAGAAGACGTTACAGAAATCATTCTCAATTTAAAACAAGTTCGTTTTAAAAGACAAATTGATGAAGTTGATAACGAATC
The DNA here is from genome assembly GCA_018608705.1 of Flavobacteriaceae bacterium. Taxonomy (GTDB): domain Bacteria; phylum Bacteroidota; class Bacteroidia; order Flavobacteriales; family Flavobacteriaceae; genus Hel1-33-131. The sequence goes on along the minus strand of JABAZD010000014.1, from coordinate 32,042 downwards.
AGTTTCAATCTCAATTTCTGGACAAGATAAACTAACTGCTGGAGATTTTCAGAAATTTATTTCAGGATTTCAAGTTTTAAACTCCGATTTAGTTATCTGTAATCTTGACCCCAAAGTTACCATTAATATGGAATTAACTTTAGAAAAAGGTCGTGGTTATGTTCCTGCAGAGGAGAACAAAAAAGTATCAGCAGCAGTTGGTACAATCTTTACAGACTCTATCTACACTCCGATAAAAAATGTAAAATATAGTGTTGAGAATTTTCGTGTTGAGCAAAAAACTGATTACGAAAAACTTGTTTTTGAAATTCAAACAGATGGCTCTATCACACCTCAAGATGCTTTAACTCAAGCAGCAAAAATATTGATTCACCACTTCATGTTATTCTCAGACGAGCGTATTACTTTAGAGGCTGATGAGATTGCACAAACTGAAACATACGATGAAGAATCACTTCACATGCGACAACTTCTTAAAACTAAATTAATTGATATGGATCTTTCTGTTCGTGCTCTTAATTGTTTAAAAGCTGCAGAAGTGGATACTTTAGGTGATTTAGTGTCTTTCAACAAGAATGACCTAATGAAGTTTAGAAACTTTGGTAAGAAGTCATTAACTGAGCTTGAAGAGCTGGTTAATATTAAAGGCCTTAGCTTCGGAATGGACCTTAGTAAGTACAAACTAGATAAAGATTAACTATCTTATAATTTGCGCCTCCTAGTTGAGTTGATGCAAGATAAGGTTTAAAATAAAATGTCATGAGACACGGTAAAAAAATAAATCACTTAGGCAGAAAAACTGCGCACAGAAAGTCAATGCTAGCTAATATGTCTTGTTCTTTAATAGAGCATAAACGTATTAATACTACTGTAGCTAAAGCCAAAGCTTTAAAGCAATTTGTTGAGCCATTAATCACAAAAGCAAAAGATGACTCAACTCATAACAGACGCTTAGTGTTCGCTCGTTTGAGACAAAAAGAAGCCGTTACTGAGCTATTTGGTGATGTTGCTACTAAAATTGCAGATCGTCCAGGTGGTTATACAAGGATTATTAAACTAGGAAATCGCCTTGGGGATAATGCAGACATGGCCATGATTGAGTTAGTAGACTACAATGAAATTTACAATTCTGATAGGAAACCTAAGAAAAAGACAACTCGAAGAAGTCGAAAAGGAGGTGCTGCGAAGCCTGTCAGTACTACTGTAGAGAATACATCAACTGAAGAAGAATAACAAATGTTAATAAGCATTTGAAATTTTAAGGATAAACTTTTTTAGTTTATCCTTTTTTTTGTGCAATTTTGTTTAAGTCTATATTACAAGCCAATTACAATGAAATACAATACACGAAAGAAAGCTGTTTTAATATTAGCTGATGGTACTATTTTCCACGGAAAAGCAATCGGAAGTGATGGAACAGCCTTTGGTGAGGTTTGTTTCAACACTGGTATGACTGGATATCAAGAAATCTTTACTGATCCTTCCTATTTTGGTCAATTGATGGTTACTACGAATCCACATATAGGAAATTACGGAGTTAATGTTAATGAGATGGAATCAACCTCTATCAAAATTAAAGGACTTATTTGCAAAAACTTTAGTTATAATTATTCTCGAGTTGATGCCCAAGGCTCGCTTGAGGACTTTTTTAATACACATAATTTATTTGCTATTTCTGATATTGATACTCGTGCATTAGTTGGCTATATACGTGATAATGGAGCGATGAATGCTGTTATATCAACTGATGTTAACGACATTGAGAGTCTTAAGAAACAACTTTTACAGATTCCACAAATGGAAGGTCTTGAGTTAGCTTCAAAAGTTTCAACAAAACAGCCTTATTTTTATGGAGATAAAAATGCACGTTATAAAATTGCAGCTCTTGATATAGGAATTAAAAAAAATATTCTTAGAAATTTTTCAAAAAGAGATGTCTATGTCAAGGTTTTTCCATACAATTCAACTTTCGAAGATTTGAGTGCCTGGAATCCTGATGGCTATTTTTTATCTAATGGGCCAGGGGACCCAGAGCCACTTGTTGAAGCTCAATTGTTAGCAAAAACTATTATTAAAAATAACCTCCCTCTTTTTGGAATATGTTTAGGACATCAAGTTATTGCTTTAGCGAATGGTATATCTACTTACAAAATGCACAATGGACACAGAGGTATAAATCATCCTGTTAAGAATCTTCTCACAGGGAAAGGGGAGATTACTTCGCAAAATCACGGATTTGCCATAAGTAGAGAAGAAGCTGAAGCACATGACGATATTCAAATAACACATTTGCATTTAAATGATGATACTGTGGCTGGAATCGCCATGAAGAGCAAAAATTGTTTTTCAGTTCAATACCACCCTGAAGCTAGTCCGGGTCCTCACGATTCATCTTATTTGTTTGATCAGTTTATTGAAAGGCTGAGATAAGTAACTTTCCAAATTTTATCGTTTTAAAAACTTTGCTTTCCCTACCACTATAACGATTTAGCTAATAATCATTATAATTTTACGTAAGATCAATTTAAAAAAAATCAATTTCGTAAATTTGAAAAAATATAATAAATTAAATACTATATCATGAGCATAATAATTAACATTCACGCACGTCAAATTCTTGATTCTCGTGGAAATCCCACGGTTGAAGTTGATTTAACAACAGAAAATGGCTTTATTGGTAGAGCTGCCGTGCCATCAGGAGCATCTACTGGTGAGCACGAAGCCGTTGAATTGCGAGACGGAGGGACTGACTACATGGGTAAAGGGGTTTTGAAAGCAGTTGAAAATGTAAATACACTTATTGCTCAGGAACTTCTAGGTGTATCTGTTTTTGAACAAAATACAATTGATCAAATTATGATTGATATTGACGGGACTCCTAATAAATCAAAAATAGGTGCGAATGCTATTCTTGGAGTTTCTTTGGCTGCTGCGAAAGCTGCTGCTGCTGAACTTGGAATTCCTTTGTATCGTTATGTTGGAGGAGTTAGCGCTAATACACTTCCAGTCCCAATGATGAATATTATCAACGGAGGATCACATAGCGATGCTCCGATTGCATTTCAAGAGTTTATGGTAATGCCAGTAAAGGCAAAAAACTTTACTCATGCTATGCAAATGGGAACGGAAATCTTCCATAATTTAAAAAAAGTATTACACGATAGGAACTTGAGTACTGCAGTTGGAGATGAAGGCGGATTCGCTCCCAATTTAGAAGGAGGAACTGAAGATGCTCTAGAAACAATTGCAATTGCAGTTAAGAATGCAGGGTATTCCTTAGGAGATGATGTTATGATTGCTTTAGATTGTGCTGCAGCTGAATTTTACGTAGACGGTCAATACGATTACACTAAATTTGAAGGAGTTAATGGTAAAATTCGAACAAGCCAACAACAAGCAGATTATCTAGCTGAATTGGCTTCTAAATATCCAATTATTTCAATTGAAGACGGAATGGACGAAAATGATTGGCAGGGATGGAAATACCTTACTGATAAAATAGGAGACAAAATACAATTAGTTGGTGACGATTTGTTCGTAACCAATGTTGAACGCCTTTCAAGAGGAATCGATAACAAGATTGCAAATTCAATTCTAATTAAAGTAAATCAAATTGGCACTCTTACAGAAACAATTGCAGCTGTAAATATGGCACATAATGCGGGTTATACTTCTGTAATGTCGCATCGTTCTGGTGAAACTGAAGATAACACTATAGCTGATCTAGCAGTGGCACTAAATACAGGTCAAATTAAGACAGGTTCTGCCTCTAGGAGTGATCGAATGGCTAAGTATAATCAATTACTACGAATCGAGGAGGAGTTAGCTGAGATGGCTTACTTCCCACAAGAAAAAGCATTTAAAATCAATTAACTCATATTAAAAAAATACAGCAGGAGTTTATCTGAAAGCCTTTCTGTAAAACGTTTTTTTTTCGTAAATTTGCTATATACCAAAACACTTCCCAAAATGTCTGAAAAAGCAATTTTAGAAATTAATGACCAAAAATATGAATTCCCAACTTTCGTAGGATCTGAAAATGAAGTTGCTATTGACATCAGTACCCTTAGGTCAGCTACGGGAGGAATTACTACAATTGATCCAGGTTTTAAAAATACAGGTTCTTGTGCGAGCGAAATTACATTTTTAGACGGTGAGAAAGGAATTTTAAGATATCGAGGCTATTCTATTGAAGAATTAGCTGATAAGGCTGATTTCTTAGAAGTTGCCTATTTGTTAATTTTTGGTGAATTGCCCAATCGACAACAATTAGATAAATTTCATTCAGACATAAACTCTGAGACTATAGTAGATGATGACATTCGTAAAATATTAGATGCGTTTCCGAAAACTGCACATCCTATGGGTGTTTTATCGTCACTAACTAGTGCGCTTACAGCTTTTAACCCAAGTAATGACCAAATTAGTAATATTGACTATGAGAGAACTAGAGAGGCTTTATACAATAACATAGTTAAAGTCTTAGGTAAAATCCCAGTTTTAGTAGCGTGGACCTTAAGAAAGAAAAATGGTTTACCTCTTGATTATGGAGATAACTCGCTAGGGTATGTTGAAAATATCCTTAAAATGATGTTTAATAAGCCAAATGAGGTATATATCCAAAATCAAGTTGTAGTTAACGCTTTAAATAAGTTGCTCATACTACATGCGGACCATGAGCAAAACTGTTCTACATCCACAGTCCGAATTGTAGGCTCATCTCATGCAGGTTTATTTGCCTCGATATCCGCTGGAATTTCTGCTTTGTGGGGTCCACTTCATGGTGGGGCTAATCAAGCAGTTTTGGAGATGTTGGAAGCTATTAAAGATGATGGTGGTGACACAAAAAAGTACATGGCTAAAGCCAAGGACAAAAGCGATCCTTTTCGTCTGATGGGCTTTGGTCACAGAGTTTATAAAAACTTCGATCCACGCGCAAAGATTATAAAAGTAGCAGCCGATGAAGTTCTCAAAGATTTAGGGGTTGAAGACCCTATTTTAGAGATTGCCAAAGGTTTAGAAAATGAAGCATTAACAGATTCATACTTTGTAGATAGAAAACTTTACCCTAATGTTGATTTTTATTCAGGCATTATTTATCGTGCTATGGGGATTCCTGTTGAGATGTTCACTGTGATGTTTGCTTTAGGACGCCTTCCAGGTTGGATAGCTCAATGGAAAGAAATGCGCTTTCGTAAAGAACCAATTGGCCGTCCAAGACAAATCTATACAGGTAGTCTTTACAGGCCGTTCAAATCCGTTTCTAAATAAATACTTTTAAGCTAAAAACATATGCTTCCGATTCTCATAAATAATGAGTATTCTCGCTTGAGGTCTGTTCTGTTTGGAACTTCTCAAAGTAATGGCCCTATTCCTTTAGCTGAAGACTGCTACGACCCAAGTAGTTTGCTCCATGTAGAATCCGGCACTTATCCTGTTGAGGTTGATATGAGGACTGAGATGGCGGCAGTTCTAGAGGTCTTTGAAAAATATGAAATTCAAGTATTTCGACCTACTGTTATCAACGATTACAATCAAATATTCGCTAGGGATATTGCTTTTGTTATTGAAGATAAATTAATTATATCAAACATTCTTCCAGAAAGGAATAATGAGATTAATGCTTTAAAACCACTTTTTAAATTAATTCCTAAAGAAAATATATATACACTTCCCGAAGAATGTCATATCGAAGGAGGTGACGTAATTGTTTCCGGTAAATATATTTTTATAGGGATTTATTCGGGGTCTGATTATTCAGATTTCATAACAGCTAGAACCAACTTTAGTGCAGCACAAGCAATTCAGAAATTATTCCCTGAAAAAATAGTTAAAACTTTTGAGCTACGTAAATCAAACACAAATCTACTAGAAAACGCATTGCATTTAGATTGTTGTTTTCAGCCTTTAGGACAAGGTAAAGCCTTAATTCACTCAAATGGGTTCTTAAACCGAATTGATTATGAATGGTTAATTGATTTTTATGGCAAAGATCACGTGTTTGAAGTGACCAAGGAAGAAATGAGCCAGATGAATTGCAATATATTTTCTATTTCAGAGATTGTTTTGATTTCCGAACAAAACTTCACAAGATTAAATACCTGGCTCGCTGTCCAGGGATTTATAGTTGAAAAAGTACCTTATTCTGAGATATCTAAACAAGGGGGATTACTTCGTTGTTCAACTCTTCCACTAATTCGCGATTAAAATGTCACAAATTACCAACACAGTTTTAATGATTCGCCCCATTCAGTTTAGAATGAATGAGCAAACGTCGGTCAATAACTATTACCAAAAAGCACCTAAAAATATACTTCCCGAAACAGTGAATAAAATGGCTGTCAAGGAATTTGATGGTTTGGTAAGCAAACTTAAAAAAGTGGGAATTCAGGTCATTGTAGTGGAGGATACCAAAGAATTTGATACACCAGACTCTATATTCCCTAATAATTGGATTTCATTTCATGCTAATGGAACCATTGGACTATATCCTATGTTTGCGGAAAATAGACGCCTAGAGCGAAAGGAGTCTATTTTAGAAGCAGTGGAATCTCTGGGTTTCGTTATTAAAAACGTAGTTGATTATACTTCTGCAGAAGCAGATAATGTATTTTTAGAAGGGACTGGTAGTGTACTGTTAGATCGTGTAAATAACAAGGCCTATTGTGCGATTTCTGATAGAGCTAATGAAGAGTTGTTTATTGAGTTCTGTGAAGATTTTGAATATACTCCAGTATTGTTTTCCGCTTATCAAACAGTCCATGATAAACGTAAAAAAATATACCATACCAATGTTATGATGTGTATTGGAGAAACCTTCGCAGTGTTATGTCTGGCATGTATTGATAATAAAAAGCAACGACAAAACCTGATCAAACATCTTCATGACGATGGAAAAAAAATCATAGAAATATCGGAAGACCAAGTTAATCACTTTGCAGGAAATATGTTGCAACTTAAAGGTGCAGAAGCAGATAGTTACCTAGTTATGAGCCAGTCTGCATTAAATTCACTACTGCCCGCACAGATCAAACTTATAGAATCCCATGCAACGATTATCTCAAGTCCTTTAGAAACTATTGAGACTTGTGGAGGGGGAAGTGCTCGATGTATGATGGCAGAAGTTTTTTTGCCTTCAAATCCATCAATATAGGATTAAAAAAAATGTATCTTTGGAACAGAAATTTAATACCAATGACTCTTCAGGAATCGCTAGCGCAACTCATAAAACAAGCCTTTTTAACACTTTACCAAACACCTTTAGCTTGTGTTGAGTTTCAATCTACTCGTAAAGATTTTGAAGGAGATCTTACGGTTGTGACTTTTTCTATGTTACGAACGGTTAAAATGGATCCTGCTCAACTAGGTAAGGATTTAGGCGCCTATTTGTCTGAAAATTCAGCGGAAGTCATCGGATATAATGTTGTCAAAGGTTTTTTAAACTTGGTTATCTGTGATGCCTATTTTATCGACTTCTTTCATACACTAATAAGTAGCTCTAAATTTGGTTTTATAGAACCGTCAGAAGATCAGGCTGTGATGGTTGAGTATTCCTCTCCTAACACAAACAAGCCCTTGCATTTAGGGCATGTTAGAAATGTTCTTTTAGGATATAGTGTTGCTGAAATATTAAAGGCTTCGGGGATGAAAGTATATAAAACACAAATTATTAATGATCGTGGCATTCATATATGTAAGAGTATGTTAGCATGGCAGCGTTTTGGAAATAATGAAACTCCAGAATCCACAGGACTGAAGGGCGATAAGCTGGTTGGAAATTATTATGTAAAATTTGATCAAGTATACAAACAAGAAATAATTGCTTTGCAAGCACGAGGCCTATCTTCAGACGATGCTAAATCACAAGCTCCGATAATGTTGGAGGCCAAAGAAATGCTTTTAAAATGGGAAGCTGGAGACGCAGAAGTGGTCGCACTTTGGAAACAAATGAATCAATGGGTTTACAATGGTTTTGATGTAACCTATAAAACGATCGGAGTAGATTTTGATAGTTACTACTATGAAAGTCAAACATATTTATTAGGAAAGTCTTTCATTGCTGAAGGACTTCAAAAAGGGGTTTTTGTAAAAAAAGAAGATGGTTCTGTTTGGTGTGATTTAACACCTGATGGATTGGATGAGAAAATTGTATTACGAGCTGACGGAACTGCAGTATATATTACACAAGATATTGGAACTGCCATTCAACGATTAGAAGATTTCCCAGACGTTGGAGGTATGGTGTACACCGTTGGAAATGAGCAAGATTACCATTTCAAAGTTTTATTTTTGATCCTGAGAAAACTTGGATTTGATTGGGCTAATAACCTTTCTCATCTCAGTTATGGAATGGTAGATTTACCAAGTGGAAAGATGAAAAGTAGAGAAGGTAAAGTTGTTGACGCGGATGATTTAATTGACGAGATGCGAGCTACGGCGAAGCAGATTTCTCAAGAATTAGGGAAATTGGAAGGGTATACAGATACTGATAAAGAAGCGATTTATTCTACAATTGGTTTAGGGGCGCTTAAGTATTTTATTCTTAAAGTTGACCCTAAAAAACGAATTCTATTTGATCCGCAAGCTTCTGTAGATTTTCAAGGTAATACAGGTCCTTTTATTCAGTACACTTATGCTCGGATTCAAGCAATCTTACGAAAATCATCACCAGAGTCTCAGCCAGAAGTTCCGAAATCATATGTGTTACATAATAAGGAAAAATCGTTGCTAAAACAGTTACAGCTATTTCCTGACGTTGTCCAGCAGGCAGCAGCTAATTATAGTCCTGCACTCGTGGCTAATTTTTCTTATGATTTGGTAAAAGAATTCAATTCTTTTTATCAAAATGTATCTATATTGGGAGCAGATTCTGCTGTAGAGATATCCTTTAGAGTTCAACTTTCTAAAGCGGTTGCAGACACAGTTAAAAACGCATTTAGTTTGTTAGGAATTAAAGTTCCTGAGCGTATGTAATTTTCAATTCTATGCTTGAATTTTTACAAGATTTTATTCCGGAAGCCTCTTACGGTCAAGTAGCCGCTCTTTTGTCTGATGATAATTTAGTAGTTAAGGTTAAAAAAGAACGTAAAACCCGTCACGGAGATTACCGTCTTTTACCATCAGGTAAACACCTGATAACAATCAATTCAAATTTAAATCCTTATCGTTTTTTGATAACATTGATTCATGAAATCGCCCACTTTGAAACTTATAAGTCTTATGGAAAAAAAATAAAGCCGCATGGTCCAGAATGGAAGTCCGTATTTCAACAACTCATGTTAGGCTTTTTACGACCTGAAGTTTTTCCAAGTGATGTCTTACCACTTCTAGCATCTCACTTTAAAAAACCAAAAGCAAGCAGTGATTCAGACTCGGTTTTAGCCTTGAAGCTAAAGCAATACGACCCCCCTAATGGAAAAATATTTATATTTGAAGTACCTTTTGGGTCTACCTTTAAATTGCATAACGGCAAATTATTTCGAAAAGGATCCAAAAGAAGAACGCGATTTGAAGGTACTGAACTGACTACGGGTCGTTTGTACGTTTTTAATCCAAATGCAGAAGTAATGCTCGTAAAGGACTTAGAATAAATATAACCATTGTGATTAATATTGTTAGTTATGAATGAGAATTTAAATACAGAATTAGGGAGTTCAAAAACGGATCAATCAAAAGCGGACGTAAAAAAAGATGCCTTAGGGCTCTGGTCCTCATTAAAAATATTTTTAATAGAGTTGCTAGATTTTCGAAATGATACAGACCAAGACGCTACAGTAGTCGCTATCAAGGCGGACATTCCATTTAAAGGTGCTACTGTATGGATTTTGATTTGTTCGATCGTTGTCGCTTCCATAGGTTTAAATACTAACTCTACAGCTGTTGTTATCGGAGCTATGTTAATTTCGCCATTAATGGGTCCTATTCTAGGAATTGGTTTGTCCATAGCTATCAATGATATTGATACGCTTAGAAAGTCTTTGATTAATCTAGGGACGATGCTTGTGTTAAGTTTGTTTACTGCATTTTTGTTTTTTTTCATCTTTCCCTTAAACCAAGACAACTCAGAACTACTGGGTCGTGTCAAGCCCGATATCCGTGACGTTCTTATTGCATTTTTTGGAGGTTTAGCGCTAATTATTGCTAGAACTAAAAAAGGAACGATAGCTTCTGTTGTATTTGGTGTAGCTATAGCCACTGCTTTAATGCCCCCGCTTTGTACGGCAGGTTACGGCTTGTCTCAAGGAAACTGGAGCTATTTCCGTGGTGCCATGCATCTTTTTGCGATTAATACTATTTTTATTGCCTTTGCAACTTTTTTAGTATTGAAGTTTCTGCGCTTTCCAATGGTTTCATATGCAAATTCTAAGCGTCGAAAAAATATTTCTCGCTTGGCCACTATCATAGCTGTATCGGCAATGCTTCCAGCCAGCTGGTCTTTTATCAATGTATTAAACGAAACTAGGATTGAATCCGATTATAAAGCCTATTTAAAGTTTGAAATTGAAGATAACAGTAGTCTTTGGCTGCGTGGGGAGAAAATTGATCCCTCAAATAATTCAATTACACTAAATTTTAATGGAGAAATCACTGAGGCGACTAAATCTGATTTAGTAAATGAACTCAATGGTTATAAGTATCTTCGAGATTTTAGTCTCATTATTAATGGAAATAAAAATAGAAGTTCAGATAAAATTTTAGAACTTTATGACTTAGCTATTAATAAAGTTGAGGAGCGCGAAACGGCTATCTCGATTTTGAAACTGGAGATAGATAGTTTAAAGCTAGATGCAGGATCTAATAAAACTATGATGGATTTAAATTCCTTTTCCACGCTATCTAAAGATGCTAAAATTCAATTTACAGAATTAAGATATTTTGGCTATTCAAATATGTTAATATCTTCAGACTTTCGAACAATAGACACAGTAACCGTAGTCAAAACTCAATGGGATTCTTCATTGGTTGATAGTCTGGTAGAAGTCCGTGTTGATAGCTTAAAAATATGGTTAAAGTCAGAGTTGGAGATAGAGAACCTAGAAGTGGATTGGTAAATAACTTTTAAAGTTCACCTAAATACATCTTTCGTACTTTTTTAAATAAGTTGGAAGAATAAACAAAGTCAGTAACCACTTCATTATCAGTTTTAAAAATTGTATCCTTATTGCCTTCCCATGCTTTGAGTCCGTCTTTAAGAAATATAATTTTCTCTCCAATTTCCATTACTGAATTCATGTCGTGAGAGTTTATAACTGTGACAATGTCGTACTCCTTTGTAATTTCTTGAATTAAATTATCAATGACTATAGCTGTTTTTGGATCCAGACCAGAATTTGGCTCATCACAAAATAAATATTTAGGATTATTAACAATAGCCCTTGCAATTGCCACCCTTTTTTGCATACCTCCAGAAGCCTCACTAGGCATTTTTTGGTGAGCATTTTCAAGATTTACTCGTTTCAAGGCAGAATTTACCCGCTCTTCCATTTCGCTGATGGATTGTTTTGTGAACATTTTTAACGGAAACATAACGTTTTCAGCTATGGTTAAAGAGTCAAACAAGGCGCCTCCTTGAAATACCATTCCAATTTGCGAACGTAACGTTCTTTTTTCATTAGCGGATAAATTCAAAAACAATTTAGTATCATAGCCTATACTGCCTTTCTGATAGTCAAAAAGTCCAAGTAAGCATTTCAATAGGACTGTTTTTCCAGAGCCACTTTGACCAATGATAAGATTAGTTTTTCCTTTTTCAAATACTGTCGAAATTCCTTTTAATATTTGAGAGTCCCCGAACGATTTATGTAAATTTTTAACTTCGATCATTAGCTTAGAAGCATTTGAGTTAAAATGTAATTCAGTAAAATAATCGCAACACTAGTCCACACGAATGCAGTGGTGCTTGCTTTGCCAACTTCAAGTGCCCCGCCCTTCATGTAATAGCCGTGAAACGATGGAATGGTAGCTAATAAAAATGCAAACACTAATGTTTTGATAAACGCATACACCATGTGAAAGGGCATGAAGTCCATTTGCACTCCTGTCACATAGTCTTCAAAAGTAGAATATCCTCCGAACACACAGGCCGCCATTCCTCCAATGATTCCTAAAAACATAGCGATAGAAATTACAAAAGGATAAAGTAAAAGTGCAACGGTTTTTGGAAATACTAAGTAATTAACTGAGTTAATTCCCATTACCTCTAAAGCATCAATTTGTTCTGTAACGCGCATTGTTCCAATACTAGAGGTAATAAAGGACCCTACTTTGCCAGCCATAATCACTGAAATAAATGTTGGAGCGAACTCCAAAATAATGGATTGTCTGGTCGCAAATCCAACTAAGTATCTTGGGATTAATGGGTTATCAATATTAAGAGCCGTTTGAATAGTAATCACTCCACCAACAAAAAAAGAGATAAAAGCAACAATTCCTAAAGAGCCAATAATTAAATCTTCAATATCTTTTAGGATAAGCTGTTTCATTACAGACCATTTGGTAGGCTTGCGAAACATTTCGGCAATCATTAAAAAATAGGATCCGATATTATGAAGGTAGTTCATGGAATTTTAATTAGTGCTAAAATAAAAAAATCTATCCATTAATTTACTTTTAATAAAATTGAATAGTAAAAATTAATGTATTTTTGGGTTTAATTAAGTTATCAAATTATGTATTTTATTTTTGTGTATCTGTTTTTGTTTTTAAGTTTTTTTTCTTGTAATACCTCACTTGAGATGTCTTCTCGCAAAACTTCAAAGAATAACACCAAACTTGTGGTAGGAGTTGTAGTAGATCAAATGCGTTTTGAATATCTTAATCGTTTTAAAAACAAGTATAGCTCAGAAGGGTTTTTAAGACTTATTAATCAAGGTTATAGTTGTAATAATCACCACTTTAACTATATTCCAACAATAACTGGGCCAGGCCATGCTTCGATATTTTCTGGTACAACCCCAAGTGTTCACGGTATCATTGGTAACGATTGGTACGATAAAATAAAGGACAAAACAGTTTATTGTACCACAGATAACAAATATCAAACTGTAGGGGCAGATGCTAAATATGGGAAAGTGGCTCCGACTAACTTAAAAGTCACTACTGTAGCTGATCAAAATCGAATATTTACGCAAATGAGAGGCAAAACAGTAGGTGTCTCAATCAAGGACAGAGGAGCCGTTTTCCCCTCTGGCCATACGGCTAATGGAGCTTATTGGTTTGAAGGATTGAACGAAGGCAAATGGGTTACAAGTTCTTACTATATGGATGAACTTCCTGAATGGGTTAAAGACTTTAATACTTCTTCAAATATGTTAAAATATCTCAAGACTTGGAATACATATTATGATATCAACTTATACCAAGAAAGCGGTCCAGACAACTCAAATTATGAAAAAGGATTTAATGGAAAAACTGCTCCAGTTTTTCCATATGATCTTAAAGAACTCATGACTTCAAATGAAGGTTATGACATCATCAAAACTAGTCCATTTGGGAATACAATGACTACGGATTTTGCATTGTCTGCTATTGAAGCGGAAGGTCTAGGCGATGATGAGTTTACGGACTTTCTTACTATTAGTTATTCGTCTACTGATTATGTAGGTCATGATTTTGGTTTAAGCTCTGTGGAGTTGCAGGATACCTACCTGCGTCTTGATTTAGAGATAGAGCGATTGCTTAATTACCTAGATCAAAATGTAGGTAAAGGGAATTACACCTTGTTTTTAACTGCCGATCATGGTGCAGCTGAAGTTCCTGCTTATTTGAGTGACATTAATGTTCCAGGTTCAAACATAGGAAAAGATGACTTCTCTCCACTATTTGATGCTATGAAAGCGAAATATAGAGTTCCAGATTTAATTAAGAATATCAGTAATAATCAAGTTTTTTTAAACCACGAAAGAATACGTTCCTTGCAATTGACTCTAGAAGAGGTGCAAAAGTTTGTAGTTAATAAAATTATAGACTATTCTTTTGTAAGTAATGCCTACACAGCTACCACGATGCAGTCTACGTATTTTCAGAGTGGATTACCAATGTTACTTCAAAACGGTTATAATCAAAAACTTTCTGGAGATGTCTTATTTGCTCTTCAGCCGGGGGTTATTGTATACGGTCCCAAAGGGACTACTCATGGGTCAGGATACAGTTATGATACACACGTACCACTATTGTTTTACGGAAACGGTATCAATAATGGAATTTCTTATGAGCCCACAAGTGTAACAGATATCGCACCTACGATTTCTGCACTCCTGGGTATTTCATTTCCAAGTGGAGCTACAGGAACTGTTATTGAAAAGGTGATTTATTAGTTTTGATAGACAGCTCATTATTAACACCACTTATGTAGTTTAATAACGCTTCTTTTCCAAGATAGTTTGTTGAAGATGTTGTAAAGTAGTTTGGCATTTCTTCCCAAAACTCAAGGAGCTTATTTTTATAACTCTGAATATGTTTTTCAATTGCTTTTGGGCGTAATTTGTCTGCTTTAGTAAAGATAATTGAAAACGGTATTTCGTATTCTCCAAGCCATTGCATAAATGCTAAATCAACAGATTGTGGTTCATGTCGTATATCTACTAAAACAAAAGCCGAGACTAATTGTTTTCGTTCTTTAAAGTAAGTAGTTATGAATTTCTGAAATATTTTTTTTGCAGATTTTGATACGCGAGCATATCCGTAACCTGGTAAGTCAACTAAAAACCATTCTTTGTTAATCAAGAAGTGATTAATTAGTTGGGTTTTCCCAGGTCTTCCGGAAGTTTTAGCTAATCTTTTTTGATTGGTTAGCATATTAATTAACGAAGATTTCCCAACGTTACTACGGCCAATAAAAGCATATTCAGGGATTTGATTATTAGGGCATTTAAAAACCTCTTGATTGCTAACTATAAATTCAGCAGTTTTAATTTGCATAATAAACTGATTATTTATAGCTCCCTTTGATTAAGCCAATCAAATACAATTTTATTAAAAATTTCAGGGTGCTCCATCATAGCAGCATGGCCACACTTTTTTATCCAGAAAAGATCTGAATCAGGAAGTAGTTTGTTAAATTCTGTGCCTACATCTGGAGGCGTAACTATATCATTTTCCCCCCAAACTATACATGTTGGGGTAGTTATGTTTGGTAGGTCTGTTGCCATGTTATGTCTGATAGCGCTTTTTGCGATAGCAAGTGTTTTTATGAGTTTACTGCGATCATTAACGTTAGCAAATACTTCATCTATCATTTCTTTGGTAGCAACTTCTGGATCATAAAACACCTCTTGTACTTTTGCTTTCATGACTTCATAGTCACTTCGTTTTGTGTAGCCACTACCCATCGCGCTTTCATATAATCCAGAACTTCCTGTTATTACAAGCGCCTTTACTTTAGAAGGGTACAGTTTTGTGTAGAGCAATCCAATATGGCCTCCAAGAGAATTCCCAAGTAAAATAACCTGATTAAAACCTAAAAACTCGATAAAATCCTTAAGATATTCAGCAAAACTTTTTACGTTGGTGCTCAGTAATGGTAAAGAAAACAAAGGCAGTTCCGGCAATACAACTTTATACCCATTTTGGCTAAAAAATTCAGTAACTCCCGTAAAATTACTTAGACCTCCCATTAATCCGTGAAGGATTATTATTGGTTGGCCTTCGCCAATTTCAACATATTTGAAATCACCTTCTTCTTTAAAACTATAATTCATCTGCGACAGAAAATTGGTTTAGCACAAATTTACACAATTTAAATTAAAAAATATCGATTTTTCATTCTTAAGCATATATGCTTATTGGCTCTCTATTTCTTTTTTTGTGAGCCTGTTTTGGTCTAATTAAAGTAATTAACAGGCTATTGTTAATAGTGTTCCCACTTTCAAAGTATTTGATTTTGTATAAAATAGGCCTGAAAACAGGTGCGTTTAATCGAAGTATTTTGCCGTTAATAGAATTTTATTAACAATGTGGTAAAATGTGGTAAAATGTGGTAAATATTTTTTAGATTTGAATTGAATTATTTGTTAAATCATAATATCACGAATTGAATACCTTAATAGGAACATATGAATGTAAAGTAGACACCAAGGGGCGTCTGATGTTACCTGTTTCCCTCAAAAAGCAGTTAGCATCAGTTATGAACAATGGGTTTGTTTTGAAACGCGCAGTTTTTCAGCCTTGCTTGGAGTTGTATCCAATGAATCAATGGGAGTTGTTAATGCAAAAGATTAATAAGCTTAACCGATTCAAGAAGAAAAACAATGATTTTATCAGGCGTTTTACAGCGGGAGTTAAGTCTGTGGAATTAGATGGTTCAGGTCGTTTACTTATTTCAAAAGATCTTGTCGGTTTCGCACAGATTTCTAAGGATATCGTAGTGACTTCGGCTGTTAATATTATTGAAATATGGGATAAAGACAACTATGAAAAGGCTATTAATGATGCTGCAGGAAACTTTGCTGAACTTGCAGAAGATGTGATGGGGCAAGATGATGTAGATGGACTATCATAGCCCTGTGTTGCTTAAAGAAACCGTAAAAGGTTTAGATATAAAAGAAGATGGAGTGTATGTGGATGTCACCTTTGGGGGTGGCGGACACAGCAGAGAAATATTAGCATCCTTGGGTCCAAATGGTAGACTTATAGCTTTCGATCAAGATAGAGACGCTCTTTTAAATATTATTGATGATCCTAGATTTTTGTTGATTAACGAGAATTTTAGGTTTATGCAGCGGTTTTTAAGGTATCACGGGGTTAAGTCAGTGGATGGTATTTTAGCTGATTTTGGTGTTTCGTCACATCAGTTTGACCAACCGGAAAGAGGGTTTTCGATTCGTTTTGATGCTCTGTTAGACATGAGGATGAATCAACAAGATGTGTTGTCGGCACATTCGCTAGTTAATTCTTATGATGAAGAGGCTTTAAGGCAGGTATTTTGGAACTATGGAGAGTTGAGAACTGCTACAGTCTTAGCAAAGACAATTGTTCAAGCCCGAGAGCTTGCTCCGATTGACACCACATTTGATTTAAAGACTATTTTAAAAAAACACCTACCTCATGGTAGAGAAAATAAGATTCTAGCGCAAATATATCAAGCGATAAGGATAGAAGTGAATCAAGAGATTGAGGTGCTTAAGGCTTTTTTATTACAAACGCCTTCTTTGTTAAAAACAAATGGTCGTCTAAGTATTATTTCGTATCACTCTTTAGAAGATCGCTTAGTTAAGCGTTTTATAAGAAATGGTTTATTTGAAGGGGAACCTGAAAAAGATATTTTTGGAAACTTTGAAGTTCCTCTCAAAAAAGTTGGAAGGCTAATTATTCCAACGTCAGCTGAGATAAAATCAAATAACAGAGCCCGAAGCGCTAAATTAAGAATTGCACAAAAAGTAAATTAAGAAGGATAAATGAAAAACAGAATGTATAATATTTTAAAAGGAACTTTTCTTGTTAGTGACGGAGCTTTTAAAAATTGGCGTCTAATTTTCTTTTTTTTAGCATTAGCCATAGTAATGATAGCCAGCTCTCATACAACTGATCGTAAGGTACATAATATTGCTCGATTAAATGAACAAGTCAAGGAACTACGTTCTTGTTATGTTGAAACACGAGCCTTATTGATGGAATTTAAAATGGAG
Organism: Flavobacteriaceae bacterium; assembly: GCA_018608705.1. GTDB lineage: Bacteria > Bacteroidota > Bacteroidia > Flavobacteriales > Flavobacteriaceae > Hel1-33-131. The sequence continues at coordinate 14,418 of JABAZD010000014.1, read as the reverse complement.
TCCGTTATTAAAAAACGACTTGCATCTAAGGAGATTAAGGCTTCCTTTAATCCACCTTTTAAAATTATTATTAAAACTAATTCAAACTAAATCAATGCTCTCAACTGAAAAGTCTATTATGAACAAATTGTACTTCGCATCTGGAGTTATGTTTGTTTTTGCACTTTTAGTGGTATATAAATTAATTACAATCCAATTTGTTCAGGGCACAGAATATCGTGTTATTGCAAAGCAGCGAACTATTAAAGATGTTAAGATCCCCGCTAATCGTGGTAATGTATATTCTGTGGGGGGTAGCTTGTTAGCTACATCCGTTCCAAAATATGATATTCGAATTGATCTGGTTACACCTTCAGTGAAAATCTATAAAAATCATATTAGCGCATTAAGCGATTCTTTGGCTAGTTTTTATGGTGTTTCATCAAGTGAATATAGACAAAAGTTAAATTTAGCACGCCAAAATAAAAATCGCTATTTTCTTTTAGCGAGTAACTTAGGGTATTCACAGTATTTACAATTTAGAAACTTCCCCCTTTTAAGCTTAGGGGCTTTCAAAGGGGGGTTGATTGTTGAACAGTCCACGAAACGAGACTATCCTATGGGTGCAATTGCACAAAGGCTAATCGGGTATGAGCGTTTTGATGACTTCGGCAATGTTACGCGTGTTGGTATCGACGGTGCGTTTGGTGAAAAATACTTAAGAGGTGTGGACGGGCAGAGGCGTAAGCAAAAAATTGGTAAAGGTCAATGGAAGCCAATAGATGATTTTAATCAACTTGAGCCTCAAGATGGTTATGATGTTTACACTACGATAGACGTCAATATTCAAGATATAGCTCATCATGCTCTTTTAGAACAGTTAGAGCAGTACAAGGCTGATCATGGAACGGTCGTAGTAATGGAGACTAAAACAGGTGAAATTAGAGCTATTTCTAATTTAGGAAGAAACAGTGAGGGCTTGTATTATGAGCGACTCAATTATGCTGTGGGTGAGTCTCATGAACCTGGGTCTACATTTAAGCTAATGGCATTAGCGGTAGCTTTAGAGGATAAAGTTATTGATACCACATCCATGGTTGATACTGAAAAAGGTATTTTGTCATATTATGGTAAAAAAGTGAGGGATTCGAAAAGAGGAGGCTACGGAAACATATCTATCGCCAGAGCCTTTGAAGTTTCCTCAAATACAGGGATAGTAAAAGCTATTCATGACGCATACAAGGATCAACCCGAAAAATTTGTGGATGGGTTGTATAGTATGAATCTTCATGACTCCCTTGGCTTACCTCTAATTGGAGAAGGACGGTCGATTATTCCTGATCCAAGAACTAACAATGGTCGTTGGAGCGGGATTGCTTTAGAGTGGATGGCTTATGGTTATGGAGTATCTTTTACACCACTTCAAACCTTAACTTTTTATAATGCTATTGCTAACGACGGAGTTATGGTAAGGCCTAAGTTTTTAAGAGAAATAAAAGAAATTGATAAGTCAATTAAAACCTTTCAAACAGAGGTAATCAATCCTAATATATGTTCAAAAGAGACTGTTTTAAAATTACAGCAGCTACTCAAGAATGTTGTTAAAAAAGAACACGGTACAGGTCACAAATTGTACTCTGAAAAATTTTCAATGGCAGGGAAAACTGGGACATGTCAAAAGGATTACTCAAATAAGGGTCAATTGAATTATATATCCTCTTTTTCTGGCTATTTCCCAGCAAATAATCCTAAATATTCGTGTATCGTAGTCATTCATGAACCAGACAAGAGTGTTGGCTATTATGGAGCGGATGTTTCAGGTCCTGTGTTTAAAAAAATAGCACAAAAAATATATACAGATTCTCCTATGGTTGATGAAGTTGAGGATGTTAATAAAAAATCAGAATCTGTTGAGTCGGATTACAATAAGTATTATCTAGTTGCTCAAAACAACAAAACAGTCATGCCTGATTTAAGAGGGATGTCGGCGATGGATGCTATTTCTATATTAGAAAACATGGATCTTAAAGTTCAGATTTCTGGAAGTGGTCGTGTTTCAAAACAATCAGTAAAAATGGGTCAAAAAATTATATCTCAATCTTTAATAATCCTTGAACTATCTTGAAGGTTTTAAAAGACATATTATACAAAGTATCTATAGAGTCTGTCATAGGAAATACTGGCCGCACTATTGCGGCTTTACATTACGACTCTCGAAATGTGGGGAAGAATGATGTTTTTATAGCTATTAAAGGAAGTGCTTATGATGGTCATGAATTTATCAATACTGCAATCAGTCAAGGAGTGTCAGTTGTTGTCTGTCAGGAACTTCCGTTTGAGTTGGTTGACTCAGTTACTTATGTAGTGGTTTTGAGCTCGAGCCAAGCTTTGGCAACAATGGCTTCTAATTATTATGAAAACCCTTCAGAAAATTTAAAACTCATTGGGATTACTGGGACAAATGGAAAAACGACCGTAGCCACGCTTTTGTATGAGTTGTTTAAAAATGCTGGATATAAAGTAGGGCTTATATCTACCGTAAAAATTATGGTGGATTCTAAAAGATATCCTACTGCTCATACAACTCCTGATTCACTTGTTATTAATGCGTTCTTGAGTCAAATGAGTCTTGAGGGAGTAGATTTTTGTTTTATGGAGGTGAGCTCTCATGGTATTCATCAGCATAGAATAGAAGGGCTCAACTTTGCTGGAGGGGTTTTTACGAATCTTACTCAGGATCATTTGGATTATCATGAAACTTTTTCAGAATATAGAGATGTTAAGAAATCTTTTTTCGATCGGCTTCCATCAACTGCATTTGCTTTAGTTAATGGAGATGATAAAAACAGCTCTGTAATGCTTCAAAATTCCAAAGCAAAACAGTACTACTATGCATTAAAAAGCTATGCAGATTTTCGAACTCAAATTTTAGAAAATCAGTTTAGAGGTCTTTTGTTGAAAATAAATGACAACGAGATTTGGGCGAAACTAATTGGTAGTTTCAATGCCTATAACTTAACTGCTATTTATGGGGTCAGCGAACTCTTAGGGCTGAAATCTACTGAGGCTTTACGTCTAATGAGTACATTGGATAATGTAAATGGCCGGTTTGAGTATTTTGTTTCAGACACCAATATTACCACAATTATAGATTATGCCCACACACCAGATGCTCTAAAAAATGTTTTGGAAACGATTAATTCAATTCGAACAAAAAATGAAACTCTAATTACTGTTGTTGGTTGCGGAGGAGATCGCGACAAATCCAAGCGTCCAAGGATGGCGCATATTGCTTCTGCATTAAGTACCAAAATAATCTTTACAAGTGATAATCCAAGATCAGAAAATCCAGATCAAATTATTTCTGAAATGGAAGGTGGTGTTGAGGCTCAAAACTTCAAAAAAACTATATCAATTACCAATCGCAAGCAAGCCATTAAAACTGCCTGTCAGTTAGCGGAACCTAATGACATCATACTTGTAGCCGGAAAAGGGCACGAAACCTATCAAGAAGTTAATGGGATTAAAAGTGAGTTTAACGACTATAAAATAACAGAAGAATTTTTAAAACAATTAAAAAAATAAGATGCTGTACTATTTATTTAAATATTTAGAAGAAACATACCAATTCTCAGGAGCTTCACTTTTTGGATTTCTTACGTTTAGGGCAGCGGTTGCTATTATTTTATCTCTGTTAATCTCTACTATTTTTGGGAAGCGTATTATTAGTTTTCTTCAAAAAAAACAGGTAGGTGAGACCATAAGAGATTTAGGTTTACAAGGTCAAAATGAAAAAGCCGGAACCCCAACTATGGGTGGCATAATTATTATTTTGGCTACAATAATCCCTGTTTTATTAGTCGCTAAGTTGCACAATATTTACATTATATTATTACTTGTTACTACACTGTGGATGGGTGTTATAGGCTTTGCAGATGACTACATCAAAAAATTCAAAAATGAAAAAGAAGGATTGAAAGGTCGCTTTAAGATCTTGGGTCAAGTGGGGTTAGGTATTATAGTTAGTACGACTTTATTTTTTCATAGTGAGGTGACTATTAAGGAAAAAATACCAACAAATTTGCAGGTTAATTCTATTTCAAATGAGGCGCCCTCAGTTCAGTTTTACCCAGAAACAAAATCTACCAAGACAACAATCCCGTTTGTTAAATCAAATGAGTTTGACTACGCGGACCTCATTACTTGGATTCATCCAGGCTTGGAGAAGTATGCGTGGATTACGTTTGTATTGGTAGTTACATTTATCATTTCTGCTGTTTCCAATGGAGCTAATTTAACAGATGGAATCGATGGACTTGCTGCAGGTACTTCTGCTATTATCGCTTTAACACTAGGTGTTTTTGCCTGGGTTTCTGGAAATATTATTTTTTCTGACTATTTAAATATAATGTATATCCCAAGGGTTGAGGAGATTACAATCTATATAGCAGCATTTGTAGGAGCTTTAATAGGTTTTCTTTGGTACAACACTTATCCAGCTCAGGTTTTTATGGGCGATACAGGCAGTTTGACTATCGGAGGCATAATAGCGGTTATTGCTATTGCGGTTCGTAAAGAATGGTTAATTCCAGTTTTGTGTGGAATTTTCTTAATGGAAAATTTATCAGTAGTTATGCAGGTTGGGTACTTTAAGTACACGAAAAAGAAGTTTGGTGCTGGTCGTCGCATTTTTAAAATGTCACCTCTGCATCACCATTACCAAAAATCAGGCTACCACGAAAGTAAAATTGTAACTCGATTTTGGATCGTAGGAGTACTTTTGGCAATACTCACAATAGTTACTTTGAAAATTCGATAAATGAAACGATTGGTGATTCTTGGAGGCGGAGAAAGTGGGGTAGGAGCTGCTTTATTAGGGAAACTAAAAGAGTACAATGTATTTATTTCTGATTCTGGAAAGATTGCCAATAATTATAAAGACGTTCTTATACATAATGAGATTGAATGGGAAGATGGGGGGCACACAGAATCTGAGATTTTAACTGCAGATTTAGTTGTTAAAAGTCCTGGTATCCCCGATAATGTATCCATTGTTCAGAAGTTACAATATGCGATGATTCCTGTAGTGTCAGAAATTGAATTTGCAGCATTACACACCACAGCCAATATCATTGGGATTACTGGTAGTAATGGAAAGACCACAACCACTATGATGGTTTATCACATTCTTAAACAGGCTGGCTTAGATGTAGCAATGGCTGGAAATGTTGGTGTCAGTTTTGCAGAACAAGTCCTTACAGAAACAGCCAATTATGTTCTTGAATTAAGTAGTTTTCAGTTAGATGGAATAAAAGATTTCAGACCTAATATTGCTATTATAACCAATATAACTCCTGATCATTTGGATCGTTATGATAATAAATTTGAAAACTATATAGCTTCCAAATTTAGGATTATCATGAACCAGACGTCAGATGATTATTTGCTATACGATTCAGATGACGAGGTTATCACATCATATATTAAATGCCATCAAATTCAATCAACATTAGTGCCTTTTTCGCTATCTAAAATAGTAACAAACGGTACGTATTTAGAACAAAATAATATAATAATAGATTTTAACAATAGAGACATAATTATGCCAATATCAAACTTAGCTTTAGAAGGAAAGCACAATGTAAAAAACGCTATGGCTGCAGCCACAGTTGCACAGCTATTGAAAATTAGAAAAGCCACTATTAGAGAAAGTCTTGAAGGGTTTCAAGGAGCTGAGCACCGTTTGGAGCAGGTTTTAACAATTAACAAGGTTAAATATGTAAATGATTCTAAGGCAACTAATGTAAATGCTACATATTATGCTTTAGAAAGTATGAATGTTCCTACTGTTTGGATTGTTGGAGGTGTCGATAAAGGAAATGATTATAGCTCATTATTTCCTTTTGTAAATGAAAAGATAAAAGCAATTATATGTTTGGGGAAAGACAACGATGCTTTATTTGATGCTTTTGGAAATATGGTTGATATAATAATTGAAACACAGTTCATGAGTGAAGCTGTTAAAATCGCTTATAAAGTTGCTGATGCTGGAGAGGCTGTATTACTGTCTCCTGCGTGTGCTAGTTTTGATTTATTTGAGAGTTATGAAGATAGAGGTAATCAATTTAAATCAGCTGTAAGAAAGTTATAATGAAAACAGTATTTGATAAAATAAAGGGGGATCGAATTATCTGGGCTATTGCGGCGTTATTGGCAATATTCTCATTCCTGCCTGTCTATAGTGCTGCAAGTAATCTGGCCTATGTTGGGAGTGGTAGTAACACCTTTAGCTATTTTATTAAGCATTTTGTGCATTTGTTTTTAGGTTTCTCCATAATCTATGGCATTCATAAGATTCCTTACAGGTATTTTAGAGGACTTTCAATGGTAATGATCCCTGTTGTCTTAATATTATTAATAATTACAATGCTTCAAGGCGCAACGATTGGAGGTGCTAATGCGAGTCGTTGGATTCGAGTTCCAATTGTTGGGTTTGCATTTCAGCCATCTACCTTAGCTGCTTTGGTTTTAATGGTTTATGTAGCTCGTTACCTATCTAAAATTAAAGATAAGATTATCACCATTAAAGGCTCTATTTTGCCATTGTGGCTGCCAGTTTTTATTGTTTTAGCTTTGATTCTTCCAGCTAATTTTTCAACCGCAGCAATTATTTTTTCAATGGTAGTTTTACTAACTTATGTGGGGGGGTATCCATTTAAGTATTTATCAATCATCATCGGATCTGGAGTTGTTGTACTTGCTTTATTTGTTTTAACAGCAAAGGCTTTTCCAAACTTAATCCCGAACCGTGTGGATACTTGGACCAGTAGAATTTCAAGTTTCGTAGATTCTGAAGTTACTCAAGAGGATTATCAGATTGAAAAAGCAAAAATAGCTATTGCTACTGGTGGAGTAAAGGGGTTGGGGCCAGGAAAAAGTATTCAGAAAAACTTTTTACCACAATCATCATCTGATTTTATTTTTGCAATTATTATTGAGGAGTATGGTCTTATTGGGGGTATGGTTTTACTAATTCTTTACTTATGGTTATTATTTAGGATTGTAATTGTTGCCCAAAAGTCAGACTCTGTTTTTGGAAAGCTATTGGCAATAGGGGTAGGGCTTCCAGTTATATTTCAAGCCCTAGTTAATATGGGGGTGGCTGTACAGTTATTTCCTGTTACGGGGCAAACTTTACCGCTTATTAGCAGTGGTGGAACTTCAATATGGGTAACCTGTCTAGCATTGGGTATCGTTTTAAGTGTTAGCTCAAAAAGACATGAAGATAAAAATAAAGATATGGATGATCAACATCCTTTAGAAATACTAAGTGAAGCATTATAATGAAATCGTATAGAATCATATTATCAGGCGGAGGAACAGGAGGACATATTTACCCTGCGATAGCCATTGCCAATGAATTTAAATTGCGATTTCCAATGACCGAATTTTTATTTGTAGGGGCTAGCGATAAGATGGAAATGCAAAAAGTGCCGGAAGCTGGATATTCAATTGTTGGTTTATGGATATCTGGGTTTCAAAGGAGGCTAACTTTTAAAAATTTATTATTTCCATTTAAGTTAGTCTTTAGCTTACTTAAATCCATTCAAATTATACGGTCTTTTAAGCCCGATGTAGTAATTGGAACTGGTGGTTTTGCAAGTGGACCTGTGTTGCAGGTGGCTTCAATGAAGGGTGTGCCAACGCTCATTCAAGAGCAAAACTCATTTCCAGGAATTACAAATAAATTATTATCAAAAAGAGTTAATAAGATTTGTGTTGCTTACGATGGGTTAGATAGGTTTTTTCCAAATAATAAAATAATCATTAGTGGTAATCCAGTTCGTCAAGACCTTTTAAATTTGGAGGAGAAAACTGAAGAAGCTTATTCTTTTTTTAACTTAGAAACTGATAAAAAAACCTTACTAGTCTTGGGTGGTAGTCAAGGATCGCGTCGAATTAATCAGCTTATCGAGACCAAGCTAGATTTCTTCAATTCTATAGGGCTTCAGGTAGTTTGGCAGTGTGGAAAATTATATTCTGAGGATTACAGTAAACACAACTCCAGAAATTTAGTACAAGTTCATAAATTTATTAATAGAATGGATTTAGCATACGCTGCAGCTGATTTTGTAATTTCAAGGGCTGGGGCCAGCTCAGTTTCTGAGCTATGTGTTGTTGGAAAGCCAGTGATTTTTATTCCATCTCCAAATGTTTCTGAAGATCATCAAACTAAAAATGCCAATGCAATAACCCAAAACAAAGCTGCATTGTTAATAGCTGAGAAAGATTTAGATTCTATTTTTGAAACAAAATTTTCTGAACTTTTTAGCTCAGAAACTCAGCAAGATTTATTTTCTAAAAATATAAGAAAATTAGCTTTAAAAGGGGCTACAAAAACAATTGTTGACGAAATTGAAAAATTATTAATTCAATGAATTTAAAATCTGTACATAACATTTATTTCATTGGTATCGGTGGTATTGGGATGAGTGCGCTTGCAAAGTACTTTTTAGCTGTTGGTAAAAAGGTTGGAGGCTACGATATAAAGCCTTCGCTTTCCACAGATTCTTTGATTGAATTAGGAGTTAGTATCCAATTTGAAGCTAACTCTAGCATGATAGATGAAATATTTTCAGATCCTTTGAATACACTGATTGTTTTTACACCAGCGATTCCTCAAGCTAATTCGCTTTTAAATTATTTTAAATCTAATAGTTTTCAGGTTTTTAAGCGTTCGGAAGTATTGGGTATGGTAACTAAAAATACGCAATGTTTGGCAGTAGCTGGTACGCATGGCAAGACAACTACTACTAGTATTTTAGCTCATTTGTTGTATCAGAATAACAAAAAAGTCACTGCATTTGTTGGGGGTATTTCAGAAAATTATCAATCAAATCTTATACACCGAGGTACTGAAATTTCCGTTGTTGAAGCTGATGAGTTTGATAGATCCTTTTTAACACTTAGCCCTGATTTTGCCTGTATTACGTCAATGGATGCAGATCATTTAGATGTATACGGCTCTGTAGAGGACTTGGAATTTTCTTTTAGAGAATTTACTAAAAAAATAAAATCTCCTGGTAAATTATTTGTCAAAAAAGGATTGCCTTTTGAGGGTATTACTTACGGAGTTAATGAAAAAGCAGATTATAGTGCGCTAAATGTTCGTGTTTTAAATGGTGTTTATTGTTTCGATATACAAACTCCTTCAAAGTTAATTAAAAACTTACATTTTAGTCTTCCGGGAATTCATAATATCTCTAATGCATTAGTTGCGATGGCCATGGCGCTTGAGTTAGGTTGCTCTATCGTGAGTTTAGCTAAAGCTTTGGAATCCTATAAGGGGGTTCAAAGACGTTTTACCTATCAAATCAAAACAGATGATTTTATTTTTATTGATGACTATGCGCATCATCCTACGGAAATAAATGCTGTACATCAAGCAGTGAGGGAAATGTACCCATCCAAAAAGATAGCCGTGGTGTTTCAACCGCACTTGTTTAGTAGAACTAGAGATTTTATTAATGAATTTGCAGCTAGCTTGTCTCAATTTGATGCTGCTTTTTTATTAGAAATTTATCCAGCAAGAGAGCTTCCTATTGAGGGAGTTGACTCTGAGTGGTTGTTGGGAAAAATAAAAAGCCCAATAAAAAAATTAATCTCTAAATCAGAGATAGTTAGAGAGATAACCGATTTGGGTTATCCAGTTTTTATTACCATTGGAGCTGGAGATATTGGTGTTGAGATTTCTCAGTTAAAAGAAAAATTAAGCTATGCGTATTAATTTGAATTTTATAAAAGGTCTGTTTTTACTAGGGTTAGTGTTGTTCTTGTATGCATTTTCATCTTTTAAAAATAACAGCCGTCTTGTGAAGAATGTGAACATTCAATTTATGGGCTCAAATAATGTTTTTATTACTACCGAAATGGTTAATAAATTGTTGATACAAAGTCAAGAAAAACCATATTTCTTACATAAAGATGATATAGATTTGAGAGAGTTGGAGTTTTTGCTTGAGTCAAATAGTATGATAAAGTCCGCCCAAGTGTATCTTACTGTAAACGGAGTACTTATGGCTAAAGTGGAACAAAAAGTCCCTATAGCTAGAGTTCAAAATAGTGAAGTATTTTACATAGATGATCAAGGTTTCAGAATGCCTTTGTCAACACAACATAGTGCACGTGTTCCTGTGGTTTATGGAATTGTTGAAGAAGAGGATTTAAAAAGAGTTTATAAGTTAGCACTAACAGCTTATAATGATACTTTTTTAAAAACTTATTTGACTGAGATTCATCAAAATAAAAATAAAGAAATAAGTTTAAAACTGAGATTACTAGATTTTGAGGTTTCAGTAGGAAATATAGACAACTTAGAAGTGAAATTAAAAAATTTAAAAGCATTTTATCAAAAAGCAAAGAAAGATAATATGTTAGATATTTATAAAAGCGTGAATTTGCAATTTGATAATCAAGTTGTTTGCACAAAAAAATAATTGTATGGAAGCTCAAAAAATTTCAGTAGGATTAGATATTGGTACCACAAAAATTGTGGCTATGATTGGTTGTAAAAACGAGTATAATAAACTAGAAATACTAGGAATTGGAAAGTCTAAAAGTCTAGGTGTTCATAGAGGTGTCGTTAATAATATCACACAAACAATTCAGTCAATACAGCAAGCAGTTTCTGAATCAGAGTCTAACTCAGGATTAAAGATTGAAGAGGTCACTGTAGGCATAGCAGGACAACATATTCGTAGCTTACAGCACAGTGATTATATCACCAGAGAAAACTCTGAATTAGTAATCAACGAAGAGGATATAGATCGACTCATTAATCAGGTTCATAAGTTAGTAATGTTACCTGGCGAAGAGATTATTCACGTTTTGCCTCAAGATTATAAAGTGGATGGACAAGCAGAAATTAAAGAACCAATAGGTATGTATGGCGAGCGTCTTGAAGCTAACTTTCACGTAGTTGTAGGACAGGTTTCTTCCATTAGAAATATCGGAAGATGTGTGCAAACTGCAGGTTTAAATCTTGAAGGTATTACACTTGAACCCTTGGCTTCTTCAAATGCAGTATTAAGTCAGGAAGAAAAAGAAGCTGGTGTAGCTTTGATAGATATTGGAGGTGGAACTACAGATTTAGCTGTGTTTAAAGACGGGATAATCAGGCACACAGCCGTTATTCCCTTTGGAGGTAATGTGATTACTGAAGACATTAAAGAAGGTTGTTCGATTATAGAGAAGCAAGCTGAATTATTGAAAATAAAATTCGGTTCTGCTTGGCCAGGTGAAAACAAAGATAATGAGATTGTTTCAATCCCTGGCCTAAGGGGGCGTGATCCTAAAGAAATAACACTTAAAAATCTATCTAAAATCATACACGCAAGAGTTGTAGAAATTGTTGAGCAAGTATATGTGGAAATCAAAAATTACGGACACGAGGAGCAAAAGAAAAAACTAATTGCCGGAATCGTATTAACTGGAGGTGGAAGTCAGTTAAAGCATTTAAAGCAGCTAGTCGAATATATAACAGGTATGGATACAAGGGTTGGATATCCTAATGAGCATTTAGCAGGTGATAGCGACAGCGATATTACTAGTCCAATGTATGCAACTGCAGTAGGATTAGTAATGGATAGCCTTTCACGCCAAGAAAAAACAATAATAGAAATTCCAGAAGATAATGACGCTGAAATGGAACAAGAGCTTACTCAAATACCAGAACCGTCTAGAAATAAGGACAGAGGTTTTTTAGATAAACTAACTGAAAGAGTTAAACACTTTTTAGATAATGCAGAATAAAAACAATAACCAGTAAAATTAATTATATGAGCAGCAGTAATGATTTTGGAATCACATTTGACTTACCAAAGAACCAATCTAACGTAATAAAAGTTATCGGAGTAGGGGGAGGAGGAAGTAATGCTATTAACCACATGTTTAAACAGGGAATAAAGGGTGTCGACTTTGTGATATGTAATACCGATTCACAGGCTTTAAATAATAGTGGAGTTCCTATTAAAATCCAACTTGGAGTTAATTTAACTGAAGGTCTAGGTGCTGGGGCAAATCCTGAAATCGGAGAGCAATCAGCAGTTGAAAGCTTAGACGATATTCGAGCTATGTTAACATCTAATACAAAAATGGTGTTTATTACTGCAGGAATGGGAGGGGGAACTGGTACTGGCGCAGCACCAATCATAGCGAAAATGGCAAAAGAGATGGACATTCTCACTGTAGGTATTGTTACTATGCCCTTTGAGTTTGAAGGAAAAATAAGGAATTTACAAGCTAATAAAGGAATTGACAAGTTTCGAAAAACAGTTGATTCATTAGTAATCATAAATAATAATAAGCTTAGAGAGGTTTATGGTAATTTAGGGTTCAAAGCTGGTTTTTCTAAAGCCGATGAAGTTCTTTCAACTGCTGCACGTGGAATTGCTGAGGTGATTACACACCACTACATGCAAAATATTGATTTACGAGACGCTAAGACTGTATTAAGTAACAGTGGAACCGCCATTATGGGTTCTTCAACTTCTTCAAGCCAAAATAGAGCTCAAGACGCCATTACATCGGCTTTAGATTCTCCATTACTCAACGATAACAAAATTACTGGAGCCAAAAATGTATTATTATTGATCGTTTCTGGTTCACAAGAAATTACAATTGATGAAATAGGAGAAATAAATGATCATATCCAAGCCGAAGCTGGCTACGGAGCTAACATTATTATGGGTGTTGGAGAAGATGATAGTTTAGGAGAAGCTATTTCTGTTACAATTATTGCTACAGGTTTTGATGTGACTCAGCAGAATGAAATCACAAATACTGAAGTAAAAAAGGTAGTGCATGCTCTTGAGGATGAGCAAACAATGGAACATGATTTAATAATTTCAGAGTCTACCAACAAACTTGGTGATTTACAAATTGCACAAGAAGAAACAATAATTCATGATCTTAATGATAATACATTTCAATCTCTTGATGCAACCTTTGAAGCCATGGATTTAATTCCAACTACAGAGTTAATCAAAAATATTGATGTAGTTTCTCAAACAGTAGACTTAACAGTTGATGAGAATGACTTTATAATTAATGATGTTTCTACAAACTTAATGGAGGATAATGAATTCCAATCTCATCAAGAAGATCAAACCATGCTCACATTTGATTTGCCAATTTCTAGTAAACCTTCATTATCAGAGTCTGAAGAAGTTGAGGTTTTTACTCTTGAAGACAATGTTAATCAAATAGAGGTTAATGATTACATAGAATTAATCCCTGTAAATGAAGCAAACCAATCAGGTGAGATGCATTATGCTTTAGATGATCATATTATTTTAGAACAAACTGATAAGAAGTTTGATGGTGCTAAACAGGAAACACCAATACAAGTGGAAGATGAGATAGAATTTAAAAAAATTACAATTGAAGAACGTGAAGTAAAGTCAGACCCTGACGAAAAACAAGATCCATTTAATAGTCCTATTTCCAAAACTCTAATAGAAAGAGCAGATGAGAGACGACAAAAAATGAAAGCTTTTAACTACAAGTTTAACTCATCTAAGATAGAGGAAATTGAAAAAGAGCCTGCCTACAAGCGCCAGGGGATTAGTCTAAGTGACATAGAGCATTCTTCTGATTCCCACACATCAAGAACTACAATTGGACTAGATGATAATGATGAAGTTCAATTACGTTCAAATAATTCTTATTTGCATGACAATGTAGATTAAGTTTAAAATCAACCAACCAATAAACCTGAAAAATGATTTTAATTTTCCAGGTTTTTTTTTATTTAAAGAACTAGTGATTTTATTATATTCGTAACTAAAATAAAATTTCATTATCATGAGCTTACAAGATTCAATAATGGTTGCAATAAAATCTGCTATGAAATCTAAAAATACTGTAGCCCTTACAGCTTTGAGATCAGTAAAGTCTGCTATATTAATCGCACAAACTAGTGGATCAGGTTCTATTATGTCTGAAGAAGATGAATTTAGATTATTACAAAAATTAGTTAAACAAAGACATGACAGTGCTAAAATATTTTCAGAACAAAACCGTTCTGATTTAGCAGAGCCTGAACTTGCCGAAGCTGAAGTAATTAGTCGTTTTTTGCCTCAGATGTTAGATGTTTCTGAAGTAGAAAAAGTAGTTGTAGATACTATTACTTTGTTAGGAGCATCTGGAATGAAAGATATGGGTCGTGTCATGGGTGTGGTTAGTAAATCACTTGCAGGAAAAACAGATGGTAAAACAATTTCAACTTTAGTGAAAGCGAAGTTGTCTTAAACATAATGGCCCAGTAGTTCAACTGGATAGAATATCAGATTTCGGCTCTGACGGTTGGGGGTTCGAATCCCTTCTGGGTCACAGATTTATTCCCAAGAATAATTTTTTATTCCTGGGATTTTTTTTTGA